>NZ_JASTWJ010000001.1:9443290-10171054 GCF_030499515.1 Streptomyces sp. DT2A-34 | reverse complement strand
GTAGCAAGCGCAGCCGCCTACAGACGCACCACCACACCTACGGAAAACCCCAGATCACTCCCACACAACCAAAAACCACAGATCAACCACCCCAACAACCAAACCGAACACACCCTCAAATCCACACCCAAACACACCCAAACACAGCCACATTCACCATTCCCGAGCCCCACCCCCAAAAACAGGACACCAAACCAAAACAACCACACCCCCTATCACTGCACCGTCACAACTGCCCACCCGCCACAAGGGCACCCCACCCATGGAAACCATCACGGCCCCGCACGGTACGAGCGGCTGCACAACTCCCCTCAAAAACCGGCCACTTCGAGGCGAGGTGCGGCCTTCACCCAGACAGCTTCTGCCCCAGCAGCAGGCCGGTCCGGTATGTCCCGGCGGCCCATGTGGAGTGCAACAGGCAGACCTCGACGGTGTGGCCGTCCTGGACGGGTGCCACCGACCATGCCACCCAGCTGGGGCAGATCAGCACGTTGCCGGGCTCGGGTTCCAGGTGGTGGTGGCGGCCCCAGGGCAGACCGGGCAGGAAGACGTTGCTGGCGCCGGCTCTCGGGTCGTGGAGGCTGATCCGCCCGGACTCGGCGTGCCGTGCGGTGCCGGTCGCGGAGACGACGACGATGGCCTGGAGCGTGCCCTTCCCGTAGCGGAGCCCGCAGTGGTAGCCCGCCTCCCAGCGTTCGGTGTGTGCGCTCCATGGCGTGTCCGGTTCCCGGGCGCCGGGGCCGGCCAGGGTGTGAGCGACGTCAGTGAGGGCCTGGCCCAACCTCTTGGTGCAGGCCGCCCGTACTTCCGGGTCGGAGCCGAGCAGGTCGGGCAGCCCAGCCAGGTCCTCGGCGGCCAGGGCGCCGCTCCACACGGGGGTCTCCCACAGGGAGGTGACGGGGAAGGTCATGGTCCTCACCGTTCGAAGCCGATGTTGAAGGCGATGCAGATCCGCTCGCTGCCGCCGATGTACGGCGTCACCCAGTGCTGCAACCAGCTGGGGAAGGCGATGAGTGAGCCGGTCCGCGGTGTGAAGGGCAGCAGCGGCGACCGGCCGGGCTCTGCCACGCAGGCCGCGGGGCGCGGGTCGACGAGCTCGATGTTTCCCGTGCCCTGCGCCATGTTCTCGGCGTGGACGTAGTACACGCCCGACCAGGCCGAGTCATGGTGCGAGTGGATCTTGTGGTGGCCCCACTCGTGGTAGATGACCGCCCAGGCCTCCGCGATCATCGACGCGGGCTCCCCCGCGGCCGTGACTCCGGCACCGACGTGGTGGTTCATGGACTCGCCGACATCGAGGATCCAGCCGCGCAGCGGGTCGATCAGGCAGTGGTCCCAGCGCAGCACGTCCGAGGTCGTCTTGGTCGCGTCGACGATACCGACGGTGGTGCCCGCTTTCGAGTGCTCCCTCTCCAGCAGCAGTTCGCGCAGAGCAGCGTTGTATCCGTCGGGGCTTTCCACCTGGTGGACGAGGAACGGCGTGCCCCAGCGGGTCGACAGTTCTCCCTTGAGTTTCACGCGGCAACAGCCTCCTGCAGCAATCGGTCGGCCAGCGCCTGTCCGTCGTCGGTCAGGCAGACGCGTGCCTCGTCGATGAGGGACAGGCACCCCTCGAGGTAGGACGCCAGGTCGGTGAGACGCCGGGAACGCTGGTCCTCGTCCACGTCCATCCGCTGCCACAGCCGGCGGACGTTGAGGACGACGTGCGCCGCGCCGAGGATCTCGTCCGGCTCTCGCTCGCTGGTACCGGACGGGAGTGTCAGTGTGTGGTCGCAGCCGCGGTGTTGCAGCGCCTTGATCTCCTCCACGAGGTAGAGCCAGTTGTGGGAGACCTCGTGCAGCACCTGCTCGGCGAGTTCGGCGCGGGAGGCGAAGGCGTCGTCACCGAGGAGAACGTGCTGCGGCCAGGCGTAGCAGCTGGCCCCGATGGCCCGCCCGCCGTCCCGCAGACGCAAGAAACGGATCGGCAGCCGCACCAGTGGCTCCCACGCCGGCACGGCGGCCGCGATCGTGGCCAGCGCCTCGTTCACCGCCGCCTGCCGCTCAGGTGCCAGCGGGCCACCCGGGATGTCCAGCTTCATGTCCATGCGGCGGATGGCCAGCGCGGTCAGCGGGGTCAGGACATCGTTCAGTTCGTCCGGGCCGGGCGGGGCCGCGCTGCCGGTGCGCCGGCTCGCGCGCACACAGGCGACCGCGGTCAGGAGGCGGCCAGGTAAGAAGGAGAGATCGAGGAAGGGAAATCCGCCGAATTCCCGCTCGGTGAACGACGCGGCTGACGCCATGGTTCCTCCTGGAGGAAAGTTGCCAGGTCACGGCTCTTGATCCGGTATCGGGCGGGGGGAGGCAGCGCGGACCGCAGCACGTCGGCGGCCGCGGCACCGAGCATGCGCCGGGCGAGCGCGATGACCTCCGCGAGCGAGCGGTCACCGAACCATCTGCCGGCCAGCTCGGTCAGCAGCTCTTCCTTCCGATCCCGGGACAACAGCCCCTCACCGGCCCAGTGCGCCAGAAGCACACGCAAGTCGACCAGAGCCTCGGTCGCGGGCCGGTAGCGCGGCGCGGGCCCGTGCAGCACGGCCACCTCGTCGTCGGGGGCCATGGTGTCGCGCAGGTGCCGGAAGACCTGCCCGTAGCCGATCACCCCGAGGGTGTGGAGTTCGGCAGCACGGATGGCGCCCATCGATCCGAGCCCCCAGACTCGCCAGCCGGCGTCGACGGCCTCGAGGAGCTCTCCGTGACCGACGGCCAGGACGTCGCCGAACCGGCCGTCGACCAGGGCGATCTCCTGGGGGACGCAGGTGTGCCGGCGCAGCAGCGAACGTATGGATCCGCGCTCCGCGGGCGGGTGCACCACGACGCCCGGCACTGTGGACAGCAGCTCATGCTGCCCGTAGCCCGTGGGGCCGACCATGACGTGCAGCGGTGACGGGGTGTTCCGGTGGTCGCTCACGCGGCCCCCACCAGCGTGCGTTCGACGCGCCGCAGCTGCCCCAGCCGGGTTCCCACGCGCTGAGTGGCGTTGGTGAAGTGCTCCGCGGTCGGAACCGCCACCCGCACGATACGGAACGGCAGGGCGAGTTCGGCGTAGTGGTACACGGCGATGGAGGAGAAGCCGGCGCCGCGGCAGTGCCGGACCAGGTGCTCCAGCATGACCTCGGGCGGGGCGGGGTCCGCTCCGGCTATGTCCCCGAACCGCACAGTGCGCCGTTCGTCGGCGTAGCGGCCGATCAGCTCCTCGCGGTAGCTGTCCATGGCCTGCGCCGGGGCGTCGCGGAACAGCTCGAAGGTGTCCTCCAGGTCCTCGCGGGCGCCCTGGATGTACGTGAGCCGGCTCTGGGCGGCTTCGGTGATCGCCCGCGTCGCGGCGATGACGGGGACCGGATGGGCGCCGTAACCGCCATTGCAGAACAGCGGTGTCGGAAAGTCCGGGTCCTCGATCAGGCAGGTGAAATAGGAGACGCCGAGGGCCGAGGGGACCCAGCGCAACCAGGTGCGCAGGCCCGCGGACCGGATCCTGTCGGTCATCTCG
This sequence comes from Streptomyces sp. DT2A-34, assembly GCF_030499515.1. Lineage (NCBI taxonomy): Bacteria > Bacillati > Actinomycetota > Actinomycetes > Kitasatosporales > Streptomycetaceae > Streptomyces > Streptomyces sp. DT2A-34. The sequence goes on along the minus strand of NZ_JASTWJ010000001.1, from coordinate 10,167,525 downwards.
CTCAGGGCGGGCGGCAGGCTGTCGGGCCGGACGAGGAAGGAGGCATCGTCCACGACCTGGAAGGAAGAGATGTCCCGCTCCAGTACCTCGCACAGTCCGTGCACGGTGGCTTCCGGGTAGGTGTTTCCCGACGCGAGCCCCGTGGTGGTGGACCCGAAGTAACCGCTCGTCAGCTCCGGCGGGCAGGGGATGAAGACGAGCTCCGCCGGCACCGGGACAGGGCAGTCACGGACGATGTCGTGGGCGATGACCCAGGCAAGGGGCCGGTCGGGGTCGAGCGGGGCGTTGATGTGCGGACAGTAACTGCCCAACGTGGGGCCGCCGTCGCGGACCACGTCCCTCGCGCTCATCCACTCGACAGCGGCGGTCTCGGCCGCCCGCTCGGCCACACCTTGCTCGATGCTCTCCATCAGCGCACCGATGTGGGCTTCGGCGGGGCGACGGCCCTTTCCCGCCGAGACCCGCAGAATGCCGGCCCGCGGGCGCGTGGCGGAGCTGACGGGGATTCCGATCCGGTCCATCCACGTGACATCGGTGACCCGGGTGACACCCAGCCGCTGCGCGACCGCCCAGGCGACCGGCGCCGCCTCCTCCGCCGACCGGGTCCGGATGCTGCCGCTCAGCACATGCATACGGTCACCTCCCCGCACGGGACGCCGTGGCCCCCGGCAGCGCCGCGCCCGCCCCCGCGGTGTTCCAGGACGGCAGCTGGATGTGCGGTTTCAGCGCGATCCGCCGGAACATGCCGCTCTCCCGCAGCGGCCCTGGGTCCAACCCCCGCACGAGATAGGCCGTGCCGGAACGCCGGCCGGTCTGCAGGCACGGAAAGGGGTAGTCGGCCTCGGGGTCGCCGACGAACAACTCGTCGAGCTCGGGCAGTACGCGTGCGATCAGCCGCGCGTCCAGGCGTGTTCCATCGTATTCGTCGAAGGAGAAGCGCCGGTGACCGATGTCGAAATCGTCAATCGCTACGATCCCGGTGCCCGTCAGGGCGATTTCCTCGCGAATGGGCCAGTGCTCGTACCAGTGCGCGTCGAGATAGACGAGAGGCCGGCTGAAATTCTTCAGCAACCGTGGCAGCAGCTGGTCGGAGCTGCCTGTCAGAACGCGTACGTTGTCCTGCCCCGCCAGGCGCCGGCGGGTGAATGACGCATACTCCTCGGACACATCGCAGGTGCGTATCGGAGTGTCCGGATATTGCCTTGCCAAATAGGTCGTGGTGTCACCGAGGAAACTTCCCGTCTCCACGATTCCGTCGCAGCCGTAGGACGCCATCAGGAAATCAACCTGCAGGGCGGTCGTGATGTCGAACCCGAAGGGACCACCTCCATCACTGAGTCGGAAGCCACCGGCCCGCTCGACCGTGTAGAAATTGGCCAGAAGTTCCCGGGCGGCGCTCTGCGATCTTTGTGGGCTGGACTTTCGGGCGTCTCGAGACATGGGCCTCCGGCTTTCGGGGCGGTGTGTCGGCGGTTCGGACAGCGCACCCCCGGAACGTTACCCATGGCTCTTTGCTGCCAGAAGCGGGCCATGGCAAATGGCCCGAACTGAATGTGGCGGCCTTGTGCGGACGGTCAAAAATCGCAATCTACAACGGGGTTATTGGCGTCAAAACGGTCAGAACGCCGTGGCCTCGACGGTCGCTAAGCGGACAACTTCCCCAAGCGCAATTTTCAACCGCCACCGATGTGGGCGATGGTGGTTGGCGGTCGTGTTCTGCGACCGGGGGCCGAAGTGTGCGAACGCCCCAAGGCCGGTTCATCAGCTCGCAAACGGAGGACATACATGTCCGAGACGCAACCGAAGCTGACTCGATTCACCACCTCCGAGGAACGGGAGAACATCGTCGGGATCGACCTCGACCCCGTCGACGTCGACCACTACATGGACATCGTCAGGAAGGGACTCGTCGAGGCCGCTTCCGCCGCCGACGCCGCCGTCCAGGACAACTTCGGCCTGCGCGCCGAGGTCAGCATCCGGCTCAGCAGGCCGGTGGCCGAGGGTGACGACGTCAAGGAGGTCGTCGGCCGCCACACCGCCACCGGGCGCATCAAGGCGCGGAAGGTCTACATAGACCCCGAGAAGGCACCCAAGGTCGACTGAGTGCATCCTCTGGTGCGGTGCCTGCCCAGAGCAGGTCCCGCACCGCCCATGACAGTTCCACGCCAGCCCCACCACGGCCCGACGGAAACGGACAGATGAACCAAGCGACGCCGCCCCGCTGGAACCTCGACACAGTCTTCCCCTCCGCCGACGCCGCATCCCCCGACGAAGCTCTCCGTCGGCTTCGCACCCAACTCGAAGACCTGGAACGGCACTTCACCGAGCAGAAGATCGACCCGGGGCCGCCCCTGCAGACGACGCCGGACCAGGTCGCGCTCTTCGAGCAGACGCTCACCCTGGTCAGCCGAGCGGCCGAGGATCACCGGGTCCTCTCCCTGTACTGGGCAGGACGCTGCTGGGCGGACGGCGCGGACGCCGAGGCGGCGGCGCAGGCGGCCGCCGTTCGCCAGGCGACGAGCACGCTGCCCGCCCTGCAGTCACGCCTTCAACAGTGGGTGACCCGCCTGGAGCGCGAGCGGCTCGTCGAAGCCAGCCCGATCGCCGCCGCGCACCGCTACTGGCTCGAACGCACCCATGCCGTCGCGCGCCACCAACTCCCGCCGGAACAGGAGTTGTTGCTCGCGCAGCTCCGCCCCAGCGGCATGCAGGCATGGCAGAACCTCCACCGCGACCTGACCAGCAATCTCACCGGAGAGCTGGACGGCGAGACGGCGTCCATCGCCACACTGCGGAGCGAACTCGGGCGCCCGGAGCCGAAACGCCGGCACGCGGCATACGAGGCCGCCCAACGGGCGTGGCAGTCGATCGAGTCCCCGGCAGCGGCCTGCCTCAATGCCATCCGGGGCGAGACGCTCACGCTGGCGGCCCACCGAGGATGGGCCGGACCACTGGACCTGTCCCTCCATGCCAACGGTGTCGACAGCAGGATCCTGCACGTGCTGCACGAGGCGGTACGGGCGGCGCTCCCGGCCCTCCATCGCTTCGCCCGGGCCAAAGCCGCGCTGCTCGGAGTGCGGACCCTGTCCTATCCGGACATCGCCGCTCCCCTCCCCGAGGAACCGCAGATCGGCTGGGACGCCGCGCTCGAGATGACCCTGCGGGCGGCCGGCGCGTTCGCCGACGACTTCGCCGCCCTCGTCCGCCGGGCCGGCGACAACGCGTGGATCGACGCCGAGCCACGCCCCGGGAAGCGGCAGACCGCTTTGAGCATGCCCATGCGCGACGGACAGAGCCGACTGCTCGTCAACTTCGACGACAGCATGGACAGCGTCCTGAGTCTGGCGCACGAACTCGGACACGCCTACCACTACCACCTGCTGCGTGACAGCGAGGAACTGCAGCGCATCCCGCCCCTGGCTCTCGCCGAGACCGCCAGCCTGGTGTCCGAGACGCTGCTCCTGGAGCACGGCACCACGGACCCGACCCCCGAGCAGTACCTGGCGCTGATGAACGCCGACCTCATCGGGCACTTCCAGGTCGTCGTCGACACCTACAGCCGCTTCCTCTTCGAACACCGGTACCTCCGGCAACGCGAAGAGGGCACCGTCTCGGCCAAAGTCATCTCCGGCCTCCTGCACGAGGCCCAGTGCGAGACATACGGCGACAGCGTCGACGTCGCCACGCTCGACCGCTATGCCTGGATCTCCAAACCTCACTACTACGCCGAAACGCCCTTCACGAACTGGCCTTATTACTTCGGTCTGTTCCTCGGACTCGGCATCAGGGAAGGCACCGACGGTACTCTCCAGCCCGATGCCCTGCGGTACCTCCTCTCCAACTCCGGACGGCACGCTCCAGAGGTGCTCGCCCGACGGTGCGGCATCGACCTGGGTTCCGAGGAGTTCTGGATGGCATCGGCCGCCGGCCTGGCACGTCGAGTGGAGACGTTCTGCCGGGCGGCCGACGCCTACCTGAACAACGCGGGGCACACTTCCGCAGACACCGCCCGAGGAGACAACCCCGTTGCCCCGCAGCCCTGAGAATTCAGGCAGTACGACCGGTCTGCAGGCCTCGCCCCCCAGACCCCTGACAGCCGAACCGAGCTTCCTCTACTTCCTCGTCGCACGCACCGTGTCCGTCTTCGGCAACGGCCTGGCGCGCGTCGCCCTCGCCTTCGGTGTGCTCAGCCTGCCCGGAAGCACTCCGGGACAGCTCTCCCTGGTACTTGCCTGCCAGGCCATTCCCCAGGTGTGCTTCATCCTGATCGGCGGGGTCGTCGCGGACCGCGTCCGGCGCTCACGGCTCATCCTCGCCGCCGAATACACGGCGGGCATCGCCTTCACGTTCCTCGCGGTCCTGATCACCGCCGAGAGCGCCCCCCTCGTCCTGCTGTGCTTCCTGGCGGCGGTGGCCGGAACCGCCTCGGCGCTGCTGTATCCCGCCATGGACGGTCTCATCCCGCAGCTCGTCCCGGAGGACAGCCTGCAGCGAGCCAACTCGGCGCTGCGCACCGGAAGCAACACCGCGAACCTGGTGGGCCTCGCGGCGGCCGGAGCCATCGTCGGGTTCTTCGGAGCGGGCTGGGCGCTCGCCTTGAACGCCCTCACCTTCTTCGCCAGCGGCTTGCTCATGCACAAGGTGCCCGTCGCTCCGCGCCCGCGGCGCGCGACCTCCGGCTGGCAGGATCTGCGGGAAGGACAGCGGGAGTTCATGTCCCGCCAATGGCTGTGGGTCCTCACCGCCCAGTACGCCCTGGTGATGGCCGCGGTGAACGCCACCGTGGGGGTGCTGGGGCCGCTTCGTTTCCAGGACTCCGGCGGAGCGCAGACCTGGTCGGCCCTCGTCGGGGCCCAGGCGGTGGGCAGCATCGTCGGCGCGGCCCTGGGCGCCAGGTTCCGGCCCCGACGTCCGCTCCTCATCGCCTCGCTCGCCGCACTCCCCGCGGCGCTGCCCATGGCGCTCCTCGCCGCCCGGGCGCCGGCCTGGCTCACCATCGCCGCGATGTTCTTCACCGGCCTGAGCATCAGCGTCTACGGCGTCCTGTGGAGCACCACCCTCCAGCACAAGATCCCGGAGGAGTCCCTCTCCCGAGTCAGCTCCTACGACTGGTTCGGCTCTCTCTCCCTGGCCTCACTCGGCCTCCTGGTGGCCGGCCCGGCCGCCGAGGCCACCAGTCTGGCGACCACCCTCACCGTCTGCAGCCTGTCGGTGGTCCTGGCAACGGCCCTCAGCATCTCCTTCCCACAGGTTCGCACCCTCCCCCCGGGCCGCGACCATGAGCGCCCTCGGCGCAACCCATAAGGAGACCGGGCGAGCGAGCGCCTGCGTTCGAGTGCCGCCGATCATACGGAGGCCGTATGGGCAGGGACGGGCGTCCCGGCTGCGGCCGGCCGTGGTCATGGACGACGATGCGCGGCGAGCACTACGACGACGCCGAACGCGACACCGTCGGCCGGAGCCTGGCGAGCGTACTGGCCCGTGGTACTCGGCATCTTCAAAAGCGGTGGCCTCGGCGCTGCGGGGGAACATGGCCTGCTCGTACTCGGTGAGGGCGGCCTCGATGTCGTCGGGGTGTGCGGAGAGGGCCTCGCCGAGTTCGGCGCCGTCGAGCATGGCCAGGTTGGCGCGCCTTCGCCCTTCGTGACCGAGAGGTGGGCGGCGGCGCCGACCAGGGTCACCCCCGGCAACCGGTCCCACCGGTGCCCGGTCGGCGAGGGTGGTAGCGGCGCAGGACCGGCGCGGTGTCGCTGTTGGTGATCAGCGCGGTGAGCTCCGGTGCCCAGCCATCGAACTCCTTCGCGATCCGTACCGTCGCCTCGGCGGCCTCGGTGAAATCGATGGCCGCGAACCAGTCCTGCGGCTTGGACAGCACCACATAGGTGTGCAGGTGTCGCCGCTTTCCGGGACGGGCGCGATCATCGACCCGCCGCCGACCGCCTTCGCGGCGGCCTGGTGCCGGGTGTCGGCGGCGAACAGGTAGGTCTCGACGACGTACCGACGTACCGACATACGCGGTGTCCTCGCACATCCGCGTGGAGCTTCGCCCGTAGCGGGTCGCCCTGTTCGCTCTGTAACGCTTTTCGCGCCTCGTGCCAAGAACAACTGAAGCGCCTTTGAAGAACGCCGGTGAACCTCCGCCCAGGAGGACCGGGCAGCCGTTGACGACAAGGAGGCACCGGTGGATGACGCGGAACGGTTACGGGGCGGGCCCGCGGCGGCGGTACGTGACCCGCGGCTCTTCGAGGAGTTCTATCGGCGCCACGTGGACGCGGTGATGCGTTTCGTGGCCCGGCGTGTGGAGGACCCGTACACGGCGGCCGACCTGACGGCCGAGATCTTCCTCGCCGTCCTCGACTCCGCCCACTCCTACCGGCCGCGCCTCGGCAGCGAGACGGCCTGGCTGTACGGCATCGCACGCAACGTCGTGTCATCGGAGCGCCGCCGGATCGCCCGGGAGACCGAACGCGATCGACGCATCATCGGGCGGCGGCTGCTGGAGAGCGATGACATCTCCCGTATCGAGGACGAACTCGACGCGGAACGCCCCGGTCGGCTCCTCCTGGCCGCGCTGGCGAGGCTTCCCGAGGGTGAGCGGGCCGTCATGGAACTGATCGCAGTGGACCAGCTCACGGTCACCGAGGCGGCGGCCGCGCTGGGCATCCGCCAGGTCACCGCCCGCGTCCGCCTGCACCGGGCACGCAAAGCGTTGCGGGAGGAGACGGACTCCAAGGCCGCCAAGGCGAATTACACGAGTTCCACTTCCACGGCTTCCACGGCCGTACAGGCACGTTCCACAGGAACGCAGACGCCGGACACAGCGCTGCTGTACGTCGCAAGGGGAGAAGCATGAGCACGAGGACGACGTTCGAGGACCGGCTCCTGGACGGGCTGAAGCGGGAGATCGAGCAGCGGGAGATCGAGCAGCGCGAGGTCGGGACGTGCCCGGCGGGGCCAGGTGAGGCCGCAACCGGACAGGGCAGTCCGAAGGCTTCCGTGCGCCGCAAGTCCAAGGCGTCCGTGCGCCCACTGTCGGCCCCACGGCGGATCGCCGTTGTCGCGGTGGTCTGTACGGGGGCCTGGCTCGCCACGGTGGTTGCGCCCGGTTCGCCGACGGAGTCGACGGCATACGCCGTGGCGCCTCGCGACGACGGCAGTGTCACGCTCACCGTCAAGGACCAGAGCATCAGTGTCAAGGCCCAACGCGAACTCGCCTGGAAGGTCCGCCCGTGGGGCATTCAGGTGACCGTTGACGTACTGGCTCCCGGCTACGTCTGCGAGCGCAGCAAGGTCACCCCACTCGTGGGGGTCGATGCGCACGGCAACCGGGTTCCCGTCATCCCCCTGAAGGCCGGCTGGGACGTCACCCTGCGTCGGGGCAACGTACTGGCCTTCGAGAACACGAAGGGCGGCTCCCGGCCGCGTGCGGTCGAGTTCTACAAGACCGAGGCCGAGGCCGAGCCCTGCGTTCCGATGAAGGTCGCCCTGCCGGAGCGCTAGCCGGCCGGTTCACCGCAGCGCGTCCGCACTTGCGGAGCCGAAGTACCGCGAGCCCCCGCCCAGGCAACCCACAGACCCCACCGCAAGTCCAGCCGAGACCACACCAAACAGGACTCTGTCTGCGCATGCCCTCCCCACCCCTCGTCCCTGACTCTCCTGGACACTCACTCTCCGCAACATCACGATCATGTTCAGTCATCGCGGCATCCGGTCCGGCACGGCTGGGCTGGCTGGACGCGTTGCGCGGCATCGCCGCACTCGTCGTGGTGTTCGACCACTCCTCGTACACGTTCATGGCGGACTTCCGGCGGGAGTTGACGCCGCACTTCAACACCAGCCGCTACGGCATCATGCTGTTCTTCCTCGTGAGCGGCTACGTCATCCCCGCGTCGCTGGAGCGCCGGGGCAGTGTCGCCGCCTTCTGGATCGGGCGGATCTTCCGTGTGTACCCGCTGTGGGCGGCTGTCGTCACGGTGTTCCTCGCCGCCGGTCTCCTCGACATCGTGCAGGTTCCTGACTTCGGTCGGCAGAGCGCCGCCGCCGTCGCTGCCGCCCATGCCACCATGCTCCAGGAGCTGCTGGGCACACCCAATCTCCTGCTCGTCCTGTGGACGCTCTCGTACGAGATGTCCTTCTACCTGCTGGTCGTCGCCCTGTTCAGGGTCCGCCTGCACCAGCGGTCCGCGGCGGTCGCCGTCATCCTGGCCGTGCTCGCCGTCGTGAGCGTGACGGCGGGGATCGTGCTGCCGGCCTCTGCCCTGTCCGGCACGCTCGGCACCGGCCCGCTCATCGCGTTCGCCTCGATCGCCATGGTGGTCGCCGTCTGCTGTGCGAGCGCCAAGTCACCCGTGCTCCGGGGGGTCGGGGGTGTGCTGGGCGGGGTGCCGGCCCTCGTCCTGGTCGCGTTCAACAGTACGGTCCCGCTGTGGGAGAGCCTGGTGATCCTCGCCGTGATGTTCCTCGGAACCGCCGTCCACCGCGCCGAGAACGGCCAAAGCACCTGGCGGTATGCGGCGGGCACTGCCGTCACGGTGGCCGCCTGCGCCGTGGGCAGCGCCTACCGGTACGGCGACGGCGACCACTTCACACGGCGCGGCTGGATCGCCGCGTTCCTGCTGGCCTTGCTCACCTTCGGTACCGCACTGGCCGCGCGCCGCCGGCACATACCGCGCCCGCTGACCGGACTGGGAACGATCAGCTACTCGGTCTACCTGGTCCATCCCGTGCTGCTGGCGGTGATCGACAGCACGATCGGCCGGCGGCGGCAGGACAATCTCGCGCTCGAAGCGGCGTTCTTCACCGTGCTGCTGCCCCTGTGCGCACTGACCCACCGTTACATCGAAGCGCCGAGCCAGACTTGGGGCCGTAGACTGGCGCGCCCACCGCAGCCACGGCGGTAGGTTCTCCGCGGGTGACTTTGTTGGATCATGGCGGTCCGGGTCTGCCGGACCGTCTGGTCGACGTCACCGCCATGACCGGGTCTCGGGCGGCAGCAGTAAGGGCGTGTACCGCCTGGTGATGGACGACGCGACGACGGCGATCGCCTGCCTGCGGGACGACGCCGAGAACTACTGGCCGCAGGCCGAGGGGCGACGACGACCTCACCGACCCGCTCTCCCCCGGCCTCGGGCTCGACCTGTTCCAGGCCGCGCACGCGCGGCTGGACGCGCTCGGCGTCCGTGTCCCGGCGATCCGTCTCGTCGACCGCGGCGGCGACCACGGCCCGGCCGACCTCGCGATCGTCGAGGACCTCCCCGGCGAGAACCTTCAGGAGCTGCTCGCGCGCGACCCGGGCGCCGCCGCCCCGGTCATGGCCCGGCTCAGGGAGGCGCTGGAGGCGATGCGGGGCCATCAGGCTTCCACGTACGGCAAAGCGGCCGTGGTCGACGCAGGCGGCACATCGCGCGGGACATCGTGCGAGGGCGTCGTCCTGGACCGCGCGCTGCGGGACCTCACCGAAGCGGCGTCACGTGATCCGCGGATCGCGGGAGCCCGCGACCGGCTGGAGGAACGGCTGCCGGCTCTGGCGGCGGCGGTGCGGCCGCGCGCGCAGTACGCGGTCGTACGCGGCGAACCGGGACCCGACCATGTGCTGGTGGACAGGGACGGGAACCCCGTGCCGATCGCGACGCCTACCGGCCGCGGGAGGTGGACGGACTGGACGAGGACCGCCTCGCGTTCCACCTGCTCGCGCAGCGTCTGTCGCTGACCGCGGGGCCACTGCGGCTGCTCGACGGGGACTTCCCCGACCGGGCGTTCATGGCGGCCGTCGCCGAGTACAACCTGAACCAGGCGCTCGACCTGGTCCGCGCCTGAACGCCCCAGGCCGGACGCCCCCCGCCCCGCCTCTCACGTCACAGTCGGGGCTTGTGCGCCGCGGCGAAGCCATCGGCGGCAAGCAGGTCGAAGTCTCCATGGTCACTGCCCAGGCCCTGCGCCACCAACGCCGCCGCCGCGCAGCCGAGGACGGCGGAGTCGTACGGGGTGCGGCCCAAGCCCATGCCGCGTACGAAGCCCGCGGAGAACGCGTCGCCGCAGCCGGTCGTGTCCACCACGTCGACCTCGAAGGCGGGTACCTGCTGCGTGCCCTCCTCGGTCACCAACAGCGCTCCGTCACCGCCGCGGGTGACGGCGACCAGGCCGGCACCGGCGGCGAGGAGCTTGTTCGCGCCCGCCACCAGGTCCTCTTCGCCGGTGAAACCGAGGACCTGGTCCTCGTTGGGCAGCAGGTGGTCGACGTACGGCAGTGCCGACGCCACCTGCTCGAAACTCCCCAGCGCGCCGGGGGCGAGCAGGTCCACCGAGGTGACCACACCGTGCTCCTTGGCGTACGACAGGATGCGCGCGGCTGCCTCGACGCCGATCAGCTCGGGGCCGCCGAGGTGGAGGTGGGTGGCTTCGGCGATCGCGTCCCAGGGCACGTCGTCGGGGCCGTAGGTGATGTTGGCGCCGAGCAGGTGGAGTGAGGGGCGGTCGCCGTTCGGGCGGATGGGCAGGACACTCGCGGAGGTCGGGGTGTCGGTGCGGCGGACGAGGTACCGGGTGTCGATGCCTGCCGCGGCCAGCAGTTGGACCAGCATGTCACCGGTGGGGTCGGCTCCGATCGCCCCGGCGCTGCGCACTGAGGCGCCGAGCTTGGCGAGGGTCAGGGCGGTCCCGCCGGCCGTCCCGGCAGCCGTCATCCTGATGTCGTCCACCAGCGTCGCGCCCTGGCCCTCGGGTATCGCCTCCACCGGCCGCACCAGCACGTCCAGCACATGTACGCCCATCGTGACGACCTTCATCGGTTTCCCTCCTGCGCGGGCGGTACGGGGTGGGTGGTGCCGTAGTTCCGGGCGAGGGCGGCCTCGATCACCGCGAGCTGCTGCTGTTCGTCGAGGACGCGGGGTGTTCCGAGGGCGGCCGCGTGCTGGTAGACGCCGCACGCCCACTCCAGCAGCAGCGCGTGCTCGACCGCCTTGCCGAGCGTCGGCGCGTGAGTCAGCGCGCCATGGCCGGCCATCAGCGCGGCGCTGCGGCCCTCCAGCGCCGTCAGGACCGATTCGGCGAGCGCCGGCGTGCCGAAGGTGGCATACGGGGCCACGCGTACCGAGCCGCCGAGAGTGAGCAACTGGTAGTGAATGCAGGGCAGTTCGTCGAGCACGCAGGACAGGGCCGTCGCCATCGGCGCATGGGTGTGCACGACCGCTCCGGCGCCGTAGCGGCGGTAGACGCCCAGGTGCAGATCGAGTTCCGAGGTGGGCGCGAACCTCCCGGCCACGACCTTTCCGTCGAGGTCGACCACGCTCACCTGGTCTGCCGTCAGTTCGGCGAGCACCGCACCGGTGGCCGTGATCGCGACCCGGTCCTCCACCCGCATGCTCACATTGCCGGCCGTGCCGATCAGCAGCCCCTGTGCCCCCAGACGGCGGCACGCTTCGGCCACGGCGGCGCGCTCCTGACCCAGCACCGAGCTTGAGTCCGTCATGTACGCGACGCTAACGTAGAGCTGAAACAAAGTCACGTTCATGTTCGGAGGCCGCACATGGGGGATGCGCGGGCCCCGGAGCCGGGCGGCACGCGGCAAGTCCCCCCGCGCCGCACGCCCCGGCAGGCGCGCAGCAAGGCCCGTCTGGCCCGCGTCCTTCAGGCCGCCGAACGCGTCCTGGTCGGCGAGGGCGTCCAGGCACTGACCACGACCCGTGTCGCGGCGGAGGCGAAGGTCTCGGTCGGTTCGCTGTACCAGTACCTGCCCGACCGCGACGCGATCATCGACGCCCTCGCGGCCGGCTACTTCGCCCGGCTCGAGACGGCCATGGACGACCTCGTCCGCGCCGCGGCCGACGAGCGGTGGGACGACCCCGTCGGCGTGCTCATCGACGCCTACGCCGCCATCTACCGCACCGAACACGGCTTCAGGGCCCTGTGGTTCGGCAGCAGCCTCACCGAGCGGACCCGTGCCGCGGACCGTGCGCACAAACGCCGGATGGCGGACGGCATCCGGCGCGTCGTCCTGGCCCTCGGCGCCGCCCCGGACGGAGAGGCACTCGCCCGTGCCTGCCACGCCGCGGTCCTGGCCGCCGACGCACTCGCACAGGAAGCCTTCCGCCGTGACCCCGAGGGTGATCCGGGCCTCCTCGACGAAGCCAAGCTCATGCTGCGCGGTTACCTCACCGCGATCACCGCGCGCCATGAGGGGCAGGAGACCACGAGGTGACGGACGGGGTCTGGCGCGGCGTCCGGCGTCGGATCAGGGCTCTGTCATCCTGACGTAGTGCCGAAACCCACTCCCGTCAGCCCGGACTCTCCCGCTCCGATACCCACTCCTCTCCTCACCCAGCAGTGGCTCGACCTCGCCTTCATCCACTGGGCCGTCGAACCGGACGCCGTGGCGGGACTGCTGCCGAAGGGGACGGTTCCGGACACGCACGACGGGGTCACGTACATCGGGCTCGTCGCCTTCCGGATGCATCGGGTCGGCTGGCTGCGGCTGCCCGGCGTGCCGTATCTGGGGACCTTTCCCGAGACCAACGTGCGCCTGTACTCCGTCGACGCGCACGGACGACGCGGTGTCGTGTTCCGGTCGATGGACGCCGCACGGCTGATCCCGGTCGTGATGGGGCGCGTGGGCTTCCGGCTGCCGTACCTGTGGTCCCGGATGAGCGTCCGCGCGGCCGGCGACACCGTCACCTACACCAGCTCCCGCCGCTGGCCGGGGCCGCGCGGCGCGTCCAGCCGCATCACCGTACGCACCGGTGAACGCATCGAGGAGCCCACCGGGCTGGAGCACTTCCTCACCGCCCGCTGGGGCATGCACAACGCGTTCTTCGGCGGGCCCGAGCCGCTGGCGTACCTGCCCAACCACCACCCTCGATGGCCGCTGTACCGCGCCGAGCTGATCACCTGCGAGGAGAACCTGGTCACCGCGGCCGGGCTGCCCGCCCCCACCGCCTCCCCCGCCAGCGTCCTGTACTCCCCCGGCGTCCCCGTCCGCCTCGGCCGCCCGGCCCGCCCCGCCGGCATCCCCACACCGTGAGGGGCCCGGACCGGGATGACCGGTCCGAGCCCCGAGGGAACCTGTCGGCGTCAAGCGCCGTTACGGGCTCTTGCCGTCACCCGGCGCGGCGACGCGTACGCATGAGCAGCAGGAAGCCGGCCATGAGGAGTACGGCGCCGGCCGCGGCCGGCCACAGGGTGGTGCCGGTCTCCGCGAGCCCTCCGACCGCCTGCGGTTCCGTTCCGCCCCCGTCACCGGACTCCTCGCCGGCCGCGGCGGGCTGCGTCTGCGTGGGCGTGCTTCCCGCGTCGGCGCCGTCGTCCGCCGAACCGCCCTGTGCCGGTGCGGTGGCGTCCTGCGTGGCCGACGGAGTTCCGTACGACTTGGGCGCCACCGTGCTCGACATGGTGGGCTTGTCATCGTTCGCCGGTTCCGTCGCGGGCGCCTCGGTCGCCGGCTCGTCGGTCGCGGGCGGCTCAGTCGCGGGCTCCTCGGTCGCCGGCGCCTCGGTCGGCTCGTCCTCGCCGTCGCCGGGCTCCGGATCCTCGTTGCCACCGGGCGGAGTGTCGGGAGACGGGGTCGGCTGCGGCTGCTGCGTCGGCTCGTCCTCGCCCGGGTCGCCGCCCTGGTCGGCTCCGGCGCCGCACTCGCGGCCCTCGTTGATGCAGTCGACCATCTGACCCATCAGGTCCTCGGAGAAGACGTTGATGAAGTCGCCGTGGTCGGTGACCGGCTTGTGCAGCTGCTCGGGGAAGGAGTCCACCGCGAACAGCGGGGTCGTACGGCCGCCGTCCTGAAGGCTCGGCGCGTCGATGTCGTACACGATCCGCTGCACCAGCTGCGGAATGGCTTTGAAGCCGTCCGGGCAGGTGCCGTCGGCGGCCGCGAAGGCCACGTGGGTGCGGTGGTTGGCGGAGTCGATGTTCTGTCCGTCCCAGCAGCTCTGGAACTTGAACGTCCGCACCACGTCGCTGCCCCGCGGGCACAGCGGGTACTTGTCCTTCAGCTGCCGGTCCTCGAAGCCCGTGCAGCTCCAGGAGGCGTTGGCGTTGGCGGTGCCGTTCACGAAGGCCTTCGCATCGCCGGTGATGATGCGCAGCAGGCGCGGCATCTCGGTGACCTTGCCGCGCGGGTTGCCCACGAACGTGAGCGTCACTTCCTTGGGCGTGACGATCTCGCCGGCGTTGCCCTCGATGCCGCCGCCGGGGGCGTTCGCGTCCTGCTCCTGGGTTCCGTTCTGCAGGCGGATCACGGGCCAGTAGTAGGTGGACTTGTCGCCCTGGTCGACGCAGGTCGTCTCGGCGTTCGCCAGGTCCTCGTCGCTCGCGAAGGCGTCGTTGGCCTGGTTGCCGACGTAGTCGTGGAAGTGGTGGGCGCCGTTGGAGACGCCGGGGGCCACGATCACGTTGTCGGAGTTGAACAGGCCGTTCTCGTTCACCCCGCAACTGGTGGCGAAAGTGCCGCGCGAGGCTTCCTTCTGGAGGGCCGGGCCGGTCACGTTCGGCTGTACGGCGGTGATGTCGGCGAAGTCCGCGGCGACGGGGCCGTTGCCCGCCTGGCCGCCGTTGCCGGGCTGTTCGCCGTTGCCCGGCTGCTCGTTGCCCTGGTCAGCGCCTTCCTGGCCCGCCCCCTCGGCACCGCCCTCGTCCTGGTCGCCGTTGCCGCTGTCGGCGGCGCGCAGGGTGCACGGGACGAGGGACTCCAGGCCCTGGGGCCGTTCTCCCTCGCGGTCGACGGCGATGGCGATGCGCTCGATCGTCGCGGTGCGCTTGTCCTTCAGCGGATTCATGATCGCGCTGTCGGCGAAGCCGGCGTCCTGCTGGACGGCCCGGGCCGACTCCTGCAACCGCTGGTAGGCCTCGGCGATCTGCTGGTCCAGGAGGGCGAGTTCCTTCGCGACGTCCTCCTTCGCCCCGTCCGGCACGGCCGTCAGCCGACTGCCGACATCCGGGCAGTCGATGGTGCCGGCCACCGAGGACAGGGTCTGAGCAGGTTCCGTTCCCCCGTCCTCGGTGGCCGAGGCATAGACGTTGGCCGCAACCAGGCCGCCGCCGCCCAACATCAGCGCGACCGCTGCAAAGGTCGCGCGCCGTGCGCCCGTGGGGCGTCTTCGCGTGCTGCGTCCCAAGGAAGTACTCCTACGCCTCGTGGTCGGTCAGGGCATGAAAATCCCCCGGCCTTGTACGGAGACGAGCCGCGCAGTGTTCAATCGCCGCACGGATTCACAGAAATTCCTTATGACCAGGGTCAGTTCATCAGGCCGGCGGCGAGGGTGGCTCCCAGTTCCCAGCACGCCTCGATGTCGGCTTTGCCGGGTTCACCGGTCACCGTCACGGGTTGTGCCGTTCGTCGCCAGGCGAGGCCGGTGGTGATGGAGTCGATCGCCCGGACGGCGCCGGTCACGTCGCTGCCGCCGTGGACGTAGTAGCCGAAGGGGCGGCCTCGGGTCGCGTCCAGGCAGGGGTAGTAGACCTGGTCGAAGAAATGCTTGAGGGCTCCCGAGATGTAGCCGAGGTTCGCCGGGGTGCCCAGGAGAAAGCCATCGGCGTTCAGTACGTCGGACGCCGTGGCCGACAGTGCCGGTCGCCGTACGACCTCGACGTCCTCGACCTCCGGGGCGGTCGCGCCGGAGATGACGGCTTCGAGCATGGCCTGGCAGTTGGGCGAAGGGGTGTGATGCACGATCAGCAAGGTAGGCACACCCCGAACCCTGCCGGTGCGCCGCCGATCGACGCAACCGCGACGGTTCAGTCGGCGGCCTGGGCAGGCTCCTGGCCCTCCGCCTCACCTCCCGTGGTTCCCGCGCCGGAGTTGACCCTGGCGACCGCCGAGGACAGCTGTTCCTGCACGGCGTCCGGCAACGCGTCGCCCTTGACCGCGGTGACCAGGTCTCCGGCCAGGGAGTGCAGTTTGGTGTTGGTGTTCTGGGAGGCCGCGACCAGTACCGTCCAGGCCTCCTCGGAGCTCAGGCTGAACGAGGCCATCAGGATGCCCCGGGCCAGGTCGATGGTCGGCCGGGTCTGCATGGCCCGGCGCAGCTGGGCGACTTCGATCCGCAGGTCGTAGTCGGCGTCCTCGGACGTCTCCGTGTCCGGGACGTGCGGGGCCGGCGCGCCCTGGTCGTCCGGGCTCGGACGGGCGAACAGCGCGTGCGTGCCGGTCAGGTCGAGCAGGCGATCCACTTCCGTACTCACGGGGTGGAGGGCGATCGTCTTGGCCTGCTCCAGGGCTCTTTGGCGCAGGGTGAGCAGGATGTTGAGGGCGGAGCAGTCGCAGAAGGTGACGCCGCCCATGTCCAGGTCGACGCCGTGGACCGAGCGGCTCAGGGCTTCGCGCAGGACGCCGCGGAAGCGCTCGCTGGAATCCAGGTCGAGCTCTCCGCTGACCTTGACGGTGATCCGGTCACCGTCCGGGTGTATGGCGGTCACCAGCGAGCACGCCTGTGCGGCCGCCGAAGCGCCTCCGGCGTCCGCAGGGTCGGCAATGTCCCCCGTAGGGGGGTTCGCAGAGGACGCGAGCTCTGCCATGACCGCCTCTCCCTCAGGTACTCCCCGTCTCGGTACCAGATTGAACCCGAACTGCGGGACACGTCAACAGATACATGAAATGCAGTGCGTGTATTTGTATACGTGAACATACAGTCGTAGGCTTGGGACATGGACGGAGTCCCTGAGCCGCACACCGGATGGACCTTTCTGACGAACCACGCCCGTGTGCTGGCGGCCATCGCCGACAACCCGAACATCCGCATCCGGAGCATCGCCGCGCACTGCCGGCTCACGGAGCGCGCCGTCCAGAAGATCATTTCCGATCTTGAGCAGGAAGGCTATCTGTCGCACACCCGCGAGGGGCGCACCAATACCTACCGGATCACCCCGGCCAAGGTGCTGCGTCACCCCGCCGAAGCCGGGCTGACGGTGGCCGCGTTGCTCTCGTTGCTCGCCCAGGACGAGGCCGATCGCACCACCGCCCCCCAGCAGCTGAGGACGGCACGCCAGCGGATGCCGGTG
Organism: Streptomyces sp. DT2A-34; assembly: GCF_030499515.1. Taxonomy (NCBI): domain Bacteria; kingdom Bacillati; phylum Actinomycetota; class Actinomycetes; order Kitasatosporales; family Streptomycetaceae; genus Streptomyces; species Streptomyces sp. DT2A-34. Next base: position 10,150,539 of record NZ_JASTWJ010000001.1, on the reverse strand, counting down.
GACGGCGGATGAGCGGTGGCCGAACCGGCCGTCGACGCGACGCCGAGCGCATGGCCGGCGGGCCTGCTGCTCAGGCCGCCCCCGTTGCTCCTGGCGGCCGCCTCGTCGCCGGCCGTGGGTACCCAGCGGATTCCGCCCGGCCAGATCTGGTCGGCGCTCGTGGCCCCTCGGGCACCGAGAACGACGAGATCGTGCGGCAGCAACGTCGGCCCGGGCTCGGCTCAGTACGCGCGGCTCAGCTCAGTACGCGCAGCGCTCCCGGAAGGACTCTGACCGTGACCGGGAGGACCGCCTCGACCTCGCCGTCCGCGCCGTAGGGCACCTCGCGGTCGGCCTCGATGCGGATTTCCCTGCCCCGCAGGATCCGCACTTGTGGGCGGTGGACGTGGGCGCCCGTCTTGAGGTCGTTCATCAGGGCGAAGAACAGCCGGCGCGGCGCTTCCCGGATCATGACGACGTCCAGCAGGCCGTCGTCCACGCGGGCGTCGGGCGCGATGAGGCGGCCTGAGCCGTAGTAGCCGGAGTTGGCGGCCACGACCGTGTAGCCGTTGAGGGGGTGTTCGCGGCCGTCGACGGTGACCCGGTAGCGCGCGGGGCGCCAGGTGGTGACGGCGCGCAGTCCGCCCGCGTAGTAGGAGGCGGCGCCGCGCAGGAGTGTGGCGTTGTTGGCGTGGCGGTTGGCCAGGGCGTCGACGCCCGCGTACACGCTGCCGAGGACCACGGTGCGGTCGTGGACGGCCGACTCGACCTCGATGGTGTCGACCTCACGGGGCTCGTGGTGGAGCAGTACCTGTGCGAGTGCCGTGGGTTCGGTGGGCAGGTTCAGCGCCCGGGCGAAGTCGTTGCCGCGGCCGGCCGGGACGAGGCCGAGCAGGGCGTCCGTGCCGCTGAGGGCGCCGCCGATGCCACCGGCGATTCCGTCGCCGCCGACGGCGAGCACCACCCTGCCCCGCTGTCCGGCGTCCCGGGCGAGGTCCCGGGCGTGGGGCAGGCTGCGGCTGTACTCGGTCTCCAGACCGGCCCCGGCCTCCCGCAGCAGCCGGGCCACCCGCAACAGGGCGGCAGCTGAGGCGGATCCGCCCGCCGTGGGGTTGACGATGGCGGTGAACTGTCGCATCGGTGAGCCTTTCGGGGCGACGGGAGGGTGCGCCGGAGGCGGGGGCGGGTGGAGTGGATGAGCGGGGGGCGGGGTCAGTCGGTGGGCAGGAGGACGCCGGGATTGAGCAGGCCTGCCGGGTCCAGTCGGCGTTTGACGGCTTGCAGCGCCTCGATGCCCAGGGGGCCCGCCTCGCGGACGTACCAGTCCCGGTGGTCGGTGCCCACGCCGTGGTGGTGGGTGATCGTGCCGCCCGCGGTGAGGATCGCCTCGTTGGCGGCGCGCTTGGCCCGCTGCCAGTGCGCCACCGGGTCGTCGCCCTGTGCCGAGACGACGGTGAAGTACAGGGAGGCGCCGTTCTCGTAGACGTGGGAGATGTGACACATGATCAGGGGCGGGGTGCCGGCCTCGGTGAGCGTGGTGGTGAGGGCTTCGCGGACCGAGGCGTACAGCTCGGGGACGCGCGACCAGAAGGTCGCCGTCTCCAGTGTCTCCGCGAACGCCCCCGCATCCAGCAGGGAGTCCCGCAGGTAGGGCGCCGAGTAGCGGCCGTGCGCCCAGCGCTGTCCCGGTTCCTCGCCGAGCGGGGTTCCGCCGCAGACGCGCAGGACGGCCGCGGCCCTCTCCCGGCGGTACGAGATGTCCGCTTCCGTGCCTTCGTAGCCGGTGATCGCCATGCATCCCGCGGACTGGTGCCCGGCGACGGAGGCGCCGATCGCGTCGGGTTGGGCGAGGCCGATCAGCGTCTCGGTCTCGTCGGACAGCCGCAGGACTGTGGGGCGCGGGCCGTCCTGGGCGAGGCGGCGCAGCGCGGCGGCGCCTTCCTCGAAGGAGGCGAAGCGCCAGCCCTCGTACACGCGGGCCTGGGGGACGGGGCGGATCCGGACCGTGGCGGACGTGATGACGCCGAAGGCACCTTCCGAGCCGAGGAGGAGCTGGCGCAGGTCGGGTCCGGCCGCCGAGCGCGGTGCGCGGCCGGTGTCGAGGGTGCCCTCGGGGGTGGCGAGGGTCAGGCCGAGGACCATCTCGTCGAAGCGGCCGTAGCCGGCGGATGCCTGGCCGCTGGAGCGGGTGGCGGCGAATCCGCCGATGGTGGCCCACTCGTAGGACTGGGGGAAGTGGCCGAGGGTGAAGCCGTGTTCGGCCAGCAGCGCCTCGGCCTGGGGGGCGCGCAGGCCGGGCTGCAGGGTGGCGGTGCGGGAGACCGGGTCGAGGGCGAGCAACTGGTCCATGCGCCGCAGGTCCAGGGCGACGAAGGGGCCGCGCCGGGCGGGGGCGAGGCCGCCGACGACGGAGGTGCCGCCGCCGAACGGGACCACGGGCAGGCCGTGTTCGGCGCATGCGCGCAGTACGGCGAGTACGTCGTCGTGGTCGGCGGGGAGTACGACGGCTGCGGGGATGTCGTCTACTTCGCCGTCGCGGATGCGGAGCAGGTCGGGGGTGGACTTGCCGCGCGTGTGCCGGATGCGGGTCTCGGCGTCGGTGCGGACGTGCTCCTCGCCTCCGACGGCGGCGAACAGGGCCTGGCGTGCGGCGGGTTCGAGGCGCGGCTCGGGTACGGCGATGTCCTCCAGGGCGAGCGGTCCGGCGGTGTACGGCTTGACGCCGAGCAGGTCGCGCAGCAGCCCGGTCACCGTCTCGGGCAGCGGCGCCGCCTTGGCCGGGTCGCCCCAGCCGCTCCACAACATGTCCATGGCGCTCGTCCTCATCGATTTGAGCGATGCCGTGTCCCGGACGGCCTCGCAGGCGTTACACTGTGACACATGACGCCCATTCGTCACAACCACTCGGACAGCGATGCGGTGCTCGACGCGGTGCGCGACTGCGTCCTGGCCGTCGGTGTCCGCCGTACGACGCTGACCGACGTGGCCCGCCGCGCCGGTGTCTCCCGGATGACGCTGTACCGGCGGTGGCCCGATGTGCGCACTCTGGTGGGGGACTTGATGACCCGGGAGTGGGTCGCGGTGGCCACCGGGGCCATGCCCGAGCGGCGCCCGGGGGCCGACGCGCGCAGCCTGATCGTCGACGGGCTCGTGGCCGGGGTGGCGGCCTTCCGCGTCCATCCGCTGTTCCGGAAGATCGTCGACGTCGATCCGGAACTGCTCCTCCCCTACGTCCTCGACCGTCGCGGCGCGAGCCAGGAGGCCCTCATCGCGCTCCTGGCCGACGCCCTGCGCGAAGGCCACACCGACGGGTCCGTACGCACCGGCCATGCCGAACGGCAGGCGCGGGCCCTGCTGCTGATCGTCCAGTCCTTCACCCTGTCCCTGCGGACCATGACCGACGAGGACGACGCCGACCTGAGCAGCGAGGCCTTCCTGGCGGAACTGCGCAGCATCCTGGAGAGGACCCTCACCCCATGAGCACTGCCACTCCCCCGGTTCCCGGATCGTCGCTGTCCGCCGCCCGGCGCTCGCGCGAACTGGCCGAGACGGTCGAAGGTCCGGTCGTGGACGTCCTGGTCGTCGGGCTGGGCGCGACCGGCGCCGGGGCCGCCCTGGACGCCGCCGCCCGGGGGCTGACGGTCGCCGCCGTCGACGCACACGACCTGGCCTTCGGCACGTCCCGCTTCAGCAGCAAGCTCATCCACGGGGGGCTGCGCTATCTCGCCTCGGGGCAGTTCGACGTGGCCCACGAGAGCGCGGTCGAACGCGGGGTGCTGATGGAGCGCACGGCACCGCATCTGGTGCGGGCCCAGCCCTTCGTGCTGCCGCTGACCCCGCTGGTTTCCCGCGGTCAGTCCGCCCTGGCCTGGGCCGGATTCCGGGCGGGTGACACCCTGCGCCTGGCGGCCCGCACGGCCCGCGCCACCCTGCCCGCACCGCGCCGGCTCTCCGCGGTGGAGACCCGGCACCTCGCCCCCGCCCTGCGCACCCAGGGCCTGCGCGGCGGCCTGCTGTCCTGGGACGGCCGGCTCACCGACGACGCCCGCCTGGTGACCGCGATCGCCCGCAGCGCCGCCGCCCGCGGTGCCCGGATCCTGACCCGGGTCAGGGCGCTGCGGCTCACCGCCTCCGGCGCCGTGATACGTGACGAACTCACCGGCGAGGAGGGCGAGATCAGGGCCCGCGCCGTGATCAACGCGTCCGGCGTCTGGGCGGGCGGCCTGGTGGACGGCATCCGGATCCGCCCCTCACGCGGCACGCATCTCGTCCTGCGCGCCGACCGCCTCGGCCCGCTGCCCGCGGGGCTCCACGTCCCCGTCCCCGGGGAGACCAACCGCTTCCTCCTCGTCCTGCCCCAGGGCGACGGCCGGGTCTACGTCGGTCTCACCGACGATCCCGTCGACGGCGACATCCCCGACGTGCCCGAGGTACCCGAGACGGACATCGGCTTCCTCCTCGACGTCCTCGGCTCCGTCCTGGACGTCCCGGTCCAACGCACCGACGTCGTGGGCGCGTTCGCCGGACTGCGCCCCCTGCTCGACACCACCCCCGCCGAGCAGTCCGGCGCGGCTCCCCGGACCGCCGACATCTCCCGCCGGCATGCGGTCCTCACCTCGCCGGACGGCGTGATCACCGTGGTCGGCGGCAAGCTCACCACCTACCGGCGCATGGCCGAGGACGCCGTCGACGCCGCCTTGGCCACCCGCCGGCTCACCGCCGGCCCCTCCCCCACCACCTCCCTCCCCCTCGTCGGCGCCGCATCACCCGACGTGCTCGGCTCGCTCCGGGCGCCGCGCCGTCTCGTCCAGCGCTACGGCACCGAGGCACCGGCCGTCCAGGCGCTCGGCGCGCGCGATCCCCGGCTGGGCGAGCCGGTGCTGCCGGGGCATCCCGTCACCGCCGCCGAACTGCTGTGGGCCGTACGCCACGAAGGTGCCCTGGACGAGGCCGACCTGCTCGACCGGCGCACCCGTATCGGGCTGGTGCCGGCCGACCGGGCGGTGGCGTTGGAGGCCGTACGGGAGGTGCTGGGAGAGGCGTGGGCCCAGCAGGGGTGAGTGCCGACGGGCCCGACAGGAGGCGTGAGCTGACGGTCCCTCCGGAAGGGGGCTGGTGGGCCTGGCGGAAGGCTCAATGGGGGTGCGAGCGCTCTCCGTCAGGCGTCGCCGCGTCGTATGCGCCACACGTGGTCGTCCCGGAAGCCCTGCACACCGTCCGGTGACGGGCTCGCCCTGCGCACCGTGTCCAGCGTCTCCACGATCCAGTCGCCCTTCGGCAGCGCGAGTTCGTCGAGGACGCTCTGCAGCGTCGGGAACTCGGCCTCGAAGGGTGGCTCGCTCTGCCAGGACGGCCAGCCGGCGTGCATCACGATCAGCAGGGTGCCGCCCGGTGCGACCGCCTCCGCGGCCTGGCGCAGAACGCGCTGCTGGTCCAGTGCGATCGGCGACTGCAGATACTGTGCGTTCACCAGGTCGAAGGAGCCCTTCGGGAACGTCTCTCCCAGCACGTGCCGTTCCCAGACCGCACGGTCGCTCACGCCGGCCTCGGTGGCGTGCAGGGCAGCGCGTTCCAGAGCCGTGTGCGAGATGTCGACGCCGGTGACCTGCCAGCCGCGCGACGCGAGCCACACCGCGTCGGCCCCTTCGCCGCAGCCCAGGTCGAGCGCGCTGCCCGGCCCGAGGCCGGAGGCCTCGCGTACCAGCAGGGAGTTGGGGCGGCCGCTCCACAGCCGCCCGCCGTCTCGGTAGCGGGCCTCCCAGAACTCGGCGGCCTTCAGGGCGGGGGTGTCGGTCATGGCGCCTCCCGGGTGCGCAGGTGTCGTCGCGGGACTCGGACGGCCGCGGGGGCTGCCGGGTCCACGCTCAAGAAGTCTGTGGGACGGCGCGAAGGGAAGCGAACAGTCTTGCCGATTCGGCAAAAGCCACCGGCCGACCGTGCGCACCGTGACGTGTGTGTGTGGGGGGGGACCTGGCGAACCGTTCGAGCGCAGCGACAGGCGGGCGACCGCAGGCCTACGACCTTGGTGCCGGTCCGTGCCGGTCCGCCTGGGCCCGCGGCCCGTTCGCCGAGCCCGCGCCGCGCTCGGCGTCGCACCATGCGCAGAGGACTACTTTGCACCGGCAATGTCGCACGAGCACTGGCCCAGGGCCGGAGTGCCGCAGGGCACGACGTGCTTCGGCGACGACGCCACAGCCGAACGAACCACCGGCCGAGTGCTGCAAGCGAGTCACCGACGTCATCGCCGCGCAGGACGGTCTCACGGCGCGCGGGGGGATCGGTGAACCGACCGCGTCCGTCGGCGGTCTGCACGATTCCCACCAGGATGCCTGCGACGCGCTCCGCCTCGGCGCCCGGACGGCAGGAGACTCCCCCGTGCATCTGATCACCGATCTGCGCGTCCACCAGACCCTGGCGGCGGTGGGCCAGTCGGCGCGCAACCGCCTGGTCGAGCGCCCGGCCGCGGACCTGCGGGCGCAGCCCGACTGGCCGGTACTGCGAGACACGATCACCGCTTGGTGCGAGAGCGGGTTCAACCTGGTACGGGCGTCCGCGGCGCTGCACATCCACCGCAATACGGTCGTGTACCGGATGAACAAGATCGAGCAGATCACCGGCCGTCCACTGCGCGAGCATCGGACCACCATGGCCCTGTACCTCGCCGGTCTGGCCGACCGACTGGGCGGTGCCTGAGTGCCTGCCGCAGGATCCACTGACCGCCGGGATGCGAGGCCGCAGTTCGCGCTTCCAGTACCGGGTCGGCAGGATGGGCCCATGACCGAGATCCGCACCCCCCGTCTTGTGCTGCGCCGATGGCTGGACGACGACCTCGTCCCCCTGTCCGAGATCCATGCCGATCCGGTGGTGATGCAGGGCATCGGCGACGGCAGGCCGCGCTCCCCGGAGCAGACCGCCGAGGACATCGAGGCATGGGAGGAGGAGTGGGACGAGGAAGGGTTCGGGATGTTCGCGGTCGAACTCCTGGGCTCCGGTGAGTTGGCGGGCGCCGTCGGCCTGTCCGTTGCCGACGCTCCGGCCAAGGTCGCCGGCCAGGTGGCGATCAGCTGGCGGCTCGGGCGGGCGTTCTGGGGGCAGGGATACGCCTCCGAAGCGGCGCACGCCACATTGGAGTTCGCCCTGCAGGACCGCGGCCTCGACCGCGTGGTCGCCGTGCGCCGGACGGGCGACAGCGCCTCCGCGAACGTACTCGACAAACTCGGCATGCAGGCGGAAGGCACCGCACAGCACCCGGTCCACGGCTACGAGCTCGCTGTATACGGCATCGACCTGACGCAGTACCAGGAATAGCACCGACGAGGGATTCCCCCACCCCCCTCCGGGTGATGCCGCCATGGCGCCGGTGAAACCGTTCGCTGAAGCTGGCCTCATGACCAAGCCGAAGGTGAAAAGCTCCCGGTCGCGCCTGGCGGCCGCCCTGGTCGGCGCGGCACTCGGTGCCGGTGCCCTGGTGGTGCCCGCGTCCGCGGCGCCGTCCTCGCCCGGGGAGGCCGGTCCGTTGAGCCGGGCGGACCTGCGGGCGGAGGTGGAACGCACCCTTGAGCAGGCGGGGTACGTCGGTATCTCGGTGGAGGTCCGTGACGGGCGCCACCGCTTCCGGGCCCGGGCCGGGGAGGCGAAGCTGGGCACCGGCCGTCCCGTTCCCTACGGCGGCGCCCTGCGGGCGGCCAGTGTGACGAAGCCGTTCGTCGCCACGGTGGTGCTGCAGTTGGTCGCGGAGGGACGGCTGTCGCTGGACGACACGGTGGAGCGGTGGCTGCCGGGCGTCGTCGCCGGCAACGGCAACGACGGCAGCCGCGTCACCGTCCGCCATCTGCTCCAGCACACGAGTGGCATCCACAGCTACCACTACACCGATGACACGGGCGACGACGCCGCCGCCTTCCAACGGCACAGGTTCGACCGCATCGAGCCGGAACAGCTCATCGCCGGGGCGATGCGCAGCAGCCCCGACTTCCCACCGGCCGCCCCCGGCGATCCCGAGCCGAACTGGAACTACTCCAACCCCGGCTACGTACTCGCCGGAATGATCATCGAGAAGGTCACCGGTCGTTCCTGGGCGACGGAAGTGCACCACCGGATCGTCGAACCGCTCGGCCTGAGAGGCACCTACGCCCCCGGACACGATCCGTTCCTTCGCGGACCGCATGCCCACACGTACCACCGTTTCCCGGGTTCGGACGGCTGGACCGACACCACGGTCCGCGACATGTCCTGGGCCGACGCCGCCGGCTCACTCATCACGACCGAGCGCGACCAGGACCGCTTCCTCAGCGCGCTGTTCGACGGCCGTCTGCTGCCGCCGCGGGAAATGGCGGAGATGCGCCACGTCGTGCCGGTGGGCGAGGACTTCCAGGTGCCCTTCCCCGGACTGCACTACGGACTGGGGCTGATGCGGCAACCGCTGAGCTGCGGCGGCTACCGATGGGGCCACGGCGGGGACACCGACGGCGGCAGCGTCAGGAACGGCCTCACCGAGGACGGGTCGCGCGGCGTCGTCATCAGCGCCACTGGCAAGATCCCCGAGGACGAACCGCTGTTGCGCGCCGAGGCGGCCGTCCAGCGGCTCGTCGACACCGTGCTCTGCGAGGGCATCCGGTGATGCGGCCCTGAACCGCGACAGCGGCGCCCGGGCGGAACCTCGGCAGGCCCGCCGGGCGCCGCTGTGGTCTTCGCCGTGTGGCCCGCCCGTAACTTCGCAACAGCCACAGGTAGTTCATTCACCCGTCGCCTCCAGCCAGAAGCCCGAGCGGGTCAGCCAGAGATCGAGCAGCTCCGTGTCTCCCTGCGTCTGGAGGGCGGGCGCGGGACGGCGGTAGAGGAACAGGAGCAGGTCCGTCGCCGGGCCGCTCGCGGTCACGGTGGCGTTGTCGGCCCCCGCGCGCCAGAGGGGGTGCTTGCCCGTGAGGTCGACGAGCCACTGTCCGGCGTCGGTCGCGTCGAAGTGGAGCGTGCGGTCCGGGCCGAGCAGGTCGGGCAGGTCCGGGCGGGGCTCGAACGCCTCGGGGAAGGTCGAGTACTCCAGCCATTCCTCCACCGCGTCGACGGCGAGGTCGCGCTCCAGCGCGAACCGCGTTCCGGCCGCCAGGGCCGCGTCGGCGCGGTGCACAACGGTCTCGTACGTCATGCGGCGCGCCCAGAACCCCACCGGCGCCGGCTGCTCCTCGGAAGGGTTCCACGCCTGGGCGTCGGGCCCGGCGGCGCGGAGGGTGGCGCTGAGGCCTGCGGCGCCTTCGAGGAGCCAGGGGACGAGGAACGACTCGTCCTCGTGGGTGTAAGCGGTCGGGTCGTTCACCAGCTCGTCGGGGATCGGACCGCCGGCCCGGGTCCGTACGATCTCCTCCGCCCATCGGTGGTCGCCGCCCACGTGCCGCAGCAGTTGGCCGAGGTTCCAGCCGGGGCAGGAGCGCACCGGGGCGGTCATGTCCGTGCCCCGCACGTGAGCGGTGAGCCGTTCGGTTTGGGTGACGATCTCGTCGCAGTAGCGGTCGAAGGGCAGCGAGGTCATCGCCTCATGATGCCGCAGGGCAGGACCTGCCTTGTCAGTGCTCTCGGATACTGTGTGCCGCCTGAGCAAGATCAGACGGCAAGATCGGGTGGGGAGAGAGAACGATGCTGGTGGGGGCGGGACAAGGGCGGCGCCGGCTGGCCCAGGGGGCTTTGCTGGCCGGGGTGCTGACGGGCTGTTCGGGGGCTGCGGAGGACGACGCGACGAAGACGTCGGCGAGCGCCTCGGCGTCGGCCGACGCGGCAGGTGACAGCGATACGGCGGTGAAGAGCGGCGGCACCATCGGCGCCGCCGGGTCGGCCTGTGAGCTGCCCGTCACGTTCGACATCGCCGAGGACTGGGAGGCGGAGGCCATCGACACCGGGGCGGCCGAGGAGAAGGGGGCCGGCGGCGGTGACGGCTCCGGCGGTTCCGAGAACGACGAGGTGGCCCAGGAGATCGCCGACGCGCTCCTGTACCAGGGCCCGGTCGCTGCCGCCTGTGAGGTCGACGCCAAGCCGGCGGGGAACATCGGCTTCCTCCGGGTCTGGACGGGCAAGCCGGGTGACGTCGACGCACGCACCGTGCTGGAGGCCTTCGTCGCGGCGGAGAACGGCGTGAGCAAGGAGAAGTACAGCACCTTCAAGGCGGGCGGCCTCGCCGGTGTCGAGGTGAAGTACCTCTACACCAGCAAGCTCCTGGAGGAGACGAAGGAGGAGTCGGCCATAGCCGTCACCACCGAGAAGGGCCCCGTCGTCATACACCTCGGCGGACTGGACACCGACGAGCACCGGGCGATGCTGCCGGCGTACGAACTCGCCAAGCGGACCCTGCGTACCGCCTGAGCGAGGGGGTGTCCGGCGCGGACGGCGAGCGCGCCGCGCCGGACACAGGACCGCGGGTGGTCGGACGACGTACCCGGAGCCGGTCAGGAGGCCGTGCAGGAGCCCGATCGCGTTCGATGAGCTCTACGACTGCCCCGCGTCGCTGTCCGCTCCGGTGTAGAACGCGATCGTCGCCGCCGTCGTGGCCGTCACGGTCTCCTCGTCGGCGCCCGAGGCGGCGTAGGCCTCTCCCCACAGCTCGCCCGACCGCGTGTAGAACGCCTTCCCCTCGTCCGAGACCTGCCAGGCCTCTGCCTCCTCCCTGCTCATCCCGCCCCCGGCGAGGTGCATGCCGAGGCCCAGCAACGCCCCGTCCCAGCCGACGCCCACGGCTCCCGGCCCGAAGCGGCCCCAGAAGTCGGGCGGCACCACGGCCACGTGCTCCAGCTCCAGCACCGTCCGCTCCTCGCCCTCCGGCGTGAGCCGCACCTCGACCTCGCTGAAGCCGGGATCGGGCCCGTACAGCCAGCTGACCCGCAGCCGTGTCGGCTCCTCGCACTGCAGGATCTCGCCACCGGCCTGGCCCTCCAGCTGGTAGCGCCCGCCCACCTTGAACTCCCCGCTCACCGGCAGGAACCAGCGGCCGATCCGCTCGGGCGACGTCACCGCGTCCCACACGTCGGCGATCTCGGCGTCGTAGGTGCGTCGCAGCAGCACCGTGCGGGCCTCGCCCGCCTCGACCTGCCGTGCACCGACCTGCCGGTGCAGGCGGTTCAACTGGTCGACGATCTCACTCATCCCCGCTCACGTCCTCTCTCAGTCTGCGTTCGCGCTTGCCTCGCGCGAGCTCCGTTCCGAGGGCGTCGAGCCGCTGCTCCCAGAAACCGCGGAACCTCTCCAGCCATGCGTCCACCTCCCGCAGCGGCGCGGCGTCGACGGCGTACAGCCGCCGCGTGCCCTCCGCCCGCACGGACGCGAAGCCGCTCTCGCGCAGCACCCTCAGGTGCTGCGAGACAGCCGGCTGGGAGATCCCGAACTCTTCCTGGATCACGGCACTGATGTCGCCCGATGCCTGCTCACCGTCGGCGAGCAGCTCCAATATCCGGCGCCTGACCGGATCACCCAGCACATCGAAAGCGTGCACGGAGCCCACTATGCCAGCGCCTGCTTATATAAGGCAAGGCTTAAATAAAGCGCCTGGTCGGGCCGGGGCCCGAGTGAGGTGGCTACCCGTTTCGACCGCTCATCCGCGGTCGGTGAGGAAGCGGTCGAGCGCCAGAGTCAGTTCCGCCGGCTTCTCCACCGGCAGTTCGTGGCCGGCGTCCAGGATGCGGATCACCGCGTCCGGATAGGCCTTGGCCATCCGCAGCATCTGGGCGACGGGCAGTTGGATGTCGTGGTGGCCGTGGACCATGAGGGTGGGCGCTTCTATCTCGCCGACCCTGTCCAGTACGTCGAAGGCGCGCATGGCGCCGTAGAGCGTCATGACGACCTCGCGGGGAGTGTCGGCGGAGGCGCGGATGTACGCGCGGACCTCCTCGCGCGGGTAACCGGGCGCGAAGGCGCGCTGGATGTTGGCGGCGACGAACAGCTTGAAGGGGGCGAGCGTCGAGGCGGCCATGAGCAGGGCGCGGCCGCGGCTGTAGGCCATCCTGCCGATGGAGTTCACCAGCACCATGCGCTCGACCCGCTCCGGGTGGGCGAGGGCGATGGTCTGGGCGATCATGCCACCCATGGAGTGGCCGACGATCACGAACCGCTCGATCTTCAGGTGATCGAGGAGGGCGAGGACGTCCTTCGCCAGGTCGTCGATCGTGCGTGCCCCCGACCCGCTGCTCTCGCCGTGCCCGCGCAGGTCGAGGCGGACGACTCGGCGAGCCTCGGCGAAGTGGGCCACCTGGTGGTCCCAGCGGTGCCGGTTCGCCGTCCAGCCGTGGACGAACACCAGGGGCACACCGTCGCCGTCGCGAGGGCCCTCGTCGTCGTACGTCAGTCTCGCGCCGTCGACTTCGAGCTGCGGCATGGGTGGCCTCCTGGAGTGCGGTTTCTGGTTACTGACGGGTACGGTAACCGGCCGTACCGGCTGCCGTCACCGGCGTTCGCCCAGGAAATCGAGGATGTGCCCGAAGACGTCGAGGGCCGCTCCCCTGCCGAGGAACGTGTCCAGGTGGCCGTAGCCGGGGATCTCGGTGTACGTGACGTCCAGTTGTGGCCGGCGGTGGGCGAGGACGTCGCGGCAGAGCTTCTGGGAGTCGAGCCACAGGCCGTTCTCGCTGCCCGCGAGGAGCAGGACCGGCGTGTCGATGCGGGCCGCCGCGTCCAGGGCGTTCCGCGGGAGGGCCCGGTAGCGGTGGTCGGTGTCGTGCCAGCGGACCACGGTGCGAGCCAGTTCGATGCGGCGCAGATGCGGCAGGATCCACAGCGGGGCGGGGCCGAGGAGTTCGGCGAGACGGTCGTGGGTGGCGTCGGTCAGGTGCTCGTGGACGAAGAGGGAAGCCCCGGTTCCCCAGGCCGAGTTGTGCAGGATCTGGCAGGTGGGGTCCGGGCAGGTCGCCTTGCGGGAGGCGAGGGCGAACAGCGGGGTGTACTTCGACCACAGGCCGACCTTGCGGAAGTCGACGGGGATGTGGTCGATACGGGACTTGAGGAGCTCACCGGCCAAGGTCATGCGCAGGGAGGTGCGGCCCGCGAGCTTCGGGGTGAGGAAGACGCCCTGGGAGACCACGCCGGCCAGGCCGGGCACGAGGCCTGCCGTCAGGCTCATCGAGAGGGTGAGGGAGCCTATGCAGTGGGCGACGACGAACAGGGGGCGGTCGCCGATGCGGGTGCGGATGTGGCGGACGGCCTCGGGGATGTCGTAGAGGGCGACGTCGTCGTAGGTGTAGCGGCGGCCCGTCTCGTTGTACGGCAGGCGGCAGCTGCCTCGCCAGTCGAGCAGCCAGGGCTCGTGGCCCTCGTCCAGGAGGACGTCGACCAGGTTGCGGGTCTCGGGCAGCAGGAACATGTCGGCCGAGGCCGTGTGTCCGTGCAGGAGCAGGACGGCGGGCCGGTCGCGGGCGGGGGTGCGGTCGCCCGCGTCGATGCGGGTCAGGCCGAGGCGTACGCCGTCGGTCGTGTGGAAGGGGATCTCCTCGACCGCCGCCGGGTCGAGGCGGTGGCGGAGGGGGCGCGGGGCCGTGGTGGTCCTGACTCTGCGCAGGGTCGGCCTGGGGGTCCTGGGGTTCGTCGTCCGGAAGATCATCGGTGGTGCTCCGTGGGGGTCGTGGTGCGGCGCAGGTCGAGCAGGTCCGCAGCGGCCCGGGCGAAGGGGCCGAGCAGGCCGCGGCCCATCTCCAGGCCGAACCAGGCGAGCCAGGTGAGCTTGGCGGCCCGCTTCTCCTGGCTGGTCAGGCGTGGGTCGACCTTGATGCCGTCGATCTGGTCGCGTACGTAGGAGTCGGCGGGGACGACGACCTCGCCGGCCAGGCTCGCGGGTTCGCCCTCGCGGCCGAGCTGCACGGTCAGGGCTCGGGTCTGGCGCCAGAGGTCGCGGCGGGGGCGGGCGTACTTGTGGCCCTCCAGCCACCAGCGGGTGCCGTCGGTGTCCGTCAACTCCAGGTGGCAGCGGAGGAGTTGGTGGTGCAGGCCGTGCCGGTGCGGGATGCCTTCCTCGGGGCGGATCCAGATGTCGCCGCGTGCCACGGTGAGCGGGTCGGGGTGCAGGGCCGGGCAGGTGACCTTGCCGCGGACGTCGACGCGGCGGTCCGTCACCAGTTGGTGCATGCTCGCGATGGAGAGGGTGAGGGACATCGTGCAGGGGCCGGCGGAAGTGCCAGGGGTGGTGGGGGTGGTGCTGCCGATCGGGGCGACGGTTCCTTCGGTGGTCTCGGTGAACCACAGGTAGGGCTGGTCGTCCTTGTGCGGGAGGTGGGCCAGGCCGTCGTGGGCGAGGCGTTCGAAGGTCTTCAGCTGGGCTCGGGCGTCGTAGCGGGAGGCCGGCGGGAGGCCGAGGGCGTCGACGAGTGCGGTGGTGCGGTCGGCCGTGGCGGCCGGGCCCTTGAGGGTCGCCTCGCAGAGTTTCAGGGCGGTGGGGCTCTGCAACACGCGGGTGAGGAAGGCCAGTTCGGGGATCGGCTCGGCCTGGAGGCGGGCCAGGGCGTCGGTGCGCCACTCGTCCCAGTCCTGGACGCGGACGTGCATGCCGCCGAGGGCCATGTCCCGTACGACGTCGTCGAGGGTGTTGGGGACGCCGGTGAGGTTGTAGTCGAAGCCCCAGGCGTCGGGTTCGCAGATGACGGCGGCCGCGACGCGGCTGACCCAGTCGACGGGAGCGGCGTTGAGGTAGCGGAAGGCGGGGACGGTGCGGAAGCGGCCGAAGGCCGAGATCAGGCCGCTGCTGAGGTCCTGGGGGTTGTAGGCGCCGGTCTTCGTGTGGCCGCCGATGCCGCCGGGGCGCAGGGCGGTGACGACCAGGCCGTGGTCGCGGGCGCGGCGCAGGGCGACTTCGGCGGCCCACTTGGTCTGGTCGTAGCCGGCGACGAGGCGGTCGATGTGGGCGAGGGGGTCGTCCTCGCCCATGGCGGGGATGCCGACCTCGTTGAAGACGGCGATGGAGGAGATGTGGTGCAGGGGCTTGGGGCGGCCGGTCGCGGCGAGTTCGGCGAGGGTGAGGGCGCCGAGGACGTTGCCGGCGCGCAGGGACTGGTAGCCGCGCAGGAAGTCCACGGCGGCCGCCACCCCGACGATGCTGTCCACTTCGTGGGCGAGGGTGTTCCAGAGGTCGTCGGTGAGGCCCAGGTGGGGGTGGCGGATGTCGCCGGGCAGCACGGTGACGCGGCGGCGGTTCTCCGACGACCAGGGCAGCGCATAGCCCTTGAGTGCCTCGCCGAGCCGGGCCACGGCCGCCTCCTCGTCGGCGGCCCGGACCAGGCAGTACACGTGGGCGTCGCTGTGGCGCAGCAGGTCCAGGAGCAGGTGGCTGCCGAGGAAGCCGGTGGCGCCGGTCAGCAGGATGCGGCGGGGAGGGAGGGGGTCGGGCGAGGCGGTGAAGGGGAGGCGGTCGGCGAGGGCCAGGTCGGCGAGGATCTGGGCGAGGTCGTCGGGGCGGGCTGTGGAGTCGGACGGGCCGGTGCGGGCGAGGGCGACCGGTGGAGCGGCGACTGCCGGCGACTCGACCGCCTGGATCGCCCCATGGGCAGCCGTTTGCGGTACGGCGGTGGTGGCTCCGGTCCTTTCCAGGTGGCGTTTGGCCAGGCTGGTCGGCCGGGCGTCGGCGAACACCTCGTCCAGGTCGATCTCCATGCCCAGCTCGTCCTCCAGCGCGCCGACGAGTTCCACGGCGTTCACCGAGGTGCCTCCGGCATCGAAGAAGTCCGCGTCGGGCACCAGGTGTCCGGAGGGAACGTAGCGGCCCGCCATGGCTGCGATGGTGGCGGCGAGCGTCTCCCCGTCAGGCGGCGGGGGCGGGGTGGTGTGGGCAGCCGACGTCTCGGCAGATCCCGTCACCCTGGCCAGCAGGTCGGTCACGGTCAGACCGGCACCGCCCCGCTCTATCGTCTCCGCGGTCGCCCGCTGGTCGGCGGCTGCCGACACGTTCTCGTTCACCTCACGCATGAGAGCCCTTCACGGTGTTGCCCTGCCCCTTCATCGGTGCTGTCTGGGCGGCGGGCGGCCCTCGGCCGCACACTGGTCCGCATCGTCATGGCCGCCGCCAGGAGCGGAACGTCCGCAGTTGTTCCGGGGTGACCACGGTCTCCAGCCGTTCGTCGTCCTGATCGCCGCCGCCCAGTGCGGACAGCAGGCGGCGGGCGGGGGCGTTGCGCGGCGTGCGTTGTGCTGTCAGGCGGATCTTGGCGCAGTCCAGTGCCTCGGCGCGGTCGGCCAGCCATTGCAGGAGGCGTTCCTCGACGCCTCGGCCGAGTGCCCGGCAGCTCATCAGCCAGGCCAGGACGTCGAGTTGGCCGCCCTCGTGGCGCAGGGCGAGCAGGCCGATCTGGCCGTAGTCGCCGAAGCGGTCCCGGGCCGCGGCCGTCCAGACCTCGCCGTGTGCGCGCCACCGGGCGACGTCGCCGCCGTCGGTGGAGCGGGCACGCAGGGTGAACTGGTTGGTGCGGCGGACGAGTTGCTCGGCCCGCTGTACATCGGCGTCGGCCAGGGCCCGGATGTCGACCTCCAGTTCCAGCCGGTCCAGGAACTCCTCGAAGCCGGCCTGTTCGCGTACGGCGTCCCGCTCCCGCTCCTCCTCGTAGAACCGCGCTCGCAGCGCGTCCTCGGCCGTCGCCGCCGCAGGGACCAGCGGCCACAACCTGCCCAGGAAATCGGGGAGTTCGGCCGCCGACGGGCAGGTCACCGACAGCACCTGCGGCAGTGCGGCGCGCATCCTGGCGATCTCGGCGGGGTTGTCGTCGAGGAACAGGAAGCTGTCCAGTCCGAGGTCGAGCGTGCGGGCCGCCTCGGCGAGGCGAGCCGGTTTCGGGCCCCAGGCGGCGGAGAGCACGCTGAAGTGCTCGGCCCGCAGGGGGCTTTCCGGGCGGTCCAGTACGGCGCGGACGGTGTCCTCGTCGTTGTTGCTGACCAGCACGAGCAGCGCGCCCGCCGCCCGCCACCGCAGGAGCCTGTGGGCGAGGAGGGCGCGCGGGCCGGTCAGGTCCACGGCCTCGGGGCCGATCTCCCCGGCCACGCCGCCCCACAGGGTCTCGTCGCCGTCGACCGCGATCACCTTCGGCGCCGGGCGCCGTACCGCTCGGACGACCTCGGCGAGGCGGAGGGCCACGGCCGCCTGGAAGTGCGGGGTGAACGGGAGGTGGGCCAGGCGTTCGGTCCGCTCGTCGAAGCGTTCCTCGACGGGGTGGTGGCGGGTCCAGTCGTCGTGGCCGAGGACGGCGATACCGGGCACGTCGGCCAGCTCGGCGGCGATCTCCTGTCCCCACCGGCTGAGGCGGTCCTCGTCCTGTGCGGCGGGCAGGAAGCCGACGATCAGCGGCTTGCGGGTGCGCTCGGCGACCGCGCGCAGCGCGGCCGGGTAGGCGGTGCGCAGTTCGGCGAGCAGCGCGTCGTCGACCGGGCCGAAGCGTTGCAGGTCCGTCGCCCGCAGCAGCACGACGCCCGCTGTCGTGGCCGGGTCGGCGAACACGCCGGACGGGTCGCGCAGGCTCGCCAGTACGTGGTGGTACGGGGCCTCCGCGACGGTCGTCACGCTGCCGTCCCGTACGGACTCGTCGATCGCCGTCTCGCACATCAGGGGCAGGTTGCCGAGGGCGAAGGTGGCGGCGAGTGCG
Organism: Streptomyces sp. DT2A-34; assembly: GCF_030499515.1. Lineage (NCBI taxonomy): Bacteria > Bacillati > Actinomycetota > Actinomycetes > Kitasatosporales > Streptomycetaceae > Streptomyces > Streptomyces sp. DT2A-34. The sequence goes on along the minus strand of NZ_JASTWJ010000001.1, from coordinate 10,132,975 downwards.
AGCGTGTGGCCCGGCTCGGTCAAGGCCGCTGCGTCGGTCGCCCTCGCCGCACGCGCCGGCCCCGACGGGTCCTCGGCCGCCTCCGCGAGCAGACGCAGCAGTTCCTCACCGAGCTCGGTGACCGTCGCCGCGTCCAGGATGTCGAGGTTGTGGTCGAGACGGATCCGGCCGGCGTCCGGCGTCACGGTGATCATCAAGTCGAGGTCGGAGTAGCCCGTCCCGGCCGGCAGCACCTCCAGACCGGTCAGCCCGCGTGCGGCGCGGACGTAGTTGAAGTACACCTCCACCAGCGGCGCGTTGGCCCGGTACAGGCCTTGTCGGGCCAGCACCGGCAGCACGTCGGAGAACATCGCGCCCTTGGCGAGCACCGTCTCCAGCCGCCCGTCGGTGCGGCGCAGCACCTCCGCGATCCGCTCCCCCGCGCGGGCCTCGGCGGGGAACGGCACCGGCACACCGAAGAAGCCCACCGCGTCGTAGGCGTCGGCGTGGATGCGGGTGTCCACGGGCACGGCGAGGACGAAGCGTTCGCGCTCGCGCTTCCTGGCCAGCAGGACGGTCAGGGTGCCCAGGCAGAACGCGGCCGGGGTCACGGCCAGGCGGCTCGCGGTGGCCGAGATCCGGTCCATGAGGCCGTCGGGGATCGGCACGGTGACGCTGCCGGCGCGGTACGAGCGGGTCTGCGGGCGGGGTCGGCTCAGGGTCAGGTCGAGACGGGCGCTGCCCTGGAACGCCTCGCGCCAATCGCCCGCGTCGGTGCGCCTGTTGGCCTGCTCGGTGGACCGCCCATCGGCTTGCCCGGTGCCCTGCTCGTCGGTCCGCTGCGCCTCGATCAGAAGGTCGATGTCCCGGTTGGTGACGGTGTCACCGAGGGTGTCGCCGGACAGTTCGGCGTCGATCTCGCCCGCGACCAGCAGCAGCGACTGCAGATCACTGACGGCGTGGTGGGCGCCGTATACCAGGATCTGGCCGCGCTCGCCGCCGTCCAGCAGCTCGAAGCGCCACAGGGGCGCGACAGTCAGGTCGAACGGCGGCTCCAGCAGCTCGCGCAGCCGGTCGGCGGCTTCAGGGGCGGTGTCCGCCGGGACGACCGTCCATCGCAGCAGCGGTTCCGGCAGTTCGCGGTCCACCCTCAGCTGCCGTCCGCCTGCGTCGGCGGTGACGATGGCGGTGCGCAGGGCCGCGTGCCGGGCGGTGAGGCGGGTGAGGATGCCGGTGAGGGTCTCGCGGGTGGTCGGCGTGGTGAGGCGTACGGCGAGGCCGACGGCGTGGGCCGCGTCCGGCATGTCGGGCTGGGCGCTGCGCAGGAGTCGGACGACGTCGCGGGTCGCTGGGCGCAGTGCGGTCTCCGGGGCCTCGGGCGCGCGCTCCGGCTCCTCCTGGGTTGCTGTCGACCGTTCGGGAAGCGCCGTTCCCAGGGTTTGGGCGAGGCCGCGGATGTCGGCGGCCGAGAAGACGGTGGCGGTGGGGAGTTCGACGCCGAGTTCGCGGGCGAAGGCGTTCCGCAACCGTACGAGCATGAGGGAGTCGAGGCCGAGTTCCTTCAGGGCCGTGGTGGCGGAGACCTGGACCGCGCCGCCGGACACCTCACCGGCCCGGGCGCGTACGTAGGCCTCCAGGCGTACGGCCCGCTCGGTGTCGGTCGTCGCCGCGAACACCTTCTTGACGAGGTCGTCCGTGCCGGGCGTGCCCGTGGGGGCGGTGATCAGGTCGGCCAGGATCGGGCGGGTACGGGCCGCGTCGGGGTCGAGGGCCAGCATCTCCCCGTCCAGGGCAAGGGGGGCGAGCTGGCGGCGGGCCGTGGTCAGGACGCGGTCGAAGAGTTCGCCGCCGTCCTGTGCGGAGAAGGCGACCAGGCCCGAGCGGGCCGTCCGGGCCTCGCGGACGCCGGACTCCGACACCATGCCCACGCCCGACCAGGCGCCCCAGTCCAGGCTCAGCGCCCGGCGGTCCGTGCGGGAGAGGTGGTGGGCCCAGGCGTCGAGGAAGGCGTTCGCCGCCGAGTACGGGCTCTGACCGGCCGAGCCGAGCAGGCCGGCCGCCGAAGCGAACAGGACGAAGTCCTTTGCGTCCGGGGTCAGTTCGGTGAGCAGGGTGGTGCCGAGGACCTTGGGGGCGAGGACACGCAGGACGCGCTCGTCGGTCAGGTTGGCGATCGTGGCGTCGTCGAGGACACCGGCCGCGTGGACGACGCCGGTGATCGGGCCGAGTTCGTGCCGTACGGCGTCCAGGGCGGCGGTGAGGCCGTCGCGGTCGGCGACGTCCGCGCGCGCCGAGTGCACGGTCACGCCGCGCTCTTGGAGATCCCGGATCCAGCCCGAGGCGTCCGCGGCGGGCCCGCTGCGGCTCATCAGGGCCAGTCGACGGGCGCCGCGCCGGACCAGCCGCTCGGCGACGACACGTCCGAGGCCGCCCAGGCCACCGGTGATCAGGTACACGCCGTCCGGGACGATGGCGCCGTGACCGCCGTCGTCCGGGCGGGTGCGGGTCAGACGGGGCACGAGCCGTCCGGCGCCGCGCAGCGCGACGAGCCGTTCGTCGTCGGCGTGCCGCAGCTGGGTCCACAGGGCGCCGGTGCCTCCCGTGGGCGGGAGGTCGACGAGGGTGGTCCTCAGTTCCGGGTGCTCCTGCGCCACCGCGAGGCCGAAGCCCCAGGCGAGCGCTTGCTGAGGGTTCGTCACCTGCGTGCTGTCCCCGGTGTCGCCAGTGACACCGCTGTCACCTGTGGTAGCGGTGGCAGCGGCTGCCTGGCTGCCCCGCGCGACGACGAAGAGGCGGGGCGCCGGAGCCGGCGTCCGGTCGGCGAGCGTGCGCACCAGGTGGAGGGTGCTCAGGCAGCACAGCCGCGCCGCCTCCTCGGCCGTTTGCGCGTCCTCGATCGCGGGCGCGTCGAGTGCGGACAACTGCACTACACGCTCGGGCGGTTCGGTGGCGAAGGCCTGGTCGAGGAGGCGGGCCAGGTGCTGCGGGTCGGCCGGGTCGAGGACGTAGCGGCCGGGGCCCTCGGCGGCGAACTCCTCACCCCTGCGGGCGATCACATACGGCACCGAGGTGCCCAGCCGCTCGACTAGTTCAGCGGCCACACCCGAATCGTCGGCCAGGATCAGCCAACTCCCCCGTGCGGGCGGCTCGTTGGCGATCGGGCGGTGCCGCCAGCGGGTCTCGAACAGTGCTCCGTCGAGGGGTGAGAGCGCGGCGAGTTCGAACTCCTCGACTGCCAGGAGCAGTTGGTCCTTCTCGTCGTACAGCCGAAGGTCCAGTGTCGCGGTGTCGCCGGACACGGATCGCAGCTCGCATGTGACCCACGCGGGGCTGGTGCGCAGGCCGGTGTGGCGGAGCCGTCCGACCCCGGCGGGGACGAACGCCCGTCCCTGGGGCGCGTTGCCGGGCAGTGCGGCCGTGTGGAAGGCGGCGTCGAGGACGGCCGGGTGCAGGAGATGACCGGCGGCGGGCCGGTCGGCCAGTCGGGCGAGGGCGGTGGAGCGGGTGCGGTGGCCCGACTCCAGGCCCCGGAAGGCGGGGCCGTAGTCGATGCCGAGGGCGGCGAGGGCGCCGTAGACGGACGGGAGGTCGACCTGTTCGGTGCACCGTGCGCGCAGCATGGCGAGCGGCTCGCCCGGCTCGGCGGTGGTGGGTGCGGCGGGGGTGACCGCGATGCGTCCGTCGACGTGGTGTTCCCAGCGTGCGCGCTGTCCGCCGCCGGTGGGCGCCGAAGCGATGGTGAAGTCCCGGAATCCGTCGGCGGCGGGGCGCAGGACCAGTTGCAGCCGGGCCGGCCGGGACTCGTCGAGGCGGAGCGGCTGGACGAACCTGACGTCGGCGAGCCGTACCTCGCCGCCGCCTTGTACCGCCGAGGCGGCCTCCAGTGCCATGTCGAGGAAGGCGGCGCCGGGCAGCCACACCTCGCCGGTGACCCGGTGGTCGGCCAGATAGGCGAAGCGGCTGTCGCGCAGGTCCACCTCGCTCTGGAAGATGTGCCGGTCGGCCTCGTCGCTGGCCTCGACGTGTGTGCCGAGGAGGGGTGAGGCGCCGGTCGCGGTGGCCGGTGCGGGCGCGAGCCAGTGGCGTTCGCGGGCGAAGGCGTAGGTCGGCAGGTCGACCCGGCGGCCCGCCGGGAACAGCGTCGCCCAGTCGGGCGTGTGACCGGCCGTGTACAACTCCCCCAGCCCGCGCAGCAGTACGTCCCGTCCGCCCTGCTGCCGACGCAGCGAGCCCACGCTCACCGCGTCGATTCCGGCGTCGGCCGCCACCGCCTCGATGGACGGACCGAGCGAGGGGTGCGGGCTCAGCTCGACGAAGTAGCGGTAGCCGTCGTCCAGCATGCGCCGGATCGTCTCCGCGAAGCGGACGGGCTCGCTGAGGTTGGCGTACCAGTACGCGGGGTCCAGGCGGTCTCCGGGCACGGGCTCCGCCAGCACCGTCGAGTACAGCGCAGTCGCAGGCCGCGTGCCCCGGATGCCGGAGAAGCGGTCGAGCAGCTCCGCGCGGAGCGGCGCCATGAGAGGGGTGTGCGAGGCGAACGGCGTCGACAGCGACCGGGCCCGGATCCCCTGCTCGTCGAGGCTCCGGCGCAGGTCGGCCAGTGTGTCGCTGTCACCGGAGACGGCCGTGGAGTGCGGGCTGTTGACGGCGGCGACGAACAGCCGGCCCGCGTACGGCGCGAGCAGTTCCTCGACGCGCGGGCGCGGCAGGTCCAGGGACAGCATGCCGCCCTTGCCCGCGACCGGTACGACCGCCTGGGCGCGCCCGGTCACCACGGTGACGGCGTCGTCCAGGGTGAGGGCGCCCGCACTGTAGGCGGCGGCGATCTCGCCGAGGCTGTGGCCGGTCACGGCGTCCGGGGTGATGCCGAGCGAGCGCCAGGCGGCGGTCAGGGCGGCGTTCACCGCGAACAGCGCCGGCTGCAGATACTCGGTCCGCTCCAGGGGAGAGAACTCCTCCGGTGCCCGCAGCGCGTTGAGGACCGACCAGCCGACGTGCCGCTCCACCGCGTCGTCGATCCGGGTCAGCTCCTCGCGGAACGCCTCCGACTCGGTCATCAGATCCAGGCCCATGCCGGGCCACTGGCCCCCGTGTCCGGCGTGGACGAAGGCGACCTTGCCCGTCCGCTCCTCCCGCAGCGGTGGCAGCGGCACCCGGCCGGCCGCCAACTCACCGAGTACGGCCCGCAGTTCCTTGCTGTCCTCGGCGAGCACCGCCACGCGCCGCTCGAAGTGGCTGCGGTGGCGGGCCAGGGTGTGGGCGATGTCGGGCAGCGCGGCATCGGCGTCCTGAGCGTTGCCGCTCTCGGAAAGGTGGCGGGCCAGCGCCGCGGCCTGTCCGCGCAGACCCTCCTCGCTGCGGCCGGAGAGGACGAACAGGCGCTTGCCCGCCGGGAGTTCGGGTTCCGGCGACCGGGGCTCGGACTCCGGCTCCAGGGCCTCCTCGACGATCACGTGCGCGTTCGTTCCGCTGATCCCGAAGGCGCTCACACCCGCACGTCGCACCCGCCGCGCAGACGCGGGCCAGGGCACCGACTCCCTCAGTACGTGCAGCCCGCTGTCCGCCCAGTCGACGTGACGGCTGGGCGTGTCGGCGTGCAGGGTGCGCGGGAGGATTTCGTTGCGCAGTGACTGCACGACCTTGATCAGGCCGACCACGCCCGAAGCCGCCTGGGCGTGCCCGATGTTGGACTTCAGCGAACCCAGGTGGAGCGGGCGGCCTTCGGGTCGGGAGGCGCCGAAGACCTCCGCGAGGGCGTTCGCCTCGATCGGGTCGCCCAGGGTCGTGCCCGTGCCGTGTGCCTCCACGTGGTCGATGTCGGCGGGCCGGAGTCCGGACTGCTCCAACGCGCGGCGGATCACCTGCTCCTGCGCGGGGCCGTTCGGCGCGGACAGGCCCTGGCTGCGGCCGTCCTGGTTGACGGCGGTGCCGCGCAGCACGGCCAGGACCCGGTCGCCGTCGCGTCGGGCGTCGCTCAGCCGTTTCAGTACGACCATGCCGGCGCCCTCGGCCCAGATCGCGCCGTCGGCGGCGTCGGAGAAGGAGCGGCAGCGGCCCGTCGGGGACAGGCCGCGCAGCCGGCTGAACTCGACGAAGGTCTGCGGCGTGACCATCAGGGTGACGCCGCCGGCGAGCGCCAGATCACACTCGCCCGCGCGCAGCGCCTGCGCCGCCAGATGCACGGCCACCAGCGACGACGAGCAGGCGGTGTCCACCGTCAGCGCGGGGCCGTTCAGCCCGAGCGTGTACGCGAGCCGGCCCGAGGCGACGCTGAGCGCGGAGCCCGTGCCGACGTAGCCGTCCAGTTGGTCGAGCCGGGTGCCGGACAGGTAGTCGCTGCCGAACATCCCGACGTACACGCCGCCGGTGGTGCTGCCCGTCAGATCGCCGGGCACGATTCCGGCGCGCTCCAGCGACTCCCAGGCCGTCTCCAGCAGCAGTCGCTGCTGCGGGTCCATGGCCGCCGCCTCCTTCGGGGTGATGCCGAAGAAGCCCGCGTCGAAGGACTCGATGTCGTCGAGGAAGCCGCCCTCGCGGGCGTAGGACTTGCCGACGGCGTCCGGGTCGGGGTCGTACAGCGACTCCACGTCCCACCGCCGCGCGGGGAACGGTCCGACGGCGTCCCGCCCCTCCTCGACCAGCCGCCACAGCCCCTCGGGGTCCCTCACTCCGCCGGGCAGACGGCATGCCATGGCGACGAGGGCCACCGCCTCGTCCGACTGACGTGCGGGCGTGGGCGTGGGCGAGGCCTGGTGACTCGTCCGTCCTGTTGCCGCCAGGGCACCGGCCAGCAGGTACTCGGCGAGGCGGGTGGGCGTGGGGTGGTCGAAGAGGAGAGTGGCGGGGAGTTTGGCGCCGATGCGGGTGCTGATGCGGTTGCGCAGGTCGACCGCCGTCACCGAGTCCATGCCGAGGTCGCGCAGCGGCTGGTCGGGGCGGACGGATTCGGTCGAGCGCAGGCCGAGCGCATGGGCGGCCTCCTCGCGGACGAGGGCGAGGACGCGTGCGGCGCGTTCGGGCTCCGGCAGCCGGGACAGCCGGTCCGCCAAAGTGTGGCTGCCGGCCCGGTCGGGGCGAGGCGCGGGGAGCAGGGAACGCCACAGTGCGCCCGCCGGTGCGGCGGCTCGCAACCGGGGCAGGTCCAGAGGCCAGGCGACCAGGTGCGCGGTGTCGCGCCGCAGGGACAGCTCGGTCAGCTCGCGGCCCTGGTCCGGGGTGAGGGCGCGGTGGCCGAGGCGGGCCATCCGCTCCAGGTCGGCGTGGTCGGCGGCCAGCCCCTCCCCCGCCCAGGCGCCGAAGGACACGGACAGGCCCTGCAGCCCCAAGGCGCGTCGGTGGTGGGCGAGTTGGTCGAGGAAGACGTTGGCGGCCGCGTAGTTGGCCTGGCCCGCGTTGCCGACGACTCCCGCGGCCGAGGAGACCAGCAGGAAGAGGTCGAGCGGGCGGTCGGCGGTGAGCCGGTGCAGGTGGACGGCGCCGTCGACCTTGGGGCGCAGCACCTGCGCGAGGCGTTCGGGGGTCAGCTCGGCGACCACGCCGTCGGCGAGGACTCCGGCGCAGTGGACGACGCCGCGCAGGGGCGAGTCGTCGCCGATACGGGCCAGTACGTCCGCCACCGCGGCCGCGTCCGCGACGTCGCACGCTGCGACCTCGACTTCGGCGCCCAGCGCTGTCAGCTCGCCGGTGACTTCGGACGCGCGGGGGTCTTCGGCGCCCTGACGGGAGGTCAGCAGCAGGCGCGGGACGCCGTTCTCGGCGAGCAGACGGGCGATGTTGCGGCCTACCGCGCCGAGTCCGCCGGTGATCAGCACGGTGCCGTCGGTGGGGATCGGGGCGGGGCGGTCGGGTGGTGCTGGGCGGGCCCGTATCAGGCGCGGGGCGAGCAACTCGCCGCCCCGTAGGGCGAGTTCCGGCTCGTCGGCGTGGGTGAGGGCGGAGAGCAGTGGCGGCTCGTCGCCGCCACCGTCGAGGCCAAGGCCTAGCTCTAGGTCTAGGTCGAGCAGTGTCAGTCCGAGGTCCGGGTGTTCGGTGCGGGCGCTGCGCACCAGACCCCACAACACCGACTGGGCGAGGCCCGCGACGGCGTCCCCCTCAGCGGCTGCGATCGCACCGCGCGTAACCCAGATGGTGCGGGTGGGCGCCTTGTCGGGTGGGAGGGAGATCAGCGCCCGCAGTTCAGCCAGGGCCGTGGTCGCCAACTCGTGGGCGGTGGCGGCTGGTTCGGCGTCAGTCGCCGTCATTGGCCAGAATCGTACGACGATGTCGGCGCCCTCGTCGGCGACCTGGACGCCCGCCGCGCGCAGGTCGCGCTGGGCCGCCGCCACTGCGGGGTCGGACGGGTCGCCGTACACGGCCCACACTGAGCCGGGTGTCCCGGCCGGCTCCTCCGGTACGGCCGTCCACGCCATCTCGTACAGGTGTCGGCCGTTCCGCGAGCCGCTGCTCAGGTCGGCCGGGTTCGCGGCCCGCAGGCGTACGCCCTCCAGGCGCCCCGCCGGGAAACCGTCGGTGTCCCACAGGCTGACGTCCAGGGTGAGGTCCATGCCGGAGCCGCCGGTTCGCCGTACGCACGCGGTCAGGTCCGTCGCGCCGCCGGGCGGCAGGACACAACGGGCCACCGCGACCGGCAGCAGGACCCGCCGGTCGCCGGAGTCGAGGGCGGCGGCCACGTGGAGGGCGGCGTCCAGGAGCGCCGGGTGCACCGGGTAGGGGTCGGCCGTGTCGCGGGCCATGGGCGGCAGGGAGAGGCGGGCCAGCACGGTTGCGTCGCCGGTCGCGGCGGCCTGTCGTACGCCCTGGAAGGCGGGGCCGTAGCCGAGGCCGAGTCCGGTCAGGCGATCGTAGGTGCCCTCGTCCCAGGCCGGTTCGGCCGGCTCGGGCCACATCGGAGGCCGATCGGCCGGCAGGGTACTCGACTCGGCGGCGGACGCGGTGGCGTGCAGGGTCCAGTCCGCAGGCTCCTGGCCGCGGGGGCGGCTGTGGACCGTGATCTCGGCGACGGTCCCGGCGGTCACCACCTCTACGGACACTTCGACCGTGCCGGTGCCGGGCAGGGTGAGGGGGGCCAGGAGGAGCAGGTCGGTGACGTCGGCCGGGGTGTCCGGGCGGGCCACGGCGAGGGCGGCGCGGCAGAGTTCCATCAGGGTGGTGCCCGAGACTACGGTCCGGCCGAAGACGGTGTGGTCGGGCAGCCAGTCGGCGGTGGCCGGGGACCACTCGTTGCGGAAGGTCCAGCGGGTCTCGTCCGCCGACTGGAGCTGGATGCCGAGCAACGGGTGGGCAGCGTGGTCGAAGAAGCCGGGGGCGGTGGCGGAGGCGGCGGGCTCGATCCAGTGGCGTTGTGCGTCCCAGGCGTAGGTCGGCAGGTCCGCGGGGGTGGTGCGCGGGACCAGGCGGTGCCAGTCGATCTTCCGTCCGTGGACGTGGAGTTCGGCTGCGGCGCGGTCCAGGCAGGCGGGGCCGTCCTCGTCACGGCGGAGGGATCCGATCGCGACCAGGTCCTCGTCGATGGTGTGCAGGGCGGTGAGGAGAGAGGGGTGCGGGCCGAGTTCCACGAAGTAGCGGTAGCCGTCGGCGGTCATGCGCTCGACGGTGGGTGCGAAGCGGACGGGTTCGCGCAGGTTGGTGTACCAGTAGTCGGCTTCGAGTTCCTCGGTGACCGGCTCGGCCGTGACCGTGGAGTACCAGGCGACGGAGGTGGGGTGGGTGGTGACTCCGTCGAGTTCGTCGAGGATCGTGGCGCGGACGGGCTCGACCCGGGCGCTGTGGGAGGCGTAGTCGACGTCGAGGCGGCGGGCGAAGACCTGCTGTCGGTCGAGTTCGGCGAGCAGGACTTCCACCGCCTCCACGTCGCCCGCGATCACCGTCGAGCGGCCGCTGTTGACGGCGGCGACACCGATCCGGCCGCCGTGGTCGGCGAGTCGGGCCTCGACCTCGGTGTGCGGCAGGGCGACGACGGCCATCGTGCCGGTGCCGGACAGTGCGGTCAGGGCCTGGCTGCGCAGGGCGACCACCGCTGCCGCGTCGTTGAGGCTGAGCGCCCCGGCGACGCAGGCGGCGGCGACCTCGCCCTGGCTGTGTCCGACGACGGCGTCCGGCCGGATGCCGCGAGCGCGCCATACGGCGGCGAGCGACACCATCACGGCGAAGAGCACCGGCTGGACGACGTCGACGCGGTCCAGGGCAGGGGCGCCGGGGTCGCCGCGCAGGACGGATGTCACGGACCAGTCGGTGAACGGGCGCAGGGCGGCGTCGCAGCGGTCGAGCTCGTCGGCGAACACCGGGTCCCGGTCGAGCAGATCGCGCGCCATGCCGGCCCACTGGGCTCCTTGCCCGGGGAAGACGAACGCCAACTTGCCTGTGGCTACCGCCTGTTGGGGGCTGGCGATCAGGTCCGTGACGGCGTCGGCGTCGGGTCGGGTCTCGGTGAGTGCGCGCAGGGCGGTGAGCAGTTGGGCGCGGTCGCTCGCCCGGACGACGGCTCGGTGCTCGAAGTGGGTGCGGTGGTGGACCAGGGTCGCCGCCACGGCGGTGAGCGGCAACTCGGGCTGTCGCTCAAGGGTTTCGAGGAGTCGGCCGGCCTGTGCCCGAAGTGCGGGCAGGGTGCGGGCGGAGAGCGGGAAGAGGGTCACACCCGGGAGGTCGCCGGGCGACTGTGTCTGCTCCTCGGGAGCTTCCTCCAGCACCACATGGGCGTTCGTGCCGCTGATCCCGAACGCGCTCACTCCGGCGCGCCGCACCCGCTCGGGGTCCCGTGGCCAGGCCTGAGCCTCGGCCAGTACACGCAGACCGCTGTGTGCCCAGTCGATGTGCTCGGTCGGGGTGTCGGCGTGCAGGGACGCCGGTATCCGTTCATGGCACAGGGCCAGGACGGTCTTGATGACGCCGGCGATGCCCGCGGCGGCCTGGGTGTGGCCGAGGTTGGACTTCAGCGAGCCCACGCCGAGGGGGCGGTCGGCGGGACGGTCGGGGCCGAAGACGGCGGCCAGGGCTCGCCCCTCGATGGGATCACCGAGCCGGGTGCCGGTGCCATGCGCCTCGATGTGGTCCAGGTCGTGCGGCCGGAGCCCGGCGGCGGCGAGGGCGGCGCGCAACGCCCATTCCTGGGCAGGGCCGTTGGGGGCGCTGAGGCCCTGGCTGCGGCCGTCCTGATTGATCGCCGACCCCTTGACGACCGCGAGGATCCGGTCACCGTCGCGGCGTGCGTCCGCCAGCCGCTTCAGCAGCACCATGCCGCAGCCCTCGGCCCACACCACGCCGTCCGCGTCGGCCGAGAACGGGCTGCACCGCCCGGACGGCGACAGCCCGCGCAGTCTGCTGAACTCGACGTGTCCACGCGGCGTCACCAGCAGCGTCGCGCCGCCCGCCAGCGCGAGGTCGCACTCACCGCCCGCCAGTGCTCGTGCGGCCAAGTGCAGGGCGACCAGGGAGGACGAACAGGCGGTGTCGACGGTGACCGCCGGGCCCTGAAGGCCGAGGGTGTAGGCGATACGGCCGGACGCCACGCTGCTCGCCGAGCCGGTGCCGACGTGCCCGTCGAGCTGGTCCAGGGCGGCCGAGGCCAGGTATCCGCTGTCGTACAGGCCGACGTAGACGCCGGTGGAGCTGCCGTTCAGCGTGTCCGGAACGATCCCGGCGCGTTCGGTCGTCTCCCAGGCTGTCTGCAGGAGCAGCCGTTGCTGGGGGTCCATGGCCGCCGCCTCGCGCGGCGAGATCCCGAAGAAGCTCGCGTCGAAGCGGTCGATGCCGGAGAGGTAGCCGCCGCGCAGGGAGTAGGCCTTGCCGGTGGCCTCCGGGTCGGGATCGTGCAGACCTTGTGTGTCCCAACGGCCCGCCGGCACCTCGGTGATGACGTCCTCGCCGGCCGCCAGCAGCCGCCACAGCGCCTCGGGGTCGTCGGCGCCGCCCGGGAAGCGGCAGGCCATGGAGATGATCGCGATGTCGTCGTCGGCCCGGGTGGGCGTGCCGTGCGGAGCCGGGACCGCTGCCGGGGTACGAGCGGGCGCCTCGCCGAGGACCGCCTCACCGAAGACCCCCTCGTCGAACACCGCCTCGGCGAGCGCCGCGACGGTCGGGTGGTTGAAGACGAGGGACGGGTCCAGGGCCCGGCCGGTCAGCGCCGACAGCTCGGCGGCGAGTGTCACCAACTGCCGTGACCCCAGTGCGAGTTCGGCGATAGGCCGGTGCGGGTCGACGGCCGTCGGGTCGAGCCCGGCCGCCTCGGCGACGGCCGACTCCAGCCAGGCCCGCACGTCCCGCGGTGTCGTGAGGGACGGCTCGGCGGACTGCTTGGGGGACTCGTGAGCAGGCATGGAGACAGGTGTCCTCGTGGATTCGGGCAAGAGGTGAGGCCGTACGACGGTGGAGCGGGCGGGGTCAGCTCAGGGCGGGCGCGTCGATCACGGCGAGGGTGCCGCCCAGGTAGGCCGCCCGGGAGGCGTGGCGCTGGATCTTGCCGCTGGACGTCTTGGGGATGGTGCCCGGCCGGACCAGGACGACGTCGCGCACCGACAGGCCGTGGGCCTCGCCGATCGCGCTGCGGACGACGTCGGTGATCTTCTCCGCCTCGCCTGCCGAGTCGGGGGCGATCTCGGCGACGACGACGGGCTGCTCGCCGTCCGCGCCCGCACCCGAACCGGCCCCCGCGTCTCCCGCGCCGACGTCTCCTGCCTCGACGGAGAACGCGGCGGTGCAGCCGGGGCGCAGGGCCGGGTGGGCCATCTCAGCCGTCAGCTCCAGGCCCTGCGGGTAGTGGTTGCGTCCGTCGATGACGATGAGGTCCTTCAGGCGGCCGGTGACGAACAGCTCGCCGTCGCGCAGGAATCCGAGGTCGCCGGTGCGCAGGAAGCGGCCGTCGTGGCCGGTCAGGGCGGCGCGGAAGGTCTCACGGGTGGCGAGGGCGTTGCGCCAGTAGCCCTTGGCGACGCTCGCGCCGCGCACCCAGATCTCGCCGACCTCGCCGTCGGGCAGTTCCTCGTGCCGTTCGGGGTCGGCGATGGCGACGGTGACGTCGGGGCCGGGGCGTCCGCAGCCGACGGCCGCGGCGTCGGCCTGGCCGGAGTGCGGGCCCGTTTCGGAGGCCTGGAGCACGGCGGGCGGGGCGGTGACCGTGCTGCCGGTGACCATCAGGGTGGCCTCGGCCAGGCCGTAGCAGGGGTAGAGGGCCTCGCCACGGAAGCCGGCGGGGGCGAAGGTGTCGGTGAAGCGACGCAGTGTGGCGGCCCGGACCGGTTCGGCGCCGTTGAAAGCGACCTTCCAGCTGCTGAGGTCCAGTCCGTCGAGGAGTTCGGGCCCGGCGTGCTTGAGACAGAGCTCGTAGGCGAAGTTGGGGCCGCCGCTGGTGTGCGGGCGGTAACGGTCGATCGCGGTCAGCCAGCGCCGGGGCTGCTGGAGGAAGTGCAGCGGGGAGAAGAGGGTGGCGGTCACGCCCAGGTAGACCGTGTTGAGGACGGGGCCTATGAGACCCATGTCGTGGTACACGGGCAGCCAGCTGACGAACATCTCGTGGCCGTACTCCGCGATGGTGTCCGGCGTGTGGCCCATGCGCTCGGTGATGACCCGCTCGTTGGCCAGCAGGTTTCCGTGGGTGACCATCACGGCGCGCGGGGCGGAGGTGGAGCCGGACGTGTACTGGAGGAATGCCACCGAGTCGGCGGTGAGGTCCGGCTCGCGCCAGGAGGCGGCCGCCTCGTCGGGGATGTCCTCGGTGACGACGAGGGTGATGTCGGCGAGGTCGGGCAGGTGTTCCACCATGCCGGACAGGGCCGTGATCACCTCGCGGCCGCCCAGGATCACCTTGGCATCGGCGTCGGCGATGAGCCGCTTCATCCGGGTCAGGGCGCGGTGGTTCTGCGCGCGGCCCTGCGGCGGGACGCCCGGTACGGCGACGACGCCGGCCGCGAGGCAGCCGAGGTAGCCGCAGATGAACTCCGGGCCGGGCGGGTAGAGCAGCATGGCGCGGCTGCCGGTCAGTCCCCGCTCCTGCAGCCAGGCCGCGACGGCCCGGGACCGTTCGGCGAGACGGCCGTACGAGATCTCCTGGATCTCACCGTCGTGGTCGCCGGTGACGAGGTACCGGAAGGCGGTCCGGTCGGGATGGTGCGAGGCGTGCGTGGTCAGCAGATCGACCAGGGAACGAACCATGTGGCGAGTCACACCTGTCTGGATCGATGGGTGAGGAACTGGAGTTCGAGGGGCGCGTGATGACAACGCGCAGACGCCCCGGTCGGCCCGGCCCCCTTGCCAGGCCTTCCGTCTCGACAACCCGCCGAGGAGCTGTGGCGCTGGTCCGCCTACTCCTCGCGCCCCCCGTTCGGCTTCCTACCGGCGAGTAGCACCTTAGCAAGCCCGTTCGGTCCGACGAGCCGAACGAAAGTAAACCCTATGTGTCCAACAGGTGGTTGAAGAGGTGACGAACCGCCACGGGTCCGCCACCGCGCCCGCCGCAGACGAAAGCCCGGACACCTCCGCTTCGTCGGTGTCCGGGCCCCTGCGGGAGGGCCTGGGAGAGGGCTTGGTCAGCCGCCGTTCAGCCGCCTGCGCAGCAGCGTCTTGCCCAGTTCGGCGCCCTTGCGGCTGTCCGCCTGAGCCTTGCGGAACAGGTCGGCCACCTCGGTGTCCTTGCCGCGCTCCGCGTCCTCGATGTAGCTCTCCAGGCGCAGCGCGTTGCTCAGGCATGCCTCCACGTACCAGATCAGGTTGTAGTCCTTGTCCGGCGTACCGGTTGCGTGGCCGGCTTCCGTGCCACTGGTCATTCTGGCCTCCTCCGGCGTTGTCGTTCCTGGCCTCGCCGAGTACCCGCCGCCCGAACGGGCACACACCCGACCCCGCAGGAGTCCGGCATCCGCGCCAACTCCCGTAGGTTGTATGGCAATTGAGACAGTCGATGCAGAAGCGATCAGAGTCCCGGCACTTTCGAAGCGAAGTATCGATCGACCGTGCGAGATCGGTCGATGACGGTGTGTACTGTGCTCCGAGCGCCTCGCCGCAAGGCCTCGGAAACAGCCCTGCCCGACTGCCCCCGACCCGACCCCCTGGGAACCGACTCGATGATCGAAATACCGGACCTGGCGACCGGCGGTCTCACCGTCGGCATCCTGTCCGCGCTCGCCCTGGGCGGCGGGCTGCTGCGCGCACAGCGGCAACAGGCCAGGCAGCATGCCGAGATCGCCGCGTTAAGACGCCAACTCAAGGGCGCGGCCGAGGTGTTCACGGCCGAGGTCGAGCATCTCGCGGCGCGACGCGTCCCGGCCGCCGCCCGGCAGCCGGCACATCCGCATGTCGCCGTGCCGGGTCCGCTGCGTCCGCAGACGGCGGGGGCACCGCTGGGCCGCGCGCTGGAGCAGGTGCTGGCCGGGCTGCACACCGAGCTGGCCGCGCAGCGCACCCGGATCGACGCGGCCGCACAGGCCGGCATGCGCGGGGCGACGCGCGAGATCCAGGCGGGCCTGTACCGGCTGCAGGACGCGTTGCGCGGGCTCCAACAGAAGTACGACGACCCGGAGTTGACGCAGACACTGTTCCAACTGGACCACGAGAACGAGCAGTCGCTGCGGCGGGCGCAGGTCGCCGCCGTGGTGTGCGGAGCCTGGGTCGGACTGGCCCGCGAGGAGTCGCATCTGGTGGACGCGGTGACCGGCGGCCAGGCCCGGCTCGCGGGCTACCACCGGGTCCGGGTCCACAATCACCTGACGGCCGGGACCGGGCTGGTGTCGCACACCGTGGAGCCGGTCGCGATCATCGTCGCCGAACTCCTCGACAACGCCCTGCGGCACTCCGCGCCGGACACGGATGTCGTGGTCAACCTGGAGCATGTGCATCACGGCGCCTGCGTCACCGTCGACGACGCGGGTCTGGGCATGACCCAGGACGAACGCGCCCGGGCTCAGCGGCTGGTGGCGGGCTCCGAGCCGATTCTCCTCACCGAACTCGGCGATCCGCCGCGCATGGGGCTCGCCGCGATCGGGCAGCTGACCCGGCAGTTCGACCTGAGCGTGGACCTGTCGTCGCCCTCGCCGTACGGCGGGGTGCGGGCGGTGCTGCGGGTCGACAGCCATCTGCTCAGCCGTATCGACCCCGACGAGCGACCGCCCGCGGCGAGCGCGCCACGCTCCACCCGCACGTCCGCCCGGGACGCGGAGTCCCTCGACGTACGGGGCGAGGCGTCCAGCACCTCGCACGGATACGGGGCCGAACACGACGCCGCCGCCTCCGGTGCCGTATCCGGGCATCACGCCCCGCGCGACACCGGGGGTCTGCCACAGCGCCGGCGCCGTACGAGGGTGGCCGCCGCGGCGAGTGACATGCCCGCGCCGTCGCCTGCCGTACGCCGCCCGGAGCAGGCCGCCGCCGCGCTGGGTGCGCTGCAGGCGGGTACCGCCGCCGCGCGCTCCGCGGCCGACGAGCGCACCGGCGACACCTCCACCGCCGTATCGGAAACCGCGGCGAACGACACCGATCAGACCGACCATGAAGGGGGAACGGCTCGATGACCAGCCGCGATGTGGGAGACACGGCGTGGGTGCTCGAACCGATCCTGCAGGTGCCGCACGTGGTGGCCGCCGTGCTGCTCACGCGGGACGGACTGGTGACCGGGTACACGGACGCGCTCACCCGGCCCTCGGCCGAGCGGGTGGCCGCGATCACCAGCACCGTGCAGGGGGCGTGCCGTACCGCGGCGGCCGCGTTCGCCGACCGGGAGCGGGCGGAGGTGCGGCAGGTCGTCATCGAGTCGGACCACGGTTACGTACTGATCGTGCCGACGGACCACGGCACATGCGTGGCCGCGTACGGGGACGAGGAGGTGCGCCTGGATCTGCTCGCGCACCGGGTGCACTCGCAGGTGGCCCGGCTGGGCGAGAAGGCGATGGCCGCCGCGCCCCGAGGTGCCGACGGCGACGCTCCGGCATGACCGGCCGCCGTGCCGGCCGCCCCCTGGTTCCCGCGTATCTGTCGACCGGCGGCGTGGCCCGGCCCAGCCGGCCCCATCTGGAGCGGCTGTCGGTGCTCACCGGCGTCGGCACACCCGCCCCCGCCGATCTGCCCGCCGCCCAACTCGCCCTGCTGGACGCCCTGGACGACGGTTCGCTGACAGTCGTCGAGGCCGCGGCGCTGCTGCGGTTGCCGGTGTCCGCGGTGCGCGTCCTGGCGGCCGAACTCATCGACCGGGACCTGGTACTGGCCCGTGCGCCGATCCCGCCCGCCGGACGCTTCGACCCCGACCTGCTGAAGAGAGTGGCCGATGGCCTTCGCGCCCTCAAGCACCACTAGCCGTACCGTCAAAGCAGTTGGTGAGACCTCTGATGCGGCCGCCGGCATTCACCTGCCCGACACCGCTCTCGACCTGGTCAAGATCCTGGTCGCCGGCCCCTTCGGCGTGGGCAAGACGACGCTGATCGACTCGGTCTCCGAGATCCGGCCCCTGCACACCGAGGAGCCGCTCAGCGAGGCGTCCGCGCAGGTGGACGATCTCGCCGGGGTGCGGGACAAGTCGACGACCACCGTCGCCGTCGACTTCGGCCGGATCAGCCTGCCGGGCGGGGTCGTGCTGTATCTGTTCGGCACGCCCGGGCAGGAGCGGTTCCGGGCGCTGTGGGACGACATCGCCTACGGCGCGCTGGGCGCCCTGGTCCTGGTCGACAGCCGTCGGATCGACGCGTCGTTCGACGTGCTGGGGCTGGTGGAGGAGTCGGGGCTGCCGTACGCCGTCGCCTTCAACGCCTTTGCGGACGCGCCCCGCCACTACACGGAGGAACAGCTGCGCGCCGCCCTGGACCTGGACGCGGACTCGCCGATGGTGACGTGTGACGCACGGGACGCCGACTCGTCCCTCGACGCGCTGCTCGCGCTGGTCCAGTACCTGATCAACCGTCACGCTCCGGAGGACCGGTGACCGCCCACTCCCCCGACCGGCAGGCCTTCTCCCGCTCGGCGCCCGTGCGCCTGTGGGAGGACGCCTTCGCGCTGGATCCGTACCCGTATTACGAGGCCCTGCGCGCCCAGGGCCCGGTCGGCTGGGGCGAGTTGGCGCCGGGCGTGCCGGCGTATGTCGTCACCGACCGGCGCGCGGCGCTGGATCTGCTGCACGACACGGACACGTTCTCGCACGACCCGCGGCCGTGGGAGTCGACCGTCGCCGACGACTCGCCGGTCCTGGGCATGATGCGCTGGCGGCCCAACTCGCTGTTCGCCGACGGCGCGGCCCATGTCCGGTACCGCACCTCGCTGATCGACACCTTCGACCGGATCGAGCCGCACGACCTGCGGGCGCGAGTGCACCGGGCGGTGCGGGTGCTGGTGGGCCGGTTCGGGCCGAAGGGCGAGGCGGATCTGGTGGGCGAGTTCACGCGTCCGCTGATGGCGTTGGTCTTCAACAGCCTCTTCGGGCTGCCGGACAGTCACAGCGACCGGCTCCACGTGGCGCTCGGCAAGATGATGGAGGGCGGCGCCGAAGCGGCCGAGGGCGAGGCGGAGTACGGCGGTTACATCCTGGAGCTGATCGCGGCCAAGACGGAGCGGCGGGGCGACGACCTGCCGAGCCGGCTGCTGGACCACCCTGCCGGGCTCACCTCGGAGGAGGTCACCTGGCAGGTGTTCCTCACCCTCGGCGCCGGCCACGAGCCCACCGCCAACCTGGTGTCGAACGCGCTCTCCCGCATCCTCGGCAACCCGCTGTACTACTCCACCCTGACCAGCGGTGCCCGTCCCGTGACGGACGCGGTGGTGGAGGTGCTCCACCACGAGACACCCCTGGCGAACTACGGCATCCACTACGCCCGCACACCCGTGTCCTTCCACGGCACGTGGATCAGGGCCGCGGTGCCGGTGGTCGTCTCCTACGGGGCGCTCACGTGCTTCGCCGAGCGGGAGATCACCAGCGGCCGCCACCCCAGGGACGCCTCGCACCTGTCCTGGTCGGCGGGCCCGCACGCCTGCCCGGTCCGGCAGCACACGCTGCTCATCGCCACCGAGGCGATCGAACGGCTCACCCAGTGGCTGCCCGACCTGGAGCCGGTCCTGCCCCGCGAGCGCCTGACCTGGCGGCCCGGCCCCTTCCACCGCTCCCTGACCGCCCTGCCCGTCCGGTTCAGCCCCCGCTCCCCCGACCAGCCAGGAGTTCCGTCGTGACCGTGACCGACCGCATCGACCGCGTCGCCATCGACCCCTTCGGCGCCGACATCCCCGGCGAGAGCGCCCGACTGCGCGCCCTCGGCCCGATCGTGCCCGTGGAGCTGCCCGGCTCCATCCCCGCATGGGCTCCCACGGGCTACGACACCCTCAAGGAGCTCATCCTCGACCCGCAGGTCAGCAAGGATCCGCGACAGCACTGGCGACTGTGGCCCGAGATTGCGGAACACCCCTCCTGGGCCTGGATCCTGGGCTGGCTCGGGGTGGTCAACATGCTCTCCACCTACGGCGCCGACCACACGCGGCTGCGCAAGCTGGTCGCGCCGAGCTTCACGCAGCGGCGTACGGAGATGATGCGGCCACGGGTGGAGGCGATCACCACGGAGTTGCTCGACGCGCTGGATGACGGCAGCTCGGTCATCGACCTCAAGGCCGGGCTCGCCCACCCCCTGCCGATGCGGATGATCTGCGAACTGTTCGGTGTGCCCGAGGAGTTGCGGGAGGACACCGGAGCGCTCATCGCGGCCATCATGGACACCTCCGACCCGAGTCCGGAGCACGCCGCGTTCGTGCAGCAGCAGATCGGTGCGGTGCTGGGGGCGCTGATCGCCCACCGCAGCGAGCACCCCGGGGACGATCTGACGACCGAGCTGATCCGGGTGCGCGACGAGGACGGCGACCGGCTCAGCGACGAGGAGTTGCTGTACACGCTGCTGCTGGTGATCGGTGCCGGTTTCGAGACGACCGTCAATCTCATCGGCAACGCGGTCGTCGCCCTGCTGACGCACCCCGAGCAACTGGCCGCCGTACGGTCAGGGGAGATCGGCTGGGACGCGGTGATCGACGAGACGCTGCGGGTGCACCCGTCGATCGCGTCGCTCCCCCTGCGGTTCGCCGTCAGCGACATCAAGGTCGGGGACGTGACCATCGCGGCCGGGGACGCGATCATCACGACGTACGCCGCCGCCGGGCTGGACCCGGTGCGCTACGGGCCGGACGCGGCCGGCTTCGACGCGTCGCGCGGGGCCGACGACCATCTGGCGTTCGGGATCGGGGTGCACCGGTGCATCGGCGCCCCGCTCGCTCGCGTGGAGGCCCTGACGGCGTTGCCCGCCCTCTTCGACCGCTTCCCGGACCTTCGGCTTGCCGTCGGTGAGGACGAGTTGCGTCAGGTGCCGTCGTTCATCGCGTTCGGCTGGCAGGAGATTCCGGTGCGGTTGCGGGCCTGAACGGCCGGAAGCGGGGACGCGACCGGTCCCCCGTTCCGGTCGTGCCCCCGCGGCGAGTCGAACTTACGTCTACGCGGGCAGATTGGGTATCGCATCAATGCCCGCTGCGGCGCCCGTGGGACTCACCTGTGCACAGGTGAGTCCGGAAGGCCCGGTTTCGCCCCGTGCAGCGCGGGCTGATCCAGGTCGCCCACGACGAGATGGGCCAGGACGACCTCGTACAGGTCGCTGCCGCCGGCGAGGAGTTGCCGTTCGAGGACGGGTTCCGCGCTGCGGACGTGCTCGCGGACGGTCTGGGCGTGGACGCCGAGGGTCTGCGCGGCGCGTTCGGCGTTGCCGCCCTCGGCGATCCAGGCGCGCAGGGTGCGGCGCAGGTCCCGGGTGTCGTCCTCCAGGCGGGCGAGGAGTTCCCGTGCCCAGGTGCGCATGGCGGGCCCGGACAGCAGGTCGTGCAGCGAGGTGTGGGCCGCTGCGGAGGAGCCGGTGTCGGCCGGTGCGTCCGCCAGGCTCACCTGGCTGTTGAGCGCCAGGTGGACCACGGCACGGGCGGTCAGGTCGGCGAAGTCCGTGCGCAGGAGGGCTTCCACGCGTTCCATGCGGGCGCGGACGGTGTTGCGGCTGACGCCCAGCACCTTGGCCGCGTTGACGGCGGTGAACTCCAGGCCCAGCCGGGTGGTGGCGAGCAGTTCGGCGCGGGTGTGGTGCGGCAGGGTGTCGAGCGGGTGCAGCAGCCGGGCCGTCCAGCCGCGCAGTGCCGCCGGGTCGGTCAGGCGCTCGGGGTGGGTGCGTTCGGCGTAGACCGCGGCCTTGTCCGGGCGGAAGTGCGCGACGGCGAGGGCACTGACGGCCTGGCCGTACGCGGTGGCCGTGCGGGCCAGGCTCTGCCGGGCGCTGCCGCCGAGGAAGGTGCGGGGGCGTGGGCCGATCAGCGAGCGCAGTTCCTGGGCCTCGGCCTCGCCGGGCGTCACGACGATGACGTGTTCGTCGACCGCCGGGCAGAGCACGACCAGCGCCCGTTCGCCTGTCGCGTCGATGCACTCCCCGGCCAACCGGTCCCGGTCCTCGGCGGTGCCCTCGACGACGTGGACGCAGGCGGTGTCGGTGTCGAGCAGTCCGGGCCACAGTCCCGCGGCCACCCGGCGTGCGGAGACGGTGTCCTCCACCATCAGCAACTGCAGGATCGCCAGGCGCAGATCGGACGTCGCCCTCTGCAGCCGGCGTCCGGCGGCGGTCATCTCGCTCGCCTTGAGCAGGAGTTCGATCACCTGGACGGTGTGCGTGACGATGTCGGAGGTGCGCCGGTCGAAGGGGGTCTCGCGCGACACCGCGAGGACGCCGGCCGACGGCCGGTTCGGGTGCGCCACCCTGACCAGGCGCAGGTGACGGCCCTGGCCCTCCCAGGCGGCGGAGGCGATACGGCCGGCGGTGACGGCCGCGACGAGGTGCTCGTCCAGGGTCGCGCGTATGCCGCCGAGGAGCGTTCCGGTGTCGTCCTGCAGCGAGGCGGTGCCCTGCACGGCGTCCGCGAGCCAGGCGACGACCCGAGGGATGTCCTGCCCGGTCGGCCGCAGGTGGTCCAGCAACTCCTCCGCCCACACCGAGGCGTCGACGTCCCGCCCGCCCGCCTGACGGACCCCGCCCTCTCTGCCAGCCACGTCGGCCTTCACCTCGTCCTGAACCTTATTCACGACATACCGCTCGGACGTTACCTCACCCGTGCAGGGCGGTACGCCGAGGTACGCATCGGGGGCGGGTTCCCAGGGGCGCGACGGTCATCCCCCGAGGCCCTGAGCCCGCTCCCGACCGCACTCTTGACCCCGCCTCACATCGACGCGTAGAACATTCCCCAGGCAGAAAACGTTTACCGCACGCATCCTCCGCCCGGATCGAGCCGTGCACCGACGCGGCGCTCAATGGAGAGGCCCCTTCCAAGATGATCACGTCACAGGACCGGGAAGAGCTCGCGCCGGACGGAGTCGGCAGCCCGGGGGCACTGTCGCGCCGGGGGATGCTCAAGGGCACGGCCGTCACCGCCGGTCTGGCCGCGGCGGGGGTCGGCGCCGCGCGGCCGGCCCACGCGGCGGATGACGCGGCCGTCGTGCGGGAGTCGGTCGACGCGACCGCGCGCATGGGCGGCAACGCCATCACGATGTCGGTGGTGGACGGAGCGCTGCGGTGGTCCGCCCGGCACAACGGCAGGACGGTGATCGACACGTCCGTCCTGGGCCTCAGGCTGAGCGACGGGACCGTCCTCGGCGACGACGTGACGGTGACCGGTCACCGGCAGCGGACCACCCGCACCACCTGGACCCCGGTGTACGGGCGCAACGCCACCGTCACCGACCTCTACCAGGAGCAGCGTTGGGACCTGCGGGACAGCGCCTCGGGGATCGGCTTCGGCGTCCGGATCCGCGCCTACAAGACCGGTGTCGCGCTGCGCTACGTCCTGCTCGGCGAGGGCACCGCGACCCTCTCCGACGAGCTGACGACGTTCGTCTTCCCCGACGACACCACCGTCTACAGTGCCCGCGACGAGAACGCCTACCTCCCGGTGGAGCCGGGCTCCATCCCCGTCACCGGCACCTCGACCACGGACAACGGCCCCCTGACCGACCTGCCGCTGACCGCGACCCTCGACGACGGGCTCATCGCCTGTATCTGCGAGTCCTCCCGGCTGAACTTCCCGCGCCTGATGCTCGGTTCGGTCGAGGGGCAGCCGCGCGCCCTCTCCGCCTTCCTGATGGAGCACACCGCCCGCGGCACCGGCCCGGTCGAGACGACCAGCACGGTCACAACCCCGTTCGCCACGCCGTGGCGCGCGCTGGTCATCGGTTCCACCCACGCCGAACTGGTCGACAACGCCGAACTGGTGCTCAACCTGGCCCCGCCCAGCGCGCTGACCGACACCTCGTGGATCAAGCCGGGCAAGGTCTTCCGCTGCGAGCTCAGCACCGCCGCCGGCCTCGCGGGCGTCGACTTCGCCGTGGCCCGGGGCCTTGAGTACATCGAGTACGACGCCGGCTGGTACGGCCCCGAGTTCACCACCCCCGACGCGACCAAGCCGATCGCCGCCATCGACCTGCCGTCGGTCATCTCGTACGCCACGAGCAAGGGCGTCGGCGTCTTCCTCTACGTCAACCGGCTCGCGCTGACCGACGCGGACTCCCTCTTCGGCCTCTACAAGAGCTGGGGCGTCGCGGGCATCAAGCTCGGCTTCATCAAC
Organism: Streptomyces sp. DT2A-34; assembly: GCF_030499515.1. Classification (NCBI taxonomy): domain Bacteria; kingdom Bacillati; phylum Actinomycetota; class Actinomycetes; order Kitasatosporales; family Streptomycetaceae; genus Streptomyces; species Streptomyces sp. DT2A-34. The sequence goes on along the minus strand of NZ_JASTWJ010000001.1, from coordinate 10,109,419 downwards.
GACGGCACCCAGACGATGACCAACCAGATCACCGACTGGGCCGAGGTGGCCGCCAAGTACCGGTTGCTGATCGACATGCACGACGACGTCCGGCCGTTCGGCTACGAGCGCACGTACCCGAACTACATCAGCCTGGAAGGCGTCCGTGGCAACGAGCAGTTCCCGACCGCCACGCACAACGTGACGCTGCCCTTCGCCCGCAACATCGGCGGCCCGATGGACTACACCATCTGCTACGGCCAGTCACGCGACAAGACGACCAACGCCCACCAGATGGCGATGGCCGCGGTGTACTACCAGCCCCTCAACTTCCTCTTCTGGTACGACAAGCCGTCCAAGTACGCCAACCCCGCGAACTGGCCGGGACTGCCCTGGTTCAACGCCATCCCCACCACCTGGGACGAGAGCCGGACCCTGGCCGGGTCGATCGGCGAGTACGTGGCGGTCGCCCGCCGGGCCGGCGACACCTGGTACCTCGGGGCCATGACCAACGAGACGTCCCGGACGCTGTCGCTCCCCCTGTCGTTCCTGGGCGGCGGAACCTACACGGCGACCGTCTACGCCGACGGCACCCCGGGCACCAGCCCGTACCGGACCCCGGTCGTGGTCAGCACCCGGATCGTCACCGCGGAGACCACGCTGAGCGTGGCCATGGCCCCGGCGGGCGGCCAAGCGGTGGTCCTGACACCGAGCTGACGACACGGTTTGGGTAAACGTTTTCCCCGGCGCACGGCCCACGTGGGCCAGTACTTCTCCGATCCACGGGCTCACAAGGCCAAGCCGGGTGCAGTAACGTCGGAGCCGTGACGGACGAGGAAGAAGGTCCACCCGGCGGCCCCGGAGCGAAGAAGGCGAAGCGGAAAGCACGATCGGCCGACCGGCCGAGCACCATCCGTGATGTCGCCGCGAAGGCCGGTGTCTCGGTAGCAACCGTTTCCCGGACCCTGGCGGGCAACTATCCGGTGTCCGCGGAAACCAGGCAGCGCGTCATGGCCGCCGTCGACTCCCTTCACTACGTCGTGAACGTCCACGCCAAGGCGCTCTCCGGACGCGTCGCCGGCCCCATCGCCCTCGTCCTCCAGGACATCACCGGGCCGTCACTCGCCCACGTCGCCGCCGGAGTGGAACAGGAGGCCGGGAGCCGGGGGCGCCTGAGCCTGGTGTGCTCCACCAAGGGCGACACAAAGCGGGAGGACGACCTCGTCCAGCTCATGCGGGAACAGCACGCGGCGGCGGTCGTCCTCGTCGGCGGCACAGTGCCGGACGACGCCTATCACCGCCGGATGGCCGGCTACGCCAAGGCGCTGGACTCCGCGGGTTCCCGGCTGGTGCTGTGCGGCCGGCCGCCCCTTCCCGAGGGCGTGCCGGCGACGGTGGTGGACTACGACAACCGCGGCGGCGCCTTCCAGGCCACGGCGCACCTGCTGACGGCCGGCCACCGGCGCGTCCTCTTCCTCGGCGGCGCTCCCGGCTTCAGCAGCGCGGAGGAGCGCCGCCTCGGTCACCAGGACGCCCTGCGCGCCCACGGCACGCCGTACGTGGAGGAGCTGGACACCGCCGGGGACTACACCCGGAAGTCGGGCTACCTGCGCACCCGGGATGCGCTGCGCGCGGGCGTCGAGTTCACGGCGGTCTTCGCAGGGTCCGACGTGGTCGCGTTGGGGGCGCTGGCGGCCCTGCGCGAGGCCGGTCTGCGCGTCCCACGCGATGTCTCCGTGGTCGGCTTCGACGACGTCCCGTTCGCCGCCGACCTGACCCCGGCCCTCACCACGGTCCGCGTCCCGTACGAGGAGCTGGGCCGCACCGCCGTACGCCTCGCCCTGGAACGCGAGGTGGGTTTCCCGTCCGACAACCACGTCGTGTTGAGCACGCAGTTGGTGATCCGGGATTCGGTGCGTACGGCAAGCTGAGAACGGCGGTCGTGGGCGGTCACAGCAAGGCCGGCGCCCCGGGCCGAGTCAATAGGGCAACGGCCTTGCTGCGAGGGCGCCGACGGGCGAGGTCAGTGCGCTGGAAAGAACACGGTGAGGCGTCCCCACGCCGCCATCGTGACCACCACACACGGAACAATCCACCACGGCCGTAGCCAGCCGCATGCGACAGCCGGCACAGCGACCGGTGCGGTGAGCGACGCGAAGGCGAGCCCGATCTTTCCGAACAGCCGGATGTGGTCGAAAGCCTGGTGGTCCCAGGGCCCGAGCGGATGCGACAGGTAGGCGATACCGGTGGCGGCTCCTGCCACGAGGCAGCCGATGACCAGCAGGACCGCGCACACGACGCCTTTGGCCCGCGACACCTGTGACGTCTGCGACGCCTGCGACACGGTCATGATTCGAGTGCCCGCTTCGCGTCGTCGACGCTCTTGTCGAATTGACGACCGTATGCCTGAGCGTGATCGCTCCGGTAGTAGGGGCCACCGTTGTAGCGTGCCGCGAGCTCTTGCATCTGCTCCCTGGTCATCTGCTCCGGCGGCACGTCGGCGAACTCGCTCTCGGCCTTGACCTGGGCCAGGTACTCCGATGCGATGTAGATGTTCTGGCCCGGGTTCTTGGTCGCGTTGACCACCTCCTCACGCTGTGCGTCGGTGAGGTTCTCCGGGTCGTAGCCGAGCACTTCGGCAGACCGGCGCACCTGAATCGCGATCGGCCCCATGGAGGTCTGATCCGCCTCTCCCACGCCGGGTACGTGTCGACGGACCCCGTAGGCGGCCTCGTCGATCCAGGAAGGGTCACCTTCGACTTCCATCCAGGCAATGCCCGCCAACATCTCAGGGGGCAGCCCGGAGTTGTGCGCGGCATCGCTGATCAGCGCCTTGTTCCCCGAGATGTACGTGCGGCGGCCGGCGTCGTCGTCGGACGGCAGATACAGGTAGTGGTCCTGCGCACCGGGCAGGTGCGCGAGCCTGTCCCGTATGCGCCGCAGGGCCGGCGAGACCGAGGTGTCGCTCGACACCCCGGGGATCGAGTCGATCTTCACGCCAGTGCCGGGAAGCTGTGTGTTCGGGTTGCGGCTTGCGTCGCTCACTTCATGGCGCAACGCGTCTACGGCGCCGGTCAGCAGGGCGGGGTAGGTGCTGTCTCCACCACGGAAGTCCGGCAGAGACCGCAGAGCTGCCCGTATCTCGTGCACGCAGTCCTCTCGGGCCGCGGACTCCACACGCTGGGCGTCGCCGTAGTGGTTCTTGGTCGCGTTGTAGTAGTGCTCGGCCTCGTCGCGGATCGCGTCCGCGTTGACGGTGAGTTCTGCCGCCCAGTCGAGGAAGCCGGTCGTGCCGCGCAGGTCCTCCCACTGATGCAGTGCTTCGGCGGCCCGCGCTGTGGGAGTGAGTGCGACAGCTTCACGGGACATCACCTCGGCCAGACGGTCTTCTGTGGCCTGCCCGCTCTCGAAGTGCCCCTTGGCCTGCTCGACAGCCGTGGCATAGTCGTCCAACGCCTTGCGTACGCGCCTGAAGGCTGCCGACAGGTGCTCCGCCAGGTCGAGTGCTTCCCTCAGCCGCTTGGTGTAACGCTCCCGGTGTGCACTCTCCCACTCGACCTTCCCGGCCTTGCGGAAGTCGTCGTCACACGAAGCCAGGAGGGTGTGAAGGCGGCCGTACTCGGCTGCGGTCCGTTCGATCAGCTGCGGGTTCGACGCGTCGAGGAATTCGACGTCCGCGCGGTAGGCCATGGCGCTCACCGGTCCTCGGGCGCGACGTAACGCCCCTTGTCGAGCAGGTCGTCCATCGCACGCTGCGCGCCGGCGTCGGCCTTCATGTAGGCGTTTCCCGTCGATTGCAGCTTCGTTGACAGGGCGGACAGCAACGTCACCAGGTCCCCGTACTGATCCCGCGCGTACCGAGCGAAATCCTCGACGGCTTCGGCCACTTGGGGATGCGAGCGCGGCACGCGGCACTGCGTGGCGTTCTCCCCGTCCATGCGCCCGGCGTACAGCAGTCCGGCCAGCTCGTTCAAGAGATGCGAACTGCCGTCGATGGACTCGGCTCGGGCCGAGAACCCTTCAGGTCCTGCAGTCATCGTTCCCCCGAGGTTGACAATGATCGCGAACGTGAGCATGCCAGTTGCGGGTGCAACTTGTCACGTCACCTCAACCTCACCAACCGATCAAGGATGCCGGGCCTCCCCGCGGACCGCGGAGCGGCCCTTGCCGACAGCACCACACGGCTCACCGCCTCCCCGAACCGACGCGCGCCGCGCGCTTCTGCACCCGCGTGTTGGCCGAACACGCGCCGACGCCGGTGGCCAAGCGGGCGCGGCGGCCGGGCGGGTCGCGGTGGTCGCGTTCTGTCGTCCCGGGCGTGATCAGCGAAGGAAGTCGGTGACGAACCGTGCTCGCTCTGGGGGCTATGGATACGGCGGCTGCGGTCCAAGCCTGATCACTCTGTCCTTGGTTCAGCGCGGCGCACTCGCCGCGGTCAGGAACAGCCCGTCGGTCTCGGCACGCGTGCTCACGCGTGCCGGCATTGGAGGAACAGGCTCCTTCGGTCGGTCCGATGAGCAGGGGCAGGATCGCCGCCCCGGTGAAGACGCCGCCATACCTCTCGACGTCTCCCATCGGGTCGGCCTGATCGCGGTGCGGGGCCGAGCCCTCCAAGTGGGTCACCAGGACACCGCGGTCGAGGGGGCTGGAGCCATGGTCCGGCGGCTCCGCGTGCGGACCCGAAGGAGAAGCGGTCCTTGAAACGCGTCGAGGAGCCGGTCGTACTCCGGCTCGGCCGACCCGGAGTTCCGCGGCTCCTTGCGACATGGCCCGCGGGACATCGCCGCGCACGTGTTCGTCGTACGCCGTCGGCAGTGCGCCATCCGCCTCTCGTGCTTCCCTCCCCCGGCCGAACCACGGTCATGGTGTTGACGCCGCATCCCATGTGCGAGCCAGTCGGCCGCACTCCCCGGGTGTAACCGCCCCCGCCTGCGCCGCCGGCAGCGCGTCCAGGGCATAGGCTCGGTGAATGGCGAAGTACTTCGACGTGCACCCCGACAACCCCCAGCCGCGCACCATCACCCAGGTCGCCGACAGCGTCCGCTCCGGTGCGCTCATCGCGTATCCGACGGACTCCTGCTATGCGCTGGGCTGCCGACTGGGCAGCCGTGACGGCATCGACCGGATCCGGACCATTCGCCGACTGGACGACCGGCACCATTTCACCCTCGTCTGCCAGGACTTCGCGCAGCTCGGCCAGTTCGTGCTGGTCGACAAGGACGTGTTCCGCGCGATCAAGGCGTCGACGCCCGGCAGCTACACCTTCATCCTGCCCGCGACGAAGGAGGTGCCGCGCATGCTCCAGCATCCGAAGAAGAAGACGGTCGGCGTGCGCATCCCCGCCCACGTCGTCGCCCAGGCGCTGCTCGCCGAGCTCGGGGAGCCGCTGCTGTCCAGCACGCTGCTGCTGCCCGACGAGGACGAGCCGATGACCCAGGGCTGGGAGATCAAGGACCGGCTGGACCATGTGCTGGACGCGGTGGTCGACTCCGGGGACTGCGGCACCGAGCCGACGACGGTGATCGACTTCTCGGGTGGCGAGGCCGAGATCGTGCGGAAGGGGGCGGGCGACACGTCCCGGTTCGAGTGAGAGGGGCCGAGGTGGGGGTGGGTCGCGGCACTCTCAGGGGCGCGTGCCACGATGATCTCGACCCGGCCCCTCCCACGGGCCGGCCCTCGCCGACGTCCCCACGCAGAGAGGCACGTCCCAGCCATGACCGCCGTACAGGGAAACGCCGTCGACATCCCCACCGAGGACGGCACCGTCGACGCCTATCTGGCCCACCCCGCTGACGGGGAACCCCGTCCGGCGGTCCTGCTCTACATGGACGCCTTCGGTCTGCGGCCCCGGCTCAGGGAGATGGCGGACCGCCTCGCGGAGGCCGGGTACACGGTGCTGGTGCCCAACGTGTTCTACCGTCACGGGCGCGCTCCGGTGGTCGAGTTGCCGGAGTTCATCGATCCCGGCGCCCGGCCGGAGATCTTCGAGAACATCATGCCGATCATGCGGGCGCTGACACCCGACCTCGCGATGCGGGACGCCGGCGCCTATCTGCGCTGGCTGGCCGAGTGCCCGGTGGCGGCCGACGGTCCGGTGGCGCTGACCGGCTACTGCATGGGCGCGCGGCTGTCCCTGCTCACCGCCGGCACGTTCCCGGACCGGGTCGCGGCGGCGGCCGGATTCCACGGCGGACGGCTGGCGACGGAGACGCCGGACAGCCCGCATCTGGTGGCCGGGCACATCACCGCCGAGCTGTACTTCGGCCATGCGGACCAGGACCCGTCCCTCCCGGTCGAGCAGATCGAGCGCCTCGAGACCGCGCTCACCGAGGCGGGGGTCCGGCACCGCTGCGAGGTCTACCCGGGTGCGGGGCACGGGTTCACGCAAGCCGACACCTCCGCGTACAACGCCGAGGCGGACGAACGGCACTGGGCGGCGCTGCTCGATCTGCTGAAGCGGACGTTCTGAGCCGCTCGGGCACTCAAGTGGCTCTGCGGAGACCGGCCCTGCGCCGACCCTGACCCCGGCGCGGCCACTGACGCGCCCTCAGCTGACGGGCGCGCCGAACCACTTGGGCAGCCGGCCGAGCAGGTCCTGCTCGTCTTCGCCGACCCACGCCACGTGGCCGTCCGGCCGCAGCAGCACCGCGGGCAGGTCCAGTTCCTCACTGACGTCGACGACGTGGTCGACCCGGTCGGCCCAGCCCGACACCGAGAGCCGGCCCGTCTGGTCGAGCAGCAGTCCGCGGCCGTCGTGCATCAGCTCGTAGAGGCGACCGCGCTTCAGGGTGATGTCCCGCATGCGCCGGCCGAGCAGTTCATGGCCGTCGCCGAAGTCGTAGCGGACCCCGATCGCGGTGATCTTCTCGATCAGGAAGCGGTTCACGTCCTCGAAGTCCATCAGCTGCGCCAACAGGCGGCGCAGTGACTGCGTCCCCGGGTCGGTGGACAGCAGCTGCATCTGCGCGCGGGTGTTGTGCAGCACGTCGGCGGCCACCGGGTGCCGTTCGGTGTGGTAGCTGTCCAGCAACCCCTCCGGTGCCCAGCCGGCCACCTCGGCGGCGAGTTTCCAGCCGAGGTTGAACGCGTCCTGGATGCCGAGGTTGAGCCCCTGTCCGCCGGTCGGCGGGTGGATGTGCGCCGCGTCGCCGGCCAGCAGCACCCGGCCGACCCGGTAGCGCTCGGCCTGCCGGGTGGCGTCGCCGAACCGGGACAGCCAGCGCGGTGAGTGCACGCCGAAGTCGGTGCCGGCGGCCGCCCGGAGCTGTTTCCTGAACTCCTCGAGGGTCGGCGCGACCGAGCGGTCCTCGGTCACCCCCTCGGCGGGCACGACGACGCGGTACACCCCGTCCCCCATGGGTCCGAGGCCGAACCGCTTCTGGGTCTTGCGGACTTCGGTCACCACGGCGGTCACCGTCTCCGGCGGCACGCCCACCTCCATCGCGCCCAGCAGCGTCTCGACCTTGCTGGGTTCACCGGGGAAGCCGACACCGAGCAGCTTGCGCACCGTGCTGCGGCCGCCGTCGCAGCCGACGAGATAGCGCGAGCGCAGCCGCGTGCCGTCGGCCAGCTCGGCACTCACCCCGTCCTGGTCCTGGCTCAGCCCGACCAGCTCGCAGCCGCGCCGGACATCGGCGCCGAGCTCGACGGCACGCTCGGCCAGCAGGCGGTCGGTGAGGGTCTGCGGGATGCCGAGGACGTAGCCGTGTGCGGTGTCCATCCGGTCGGGCCAGGGCTTTTCGATGGCGGCGAAGAAACCGCCGACCTTGTACTGCCGTCCGTGTGCGAGGAACCGCTCCAGCAGACCGCGCTGGTCCATCACCTCGATGCTGCGCACGTGCAGGCCGAGCGCGCGGACATACGCGGGCGGCTCCGGCGCCTTCTCCAGAACGAGCACGTGCACGCCGTGCAGCCGCAGCTCACCGGCCAGCATCAAGCCGGTCGGGCCGCCGCCGACCACGATCACGTCGATCATGTGAACCCCCCATTTGACGATGTCGAATCTCGGCCGGCCCCACCGCGAGCACGCATGCTTCGCGCGCACCCCTGCTTCGCGAATGCCTGATTTCCGCCCGGTCCCGGCTTCGGCCGACGATTCTGCGGCACGACGGGGGCCTTGCCGCAAGGCCCCCTGTGCGCTATATGTTGAGAGTGGCAAGGAGTGGGTGACCTCCTTGCCTTTGCTTTTGCCGGCCTCGCTCCTCCTCGGGCGACGCGCTCACGCCCTCGCGGGTACCGGCCGCCGTACGAGGTAGACGGCCGCGGTCGAGACGAGGACGGCCATGCAGGCGATGAACACCAGCCCCGCGCCCTCCAGGCCGATCGGGCCCGTGAGTACTCCCACGCCGATGACCGGTACCGAGATGCCGGTGTAGGCCACCACGAACAGCGTCGAGATCACCGCCGCGCGCCGGTCCGCCGGGGACGCCTCGGCCACGGCGGCCAGCGCCCCGCGAAACGCCAGCCCCTGCCCGCCCCCGCCGACGAGCGCGCTCGCCACCACCAGCACCATCAGGTCCCACCGCAGCGCCCCGGCGAGCAGCGCCAGCCCGGCGAGGAGCCCGGCGCACCCCAGCGGCAGCGAGCGCCCCACCCCGACCCTGCCGACGGTCAGTTGTCCGGCGGTCGAGGCGAAGAAGGCCAGCGCCACGACCAGCCCGCTCACCGCGTGGCTGTCCACGTCCAGGGACTCCGCGAGGAACGCCGGGCTGACCGACGTGAACACCCCGAACAGCGCGAACCCCACGAAGGAGGCGATCGCCGCGGGCCCGAACACCGCCCGCACCCGCACGGGCAGACCCGGCCGTTGAGGCCGTACGGTGCTCAGCGGCGCCCGCTGCCGCACCGTCTCCGTCAGCCGCAGCAGGACGGCGACGGAGCCGGCCACCGGGGCGAGGTGCACGACGAACGGCAGGTACAGCGGCCAGGCGGCGTACTGCGCGAGCATCCCGGCGAGCAGCGGACCGCAGCCCAGTCCCCCCATGTTGGCCGCCGTCGCCACGAACGTGGCCCGCGCGGTGCCGCCGTGGGGCGCCAGCTCCATCACGTACGCCGTGCCGGCCCCGGTGAACAGGCCCGCGGACAGTCCCGACAGCAGCCGTCCCGCAAAGAGCCAGCCCAGCCCTGTGGCGCACAGGAAGCAGACGGCACTGGCGGCCGCGAACCCCAGGCCGCACAGCAGGACCGCACGTCGTCCCACCGCGTCCGAGGCGTTGCCCACCAGCAGCAGCACGCCGATGACCGCGAAGGCGTACACGGCGTACACGACGGTCACCGTCAGCTCGGAGAACCCGAACTTCTCCTGGTAGAGGGGGTAGAGAGGGGTCGGCAGCGTGGTGCCGGCCATGCACACGGCGAACACCGCCCCGCTGAGCAGACACTCGCGCCACCTTCGGCGATCGCCGTCCATGCCGCCGACGGTAACCCCGTACGCCGCCGCGGTCCGGCCCGGCACGCCACCCGTACGGACTCTCATACGGCTACCGGTGTGCCGGTGGTCCGGCCAGGTGTGCGGCCACGGCCATGACGGCGACGGAGGCCAGGACGATGCCGGCGCCGACGTAGAGCGGCGCCGTGTAGCCGAGGCCCGCGGTGATGGCGACGCCCCCGAGCCACGCGCCGAGGGCGTTGCCGAGGTTGGACGCGGACACGTTGGCGCTCGCGGCCAGCGCCGCCCCGTGGGCGAAGTCGGTGACGCGGGTGATCAAGCCGGGCACGCCGGCGAACCCGAAGAGCCCCATCAGGAACGTCAGCATCACCGACGCCACGGCGCTGTCGGCCAGCAGACCGAACAGGGCCAGGGTGAGGGTGAGTCCGAGGAGGGCGAGGACCAGGGCGCGGTCACGGTCACGGTCGGCCGCTCGTCCGCCGATCAGGTTCCCGACGACCAGGCCGACCCCGTACACCATCAGCAGCCAGGAGACGTCCGCCGGCGAGAATCCGCCGACCTCGGTGAACGTGTAGGCGATGTAGCTGAACGCGCCGAACATGCCGCCATAGCTCAACGCGGTGGCTGTCAGTGTCAGCCAGACCTGCCAGGACCGGAACGCGCGGAGCTGGGCTCGCAGGCCGCTGGGCGGTATCGGGTGTGCGGGGCTCGTCGTCGCTGTCGGCGGCCGCGTCTGGCCGGCGTCCGCCCGGCCGGGAACGAAGGCGGCGATCCCGGCCAGCGCCAGTACGCCGATCACGGTGACCGCCCAGAAGGCCGCCCGCCAGCCCCAACGCTCACCGACCCACGCCCCGAACGGCACACCCAGGACGTTCGCGACCGTCAGGCCGGCGAACATGACCGCCACCGCGCGGGACTTCCTCTCCGGCACGACCAGGCTGCGGGCGACCAGCGAGCCGATGCCGAAGAACGAGCCGTGGCACAACGCCGCGACGATCCGGCCGAGCAGCATCACCGGATAGTTCGGTGCGACGGCGGACAGCAGGTTGCCGATGACGAACAGCGCCACCAGGCCGACCAGGACCGGCTTGCGGGGCAGGCGGGCCGTCGCCGCGGTCAGGGCGATCGCGCCGATCGCGACGCTCAGCGCGTACCCGGAGATCAGCCGGCCCGCTGCCGCCTCGGACACCGCGAATCCCGACGCCACCTGCGGCAGCAGCCCGGCGATCAGGAACTCGGTCAGCCCGATGCCGAACCCGCCCAGTGCCAGCGCGATCAGTCCACTCGGCATCCGGCGCCGTTCGGTGGTGCGCTCGTGCAGGAGGGAGTCCGTCTCCCTGGTCCCGGATTCGCTCATGGTCCCACCCTCACCCCCGTCGGCGGATCCGCCCATGGACAAAGGTCGACGACGCTTGGACGAACGGCCGCGCACACCCGGGTCGGCTCGTCGGAGTGGGTCAGTCACGCACGTGGGCGGGTCCTGCCCTCAATGCCCGGCGCAGGCACTCGGCGAGGCGGGCGGCGATGCTGCCGTCCGGGTCGAGGCGAGGGTTGAAGATCGTGACGTCGAGCCCCACGGCTCCCGGGTCGCTCAGCGCCGTACGCAGCACGCCCTCCAGTTCCTCCCAGGTCAGCCCGCCCGGTTGGCGGTAGTCGACGGCCGGCATGAGCGTGTCGTCCAGGACATCGACGTCGAGGTGGACCCAGAACCGGGCGCCGGGGCCTGCGGTGAGCCGGTCGACCGCCTGGCGCGCTGCCGTGGTGGCGCCGGTGGCGCGCACGTCGTCGAGGTCGATCGCGTGCAGGTGAGGTGGGAGCGGCTGCATCCCGGCCTCGGTCGACTCGGCGGTGTCGCGGAAGCCGAAGGCGACGACGTCCTCGTCCCGCAGCAGGGGGCCGCGGCCTTCGAGGTCGGTGAGCAGCCGAGGACCGCGGCCCGTGGCCAGGGCGAGTTCCATCGAGGCCGCCTCGCCCGTCGGCTCGGCCGAGGGCTGGTAGAAGTCGGTGTGGCCGTCGAGGAACAGCAGTCCATGGCGGCCGCGGCGGCGCAGGGCGAGGAGGTTGCCGAGCAGGATGGTGCAGTCTCCGCCGAGGACGAGCGGAAAACGCCCGGCGTCGAGGACACCGCCGACCGCGTCGGCCAGCCGGACGGAGTACTCCGCGATGCCGTGGGGGTTGAGGATCCCGGTGCCCGCGTCCCGCCTCGGGTCGTACGCCGTTGCTTCGACGCGGCCGGCCCGCACCGCGTCGAGCCCGGCCGGCAGACCGGCGTCGAACAGAGCCTGCGGCAGGTCCTGGACGCCGGACGGCCGCAGCCCCAGCACGGACGGTGCCTCGATGATCGACAGGTTCCGCATGTCCCGACCCTTCGGCTGCCGGACCGCGCCTCACATCCCCCATCTGTGCCACATTCCGGGACCCGGCACCACTTGGGGCCCGGCGCCGGGCCAGGAGCAGCTGTTCCCGGGCCCGGCCCTCGCCTGGCCGAATCTCGCCCCCATGTGACCGAAGTCGACTCACGGTGATGCAGAGTTCAACGGCTACCGGCGGTAAAGGCTTGCTTTACGCACCCTTGACCCGTACACCTTGCATCTCACAACCAGCCGTGACTCTGGGGGGAGTTGGCGCATGCAAGGCACGGTTGACGGGTTCCAATATGGTGCGGTGACGCCGGTGGCGGCCTTTCTGATGGCTTGCCTGGGAGGGGCGTTGGGGCTGCGGTGCATTGTCCGGTCCCTGTTCGACGGACAGTCGTGGAAGCCGGGCTGGCTCGCGCTCGGCGCGGCGTCGATCGGCTGCGGCATCTGGACGATGCACTTCATCGGCATGATCGGCTTCGATGTCGAGGAGAGCGGGATCCGTTACGACACGGGCCTGACCGTCCTCAGCCTCACCGTGGCGGTCGTCGTCGTCGGCATCGGCGTGTTCATCGTGGGCTATCTGGGCGCGGGCAAGGGGGCGCTGACCGGCGCGGGCGTCATCACCGGGCTCGGCGTGGCCGCCATGCACTATTTAGGCATGGCCGCGCTGCGCCTCGACGGCAGCATTCAGTACGACGCGTTCACCGTGGTGCTCTCCGTTCTGATCGCGATCGTCGCCGCCACCGCGGCGCTGTGGGCGGCCGTCACCATCCGCGGTTTCCTGACCAGCCTCGGGGCCAGCCTGATCATGGGTGTGGCCGTCTGCGGGATGCACTACACGGGTATGGCCGCCGTCAGTGTGCATCTGCACGGCACGACCGGCGGGTCGTGGGCCGGTGACTCGCCCACCTCGCTGCTGCTGCCGATGCTCCTGGGGCCGATCATCTTCCTGGTGCTGGCCGGAGTGGTGGTGATGTTCGACCCGCTCCTGGTTCTCGGCGAGGGTCAGCGGGGCCGGTCCGGCGCGCCCAGGAGGGTCGGGGCAAGTGGCGTCCCCGAGCAACGGCCCGGCACCGGCGCCGAGTTGACCGCGCCCGTCGGCGGCCCGCAGCCCCGCCGGAGCCGGGAGCCGTACGCCCACAAGTGGTGACTCGGAGGGGGCGCAGGCCCGACGACTCGCCGGACCCCTCCTCCCCTGCTCGGCATCCACTCGATCATTGTTACGGTGCACCGGTGTCTGACTCCTCACGCGATACCGCCGAAGGCGCCGGCTGGGGCGCCGCCGAACTCGGTGAGTACAGGCGGCTGATGCCGCACAAGGTCGAGAAAATCTCCTGGCTCAACCCCAAGACGCTGTGGGCCGCCCGCAACGGCGTGCTCGCGTCCTGGTTCGGGGACCCCACGGGGCGTACCCGCAGCCGCTGGGTGGCGCAGCGGGCGGCTGCCGGGGCGCCCGCCGACAAGGTGATCCGGCGCGACGACCCGGACAGGTTCTCCTTCCTCGTCATCGGTGACACCGGCGAGGGCGACGACTCCCAATACGCCGTCATACCAGGCCTTGTGAAGGTGGGTCAGGACACGCGGTTCGCGGTCGTCGCCAGTGATGTGATCTATCCGGTGGGCAGCGCCGACGACTACGACACCAAGTTCTTCCGGCCGTACCAGGACTACCGGGCGCCCATGTACGCGATCCCGGGCAACCACGACTGGTACGAGGACCTCGGCGCGTTCATGCGCGTCTTCTGCGACGACGCCCCGCCCCTCGACCCCGAGGCCGCCCCGCGTCCACTCAGCAGGGCATGGCTGCGGTCGCTGCTGTGGCACCGGCCGCGCAAGGGTGACGGCCAAAGCCTCCCAGAGGCACGGAAGTTGAGGTCGGACGCCGCCCAACAGGCGGTCCAGCCGGGGCCGTACTGGGCGATCGACGCCGGGCCGGTGCGGATCATAGGCATCGACACGGGGCTGTTGGGCACCATCGACGCCGAACAGGGCGCGTGGCTGCGCGAGGTGTCCCAGGATCCCCGGCCGAAGATCCTCATCACGGGCCAGCCCCTGTACGTGGACGGTGAGCACCACCCCTGCGCCATCGAAGGGGGCGGCACCGTCGACGAGATCGTCCGTGACCCGGCGCACCGCTATGTCGCGGCGATAGGCGGCGACATCCACAACTACCAGCGCTATCCGGTGCGGGTGGACGGCCGCACCATCCAGTACGTGGTCTCGGGCGGCGGCGGTGCGTTCATGCACGCCACGCACACCATTCCGCGGGTCGACATCGCGAACGTCACCGAGAAGGAGTTCCGCTGCTACCCGCTGCGCGGCGACTCCCTGGCCTTCTACAGCAGGCTCTACGGACGCCGGCTGCGCATGCGCCGCTTCTTCACTCTCACCGAGGCGGAGGCGACGGCCGTCATCGCCGAGCGGCTGGAGATCCAGCCGGGTCGCGCACCGGCCGCGGACGCCCGCCTCACATGGCGCACACGCCTGGTCGCGGGCCTGCTGGGCACCGGACGCCGGCCCGACCGGGCCAAGCGGTTCCGCCTCCCCGTGCGCAAGATCTACACCCAGCTGTTCTCGCCGAGCTCGGCGACCTACAGCCCGCCGTTCTTCAAGTGCTTCCTGCGGCTGGACGTCACCCCGGAGACCGTCCGGCTGCGCTGCTACGCCGCGACCGGCAACCGCGCCCAGGAGGTCGACCCGCCGGTCGAGGACGAGGTCACCATCTCCCTGGTCTGACCTGGGAGCACGGGAACATCATCGGCCGCGGGCCCGTTGGCACTGCCGTACGACTCGATCAGTGAATGACGGAGGGGCCCGTGCCGCCGACCTCACGACCGCTCAGCAAGCTCGGTTTCCTCACCATCGGCCTGTTCGACGAGGCGGATCCGCGCCGGGGCCACGAGTCCACGCTCGAGATCATCGAGCTGGGCGAACGGCTCGGCTTCGACAGCGCGTGGGTCCGCCACCGTCACCTGCAGTACGGCATCTCCTCCCCCGTCGCCGTCCTGGCGGCGGCCTCCCAGCGCACCCGCCGCATCGAACTCGGCACCGCGGTCATCCCGCTCGGCTGGGAGAACCCGCTGCGGCTGGCCGAGGACCTGGCGACGGTCGACCTCCTGTCGGGCGGCCGACTCAACCCGGGCGTCAGCGTGGGTCCGCCGATGCACTACGACCGCGTCAAGGAGGCCCTCTACCCCGATACGGCGGACGTCGAGGACTTCGGCTACGAGCGGGTGCGGCGGCTGCTGGACTTCGTGCGGGGCGAGCCGGCCACGGACTTCAGCGGGGGCGAGGGCTTTGAAGTGTTCTCGGACCTGGTGCAGCCGCAGTCCTCCGGGCTGGGGAGCCGTATGTGGTACGGCGGCGGCAGCCTGCGTTCCGCCCAGTGGGCCGGTGAGCACGGGATGAACTTCCTGACCAGCAGCGTCGTCAAGGCGGAGGGCCCCGGGGGCTCGGAAGACGCGGAGGCGTCACCGGACTTCGCGGAGATCCAGCTCGCTCACATACGCGCCTTCCGCGCCCACCACCCCGACGGCGACAGCGCCCGTGTCTCCCAGGGCCTCGTCGTCATCCCCACCGACTCCGCGACGCCGCAACAGCGCGCGAAGTACGAGGAGTACGTCGCGAAGCGCACCCCTCGGACCCTGTCACCGCAGGGTCCGGCCCGGCTGCTGTTCGCGCCGGACCTCGTCGGTACCTCGGAGGAGATCGCCGAACGCCTCCACGCCCACGCCGCGTTCCGCGAGGTGGACGAGGTGGCGTTCGCGCTGCCGTTCACCTTCGAGTACGACGACTATGTGCAGATCCTCACCGATATCGCCGCCCGGCTCGGGCCTGCGCTGGGATGGTGTCCGGGGCGATGACGCGGTCGAGGAGATGCAGCGGGGCGGCCCGCACTCCGGCGGCCTCGGCCGCGTCCCAGTGGGCGAGGGCGCGAGACAGGTCGACGAGACCGTGGATCAAGGGGAGGTCGCTCGGGGTCCGGCCGGCTTCCCCGAGGTGGGCGTGGAGCAGTGACTCCAGTCGGCATGAGGCCAGAGTGCCCGGAATGGCGGGGCGCATGGCGAAGCCCGCACTCGCCGCGCTCGGCACGTCCTCGCTGAGCTGCGTCTGCGTGGAGTCGAGAGCCAGCAGACCGCCTCCGACGACCAGGACGTCCTGCTCCCGGCTCATGCGGTCCAGTGCGCTCGCGGTGTCGAAGCAGTGCGGGAAGGAGTCGTCGACGACGATGGTGCCGGGGCGCAGCCGGCCGACGTCCAGGAGGGCCGTGGCGCCGCTGACGGCGGTGATGATGACATCGGCGTCGTAGACCGCGGCGGGCAGCGTCCGCCCCGATTCGACGACCTGGACCGCCATCGCCGGATGCGCCGACGACAGGTCTGCGACCGGCCGTTCGAGTCGCGCGGTGCTGCCGGGCAGGTCGCACAGCAGCAGGCGGGCCGGTGGGCGGGGTGCCGTCGCCAGCAGCAGTCGCAGGGACGAGAGGCCGATCGAGCCACATCCGACGACGGCGAGGGAGAGCTCGTCGAAGCGGCGGCCGGTCGCCGCGAGTGCGCTGTGGGCGGTCTTGGCCACGGCGACGGTCGTCGACCCGTGGCCGGTGGTGATCGCCGTGCTCGTCGTGGTCTCCCGCAGGACGTCGTAGCCGTAGCCGGTGAGGGACGGGATCATGCCCGCGAGCGAGACACAGCGGGCGCCCAGTGAGGCCGCCTGCTCCACGGCGCGGGCCGTGCGGGCGGCCAGATCGGCGGCGGCCGGGGCCAGTTCGTCGGCGAAGAGGGGGAGGGTGACGAACCCGGAGTTCCCGAGCGGGGTCCTGGTCTCCTCCAGCAACTTTGCGCGACCGTCCGGGAAGAGCAGCGCGCGGATCTCCTCGCGGCCGAGGCCGGGGCTGTCGTGCGGCAGTCCGGCGAGGGCGGCGAGATGGTCGGGGGCGGGCAGATATCCGACGAGCGCGGCATCGAGGTGGGGGCGCCGGCGGCCGCTGCCGCGGACGGGGGCGGGGCCGGGGCCGGCTTCGCTCAGCGCGTCCTGAAGCTGTCGCCGCATCTTCTCCGCGACCCCAGCGACTTCTCCGGCCGTGAGGGCCGCCGCCGAAGCCCGCACGGTGACGCGCAGACCCTCGCCGTCCGCCACCGGCCGCACGGCCAGGAACACGTCGGTGCCCAGCGGCGGCGGAGCGAGAGCTGTGTCGGACTCGTCCGTGTGCAGGGTGAGGCTGCCGCCGGCCTCGGTGCCCAGGGAGGTGAAGTCGAGGAAGGTGAAGAAGAACTGGGCGTGGCGGGGCAGTCCCGCAGCCGTGCGCACCTCGCTGGGGCCTTCGGCGCGGGCCAGGTCGGCCTCGGCGGCGAGACGCCTCAAGTCCTCGCCGAATGCGGGTGGTTGGTCCAGGTCGCGTCCGCAGGGCAGGGCCGGGCGCAGCGCCACCGCTTCCGCGAACGGGCCGAACACCCGGTGTGCGTCCACCGTGGACTCCTCGCGCCCGGTGACGGCGAGCCCGAGCAGCAGGTCGCGTCGGCCGGTGAGTTCCGCGAGGGCGCGGTAGTACGCGGTGAGGAGCGGGGTGTACAGGGTGCGGTGGGCGGCTCGGGCGAGCCGCCGCAATCCCTGTGTGGTGGTGGCGTCCAGGGTGAGCCCTGTGGTGTGGAACGCCGGTTGGCCGTCGGCGGCGTCGGCGGTCGGCCGACGCAGCACGGGCGGCGTGTAGGGCGCGCGCAGACGTGCGCGGTACTCCTCGGCCTCGGGTCCGTGCGGGCGCGGGCGGACGGCGGACCGGGTGACGTGGTCACGGAAGGTGCTGTCGAGCGGCGGCAGGCCGTGCGGCCGGCCTCGGTCGAGGCGGTCGTATGCGGTGAGCAGTTCCCTGGCGAGGAGGGCGGCGCTGTAGCCGTCGCCGATGAGGTGGTGCGCGTGGACGAGGAGCACATGCTCGCCGGGCGCCACGGTGAGCAGCCGCAGACGCAGCAACGGCCAGGCCCAGGGCTCGAGTCTGCGTCGTGCCTCCTCGGCGATCCGCTGCTCCAGCAGGTCGGGGTGCGCGAGGGTCTCCGTCTCCACGGGCAGGCGCAACGAGTCCGGCAGTTCCTGCTGCACGGGCGGTCGGGCGCCCGCCGGGAAGACGGTGCGCAGCATCGGATGGCGGTCCACCAGGACGTCCACGGTGTGCTGGAAGACGTCATGGCGCAGCGGCCCGCTCAGCCGGAACCGGGCGAGCCAGCCGGAGCCCGCCCCGGGCTTGATGGTCTCGGCGAGCAGGAATCCCCGCTGGGAGGGGGTGAGGGGGTAGGGGCCCGCCGGTTGCGCGGGAGCGGCTTCCGGGGGCTGATCGGGTGACGGGCTTGTGACAGCGGTGATGGTGGCGGCAGTGGCGGTAGTGGCGGCGGCGGTGTCGAGGGCCGACGCGAGTGCGCTCAGCGTGCGGTGGGTGTAGACGGTTGTCGGCCGGGGGACGACCGGCAGCTCCTTGCGCAGGCGGGCGAAGAGTTCGAGCACCATGATGGAGTCGCCGCCGAGTTCGAAGAAGTCGTCCTCGCTCGTCACGTCCGGTACGTCCAGCAGCGTCGACCAGATGCGTGCCAGGGTCTGCTCGGTCGGAGTGGTGGGCGGGGTGGCGGACGGGGTTCCGGGCTCAGGCGCCCGCCGGCTGTCCTCGGATGTGCTCGCCAGCAAGTTGCGGTCGATCTTGCCGGTGCCGGTCAGGGGCATCGCCGGGATCGAGCGGATGCGTCCGGGCAGCATGTACGGCGGCAGCACCCGGGACAGGAAGGCGCGCACCTCGCGTGCGTCGGGCTCTTCCGAGCCGGGCCGGGGTTCGACGTACGCCAGGAGACGTCCGTCGACGAGCAGCGCGGCGGCACGGGCGACGTCCGGGTGGGTGAGCAGGGCGGCCTCCACCTCGCCTGGCTCCACGCGGTGGCCACGGACCTTGACCTGGTCGTCGAGGCGGCCGAGGAACTCCAGTACGCCGTCCGCGGTGCGGCGGACCCGGTCGCCGCTGCGGTACCAGCGGCGTCCGTCGCGTTCGACGAAGGCCTCCGCGGTGAGCTGCGGCTCGCCGAGGTAACCGGGTGTCAGCCCGGTTCCGGCGATGAGCAGTTCGCCGGATTCGCCGGGTGCGCAGGGACGTCCTTCCTCGGTGACGACGGCCAGTTCGGTTCCGGCGACCGGCCGGCCGATGGGCAACTGACGTACGTCGTCGGCCGGTCGGCTGTCGATGACGTGGCAGGTGGCGTTGATGGTCGCCTCGGTGGGCCCGTACAGGTTGGCGACCCGGTGCTCCGGCCCGCCGCAGACGTCGAGCAGGTCGAACCAGCGGCGTACGTGTGCGGCGGGCAGTGCCTCGCCGCCGACGTGGACCCAGCGCAGGGCCGACAGGTCCGGGGGTGTTCCGTCCTGTCGCGCCCGGGTCTCGGCGGCGGTCAGCAGTCGCTCCCACAAGGTCGGTACCGAACTCCACACCGTCATCCGGTCGTTGACGATCCGGTCGAGCAGTGCTTCGGGGTCGCGCAGGTCGTCCCGGCTGAGGGTGTGGATGGTGGCGCCGGCCAGCAGCGGTGCCAGCAACTGGCGTACGGAGGCGTCGAAGCAGACGGACGCCGTCTGTACGAGGTGGTCCCCGGGGCGGTAACCGAAGGTGGCCAGTGACCAGTCGAGGTAGTTGAGCATGGACCGGTGGGTGATCGGGACCGCCTTGGGGCGGCCTGTGGAACCCGAGGTGAAGATGACGTAGGCGATGGCGTCCGGGTCGGCGGGCGGCGGCCCGACCGGGGGTGGGACGGCCGCGGGCCGGTCTTCAGCAGTGACCGGCGTGATCCCGTCGACTGTGACCGGCGTGATCCCGTCGGCTGTGACCGGTCTGATGCCCTCCAGCGCGGCGACGGCCTCGCGCGTCGCGGCATGGCAGACCACCACGCCGACCCCAGTACGTTTCACCTGGTCCCGCAGCCTGGCCACAGGATGGGTCGCGTCCAGCGGCACCCAACCGGCGCCCGCCCGAAGAATGCCCACCACGCCGAGGACGGTGTCCGCGCCCGGTTCGGTGAGCAGGCCGGCCAGGTCGCCGGGGCGTACGCCGTTCGCTCGGAGCCGGGCCGCGAGAGCGCCGGAGGCGGCGTCGAGTTCGGCGTAGGTGAGCGTGGTACGGCCGGTGTCCACCGCGACGGCTCGCGGTGTCGCGCGGAAACGGGCACACAGGCGGTCGACGATCCCCCGGTCGCCGTCGTGCCCCTCGGCGTGGGTGGTCCGCCCGGCCGCGGCGTGCAGTTCCGCCACGTACTCCGCGGCGAGCCGCTCGACGGTCTCGGGCCGGAAGAGGTGGGCGGGGTGGTTCCAGGAGAAGCGGAGTGTCGCATCCGATTCCCAGCACAGCAGTCCGAGCCGGGTCGCGGCGGAGGCGGTGGCCGCCGCGGTCGGGGTCACGGTGACCGGCCAGTCGCGGCCATGGCTCACGGGGAAGCGGGCGAAGCTGAACCCGGCCGGGGCGACCGTGCGCGGGGCGGGGCCGGTGGCGGGCAGCAGCGCGGCGAGGTCGGGGCTGCCGAGGGTGGCGTGGGACTCCGCCTCCTGCCAGCTCCGCTGGAGCCGCCCGGCCAGTACGGCCACGGGCTCGGCGGGGTCGACGGAGGCGAACACCGGCAGGGTGTCGGCGAGCGGCCCCACGAGGCGGTCGACGCCGGGCAGGGGCGCCTCGCGGCGGGCACGCGCCACGTTCACGGCGACGGCCCGCTGTCCGCTCCAGCGGGCCAGGCAGCGGCCGTACACCGCGAGCAGCAGATGGAAGAGGGTGACTTCGTGCCGGGCCGCCACCTCGCGCAGCGCCGCCGTGAGCGAGGCGTCGATGCCTGTCCGATGGTGGGTGAGCGGCGGGGCGGGAAGGGCGTCCGGGTCGCCGTCGTACGGCAGTGTCTCAGCCGTGGCCGCCGCGGTGTGTTCGGCGATGCGGTCACGCCAGTACCGCTGGTCGCGGGCGAAGGCCGGTGACTGGCGTTCGGCGGTGACGAGGGCGGCGTAGTCGGCGAACTCGGCGCCATCGCCCGGGAGTTCGAGGGAGTCACGGCCCTCGGCGAGCGTGGTGTAGAGCGACCAGAGCTCCTCGCACAGGACCTTGAGGCTGAAGCCGTCCGCGGCGCTGTGGTGGACGACCAGCAGGAGGTGGGCGAGGTGTGCGTCGCGGCGGTCGCGGACCAGGAGCGCGCGCACCGGGGCCTCGGTGGTCAGGTCGAACGGGCGGTTGTACAGCCGCTGTTCGAGGTCCGGCATCGGCAGCGGTGGCGCGTTGTCGTCCGGCTCGTGCACCTCGTACCAGCGGGGAGCGCGGTCGGTGGGGTCGGCCGGCATCGTGTACTGACGTGGCGGTGTGCCGTCCGTGGTGATGCGCAGACGCAGCATGGAGTGGCGCGCGGCGAGGTGGGCCAGGGCGCGGCCGAGGAGGTCGGGGTCGAGGGGGCCGCGGATGGTCTGGCGTATGTAGCCGTAGGCGGTGACGCCCTCGTACAGCGCCTCGGTGGTGAGGAAGGCGAGTTGGAGCGGAGTGAGGGGGTGCGGAGTGAGAGGGCGCGGAGCGTGAAGGGGCGGGGTGTCCTGCTTGCCGCGGGTCGCGGTGGCGGGGGCGTGGAGGTCGGTCGGCCGCTGCCCGCTGAGGTGGGCGGTCAGTTCGGCGACCGTGCGGTGCTCGAAGAGCAGCGTGGCGGGCAGGGGCAGTCCGAGTTCCGTCTCCAGGCGGCGCGCGAGGTCGACTGCGGTCAGGGAGTCGAGCCCGAGGCCGAGGAACTGCTCGTCGTCGCCGATGTCCTCGGGGGCGCGGTGCAGTGACTCGGCCAGCAACCGGCGTATCAGGCCGGTGATGCGGGCGGGGTCGGTCACGGCGCCATCGCCGCCGCCGTCACCTTCGCCGCCCGGCAGGGTGCGGGTCGTGGGTGGCGTGCTTGCGGGCGTGGCGTCCGTGCGGTCCGGAGCGGGGGCGATCTGCGGGGGTGGGGAGGTCGACGAGGACGCCACGAGCAGGTGGGTGGCGTCGGTGGCGACGGCCGTCCGCAGCGCCGCGACCGCCGTCCGCGTGGTCATGGGGCCGAGTCCGCGGTCGCGCAGCCGCTGATGCCGAGCTGGTGAGCCGGCGGCCAGTCCCGCATCGGTGACGGGCCCGAACCCGATCGACCGCCAGGGCCGGCCCGCCGCGCGCTCGGCTGCGGCGAAGGCGTCGAGGAAGGCGTTGGCCGCCGCGTAGTCGCCGAGCGCGCCCGCCAGGCCGGGCAGCACCGAGGAGATGGAGGAGAACGCGACGCATACGGCCGGTTCCTGGCCGTGCCCGCGCAATGCCTCGGCGAGCAGTACCGTGCCGCGTACCTTCGCGGCGAGCACCTGCGCGATCTCCCCGTCGGTCTTGGAGCGGAGGGTGCCGGGCCGGACCGTACCGGCGGCGTGGAACACCCCGTCCAGCGGGGGCAGTTCGGCGAACAGGGCGTGGAGGGCGGCTTCGTCGGACACGTCGGCCGTGCAGTACCGGGCGCGGGCGCCGTGGGCGCGGAGATCGGTGAGCAGATCGTCGGGAGCGGTCTCGGAGCGTCCGGTCAGGATCAGTTCGCGCGCGCCGCGTTCCGCCAGGTCCCTCGCGAGTGCGGAACCGAGCCCGCCGGCTCCCCCGGTGATCAGGTAGGTGCCGTCGGGCGGCAGGGCGTCGCGCGCCGTCGGGGCGTCCGTCACGTCGGCCGGGGTACGGCTGAGCCTGCGGCCGGCGCGCCACGCGACCGCGTCTTGCGCACCCGGCTCGTGGGCCGAGCAGAGCTCCCGTTCCAGGGCATCGACCCGGGCGTCGAGGGGGTCACGGGAGGACAGGTCCACGCCGCGGGCGGCGAGCCCTGGGTGCTCCTCCGGAAGGGCGAGTGCGAAGCCGTGCGGGAGTGCCTGGGCCGGCCGCGCCTGTTCCGTCGAGGCGCCGGTGACGTACGCGTCCTCGGTGACCACCAGCAGGCGGGAACAGCCGGTGCCGAGCAGGTCGAGTACGGGGCGCAACGACGTGATCGCGGCGCTCGGGGCCTGCCGGCCTCCGTCTCCGGCGCCCTCCTCACCTCCCAGCCACACCACGGTGTCCGCCGACACCGCGCCCGGCCCGTGAGCGAGGTCGTCCCCCAGTACCGTCGTTCCACGGCCGGCGAGCCGCTCGGCCAAGGCCCGGCCAAACGCCTGACCACCACCGATCAGCCGCACGACGCGGGGCCCGGCGGCAGGCGTGAGCGGGGCGTCCCGCCAGTCGAGGCGGCGCACCACAGGCGCGGCGCCGGGCTTGCGCGGCCAGTAGGGGGTGCGCTGGAACGGATACGTCGGTACGGGCACCCTCGGACGCCCGGAGTCCCCCGTCGTCCGGTCCAGAGCCGTCCGGTCCAAGGCGGTACCGCGTGTCCACAGTCGGCCGACCGTCTCCAGCAGCATCCGTGCCGCAGAGGCATCCCCTTCACGGCCCGCGGTCGAGGTGACCCCGGTCGTCAACACCGCCACGTCCGAGGCACCGTGCGCACCGGCGACCGCGCGGACCGCCCCGCCCAGGGTGTTCCCCGGGCCGAGTTCGACGAAGGTGTCGTAGCCCTCCTCCAGGAGCCTTGCCACAGCTGCCCCGAACCGCACCGGCTCGACGGCTTGCCCCTGCCAGTAGGCGGGCGTGAGGCGGGGCCGCCACTCGCCGGTGACCGTGCTCAGCATCGGTACGTCCGCCGGTTTGACCGTCAGCGCCTTCGCGGCCTCCCGCAGCGGATCGAGGACCGGCTCCAGCAACGGCGAGTGGAAGGCATGCGAGACCCGGAGCCTGCGGATGGCCACGCCACGTCCGGTCAGCTCGACGAGGGCCTGCGCGACGGCTTCCTCGGAGCCCGAAATGACCACCTGCTCGGGCCCGTTGACGGCGGCCACGCTCAGCGCGCCGCCCGATGCGCGCACGAGCCCGGCGACCGTCTCCTCGTCACCCCTGACGGCGGCCATGGCTCCGGGGAGGGCCAGTTCGCCCACCAGGCGTCCGCGCTCCGCGGCGAATCCGACCGCCTCGGACAGGCTCAGCGCGCCGGTGACACACGCGGCCGTGATCTCGCCCACGCTGTGTCCGGCGACGGCGTCCGCGGACAGGCCCCACGCCTCCAGCTGCCGGGCCAGACCCACACCGAACGCGACGAGCAGCGGCTGGGCCACCTCCGTCCTGGCCAACTCCGCGGAGTCCGTTCGGGGATCGAGGCACCATTCGGCCAGTGAGCGCCCGAGTACGGGTCCCGTCAGCGCGGAGGCCTCGTCCAGGACCTCCCGGAACACCGGGGCCGACCGGTACAGGGCGCGCCCTTGGCCGGGCCGCTGGGCTCCCTGGCCCGGCAGCAGGAACACCGTCCGCGGCCGGGAGGACCGGGCGAGCGTGAGGTCCGCCGTGCGGGCGGCTTCGAGTCGGTCCGCCAGGTCGCCGTCGGCGACCACGGCGAGGCGACAAGGGCGGTCGTCGCGCGCGGAGTTGACGGTGGCGCAGATGTCGGCCTCGGGCAGTTCCGGGTGGGCCCGCACATACGTGGCCAGGTCGGCGGCGGCTGCCCGCAGTGCGTCGGCGCCGCGGGCCGACAGCGTGAGCAGGTGCGGGCCACCCGGGGCGGGACTCGGGGACGTCGTCCGTCCGGGTGCCTCCTCCAGGACGGCGTGCGCGTTGGTGCCGCCGAAGCCGAAGGCGTTGACGCCCGTGATCAGGGGCCCGGGGGACTGCCATGCGCGCTGCTCGGTGACGAGTTCGAAGCCGGGGGCGACGCGCCGCAGACAGGGCGCGGGCGGGGTGGCGTTCGGGGTGGGCGGGACCTGGCGGTGCTGGAGCGCCAGGACCGTCTTGACCAGGGCCGGCAGGCCGGCGGCGTTGAGCAGGTGCCCGATGTTCGCCTTGACCGAGCCGAGCAGACGCGGGAGTCCGTCCGTGCGGGGCGGGAAGGCGTGCCCGAGCGACTGGGCCTCGACGGGGTCGCCGACGGGGGTGCCGGTTCCGTGGGCCTCGATGTACGACACCGTGTCGGGGTCGATGCCGCACTCACCGTAGGCCCGGGTGATGACCTCGTGCTGGGTGCGCGGGTTGGGGGCGAGCAGGCTGAGGGACCGGCCGTCGTTGTTGACGGCCGTGCCGCGGACCAGGGCGAGTACCGGGTCACCGTCCCGCAGCGCGTCGTCCAGGCGGGCGAGGACGAGGACCGCTCCGCCTTCCCCGGGCACGATTCCGTCGGCGGCGGCGGCGAAGGGGCGGCTGCTGCCCGTCGGGGACAGCGCGCCCGCGCGTGCGAGCAGCCGATGGCCGGTCGGGGTGAGGGCGAGCTGGACGCCGCCGATCACGGCGACGTCGCACTCGCCGCTTTCGAGGCTGCGCCGCGCCAGGTGCAGCGCCACGAGCGCGGAGGAGCAGGCCGTGTCCACCGCGAGGGCGGGGCCGTCGAGGTCGAGGGCCTGGGAGAGGCGGGCGGCGATCAGGTTGGGCAGGTTGCCGGTGAGAGCGCCGGGGTCGGCGGCGAGGTCGCCGTCCGTGGCGGCGGCCAGGACCTCGCGGTATCCGCTGTCACCGGCGGCGGCGAACACGCCGATCCTGCGGCCGGTGCGTCGCGGGCCCGCGTACCCGGAGCGTTCCAGGGCTTCGTGGGCCAGCTCCAGGAAGATCCGGGCCTGTGGGTCGGTCGCGCGGGCCTCGTCGTCGTCCATGCCGAAGCAGGCTGCGTCGAAGCCGGCGGGTTCGGGGAGGAAGGACCCGAAGAGGCCGGGGACGCCAGATGCGCGCTCCCAGCCCCGCGACTCCGAGCCCTCCGAGCCTTCCCAACCCTCCGAGCCCTCTGAGCCCTCCCAGCCCTCCGAATCCTTCCAGCGGCCCTCGGGTACCCCCGTCACCGTGTCACGGCCGGACACCAGCAACTCCCAGAAGGCTTCCGGCGTTTCGGCACCGGGGAACCGGCACGCCATGCCGAGAACCGCCACCGGTCCCCGGTTCCCCGCACGCTCGGCGGACGTCAGCGGCGTGCGCCCGGCATCCGCGCTCGCCTCGGAGCCGACAGCTGACACTCCGTCAAGTGCCCTGGCGGAGCCGGCGAGAAGGGCCAGCACATGCCCGGCCAGCGCGGCCACGGTGTCATGGTCGCGCAGCACGCGCGGCTCCACCGTGACGGAGAAGGCGTCCTCGATCTCCGCGAGTACCGCCATCGCCTTCAGCGAGGAGCCCCCGAGGGCGAAGAACCTCTCGTCCCGGTCGATGGCCGCCGGCGCGAGGTCCAGCGTCCGTGCCCAGATGCCCCGGACCACGTCCTCGACGTCATGCCGCGAACGCGGCACGGCGCCCCGCTGACCGCGCTCTTCCCTCCGGACGGGCGCGCCCTCGGCCCGCGCGGCCGACAGCCGCGCCTCGACCGCCGTATAGGCACCCGCCTCGAACCGCGCACGCATCAGGCCGCGCCGCAGCTTGCCGCTCGTCGTCCGGGGAAACGCGCCGGGCGGCAGGGGCAACACCCGTACGTCGTCGTGGCCCAGCGCCGCCCTCACCCGGGCTGCCGCCGCGTCGAGCACCGGAAGGGCCGCGGCCGGGGCGGGCCGCGCCCACTGCACGAACACCACCACCCGATCGCACCCGGTGCCGGGGGCGGGGGAGCCGATCGCCGCCACCGTTCCGGCGGGCAGTCCCGGGGTGGCGGCGACCGCTTCTTCGAGGTCGGGTGCGTGGAAGGTGCGGCCGCCGACGAAGACGACGTCCTTGTGCCGGCCGGTGACGCACAACCGGCCCTCGCTCAGGAAGCCGAGGTCGCCGGTGCGCAGCCAGCCGCCGCGGAACGCGGACGCGCTCGCGTCGGGGGCGCGGTGGTAGCCGCGTGCGACCTGAGGGCCGCGTACCTCGAGGTGACCGACCCGCCGGTCGTCGAGCGGTTTGCCGGAATCGTCGGTGACACGGATCTCGCAGTCCGGGACAGGGCGGCCCAGATCCATCAACTCCACGGCGTCCGGGCCGGGTTCCACGGGGACGGCCCGGCCACGGCTGAGCGCCGTCCGGTCCAGTCGCAGGGGCTCGGCGATCTCCCCGAGCGGGGGCACGGTCACGGCGAGTGTGGCCTCGGCCAGTCCGTACACGGGGAGCATCGCCCTGGCGTCCAGCCCGGCCGCATCCGCCTTGGCCGTGAACTCCCGCCATACGCGCGGCGCGATCGGCTCCGCTCCCACGAGCATCAGGCGTACGGAGGTCAGGTCAAGGCCGGCCCAGGTGCTGTCCGGCACCCGCCGCGTCGCCAGCGCCAGCGCGAAGTTCGCCGCCGACAGCAGGGTGGCCCGGTGCCGCGCCACCGCCTCCAGCCAGCGGGTGGGGCGCTTGGCGAAGGTCAGGGGTTCCAGGCGCACCTGTTTCAGGCGTGCCGCCATGGGGACGAGGTGGGTGCCTATCAGGCCCATGTCGTGGAAGTACGGCATCCAGGTCGCCACCACGTCGTCCGGCGTGATCGCCATGGCGGCGCGGATCTGCCGGAGGTTGGCGAGCACGGCCTCGTGGGTGAGTTCGACGCCCTTCGGGGTGCCGGTGCTGCCGGAGGAGAACTGCAGGAAGGCGAGGTCCTGTGGGGCGCGGTGGGGCAGCGAGCGCAGCGGGCGGGCCTCGCGCAGCGCGTCCAGCCGCAGGGCGCGCACCGGGCCCGGGATCTCGGCGCACAGGGCTGCGGTGGCGGCATCCACCACGACGGGGGGCCTGCCGAGGAACTCCCACACCGGTCCCACCCGGCGGGCCTCCGGGGCGAGCGGCACGGGCACGAGCCCCGCCGCCAGCGCTCCCCAGAACATCGGCTGGAAGTCCTCGCCGAGCTCCGCGACCAGTGGAAGGGGGGTACCGGGCTCCAGTCCCGCCGCGCGCAGGCCCCCCGCCACGCGCAGGGCGTCGTCGTGGAGCTCGGCGAAGGTGACGGTGCGTTCGCTGCCGTCTCCCCGGACATGGACGACGACCTGACCGGGGGCCTCCTCGGCGGCGTGCAGCAGTAGGTCGAGGAGCGTGACGGCGGTACGGCGCCCGGGAGTCGACATACGGTTCCTTCCTCATCGCACGGCGTCAGCGCCCGCGGACGCGCCGTGCCGGAGCCCGGTACCGGGCCGGAGCGTTGTCGATCATTCACCTGTACGACGACGAGTTTCGTCAAACCGTTCACGTGTGCGATCAAGTGCGACCTGCGACCTGCTCGCCCGCTGAGGGCGGTGAGCCCACCGGCGGCTACCAGCGCCCCGGTTCGGTCCCGGTGATCGGCTCCGACGGTGTGCCGTCCACGCCGACCGGCACGTCACCGGCGAGCATCACCCGGTGCATGGTCCGGGGGAAGTCGAGGTGGGCGTTGTCGCTGGGGGCGAGGTGGATGGTGGCCCGGTTGTCCCAGAAGGCCACGCTGCCGGGCTCCCAGCGGAAGCGGACCGTGTACTCGGGCCGTACCGCCTGCTCCAGCAGCATGTCGAGGATCGCCCGGCTCTCGGCGCGCGAGAGGTCGGCGATCTGCTCGACGTAGTAGCCGTTGACGTACAGCACCCGCTCCCCCGTCTCCGGGTGGACGCGCACCAGCGGGTGCAGGGAGGCCACCTGATGGTCCAGCAGATGGCGGACGTAGGCGTCGTCGCCGGGTCGCGGCTGGTAGCCGACGCCGAGGCGGTGCTCGGCGCGCAGGCCGTCCACGAACTCCCGCACCGGGCCGGACAGTCCGGCGTACGCGGCAGCGAGGTTGGACCAGGTCGTGTCGCCGCCGTACGGCGGGACGGTCTCGGCGCGCAGGATCGTCGCGGCGGGCGGGTCGATGCGGGCGCCGTGGTCGCAGTGCCAGCCGCGCAGCAGGGTGTGGCGGCGGCGCCGCAGCCACTCGTCGTGCTCCATGCCGAACTTCCCGCCCAGCTCCAGCCGGTCGGCGGTCGTCTCGACCTCGCGGAAGTCCGCCGGGGAGGCACTCCCCCGCTTGCGCAGCACGACCGGTTCGCCGAAGCGGCGCGCGAACGCCACATGCCCGGCGTGGTCCAGCCGCTGCCCGCGGAAGAACACCACCTTCCAGCGCAGTACCGCCGCCCGGATCGCGGCGACCACGGCGTCGTCGAGCTCTCCGGCCAGATCGACGCCCGTGATCTCGGCCCCGATGTGTCCGGCGACCGGTTTCACCTCGATCCCGGTGGCCTGCTCCGTCCCGTCCGCAGTGGCCCTGTCCGTCGTCATACACGCTCCGTAGGTCCGTCCGCCCGGCTCCGGTCCGAGCCGGTTCCCCGAAGATCGTGACAGTGTTTCGCGGCACTGGCGACAGGGCCCCTTCCCTGCCTCTCGCCTACGCGGCGCGCGCGTCGACGGCCGCCAGGACCAGGTCCGCCACCTCGGCCGCCGAGCGCCCTGCCGTGTCGATCCGCGCCAGGCCGTGCCGGTCGACGGCCTGCGTCATCAGCTCCTGGTAGCGCTCGGTGCGGGCGAGGAACCTGTCCACCAAGTACCGCTCCTGGTCGGCCAGTTGGTCGTAGCAAGCCGACGCCCGCATCCGCTCGCGCAGGGCCGTGTCGTCCGCCGTGAGCCATACGGCCCGGGCCTGCGGCGCGGTCAACCGGGCCACGCGGGCGGGCCAGAGCGCGGAGCCCTCCAGGACCAGGCCCGACCCGTCCCCCGTCGCGCGGTCGGCGATCAGTTCCTCGATGCGCGGCCACAGGCGTGCGTAGTGGTCGAGCACCGAGCGGATCAGTTCGTCGACGTCGAGGGTGGCGTAGTGCTCGGCGACATGCGGGGGCGGCACCCACTCCGGTGTCCGCCAGGGCCGCCCCGGATGACGGGCCAGCAGGTCGGTCGAGCGGCAGTCGAAGCCGAGCCGCTGGGCGACGGTCCGGGCCGCGGTCGACTTGCCGGTGTGGGACGTTCCCCCGATGAGCACCACGCGCACGTCCTGCATACCGGTGATCCTAGGGGCTTCTCAGATCGAGAACTCCCTGATCACGGTGTTGCGGAACACGGCCGCCCCGTCGATCGTGAACAGCGCGAGCCCGATGTCGGCCGGATCCGGGAAGGCCTCGGTCGAGTGCGCGTACCGGCCGTCGTCCACGAACATCTCGACGGATGTACGGTCGATCAGGATGCGCAGTCGCACCGTGCGCGCGGACGGGTCGAAGGGACTCCGGCTCTCCTGCCACCGGCCGGAGGTGTCGGGGCTCACGGTGTATCCGCGGTTGACGAAGGCGTAGTCGCCGTAGATCCCGGCGTCGATATGGCGGCCGCCGTCGGCGGACCGCCGCAACTGGAGCCCCGCGCCCGTGAGTTGGTCCCAGGTGATCTCAGTGGTCAGCTCGTAGGCCGTGCCCGTGTAGTCGAGCAGGAGGGTCCCGTCGACCTCCAGGTCGCCGAGATCCACCGTGCGGGAGACGTGGTCGTCGAGGCCGACGACCGGCTGAGAGGCCATGTAGTAGGTGCCGTCCGTCGCCCGCTTCAGCGTGACCTCGCGGACGATCGAGTCGGTGCCGTTGAAGCCGTCACACTCGATCGTGGGCGTGGTGTTGGCGTAGTCCCAGTGGTTCATCCAGCCGATCGCGTAGCGGGCGGCCGGGTCGAGCGTGCCGTTCGTGTTCCGCTTCTCGAAGGTGACGGCCGCGTACCAGTCCCAGCCGTGGTCGAGCCACTGCGGGTCGGCGGCGTCGGCGGTGAAGGTGGTGCCGTCGAAGGCACCCGTCCAGTAGGCGTACGTGCTGGGCAGCCCGGACGCCTTGCCGTTGGCGCTCACGCCCAGCACCCACTTCCAGGTGCCGTCCTCGGCTTGGATGCGGAACAGGTCCGGGCACTCCAGGACGCCGATGCCGCCCTTGATGAAGCCGCCGACGTACGTCCACGACTTGAGGTCGGCGGAGTGGTAGAAGCCCACCTTGTCGTTCTCGGCGAGCGTCATCACCCACCGGCCGCGTTCCTCGTCGCGGATGACCTTGGGGTCGCGGAAGTCCCGGACGCCGGGGTTGGGCAGGACCGGGTCGGTGCCGTGGTTCGTGAACGTCCGGCCGCCGTCGGTCGAGTAGTACAGGTACTGCGCCTGCGTGACGTCGTCGGGCGCCATGGTGGCGAGGACGATCACCGCGCCCGCGCCGAAGCCCGCCGTGTTGTCGGTGTCGATCACCGCCGAGCCGGACCAGACGTCGCCGTTGGGGGTGGTGTCCTTCGGCACGGCGATCCCGCGGTCGGTGAAGGAGACGAGGTCGGTGCTGGTGGCCAGGCGCCAGGCCGTGCCGGCGGTCGTGCCGCCCGTCGAGTAGTCGGGGTTGTAGAGGTAGTAGTAGTGGTACTCGCCGTCGATCCACACCGGCCGCTGCGGGTCGTTCATCCACTGGTCGGGGACGGTGAAGTGGTACTCGGCGCGATAGCTGCCGGTGCACGCGGCCTCGGCTGTCACCTGCGCGGACGCCCCCTTCGAGACGGCGGGCAGTAACGCGCCGGTCGCGCCCACGGCCGAGGCGATGAACAGTGACCTCCTGGATATTCCGGGCATCCCGGATGCACCACGCATAGTGCGGCTCCTCTCTCTGACGCCGTCGTCAGGACATGCGGCTCATGTGGAGCAGGACTCTGCGACCTAACTCGTTAAAGGTCAAGTGGTTCACGACTATTGACAGGGACGTAACGCGGTTTCCATCATCTGGGGCATCACTACTCGACTAACACGAGTTAGGCCCGTTAGATGACCGACTCGCACCTCACCCGCCGCACCCTGCTGCGGTACGGCGCCTACGGCGCGGGAGCCGCCGCGCTCGCCGGTACCGCCGCCGGCTGGGACCGGCTCACCGGAGCCGACATCCCGGGCCGGGACGACGGCTCGCTCGTCGTCGCCACCCTCGGCCCCGCCTACGGGCCGGAGGCCATCCGCACGCTCACCGAGGGCTTCAAGCAGGTCCACCCCGACATCAAGCTCCGTATCAACGCCGTGCAGGCCGTCGACTGGTCGGACTTCTTCGCGAAGATCCTCACCCAGATCGCGGCGGGCACCGCCCCCGACCTCGTGTATGTCGCCACCGAGGGCGTCCAGCTGTTCGCGCAGCGCCTCGGGGTCCCGCTGGACGACTGGGTGAAGCGGGACGCCGAGGAGCTGCGCGAGTACTTCGCCGACGTCCATCCCTCGCTGGTGGAGTCGATGATGTACGAGGGGAGCCTCTACCAGCTGCCGGTCGAGTTCAACGCGGCCGACATGTACCTCAACAACCAGGTGCTGAAGCGGGCGGGAGCGGACTTCCCGGCGGCCGACTGGACCCGCGACGACTTCACCGGCCTGCTGCGGGACATGAAGAAGTCCAGCGGCTCCCAGTTCACGCCGTACTTCTGGACCAACCGGCTGTGGGGCGGCGTGGTGCCCTGGCTGTTCGCCAACGACACCAACCTGCTCGCCGAGTCCAAGGCGCCGGGCGGAGCCTGGCTGTGGGACTCCTTCTATCCGGCCGCCGCACGGCAGGGGCGCGGGGGCGGCTTCCGGTGGACGACGCCGCAGGCCACCGACGCGCGCGTGGAGGAGGCGTACGACTATCTCGCCTCCCTCGTCCAGGAGGGCCTGTGCACCCGGCCCGAGGGCGGCAACGGCCAGAACCTCATCGGTGTGTTCTCCACCGGCCGCGTCGGCGTCACACCCGCGGGCGGCTTCTGGGCGGGCGGTCTGCACCTGGCCGGCATGAAGGCCAATGGCTTCGACGTGCAGTACTTCCCGCGCTGGCGCACCCAGCGCATGCAGTACGGCGCCGCCGGCTACGCGCTGCTGCGCACGTCGAAGCGGCAGGAGGAGGCCTGGGAGTTCATCAAGTACGCCGCCCGCAGGGACACCCTGACGCGGCTGTTCGAGACCAACCAGACCACCCCGGCGCGCCGCTCGATGCTGACCGCCGACCGTTACCGCGAGACCGGCCCGGATCACTGGCAGGTCTTCTACGACACCCTCGACGAGTTCCCCGACACCGGGCCGATCCCCGCGCCGCCGCAGGTCGCCGAGGTCGAGCAGGTGCTGCTCAAGCACACCGGTACCGCCCTGGCCTCCCGGCGTGCGGTGGCCCCCGCGCTGCGGCGGATGCAGAGCGATCTGGAGAAGGCCATGGAGCGTGACGTATGACGAACACCCAGATCCCGGCCGCACGGCCGAAGCAGCCGGCCGCGCCGCCGGCGGTCGCTCCCCGTGCCTCCGCCCGCGACCGTGGCACCCGGCTGCTGGCCACGCTGTTCCTGGCGCCCACGATCGTCGGCATCGTCGTCTTCACGGTCGTGCCGATCGTCGGCTCGGTGGTGCTGAGCCTCTTCCACTGGAACGTGATCGACGACCCGAGCTTCGCCGGGACCGCCAACTACCGTGAGGTCTTCACCGATTCGACGGTGCTGGTCTCCTTCGGCAACACGCTGGTGTTCATGGTGTTCGCGGTCGCGTTGCAACTGCTGATCGCCCTGGTGCTGGCGCTGGCGGTGAACGGGCGGATGCCGGTGTGGCTGCGCTCGGTGTTCCGGTCGGCGTTCTTCTTCCCGCTGGTGCTGTCCGCCGCGTCGATCTCGGTGGTGATGAAGTACCTGTTCAACCAGGACTTCGGGGTCGTGAACTGGCTGCTCGGGCTGGTCGGGGTCGCGCCGGTGCCGTGGCTGACCTCCGAGAACGCGGCCATGGCCACGGTGATCCTGGTCTACGTCTGGCAGCAGTTCGGGTTCTCGTTCCTGCTGTTCGTCGGCGGTCTGAACAACATCCCCAAGGAGATCCACGAGGCCGCCTCACTCGACGGCGCGACCGGGCTGCGCAAGCACATCGGCATCACGCTTCCCCTGCTGTCGCCCACGCTGCTGGTCGCGTCGGTGGTAGGCATCATCAACGCGCTCCAGGTCTTCGAGCAGCCGTACGTCCTCACCAACGGCGGGCCCGGTGACGCCACCCGAACCGTGGTGATGGTCATCTACGAGAGCGCGTTCGAGCAGCTGCGCTTCGGCGAGGCCTCGGCGGTGGGTGTGCTGCTGTTCGTGCTGATCATGGCGGTGACCGCCCTCCAGTTCCGGCTCAGCCGGCGTTTCGTCCACTACCAGTGAGCCGGGTGAGTCCCTTGAGCCAAGCAACCCTGTCCCTGAGCCGCACCCGGCACTCCCTCGCGCCGTGGGCCCGGATCGCCGTGCTGGCCGTGTGCGCGCTGCTGACGCTGGGCCCGGTCATCTGGACCGTCTCCACCTCGCTGCGCACCCCCGCGGAGGCCTTCGACCTGCCACCGCGGATCATCCCGACGGAGCCGTCCACGGAGGCGTACCGCGGGGTATTCGACCAGATCGACGTCTGGCTGCTCGCCCTCAACTCGACGCTGGTGACCGCGCTGATCGCGGTGGGCCAGATGATCACGGCCGGGCTCGCCGGATACGCCTTCGCGCGCCTCGAATTCCGGTTCAAGAAGCCGCTGTTCGGGCTGGTCCTGGCGACGATGATGGTGCCGTTGCAGGTCACGATCGTGCCGGTGTTCCTGGTGCTGAAGTCGATGGGCCTGACCGACACCCTGCTCGGCCTGATCATCCCGGCCTTCCCGACCGCGTTCGGCACCTTCCTGATGCGCCAGTACTTCCTGGGCATGCCGAAGGACCTGGGTGAGGCGGCGATGCTGGACGGCTGCGGGCCCTGGCGGATCTTCCGGTCCGTGTACGCCCCGCTGGCCGCGCCCGGCCTCGCGATCGTCGGCGTCCTGGCCTTCAACTACCACTGGAACGAGTTCTTCCGCCCGCTGATCCTGGAGACCTCCGGGCAGAACTACACGCTCCCCCTGGGCCTGGTCTCCCTCCAGGGCAACCTGGGCACCGGCTCCATCTCGGTGGTGCTCGCCGGTGTCGTCCTCTCCATGATCCCCGCCGTCGCCGTGTTCGTCGTCGGCCAGCGTCCTCTGCGTGAGGGCATCACGTCCGCAGGAGTCAACCGTTGAGCCTCACCGCTCAGTCCACGGACCCCGGCGCCCCGCGCTTCCGGGTCCGTCCCCCCGCCAACTGGATCAACGACCCGAACGGGCCCTTCCGTTGGCGGGACCGGTACCACCTCTTCTACCAGCACAACCCCGACGCCCCGGTGCACGCGAACGTCCACTGGGGGCATGTCTCCAGCCACGACCTCGTCCACTGGGAGCACCATCCGATCGCGCTCGCCCCGACGCCCGGCGGCCCGGACGAGGCGGGCTGCTGGTCGGGCTGCGTGGTCGACGACGAGGGCGTGCCGACGGCCGTGTACACGGGCGTCGACCGGCACCACACCGGCCTCGGCTCGATCTGCCTGGCACGCGCGCTGGTGCCGGAGGACGAGACGCTGACCGACTGGAGGCCCGTGCCCACGCCCGTGGTCACCGGCCCGCCCGCCGGTCTGGACGTGGTGATGTTCCGCGACCCGTTCGTGTTCCGCAGCGGTGGCCGACGGTGGGCCCTGGTCGGTGCGGGGCACGCCGACGGGACCGCGTCGGTGCTGCTGTACGACTGCGACGACCTGACGGGCTGGCGGTTCGCCGGGGTGCTGCTCGACGGCGACGACCCTGTCGCGAGAGACGTGTTCGGCGACAAGGCGGTCGGCTGGGAGTGCCCGCAGCTGTACGCGACGGCGGGCGGGGAGTGGGTGCTGGTGGTGTCGCTGTGGGACGGCGATCCGTGCTCCACCGGATACCTGACGGGCCGTCTCCAGCCGTACGGCGACGGCGAGTTGCGCTTCGAGGCCCGCACCGGCGGACGGCTCGACCACGGACGGGACTTCTACGCTCCCGCCGTGCTCCAGGAGCCGGACCGGGCGTTGCTGTGGGGCTGGTCGTGGGAGGCCCGTGAGCAGGGCGAGGTCGACCGCGCGGGCTGGGCCGGGGTGCTGACCGCGCCGCGGGTCGTGGACGTCCATCCCGACGGCGCCCTGCGGGTCGTACCGGCCCCGGAGCTCGAACTGCTGCGTGCGCCCGAGCCGTTCGTCACCGCGGCAGGACGCCGTACTCCGCTCCCTGAGGCGTACGACCTGACCGTCACCGCATCCGGCCGCACCACCGTGAGTCTGCTGCGGTCCGCCTCGGGCGCGGAGCTGACGGTCGTGCTGGACCCGGACGAGGGCACGGTGACGCTCGACCGCGGGGACTGGCCGCGCGCCCGGCCCGACGGATCGGCCCCGACCGTGGTGCGGGCGGCGGCCGGTGAGGTGCGGATCCTCGTCGACGGCTCGCTGCTGGAGCTGTTCGTCGGCGACCGGGCCACGGTCACCGAACGGGTCTACCGGCGACCGGACGACGTGCCCGAACTCCTCGTCACCGGCGCCGGGGCCACCGTCACCGGCTGGGAGCAGGCCCCACCGACGCACGGCTGACCACCGGACAGGCCAGCCGCCGCACCGTCGCGGGCGGCGTCCGGCCCGTGTCGATGGCGTCCAGGAGCAGCCGGGCGGCGACCTCGCCCATCGCCCGGTGGGGCAGGGCGACGGTGGTGAGGGGCGGGGTGAGGAACGCGGCCATGTGTTCCTGGTCGTCGTAGCCGACCACCGACAGCTCGCCGGGGACGGTGATGCCGAGCCGGGTCGCGGCGTGCAGGGCGCCCGCCGCGACGCGGTCGTTGTAGCAGAACAGGCCGGTGGGGCGCCGGTCGTCGGGGGCGCCGTCGAGGACGCGCATCGCGCCCTCGTATCCGCCGGCGATCTCGCCGCCGGTGCGGACGACCCACTCCCTGGGGACCGTGATCCCCTCGGCGCGCAGCGCGTCGCGGAAGCCGCGCAGGCGGTCGACGGAGGCGATGTCCTCCTGGCCGCCCACCATGGCGACCCTGCGGTGCCCCTCGTCCAGCAGCAGCCGGGCCGCCGTACGGCCTCCCGCGCGCTCGGCGGGGATGACGGAGGGCAGGGAGTCGTCCTCGGGCAGGCAGTTGGCGAGGACGGAGTGGGTGCGGTGCAGGCCCTCGGGGACGCGGACGCGGCGCAGCGACATGGCGGCGTAGATGATGCCGTCCACGCGGCGGTCGAGGAGTTCGGCGACGGCCGCGTCCTCCTTGGCCGGGTCGCCGCCGGAGTCGATGGTCAGGACGAGGTGCTCGCTGGCCCAGGCGGTCTCCATGGCGCCGCGCAGCAGCCGGCCGGCGAACGGCGAGGAGGCGATCTCGTCGGTGACCAGGCCGATCACGGCCGTACGGCGGCGGCGCAGGCCGCGTGCGACGGGGTCGGGGCGGTAGCCGAGCTCGGCGGCGGCCCGGCGGATGCGCTCCTGGGTGGCGGGCGAGAGGTTGCCCTCGGCGCGGCCGTTGAAGACGAAGGAGACGGCCGTGTGCGACACCCCGGCGAGCCGGGCGACGTCCCGTGACGTGGGACGCCCCGATCCCGTCGGGTGCTTGTCCTCGGTGCCGCCCATGCCGTCCGCTGCCCTCATGCCCCACCCGTCCGGTTGATCAATCCTCACCCTATCCGTGACGCTGGATGCACGACACAGTCAAGGGAAGGTCCGGCAGTGATCAGCATCCCGACCCACACGCTCAACGACGGCACGCCCCTCCCCGCCCTCGGCCTCGGCACCTGGCCGATGGACGACACGCAGGCCGAGCAGGCGGTTCACGGCGCCCTGGACCTGGGGTACCGCCTCGTGGACACGGCGACGAACTACCGCAACGAGAGCGGCGTGGGCCGTGGCGTCACGGGCAGCGGCGTGTCCCGCGAGGAGGTCGTGGTGACGACCAAGCTCCCCGGCCGCCACCACGGCTACGAGGAGACCCTCGCCTCCTTCGAGGAGTCT
The DNA here is from genome assembly GCF_030499515.1 of Streptomyces sp. DT2A-34. Taxonomy (NCBI): domain Bacteria; kingdom Bacillati; phylum Actinomycetota; class Actinomycetes; order Kitasatosporales; family Streptomycetaceae; genus Streptomyces; species Streptomyces sp. DT2A-34. Next base: position 10,071,997 of record NZ_JASTWJ010000001.1, on the reverse strand, counting down.
TGCGCCCGCCTCGGCCTGGACTACGTGGACCTGTACCTCATCCACTGGCCGCTCCCCCGCGTCGACAAGTACGTCGACTCCTGGAAGGCCATGATCAAGCTGCGTGAGGACGGCCTCGTCCGCTCGATCGGCGTCTCCAACTTCACGGCCGAGCACATCGAACGGCTGGAGGAGGAGACCGGGGTCCTGCCGTCCGTCAACCAGATCGAGCTGCACCCCTTCTTCCCGCAGGCGGAGCTGCGCGCCTTCCACACCGGCAAGGGCATCGTGACCGAGAGCTGGAGCCCGCTGGGCCGCGGCACGGACCTGCTGGACGATCCCGTGATCGTCCGGATCGCCGAGGCGCACGGTGTGACCCCCGGCCAGGTCGTCCTGCGCTGGCACATCCAACTGGGCGCCGTCCCCATCCCGAAGTCGGCCGATCCCGGGCGGCAGCGCTCGAACCTCGATGTGTTCGGTTTCGAACTGGACCCCGCTCAGATGACGGCGGTCGCGGACCGCGCCCACCGGCGCGTCGGCGGGGACCCCGAGGTGCACGAGGAATTCTGAGCGGGCGGAGCGCGCCTCGCGCACGGAGTTTCCGAGCGGGCGTCGGCGGCGCCTCGCAGGGTACTCGGGACGCTCGGGAAGGAGGCCCTCGTGGGTGAGAAGGACCGGCTGCGGGACTATCACGGCAAGCGTGACTTCGGGCGGACCGGGGAGCCGCGGGGGCGTGCGGCGGTCTCCGGCCAGGAACCGCGGTTCGTGGTGCAGATCCATGACGCCCGCACCCTGCACTTCGACTTCCGGCTCCAGGTGGACGACGTACTGAAGTCCTGGTCGGTGCCGAAGGGGCCCTCCGACGATCCGCACGACAAGCGGCTCGCCATGCCCACCGAGGACCATCCGCTGGAGTACGAGGAGTTCGAGGGCGTGATCCCGAAGGGCGAGTACGGCGGCGGCACGGTGATCGTCTGGGACAACGGCACGTACGAGCCGATGAGCCATGACCGCACGGGGCGGGCCGTCGACTTCGGCGAGTCGCTCGAGCGCGGTCATGCCACGTTCCGGCTGAGCGGGTCGAAGCTGCACGGCGAGTACGCGCTCACCCGGATCCGCGACGGGCAAGGCGGTGACCGGGAGGCGTGGCTGCTGGTGAAGGCCCGCAAGGGCCGGGCACGCGGGCACGGCACGCCCGACCCGTACCGGGCCCGTTCGGTGCGGACCGGGCGCACGCTCGCGCAGGTCGCCGCGGACGCCGGAAATTCCGGCGGATGATTCGGTTCCGGCCTCAACTACCGCTCTCTGCCTCTATGTTCACGGCGACATCCGCTCTCGCCGTAGGAGGCTCCTCGTATGCGCACCGCGCTCCGCACCGCCGTCACCGGCGCCGTGGCCGCCGCCACCGTCTTCGTCGCCGGGCCCGCCCAGGCGACTCCGCCCGGGCCCGGCGTCACCGCACGGACGATCAGTCAGAAGACCGTCGGCGACACCGACTACATCCTGCGGGAGATCACCATTCCGCCGGGTCAGGCCACCGGCTGGCACTACCACGACGGGCCACTGTACGCCTTCACCCAGCAGGGCACGCTCAGCCATTACGACTCCACCTGTGCCTCCGACGGCGTCTACCCGCAGGGCAGTTTCATCCAGGAACCGGCCGGCCCCGGGAACGTCCACATAGGCCGCAACCTGGGGGACACGGCGGTCGTCCTCGACGTGCTCTATGTGCTGCCGCACGGCGCGCCGTTCTCCCAGGACGCGCCGAACCCGGGCTGCCCGTTCCAGTGATCGCGGCATGGGGGTGATCACACCGGCGGCAGCGGCTGTTCGGCCCAGATCGTCTTGCCGCTGCCGGTCTGCCGGCTCCCCCAGCGCTGGGTGAGCTGGGCGACCAGCAGCAGTCCGCGGCCGCCCTCGTCGTAGGCGTGGGCCCGGCGCAGATGCGGGGAGGTGGAACTGCCGTCGGAGACCTCGCAGATGAGGGTGCGGTCGCGGATCAGGCGGAGCTGGATGGGGGCTGCGCCGTACCGGATGGCGTTGGTGACGAGTTCGCTGACGACGAGTTCGGTGACGAAGGCGGCCTCGTCCAGTCCCCAGGCTGTCAGTTGCTCCGTGGTGGCCTGCCGGGTGGCCGCCACGTGCTCCGGGTCCGGCAGTACGTCCCAGGTGGCGATGCGGTCCGCGCCCAGGGCCCGGGTGCGGGCCAGCAGCAGGGCGACGTCGTCGCTGGGGTCCTCCGGCAGGACGGCCTTCAGCACGGTGTCGCACAGGGCGTCGAGGGTCTCGGCGGGCGCGGTCAGCGCGCGGCACAGTTCGGCGATGGCATGGTCGATGTCGCGGTCGCGGTCCTCGATGAGGCCGTCCGTGTACAGGGCGACCAGGGAGCCCTCGGGCAGCTCCACCTCCACCGCCTCGAAGGGCAGCCCGCCGACACCCAGCGGGGGCCCCGCGCTCATCTCGATGACCTGCGTGGTGCCGTCGGGCAGGACGAGGGCCGGTGGTGGGTGGCCGGCGGCGGCCAGGGTGAGGCGGCGGGAGACGGGGTCGTAGACGGAGTACAGGCAGGTGGCGCCCAGTTCGGCGACCTCCTCGCTGTCCTCCCCGGCCAGGTGGGTGACCAGGTCGTCCAGGTGGGTGAGTAGTTCGTCGGGCGGCAGGTCCACGTCGGCGAGGGTGCGTACGGCCGTGCACAGGCGGCCCATGGTTGCCGACGACGGGATGCCGTGTCCGACGACGTCGCCGACGACGAGGGCGACACGGCCGCCGGACAGCGGGATCACGTCGAACCAGTCGCCGCCGATGCCGGCCTGCGATCCGGACGGACGGTAGCGGTGGGCCACCTCTACGGCCGCCTGCCCGGGCAGGCCCCGGGGCAGCAGGTTGTGCTGCAGGGCCAGCGCCGTGCTGCGTTCCCGGTCGAAGCGGCGGGCGTTGTCGATGCAGACGGCGGCCCGGCTGGCGAGTTCCTCGGCGAAGACGGCGTCGTCGGCGACGTACTCGTCGGGTTGCCTGATGCGCACGGCCACCACGACGCCGAGCGTGGTGCCGCGGGCCCGCAGCGGCGCCGCCATCATGGAGTGGGCGCCGACGCGGTGGCGCCGGCCGGCCGGAGCGCGCGCGTTGCGCTCCGCCACCCAGCGCATGAACGCCGGCTCACCCGCCTGGCTGAGGACCACCTGGCCGTCCAGGACGGCCCGTGCGGGCGGCGAGAACGGCGGGTAGAAGTCCACCTCGCCCAGGTGCACGGCCGCTTCCGGGGTGCCCTCGGTGCCGGAGCCGTGGGCGACACGGCGCAGCGCGATCTCGGCGCCGGCCAGCACCGGCGCCTCCTCCGCGCCCAGCACCCAGTCGAACAGGTCCACGCTGGCGAAGTCGGCGAACCGGGGCACCATGACCGCGATCATCTCCTCCGCCGTGCGCACCAGGTCCAGGGTGGTGCCGATGGTGGCCGCCGCCTCGTTCAGCAGGGCCAGCCGCTGCCGCGCCCAGTACTGCTCGGTGCTGTCGAACGCGGCCAGCGCGGTCCCGACCAGCCGGCCCGAGGAGTCCCGCACCGGCCACATGTCGGTGGTCCAGGCGTGCTCCCGGTTCAGGGCCGGGGCGCCGGTGAAGCTCTCGTAGCGCAGCGGCCTGCCCGTCTCGGCGACCTGGCGCAGATGCCACAGAAAGCCCCGGCTGTGTACCTCGTCCTCCACGGTCTCCGGGAAGGGGCGGCCGAGCAGGACCTCCTCGGGTACGCCCATGACCTTGCAGGCGGCTTCGTTGAGCCGCAGGTAGTGCTGGTCGGTGTCGAAGACGGACATGGACATGGACGCCTGCTGGAAGGCCTGCTCCGCGAGGGTGGGCTCGGCCCGGCCGGACGGCACGGTGGTGATCACGTATCCGCCCGGCTCGCCGTCGTCGCCGAGCAGGACGCATGCCGTCACGTTCAGGGCGACGGGCGAGCCGTCCCGGTGCCGCACCACGGCGGTGCCGGCCAGCGCGGCCACGGCTTCGGGCGGCGGCTGCTCGGCGAGCAGCTCGCGCACCGGCCGTCCCAGGGCGTCCTCGGCCGTCAGCCCCGTCAGCCGCCGGGCGCCCTCGCTCCACCCGGTGACGACACCGTGGGCATCAATGATCGCCGCAGCGGAGACGTGCTCCATGTCGTCCAGGATGAGTCCTGAGCCGCACCGCATCAACCGCGCTGCCCGATCGGTCAGTGACTGATCGCTCGCGTGCGGGTCGCCGTGCGGTCGTCAGTCGGGCGTGGTGGACGAGTTCGTGAGGGTGTCGAGTTCGGCGGCGAGGTCGGGATGGGCGGGCGTCAGGTGGGGGCGGGTGGCGTCGAGGGGGCGCAGGAGGGCGGCGGGGTCGTCCTGGGCGAGGGCCGCGTGAAGTTGGCCGACCGGGTGACGGGCGGCGGCGGGGAGGTCGGTGAGGGCGGTGATCCGACCGGCGATGCGGCGTAGGTCGGCGGCGTTGCGGCGGGCCCAGTTGGCGATGTTGCGGTCGGCGGCGCGACGCTCACGGGTGGCCTGGACGCGTTGTTCGCCGGTGGTGCCGGCGGGGCCGGGCCGGTTGCGCAGGTAGCGGCGTTCGGCGGCCTGGCGGCTGGCGACACCGAGGGGATGGGCGAGGTCGGCCCAGCTGGCGCCGGCGTCGCGGGCTGTCTCGATCAGCCCGGTCTCCCATCCGGCGAGCTGCTCGCGAATCTGCCGCAGCAGCAGGAGGGAGGCCAGGGCCTGCTCCGGGCCGGTGTACTCGGCGTCGGAGGGGGCGGGGGGCTCGTGCTGGGCGGCGTGCAGAGCGTTGCCGATGGCTTCCAGGGCCGCCGCGGCGGCGAGAAACGAGGCCGGGGTCAGGCTGCCGGCGCTGGACGAGGCCGGCTGGTCGGCTGCTGCCATGGGCACCTCTCTCGGGGTTGTCATCCTTTCGACGACATCATGTTTGTCATCCATTGGATGACATGTTACAACGGTTTCAGCGAGGCGCATTGGCAGGTACTGCCCGAACCTTTTGGAGGTGTTTCGCGATGTTGATGCGCACCGACCCCTTCCGCGAACTCGACCGGCTGACTCAGCAGCTGATGAGCCCGGGCACCTGGACGCGGCCGTCCACGATGGCGATGGACGCCTACCGCGAGGGTGACGAGTACGTGGTGGCCTTCGACCTTCCAGGCGTCAGCACGGAAGCGATCGACATCGACGTCGAGCGGAACATGCTGACCGTCAGGGCCGAGCGCCGACCCGTGACGAAGGCCGACGACGTCCAGAGGGAACTGTCGGAGCGGCCGCTGGGCGTCTTCTCCCGCCAGATCGTGCTGGCCGACACGCTGGACACCGAGCACATCAAGGCCGACTACGACGCCGGGGTGCTGACCCTGCGCATCCCGATCGCCGAGCGTGCCAAACCCCGCAAGATCGCCATCGGCGGGGACTCCTCCCGCAAGGAAATCTCCGGCTGACCCGGGGCGACCCGGGCCGATCAGCGGCGGAGGACGGGCACCTGGTCCGGGACTCCCCCGTCCTCCGCGCCCGCCGGGCTCAAGAAGGGTGGCGGCCGACGTGACCTTGCGATGGGACGCGTTCCTGGACCGTGTGAGGGAACGCGGAGAGTACGACAGCCGGCAGGAAGCGGAACGCGCGGCCCGCGTGGTGCTCGCCCTGCTGGGCGCACACCTGGTCGGCGAGGTGCGTGCCCAGCTGGCGGCACGGCTGCCGGAAGACTTCGCCCTGATCCTGCTCAACCCGCTGCAGAGCACCGAACCGCTGTCCCCGGAGCGGTTCGTGCGGGCGACGGCGGCCTGGATCGAGGGAGCCACCGACCGGACCGCGACCTGGGACGTCGGCGCCGTCCTCAGCACGGTCGCCGACTCGGCCGGCGACGACCTGCTCAACCAGATCCTGCTCCAGCTCCCCGCAGGCTACGACCTGCTCTTCGGCCGACCCCAGCCCACCTGACCGGCCGCGTGTCCGCCTCGCCCACGGCGGGCACCGGCAACCCCACAACGACAGAAAGGCAAACACCGCAGTGATGTCCGACCGGCGTGCACCGCTCCAGCACTCCTGCGCGATGACGTTCGAGCACATGCTGGAGAAGGTCCGTTACGAAGGCGCCTACCCCACCCGGGAACGGGCCGAGGAAGCCGTCCGCCTGGTCGTGGCGGGGCTCGGGCGCCAGCTGACCGGCGACGAACGCGTCGAACTGGCCGCCCGGCTGCCCCTCGAGGCCGCACGCGTCCTCACCGAACAGATCCCCGACACCCAGCCGCTGACCGGCTGGGCCTTCGTCAAGGACCTCGCCGCCCGAACCGGCGCCACCCTGGCCACCACCCGCTGGGACACCGGCTCCGTCCTCGCCACCGTCGCCGCCCTGGCCGGCCCCGAACTGCTCACCCGCATCCTGCACCAACTCCCCTCCGGCTACGCGCTCCTGTTCGGCCGCGCCGAACTCACCCAAGCCGCCTGACCCTGCGGCTTCCCGGGCTCGCGAGGGCGGCCGAGCGGGCCCACGGGCCGCGTCCTTCCGGCCGCCGTTCGCGTCGGAGCGGTGCTCTTGCCCTGGTCCGGGCCCGCTCGCACCGGGCCGGCGGTACGTGGCTCCCCTTCCCGCCCGGCGCCGGGGCTGCGAAGCCCTGGCATGCCGGGCGGTTCGCTGAAGGCGTCGGCCCGGCAGGCTCCAGGCCGGGGGCCGGCACTTCGCACCGGCGACCAGACGGGCGTGCGCCCGCTCGCCGCCGAGCGCCGCAGTCACCGTGGTGGCGCCGAGGGGGAAGGCCGCGGCGGCCCCTGGCAGGCGCCGAGTGCTGAGGACGGCGTCGAGGCCCGCACGGCGCGGGCCACCCCGCGGGTCCCTCCCTCCGGGCACCCCCGGCCCGCCCTACCGCCCTGGACGGCCGCCAGGCGCCGCGTCAGGCGGCACTCCTCCCGCCACTGCCCGGCACGTCACGCTGCCCACCCGTACAGGGCATCGGACCGAAGTCGCCTCACGCCCCCGCGCCCTCACTTGCGCAGTGCGGCGAGGGCCCGGTCGGCGTGGGTGTTCATGCGGAGTTCGCTGCGGACGATCTCCAGGACCGTGCGGTCCTGCCCTATGACGAAGGTGACCCGCTTGGTGGGGGCCAGCGAGAAGCCGCGTGTCACGCCGAAGCGGTCCCGGACCGTCCCGTCCGCGTCGGAGAGCAGCGGGATGCCGAGGGTGTGCCGGTCGGCGAACTCCTGCTGCCGTTCGACCGCGTCACCGCTGATGCCGACGGGCCGGGCTCCGACGGCGGCGAACTCGGCGGCGAGGTCGCGGAAGTGGCAGGCCTCCGCGGTGCAGCCCGGGGTGAGGGCGGCGGGGTAGAAGAAGAGCACCACCGGCCCTTCGGCGAGCAGCCCGGTGAGGCTGCGGGTGGTGCCGGTCTCGTCCGGCAGCGCGAAGTCCTCGACCTTGTCGCCGACCTTCAGCTGTGTGCTCATGCCTGGGTCGCCGCACTCTTCGCGACCCCGCGGGCCCACAGCACGAGGGGGATCTGCAGGGGCAGTCGGCCGATGGCGGCGGCCTTCTGCGGGGCGGGGCGGTGCCGCCAGTCGACGGCCATCTTCACGTTCGCGGGGAACACGCCGACGAAGAAGGCCGCCGTGGCCAGTGCGGCGACCTTGCGGGTGCGCGGCAGCGCCACCCCGGCCGCGAGCGCGAGTTCGGCGACGCCACTGGCGTACGTCCAGGTCCGGGGCGTCCCCGGCAGGGAGCGCGGCACGGTCGCGTCGAACTGCCGTGGGGCGGCGAAGTGGGCGACGCCCGCGGTGGCCAGCAGGCCGGCGAGCAGCAGGGGCGAACGTTCGGACCGGGGCACGGATCCTCCTAGGGTGACCTGCCGCCGGATGCTACCGGAGGGTAGACAACGGCCCGGCACGCGCCCCGGCCGTCACCGGCCCTGCTCGGTGCGGCGATTGTGGGTTCCGGCCGTGTAGTCGAAGGACCGGCGGAAGGCGTCGATGAAGGCGCTGGCGGAGGACCAGCCGCAGCGGTGGGCGACGGTTGTGACGGGCGTGTCCTCGGCGAGCAGCCGCAGTGTGCGGTAGAGGCGCGACTGGGTGCGCCACTGCGGGAAGGTCATGCCGAACTCGTGGCGGAAGAGCCGGCTGAGGGTGCGCCCGCCGGCCCCTGTCACGGCGGCGAGGGTGGCGGGGGTGCGCGGGTCGGGGTGGACGAGCGCGCGGACCGCGGCCAGGCGGGCGCTGGGACGGCTGCTGCTGTCCGGGCTCCGGGAGCCGGCGCCGCCCGGCGGGGCCGCCCCGGCCCCGGGCCCGTCCGGGCAGCGCCCGCGCACGGCGTCGTCATGACCGGTGCCCGAGCGGTTCGGTCAGGCGGTGTCGGCCGGTGCCGTCGGCTGCGGTTCGGTGTCCTCGTCGATGGCGTGGGCGAGGAAGTCGTCGACCATGCGGTGGAAGAGGGTGGACAGTTGGCCCAGTTCCTCGGGGGTCCACTCGGTCAGGGCGAGCTGCATGCCGCGGGCGCCGGCCTCACGCACGCGGGCGACGGCCTGCCGGCCGGCCTCGGTGAGTTCGATGCGCTGGGCGCGGCGGTCCCGGGGGTCGGGGACGCGGGTGACGTAGCCGGACTTCTGCAGCTGCTGCACCGTACGCGTGACGTGCGAGGCCTCCACACCGAGCCGGGCGGCCAGTTCCCCGGGGCGCAGCGACTCCGAGTCGGCGACCTGGCGCAGCAGCGCCACGGCGGCCCGGTCCAGTGGCACACCGGCCAGGGCCATGAGCCGCTCGTGCTGCCGGGCGCGCGTGCTCAGGTAGGTGATGCGGGTGAGCGCTCGCTCTATCTCGATCACTTCCGGGGACGCGGGCGTGTCGAGGAGTTCGGGGAGCGGCGGTGTCGACATGGGGACCACTTTACCATTTAGTTGCGTAACTCAACTAATTTGGGGTGGGTGTTCACACGGCGCCCGCCCTGCGCTCTTTCCGCAGCAGCCAGGCCGGATACGCGCCGTCGGCCACGCCCGTCACCACGCCGGCCGGCGGGAGGGCCGACCCGGTGACGCGCTGTGTGGCCAGGTCGGCGGCGGACACGAGGAGCGCGCCCGTCCACGCGGCCGGCAGGACGTCGGGGCCGGCGGCCCGGGTGACGCGGCGGGCGAGTCGGGGTGCGGCCATCGCGACGACCGGCACCGGCCCTGCGGCGGCGACCGCCATGGCCGTGAGCCCCGTCCCGGCGCACGGCGGCACAAGTCGGCTGCGCTCGGGCGGGACGCCGAGCGCGTCGGCCGTGTCGTCGCCCATCTCGAGCAGGGTCAGGCGCCTGGCGGCCCCGAGGACGACCGGCATCAGCGCCACCGGGCCGAGCGCAGGCCTCCGGCACACACCGCACCGCCCTGCTTGGCCGACTCCCCCCACCGGGCGTCAGGAACCGCTCTCGGCCCGGCCCAGCCAGTACCCGAAGCCGCGGCGCGTGTGGATCAGCGCCGGGTCGTCGTCCCGGTCCACCTTGCGGCGCAGGCGGGAGACGAGTTGCTCGATCGCGTTGTCGCCGCGGTGGTCGCCCCAGACGTAGCGGCCGATCTGCTCCTTGGACAGCACCCGGTGCGCGTTGCCCAGGAGGTGGCGCAGCAGCCGGTACTCCGCCGGCGTGAGGTCGAGCGCCCGCATCCCCCGTCGGGCCCGGCACACGGTGTCGTCCAGCACCAGGTCGCCGTACTCCAGCGGGTTGCCTCTGGGCGGGCCGGGGCGAGGGCCGCGCAGCAGCACCTGGATCCTGGCGAGGACTTCGGCCACCCGGAACGGCTTGGTGACGTAGTCCCGCTCCCCCAGGCCGAGTTCGGGCACGAGCCGGTGCAGGTGGTCGTACTCGGTGAGGAGGAGGACGGGCGGGCGGTGCGGGAGGGCGGGTCGGCGCTCCCGGCCGAGGTTCACCAAGTCCGGCAGGGTGGTGTCGAGGACCACCAGGTCGAAACGGTGCCGCGCGACGCGGGCCAGCGCCTCGGCGCCGGTGCCGGTGAGGCTGATCCGGTAGCCGGCCAACTCCAGGGTGGTCGAGACCAGTTCGGCGACGTCGGGCTCGGCCGCGACGACCAGGACGTGCTGGCCGGCGCCGCGCGCGAGGGCGGGTTTGTCGCCGGGGGCACCGTCCAGGGGCGCGGCCGTCTGCCGAGGGCTCATGACCGGCCCCGTCCGGCGCCGCGACGGCGGCCTTGGCCCGGAGTCGTTTTCACGGTCGTACTCCTTGTGCGGCGCCGTCAGCGGCCGGGTGAGACGGGTGCCAGCCACATGCCGACGACGGCATCGGCGAGGCCCATGGCGGCGTCGTCCCAGCTGGACCGGGGGGTGGAGGTGTTCTCGGCGAGGGCGCGCTCACGCTCGGCGGCCACGTGGACGACCAGGTGGCGGACCATCTCGCCGCGTTCGGCGCGGACCTCGGCGGGGAGGTCGGGCAGGCACCGGTTCAACCCCTCGATGATCTCCTGGAGAGCCGGGGAGGTAAGGGCCTCCTCGACCATGATCCGGTGCAGCGCCGGATCGGCGACGACCTGGGCGCAGAACCGCGCGTACCAGGTGGGGCTGCCGAGTGCCGCGAGGTGTTCGAGCGCCGGGCGGACGAGGCAGTCCACCCAGCCGCGCAGGTCGTCCGGGTCCGCGAGGTCGGCGACCAGGCGGGCGCGGATGTCCTCGATGCGCGTGGCGTGCCGCCGGACGATGGCGCGGACCAGGTCGGCCTTGGTGCCGAAGTGGTAGCCGACCGCCGTGTTGTTGCCCTGCCCCGCGGCCTCGCTGACCTGGCGGTTGGACACCGCGTACACGCCGTGTTCGGCGAAGAGCCGCTCGGCCGCGGTCAGCAGCAGCTCCCGGGTCGCGTTGACCTGTTCCTCGCGCAAAGTCCTGCTCGCCATGATCACCACCGCACCGGGACTTCCCAACACCCCCTGCGACGACCAGTCCCTCGAGCCGTCGCGGGTTCGCACTCCTACAATCTAAGTCACGTGATTGAACGATGCGGTGGAGCTGCCGTGCGTGTGGTGAGGACGGGCCCTGCTCCCCCTCGGGGATGACCTTGCCCGTGGCGCGTACTGCGTTCCGAGTACCGGCGACTGTCGGCAGACGCACGACGACGTGGCGGGCTGTTCCCTGGACCCTGGCAGATGGCTCCTGGCAGATGTCCGGGGCGCGAAGACCTCTCGTTCGTCACCACCGCACCGCACCCTGCCTCACCCGCACCCGCACCGACCGCTCCGGAACCGGAAGACCCCCATGACCATCCGCGTACTGCTCGTCGACGACCAGGCCCTGCTGCGGGCCACCTTCCGGATCCTGATCGACTCCTGCGCGGACATGGAGGTGGTCGGTGAGGCCGCCGACGGCGCCGAGGCCGTCGACCTCGCCCGAGCCCACCGCCCCGACCTGGTGCTGCTGGACATCCGCATGCCCGGCACCGACGGACTGGCCGCCACGTCCGCGATCTGCGCGGATCCGGACCTCGCGGCGGTGCGCGTGCTGATCCTCACCACGTTCGAGATCGACGAGTACGTCGCGCAGGCGCTGCGCGCCGGGGCGAGCGGCTTCCTCGGCAAGGACGTCACCGCGGACGTGCTGCTGGACGGCATCCGGACCGTGGCCGCCGGCGAGTCCCTGCTCTCCCCCACCGCGACCCGCACGCTGGTCACACGGTTCCTGGCCTCTCCCGCCGAGAGCTCGCAGTCGGCCGCGCCCGAGGACCTCGCCGCCCTCACCGCCCGGGAGCGGGAGGTCATGGCCTGGGTGGCCGAGGGGCACTCCAACGAGGAGATCGCCGAGAAGCTCTTCGTCAGCCCGCCGTGCGCACCCATGTCCACCGTGCCATGACGAAGCTGGGCGCCCGCGATCGTGCCCAACTCGTCGTCATGGCCTACCAGTCGGGTCTGGTGCGGGCCGTGCCGCCGAAGGGGAACGGCTGACCGCCCTTGCGCTGTTCGGGGGACAGACGCCTCGGCCGCCGTTCAGGGGAAAACGACGGCGGGGGTGCGTGGCGGCGGGCGGGACCGTCGACAACTGACCCGTGAGTCTGCCGCTGATCCCTCCCATGCTCGCCACGCCCGGCACCCTGCCGCCCGCCGCGCAGGACGCGCGCTGGGCGTACGAGACCAAGCAGGACGGCCAGCGCGCGGTGGTCTATCTGGAAGGCGACGGCAGCCTGCTGCTGCGCGCCCGTTCCGGCGAGGACATCACGGCCGCCTATCCCGAACTGCGGCCGCTGGGCAGCGCGCTCGGCACCACGGGCGCCGTACTGGACGGGGAGATCCTGGCGCTGGACGAACAGGGGCGCGCCGACTTCCAGTTGCTGCAGTCCCGCATGGGCCTGGCGCACGCGCCGACACGGGCCGCGCGGATGGCGGCTCAGACCCCCGTCCATCTGGTGCTGTTCGACGTGATGCACCTGGCGGGCCGCTCCCTGCTCACGCTGCCCTACACCCGGCGGCGCGGGCGGCTGGAGGAGCTGGGCCTGAGCGGGCCGTTCTGGTCGACGCCGGGCGCGCTGGTCGGGCACGGCGCCGAGGCCCTGCGAGCGACGCTCGAACACGGTCTGGAGGGGCTCGTCTGCAAGCGGCTGGACTCGGTGTACGAGCCCGGGGTGCGCTCCCGCGCCTGGATCAAGATCCGCAACATGCGCACGGAGGACGTCATCGTCGGGGGCTGGCTGCCCGGCAAGGGACGGCTCACGGGCCTGCCGGGAGCGGTGCTGGTCGGACAGCGCGCGGCCGGAAGTCTGCGGTACGTCGGCGGCGTGGGCACCGGCTGGAGCGAGGCCGAACGGACGCGGCTGGCCGAGCTGTTGCGGGCGTCCGAGACGGACACCTGCCCCTTCGCCCCCGCCCCGCGCGTGGCCGGTGCGCACTGGGTGCTGCCCCGGCTGGTCGGCGAGGTCCGCTACAGCGTCCGCACCCGGTCCGGGATGCTGCGCCAGCCGTCCTGGCTGCGGCTCAGGCCCGACCTCGCACCGGAGGACGCGGCGGCCGACCTGCCGGACGACAGTGTGTGACGCGGCTTCAGCCCCTGCAGCTTCGAACGGGACCGCGCTCGTGCCTTCTTGATGGGTTCAACGCGCCCCAACTGTTGCGCTGATCGTTACCACCGGTACGCCCGTGACTCTTGGCACGGAAGTGAAAAGGCAGGACCCTGAACTGCCTTTCCCCCACAGCCGTTGTGGCTGCGCCCGAACCAGGAGGAGGACGCAGTGTCGTCACTGGCGTTCCGCACCCACCGCAGGAGATGGCTCACCGGTCTCGCCGGTGCTGCCGCCCTCGTCATCGCCTTCCCCGCCGTGGCTTTCGCGGCCCCGCCGTCGGCGCTGCCCGCCAACGCCGACACGGCCGAGAGCACGTACCAGCCGGCCTACGACTACGACACCGACGGCTGCTACTCCACCCCCGCCATTGGCCCGGACGGAACCGTCAACGGCGGTCTCAACCCGACCGGTTCGCTCAGCGGCGACTGCCGTGACGCCTCGGACCTCGACAACACCAACGGCTACTCCCGCTACAAGTGCAACAACGGCTGGTGCGCCTACATGTACGGCCTGTACTTCGAGAAGGACCAGGCCGTGGCGGGCAGCAGCATCGGCGGGCACCGGCACGACTGGGAGCATGTCGTGGTGTGGGTGCAGAACAACGCGGTGCAGTACGTCTCGACGTCCAACCACGGCTCGTTCACGATCAGCGCCGCGTCCTCGGTGCGCTTCGACGGCACGCACGCGAAGATCGTGTACCACAAGGACGGCGTCAGCACGCACTGCTTCCGCCTCGCGGGCTCGGGCGACGAACCGCCGGAGAACCACAAGGGCACCTGGCAGTACCCGCCGCTGGTCGGCTGGAACGGCTACCCGTCGGGCGTGCGCGACAAGCTGGTCGCGTACGACTTCGGCAGCGCCAACTTCGGCCTGAAGGACGCCAACTTCGCGAACCACCTGGCGTCGGCGAAGCCGTCCGGCATCACGTTCGACCCGTACGCCTGATCAGCCCCTTCGGGCTCGGGCAGCAGGGCCCGGCCACCTGAGCGAGCGCGGGGCCCCGGACCTCTCCGGGGCCCCGCGCGGCCGTGCTGCGCGCGGTCGGTGTCAGCCGGCCGCCGGTCCGACGTCCCCGTCGACGTCCCGGTCGACGAGGGCGTCGCCCAGGGCCGTTCGGCCGTACAGCACGTAGTGGCCCTGACGCCGGGACTCCAGCAGGCCGGCCTCGCGCAGGACCGAGAGGTGGGCCGACACGGTGGAGGGGGCCAGGCCGTGACGGCGGGCCAGGTCCGTCGTCGAGGACGGGGTGGTCAGGTCGGCGAGGAGGGCGGCGCGCTGGTGGCCGAGCAGCCTGGCGAGTGCCTCCGCCGGGCGCCGTGCGGGGACGCTGTGCAGGCGGCCCATGCCTCGGGCGGGGTAGATGACGGTCGGCTGCCAGGGCCGGGCGAAGCCGCTGACCACGTCCGGCCACACGAACACGCTCGGCATGAGCAACACCCCTCTGCCGTCGGGTGTCTGGGCGTCCGGCACATCGCTGTACTCGCGCAGCGTGAGGGTGTGGCCCGCCCAGTCGACGGATGGATGCAGTCCGGTGAGCAGCGCGTCGAGCCCGGCGTCCGCCGCCCTGCGCGAGCGGTACGCGACGTCCGCCTCCAGAACAGCGCGGTGGCGCGGCCAGTCCGGTGCGAGCAGGGCGTACGAGGCCTGTTCGGTGAGGTCGGCCAGGCGCCGTACGGTGGCGGCCGGGTCGTCGAGCGCGGCACGCCCCTGGGGTGACTCGGCGAGTCCCGGGGTGAAGCCGAGCGAGCGGCTCATCTCCGCGTGGGCCAGGTCGGGGTCCGTGGCGCGCATCCGCGCCAACTCGTCCTCGATCGAGGGATACGGCTCCTGCGGCGGCGGTCCCAGGAAGTCCGGGGTGTAGCCGCCGGGCGGTGGGATGAACAGCCACAGCGGTGCCAGGTCGAGGCCGGCGACCGTACGGCGCATGCGGCGCAACCAGCCCTGGTGGTAGCCGTGCCGGGCGGGCCGGCGGAGCAGGCGCAGCGCCTCGTGGGTCTGGCACAGCGGCGAGATCGCGAACCGGCAGCGCGTGAGGTCGTCGGTGCCGAGGTGCAGGGCGAGCGGCATGGCGACCCCCGTCGTGAGCAGCGATTCGTCCGGATCGAAAGCCTCGTGCCGGCCCGAGGATTCGTCCTGGACCGAAAGAGTAGAGGCGCACGCCGCCGACCGGCATGCTTGCCCCGACTCCCCCTCTCGGAAAGGCGGATGGATGGGCAGCCCACGTCCGGCACCCTGGCGGCGTGCCGCCGTCGTCGCGGCGCTGATGCTGGCGGCGTTCACGTTCAACACCACCGAGAACCTGCCGATCGGCCTGCTCGCGCTCATGGCGGACGACCTGCGGGTCTCGCTGGCGGCCGTGGGCGCCCTGGTGACCGGGTACGGCCTGACCGTGGCTGTCGTGTCGCTGCCCCTCGCCCATGCCACCCGGTCGCTGCCACGCCGGTATCTGCTGGCGGGGCTGCTGGGGCTGCTCGCCGTGGCCAGTTGGGTGTCGGCGCTGGGAGGCGTGTCGTACGGGCTGCTGCTCGCGGCGCGGGTGGCGACGGCGATGGCGCAGGCGTTGTTCTGGGCGGTGATGGGACCGGTCGCGGTCGGGCTGTTTCCGCCCGAGCGCCGGGGGCGGATCATCGGGCTGCTGTCCGTCGGCGGTTCCCTGGCCACGGTGGCCGGGGTGCCGGCGGGAACCTGGCTGGGCGGGCACACCGGCTGGCGGACGCCGTTCGTGCTGCTCGGGGTACTCGCGCTCATCTCGCTCGTGACCATCGGCGTCCTGCTGCCCTCGTCCCGCCCGGAGGACGGCCACTCCGTGTACGGGGCCGCCCCCGACCGGCGCGGGTTCTACGTCGTGCTGACCGTCAGCGCCCTGTCGGTGACCGGTTTCTTCGCCGGGTTCACCTACGTCGTCGCCTTCCTCGACGAGGTGAGCGGGCTGGGCGAGGACGCGGTGAGCGGCGTGCTGTTCGCGTTCGGCGGGGCGGCGCTGGCCGGGGTCACCGTGGTCGGTCCGCTCCTCGACCGCTTTCCGCGGGCCACGCTGGCCGTGCCGGTGGCGGCCCAGGCGGTGGCGCTGCTCGGTCTCTACGCGACGGGCCATGTCCCGGTGGCGTGCGTCGTGCTGATCATGCTGCTCGGCGCCTCGGTCGCGACCACCTTCATGGCGTCGCAGAGCCGGGTTCTCCAGGTGGCGCCGGGTCGCACGGAGACGGCCCTCGCGGCCAACTCGGCCGCCTACAACGTGGGCATCGCCGCCGGTGCGCTGCTCGGGGGCGTACTGCTGCCCGTGGTCGGGGTGCGCGGCACGTTCCTGGTCGGGGGGCTGCTGACGGTGGCGGCGCTGGCGGTGCTGATCCGGCCGGTGCGGGCGGGCGTCGAGGACGGGGCGGGCGGCAAGGGCCGGGCGGGAATGGGGCGGTACCGTACGGACGCGGGGTTGTGACGGTCTATCGTGTCCGCATGTCCGTCCCTGAACTGATCCGTATCGTCTCCCGTGACTCGCCCATGGCGCTCGCCCAAGTGGAGCGTGTCCGCGCCGAGTTGGCGGCCCTGCACCCCGGTGTGCGCACCGAGGTCGTGCCCGTGAAGACGACCGGTGACAAGTGGATGGGCGATCTGTCCCAGGTCGAGGGCAAGGGAGCGTTCACCAAGGAGGTGGACGCGGCGCTGCTGGCGGGCGAGGCCGATCTCGCCGTGCACTGCGTCAAGGACGTCCCCGCCGACCGGCCGCTGCCCGCGGGCACGACGTTCGCCGCGTTCCTGAAGCGGGACGACGTCCGGGACGCCCTCATCCATCCCGGGGGACTCACGCTGGACGAGCTGCCGGCGGGGACCCGGATCGGCACCTCCTCGGTCCGCCGCGTCGCCCAGCTGGCCGCCACCCACCCGCACCTGCAGTGCGTACCGTTCCGCGGCAACGCCAACCGGCGGCTGGAGAAGCTGGCCGCCGACGAGGCGGACGCGCTGCTGCTGGCGGTGGCCGGCCTCGAGCGCATCGGCCGGCGTGACGTGATCAGCGAGGTCCTCTCCCCCGAGGTGATGATGCCGCCGATCGGCGCGGGCATCCTCGCGCTGCAGTGCCGGGAGGGCGACACCGAGCTCATCGACGCGGTCAGCGGCCTCGGTGACCCGGACACCTATCGGGAGGCCACCGCCGAGCGCATGTTCCTGCACGTCCTGCAGGGGCACTGCAACAGCCCGATCGCCGGGTACGCGCGCGTGGACCGGGGCGGCGAACTGTCCCTGCGGGCCTGTGTGTTCACTCCGGACGGCAAGACGCGGCTGAACGCCCACGAGTGGGCCGGCCGACTGGACCCGGCCACGCTCGGTACGTCGGTGGCGGTCGCGCTGCTGCGTCAGGGGGCACGGGAGATCATCGACGGCATCCCGCACTGAGGCCTCGGGGACCTCGGGCACGAAGGGCGCTGCCGCGTCGGACGGCGCCCCACCGAGACGCTCCGCGTCAGGCGGTGCCCTCTTCGGCCTGGTCCCGCAGGAAGTTGCTCACCTGGAGCGCGAGGCCGTCGCGCAGGGTGGCGGCGTGGGCGCCGACGGAGTTCTCCTGCAGCCCGAGGCCGCCGGTCCACAGCCGGCGGTCGGCCCACTCCTCCTCGACGCGCAGCTGGATCTGCACGTCGACCTGGCTCAGGCTCGCCTCCGGGCCCGCCGCGTACAGCACGGCGGTGGCCCGGCGCAGCGGGTAGACGTCGAAGCCCTCGATGAACTGCGAGTTGCGCCAGTCGATGAACGCCGCCTCGCCTTCACGGCCGATCCGCACGTCGATCTGACCGTCCTCGAGGTGGATGCCGAGGTGCCGCTCGCCGCGGTTCTCGACGGTGACGCGGACCCTGAAGTACGTCAGGCCTTCGGCGGCGTCGTCCCGTCCGCGCGGCGGCTCGGCGGCTTCCAGGCGGTGGACGCGGACACGCAAACCGGCATGCTCGTCGTACTCGTGCCAGTCCCCGACCACGTTCGGCTCGTACACAGTCCACCTCTCGACCTCAGAGAGCTGCTTCCTATCTTTGCGCCGAGTGCACTGTCAAATGAGCAGAATGCGCGGTGGCCAGCCCATTCGCCCCCTTGATCACCGATCAAGCCGTGGGCAGGAAGAATCCGCTTTCTGGCCTGACGGCCGCGTTCGGCCACGTGCCGCACATCACGTTGCCCACCAAGATCAGCGAGCCAGCCGGCCCAGCAGCGAGGAGGCCGCGGCGATGCCGAGCACGGCGGCCACCAGCAGGACGGCGAAGTCGAGCGCGAGGTGGGCCGGGGTGCCGAGGAGGAGGCCGCGCAGGGCGTCGACCTGGTAGCTGAGCGGGTCGGCCTTGCCGACCGCCTGGAGCCGGCCCGGCATCACGGACAGCGGGTGGAGGGCATTGGAGCCGAAGAACAACGGCATCGTGATGGCCTGCCCGAAGCCCATCAGCCGGTCGCGGCTGAGGACGATGCCGGCGATGGTCATCGACAGGCAGGAGAAGAACGCCGGTCCGAGGACGACGACGGCGGCGACGCCGAGCAGCTTCAGCGGGTTCCAGGTCAGCGCGACGCCGAGCAGCGCGGCGAGGACGATCACGACGACGGCCTGGGCCAGGGACTTCACCCCGGCCGCGAACGCCTTGCCGGTGATCAGGGCGGAGCGCGGGGTCGGGGTGACCAGGAGCTTGTTGAGGATGCCGGCGTCGCGTTCCCAGATGATCTGGATGCCGTGGAAGACGGCGATGAACATCGCGGACTGGGCGATGTTGCCGGGGGCCAGATAGGTCGAACCGGGTCGGGCTGATGCACCGCGGCCGCATCCGGGCCCTCGGCACCCCGACCGAGCTCAGGGAAGGGCTCGGCACCCGTCGGCGTGCCGCGGGGGCGGCCGACACCGACCCGCTGCCCACGCTGGAGGGCGACATCGTCGGCAGCAGACTCGACGAGAGTTCAGGAGACTTCCGCGATGTCCGAAGCACCCGCCGCACGCCGCGTCGGCTGACCGGGACCCCGCCCACGGCATCGACCTGCTGCTACGGCCGCCCGAACCCCGCCCCGGCTGGCGGCTGCTGCCCGCCCGCGTCCTGGCGATGTGCGTCGTGGAGCTGCAGAAGCTGCGCCGCGACCGCACCGAGCTGTACACCCGCGCGGTCCAGCCCGCCCTCTGGCTGCTGATCTTCGGCCAGACCTTCACCCGGCTCAGGGCGATCCCCAGCGAGGGCGTCCCCTACTCGCAGTACTGGTCGGCCTCGTCCATGTTGGGGGTCCCCCTCTGGGGGAGGGTGGTGACCAGGACCGTCATGCCGGTGACGGCGCGGACGGCACCGATGTGCTCCCACACGCCGGTGCGGGCGATCGGGTCGAGGCCGATGGTCGGTTCGTCGAGGATCAGCAGGCGGGGCGCGCTGACCAGGGCCTGGGCGAGTTCGAGGCGGCGGACCATGCCGCCGGAGTAGGTGCCGGCGAGCCGGTCGGCGGCGTCGGTGAGACCGACGGCGGCCAGGGCCTGGCCGACCCGTTCGGCGCGTTCGCGGCGGGGCACGTCGAAGACGCGGGCGAACAGGGCGACGTTCTCGCGGCCGGTGAGGCTCGCGTCGGCGGACAGCTGCTGCGGGACGTAGCCGAGCAGACGCCGCACCGCCATACGGTCGCCCGCGGCGTCGTACCCGAAGACGTGGACCATGCCGGCGGGTACCGGCAGGAGGGTGGTCATGCAGCGGATGGCCGTGGTCTTTCCGGCGCCGTCGGGGCCGAGCAGGCCGAAGACCTCGCCCTGCCGCACCGTCAGGTCGAGCCCGTCCACCGCGTTGGTCTCACCGAAGGAGCAGGCGAGCCCGGTGCAGGTCACCGCCTCGGCGACGTCTCGTTTCATGCTCACTCCGCCTCCTCGCGCAGTGTGCCGGCCAGTCGGCGCAGCGCCGGGATCGCCGCCGGCAGCGTCTCCCGGTCCGCCTCGTCGAGGCCGGACACCTGGCGTCGTACGAGATCGGCGCGCCGCTTGCGCCACTCGCCGAGCCGGGCCTCGGCCGCCGGGGTGGCAGCAGTCGGGCGGCGCGCCGGTCGGCCGGGTCCGTCTCGCGGACCAGATGGCCCTGCCGGGCCAGCTGGTTGACCAGCGTCGACACCGAATTGCCCGCCAGGTACAGCTCCTTGGCCGCGTCCGAGATCCCGATGCCGGGCCGCTCCACGACCAGCCGCAACAGCTCCACCTCGGCACCGGGCAGCTGCGGGGCGGGCATCTCCCGCCGCAGCCTGCGCCGGATCAGTCGCTGGACCCCGACGAGCGCGTCGGCCGGCTCCTCCGGGAAGGTCTCCTGCGTCATGGACCAAGGGAGGGCAATGGCGAGCCCGTTTCTCCGCCAACACAGAGTCATTCGACGGTGACATGAAGTCGCATTCACGAAATTTGTTTCAGATGCGCTTTCAGGGGGGAATCCACCCATATGTGCTTCGGACAGGAGGCACGTCCGTGGGAGCCGGCCCACCGGGCTCCAGGGTGTCCTCCTGAGGTCCGACTCCGCGCCTCCCACGGTGTCTGTCCAGTCAGCACCTGCTGAGGAGGTGCGCTCGGATGAGTGCCACCACCAGAACGAAGCAGCATCCGCACGACGACGCCCCTGACACCGCGGAAGCGTTCGACCGGCTCGTGGGAATGCCGAACGGGCCGGAACGCAAGGCGCTCAGGGACGATCTGGTTCAGGCCTGGTTGCCCATGGCCGAGCGGATCGCCGTCCGGTTCAAGGGGCGCGGTGAGTCCCTCGAGGACCTGTACCAGGTGGCCGCCCTGGGACTGGTGAAGGCCGTCGACCACTACGAGCCGGCACGCGGCCACGCCTTCGAGGCGTACGCGGTGCCCACCATCACCGGCGAGATCAAGCGGCACTTCCGCGACCACATGTGGACGCTGCACGTGCCGCGCCGGGTCCAGGACCTGCGCAACCGGGTGCGCAGCTCCGCGAAGGAGCTGTCGCAGCAGACCCCGGGCCGGGTGCCCACCGTGTCGGAGATCGCCGAGCACGCGCATCTGACCGAGGCCGAGGTGCGCACCGGCATGGAGGCCCTGGAGTGCTTCTCCGCGCTGTCGCTGGAGGCGGAGATGCCCGGCACGGACGGTTACGCGCTGGGCGACGCGCTCGGCGGTCCCGATCCGGCGTACGACGTCGTCGTCGACCGGGTGACCGTCAGCCCGTGCCTGCAGCGGCTTCCGGAGCGTGAGCGGACCATCCTCTACCTCCGCTTCTTCGGCGGGATGACCCAGAGCCGCATCGCGCAGCAGCTCGGCATCTCGCAGATGCACGTCTCCCGGTTGCTGAGCGGCTGCTTCGCCCATTTGCGCGACGAAATGCTCGTGGAAGTCCGTTGAACCCGAAGGGATGAGTCAGTCCTGGGCCGATCCCGGAATCTGCGTCGGGCCACGACGTTCGAGGGCCTCTTCGAGCTCGACGCTGATTTCGGGCGGCATCTCGCCGTCCCGGCCCCAGCGGAGAATCAGTTCCGCGACGTGGCGGAGCTTGATGTTCGTGTGCTGGGACACGTCCTTCAGTACGGCCCACCCCTGCTCCGGCGACACCCGGCCGAGTGCGACGACCATGCCGATCGCCTGGTCCACGACGGCGTGCGAGACGACCGCCTCCTTGAGCTGGTCGACTTCCTCTTGCAGCTCGAGGATCCGGTCGGTCTCGTCTGCGGGCTCGTGCGGTACGGGTGCCACGCCTCCATCCTCGCCGCTTCGCCCCCCGTGTGCCAGTGAAGCGGAGGGTCCGCCTCGGCCGTTTCGGCGCCACGCCGGAGGTAACTCGACAGGCCCCGGAGCGGATCCGGCTGGACACTGGGAGGAGACCGGTGGCCGCCGGTCGCGCGAGAGCCAGGACGCGACTGCCATGAACGACGCTGCGAGAAACCCCACGGGCACGACCGACGTCGTGTCCACACACTCCGTGTTCGGCGCACCCTGCTGGGTGAGCCTGACCAGCCGCGATCTCGAGGCCACCCACGAGTTCTACTCGGCCGTACTGGGCTGGCGCTGGCGGCCCGCCAAGCTCGGTGACCGCTTCTGGGTGGCTCTGGCCGACGGGATTCCGGTGGCCGGGGTCGCGGCGGTCGCCACGATGTGGCAGATGGCCGTCGCCTGGACGCCCTACTTCGCCGTGCCGAGCGCGGACGAGGCCGTGGCGCGCGTACAGGAGCGCGGCGGCACCTCGGCCGTCGGACCGCTCTCCCTGCCGCCCGGACGTGCGGCGCTGCTGGCCGACCGGGACGGCGCGACCTTCGGCGTCTGGGAGGGCGAGCTGCACTCCAGCTGGGAGACCTGGCGGCGCGCGGCGCCCACCTTCATCCGCCTGCACACCCGCGACGCCTTCGACGCCGCCATGTTCTACGGCGAGGTCCTGGACTGGGCGACGGAGCGGCCCGGGTGCTGCGAGGTCCGCTACGAGGGCGGGGAGGTCGTGCTGCGCAGCGGCGGCGACGTCGTGGCGCGGATCGAGTCGGGTGCGCTGGAAGCGGCGCCGGATCCGACGATCCGGCCGCACTGGCAGGTTCACTTCGCGGTCGCCGACGTGGCGGGGTGTGCGCGGGCGGCGGAGCTGCATGGGGGCAGCGTGCTGTCGAAGGGGAGCGAGGAGGCTGTGCTGCGTGATCCCGACGGGGCGCAGTTCACGGTGACGTCGCGGCGGGCCCGGTAGAGGGTGCGACTACGGGGGGCGCGGTGTGTTGGTGGTCGTCTGCGGCTGTGTTGTGGCTGCGGCTGTGTTGTGGCTGCGGCTGTGTTGTGGCTGGTCGCGCCCACGCGGCGGAGCCGCATATCGATACAGCCCCGCGCCCCTTCAGGGGCGCTGCCGAGACGGTCTCGTGAGGAGCAGTAGGCTGCGGCGCTCGACCAGGACGCGGGTGCCTGCCTTGTGTTCCGACTCGTCCGGAGGGCCCTGTGGTTCGGCCGTGTCGATCAAGGTCGTCCAGCGATCGCCGTAGGTGGCGTCCGGCAGGCGGAACTCCACCGGCTCCCAGTAGCTGTTGAGCAGAAGCAGGAACGAGTCGTCCACGACGGGCTCGCCGCACCAGTCGGGTTCGGCGATCGCGTCGCCGTTGAGGAAGGCGGCGACCGAGTGGGCGTCGGAGCGCTGCCAGTCCTCGTCGGTCATCTCGCGTCCGTCGGGGAGCAGCCACAGCAGATCGGGCAGCGGTTGTTCGGGGTGGGTGGGCGTCTCTCCCTGGAAGAAGCGGCGGCGGCGCAGGACGGGGTGGGCGGCGCGCAGCGCGATGACGTAGCGGGTGAAGCCGGCAAGGTCACGCTGGTCGTCGGTGAGCCGCCAGTCGATCCAGGAGACCTCGTTGTCCTGGCAGTAGGCGTTGTTGTTGCCGCGCTGGGTGCGGCCGAGTTCGTCGCCGTGGCCGAGCATGGGGATGCCCTGCGAGAGCAGCAGCGTGGCGATGAAGTTGCGCTGTTGGCGGGCGCGCAGTCGCAGGACGGCCGGGTCGCGGGTCTCGCCCTCGGCGCCGCAGTTCCAGGACCGGTTGTGGCTCTCGCCGTCCCGGTTGCCCTCGCCGTTGGCCTCGTTGTGCTTGTCGTTGTAGGAGACGAGGTCGCGCAGGGTGAACCCGTCGTGCGCGGTCACGAAGTTGACGCTGGCGCGCGGTCGGCGCCGGCTGTGCGCGTAGAGGTCGGAGGAGCCGGTCAGCCGGGAGGCGAACTCGCCGAGCGAACCGGGCTCGCCGCGCCAGAAGTCCCGTACGGCGTCGCGGTACTTGCCGTTCCACTCGGACCACAGCGGCGGGAAGTTGCCCACTTGGTAGCCGCCCTCCCCCACGTCCCACGGCTCGGCGATCAGCTTGACCCTGCTGATCACCGGGTCCTGCTGGATGAGGTCGAAGAACGCCGAGAGCCGGTCCACCTCGTGGAATTGGCGGGCGAGCGTGGCCGCGAGGTCGAAGCGGAAGCCGTCGACGTGCATCTCGGTCACCCAGTAGCGCAGCGAGTCCATGATCAGCTGGAGCACGTAGGGGTGGCGCATGAGCAGGCTGTTGCCGGTGCCGGTGGTGTCGTAGTAGTGCGCCCAGTCGCCGTCGACGAGGCGGTAGTACGAGGCGTTGTCGATGCCGCGGAAGGAGAGGGTGGGGCCGCGCTCGTTGCCCTCGGCGGTGTGGTTGTAGACCACGTCGAGGATCACTTCGAGGCCGGCCGCGTGCAGCGCCTTCACCATCGACTTGAACTCGTCGACCTGCTGGCCGCGGGTGCCGTGGGCGGCGTAGTCGTTGTGCGGCGCGAAGAAGCCGATCGTGTTGTAGCCCCAGTAGTTGGACAGGCCCCGGTCGAGCAGCACGCCGTCCTGGACGTACTGGTGCACCGGCATCAGCTCTACGGCGGTCACCCCGAGGTTCGTCAGGTGCTCGACGACAGCGGGGTGCGCGAGTCCGGCGTAGGTGCCGCGCAGTTCCGGCGGGACGTCGGGGTGGGTGCGGGTCAGGCCCCGTACGTGCGCCTCGTAGATGACGGTGTCGGCGTACGGCCGCCCCAGCGGACGGTCGTCGCCCCAGTCGAAGTGCGGGTCGGTCACCACGCCGAGCATGGTGTGCCCGGCGCTGTCGGCCGGGGACGGGGCGCCCGGGGTGCGTTCGAAGAGGGAGGCGTGGTTGTCCACCTGGCCGTCCACCGCCCGGCTGTACGGGTCGAGCAGCAGCTTCGCCGGGTTGCACCGGTGGCCGAGGCCGGGGTCCCAGGGGCCGTGGACGCGGTAGCCGTAGCGCTGACCGGGTCCGACGCCGGGCAGATAGCCGTGCCATACGAAGCCGTCGACCTCGGTCAGCTCTACGACGCTGTGCCGGTCCTTGTCGTCGACGAGGACGAGCTCGACGCGTTCGGCGACCTCGCTGAACAGGGCGAAGTTCGTGCCCTGTCCGTCGAAGACGGCTCCCAGCGGGTAGGGGTGCCCGCTCCAGGCCGGCACCCCTTTGCCACGTCGTCGCACGGTCACCGGGCCTCCTCCAGGACGACGTCCCGGGTGCCCGCCGCGTCGGCCACGGCGGTGACGGGCACCTCGCGGGGTACCTGAAGGGCCTCCCGCAGGTGGGGGGCGGGCGCCGTGGGCACGAGCGGGGCGCGTTCGCCGGCGCGGGCGCGCTGCGAGAACCAGATGATCTTGCTGCCTGTCTCGGTGGCGCAGCAGCCCCAGCCGTCGCTCACCGCGGCGAGGTGTTGCAGGCAGGCGCGCAGTTCGTGGTCCGGGCGCAGGGCGCGGTCGTTGTCGCCGATGGCGGTGATGAGGTGCTGGCCGTTCCACCACATCTCGATGGAGGTGTTCTTGTCCGTCGCGTGCTCGTCGATGGCCCGCAGCAGCATCTCCGTGCCGTGGCGGACGGGCTCGACAAGCGTCTCCAGGTCCCAGTACCGGAGGTGGGCGGCCAGAATTCGGCTGACCTGTCCCACCCGTTCGGGGCTGACTTCCACGTCGAGGTGGTAGTAGCAGGGCACTGCGGTCTTCACCGTCGTTACCTCCTCACCGCGAAAGCTCCCGCTCTCCTCGCCCCTGCGGGACGGGCCCCGAGCACGGAGCGTGAGCGCTGATCGCTTCTGAGTCACTCCAGGGTGGGGTTGGTACGCCATTCGTGCAACAGGAGCACACACCTGAGGTAGTTGAAGAACCAACAAGACGCTGAGTCGTCAACCATGCACCATGTGTGAAGACCTCGATGCCCGTAACGGAACCCGTGTGTGTGCGCGCACGGGTTCCGCCCGACGGTCGGGAGACGCGTCATCGAGCAGCCCGGAAGGTGAACGGCGCCATGCTGCTACCGGCCAAAGCCGAAGTCGCTCGGCAACTGCGGCGTTATCGGGCCTGGGAGCGCGCCATGCTCGCGGCCCCTGCCGACCACACGGTGCGCGCCACCTTCGAGGACGCCGGATACACCCTGTGTGTGCTGATGGGCAAGCGCTGCGCGCGTGAGGCCGCGGACGCGGCCGAACGCTATCTGCGCATCACCCTGGCGGCCTACCTCCGGGAGCAGGACGAGCGGCCCCGCTTGAGCGCCACCGCGCGCCGGGGCCCATCGAGATCACGGCGGTGGCGTTTCGTTGCCGGGAAGTAGACACCTTCCGGCGCAGCTTCGACCCCCGGCCGGGCCTGGTGCCCGGCCTCGAGCACGGCGGAGGTGAACCATGGGCAGGACCAAGACGAAGACCGGGACCAGGACCGGGACGATCGGCCGCATCCCGGTACGGGACGTACAGCCGGCCGTGGAGTGCGGCAGGCATCCGGCGAAGGCGGTCGCGGGAGAGACCTTCGAGGTCACCGCCACCGTGTTCCGGGAGGGCCATGACGCCGTGGCCGCCAATGTCGTGCTGACCGACCCGGACGGCCGTCCGGGCCCGTGGACGCCGATGCACGAGCTGGCCCCGGGCAGCGACCGCTGGGGCGCCAAGGTGACGCCGTCGTCGGTGGGCCACTGGACCTTCCGGGTGGAGGCCTGGAGCGACCCGGTGGCCACGTGGCGCCACACCGCCCGGATCAAGGTTCCGGCCGGGATCGACGTGGGGCTCGTCCTGGAGGAGGGCGGCGAGCTGTACGAGCGTGCGGCGGCCGCGGTGCCCGACGACGCGGGGCGGGCGACCGTGCTAGCCGCCGCGGAGGCGTTGCGGGACGACTCGCTGCCGCCCGCCTCACGGCTGGAGGCGGCGTTCGCGGCGAACGTGGATGCGGTGTTGGGGCGGTACCCGCTGCGGGATCTGGTCACCGCGTCGGATCCGCTGCCGCTGCTGGTGGAACGGGAACGGGCCCTGCACGGCTCCTGGTACGAGTTCTTCCCCCGCTCCGAAGGCACCCCGCAGCAGCCCCACGGCACCTTCCGCACCGCCGCGCGCCGGCTCCCGGCGATCGCCGCGATGGGCTTCGACGTCGTCTACCTCCCGCCCGTCCACCCGATCGGCACCACCTTCCGCAAGGGCCCCGACAACACCCTCTCCGCCGGCCCCGACGACGTCGGCGTGCCCTGGGCGATCGGCTCGCCCGAGGGCGGCCACGACGCCGTCCACCCCGACCTGGGCACCATCGAGGACTTCGACCACTTCGTGGCCCAGGCCGGTGAGCTGGGCCTGGAGATCGCCCTGGACTTCGCCCTGCAGTGCTCCCCCGACCACCCCTGGGTACACAAGCACCCCGAGTGGTTCCACCACCGCCCGGACGGCACGATCGCCTACGCGGAGAACCCGCCGAAGAAGTACCAGGACATCTACCCCCTCGCCTTCGACGCGGACATGGACGGCCTGATCGCCGAGACCCTGCGCGTGCTGCGGCACTGGATGGCCCACGGGGTGCGGATCTTCCGCGTGGACAACCCCCACACCAAACCGGTCGTGTTCTGGCAGAAGGTCATCGCCGACATCAACCGCACCGACCCGGACGTGATCTTCCTGGCCGAGGCGTTCACCCGCCCGGCGATGATGCACACCCTGGCCCAGATCGGCTTCCAGCAGTCCTACACCTACTTCACCTGGCGCAACACCAAGCAGGAACTCACCGAGTACCTCACCGAACTGACCGGCGAAGCAGCCGCCTACATGCGGCCGAACTTCTTCGCCAACACCCCCGACATCCTCCACGCATACCTCCAGCACGGCGCACGCCCCGCCTTCGAGGTCCGCGCCGTCCTGGCCGCCACGCTCTCCCCCACCTGGGGCATCTACAGCGGCTACGAACTGTGCGAGAACACCCCCCTGCGCGACGGCAGCGAGGAATACCTCCACTCGGAGAAGTACCAGCTCCGCCCCCGCGACTGGGAAACCGCCGAACGCGAAGGCCGCACCATCACCCCCCTGATCACCCAGCTCAACGCCATCCGAAGGAGCCACCCCGCACTCCACCGGCTCAGGAACCTCCGCTTCCACCGGACCGACAACGACGCGCTCATCGCGTACAGCAAACGCACGGGCCCGGACACCGTTCTGGTGATCGCCAACCTTGATCCCCACCACACCCAGGAGGCCACGGTCTCGTTGGACATGCCGCAACTCGGCCTGGACTGGGATGCCTCCCTGTCCGTGCTCGACGAACTGACGGGTGAGACCTACCGCTGGGGCAGGACCAACTACGTACGCCTGGAGCCCGGCAGGGCGCCCGCGCACGTGTTCCACGTCCAGGCATCACCACCCCGGATCGGAGGGTCCCCCGCGTCATGACCGTCAACGAGCCCGTGCTGGACACCTTCGAGGACACGCCTGCCAAGGATCGTGACCCGGACTGGTTCAAGCGCGCCGTCTTCTACGAGGTCCTGGTCCGCTCCTTCCAGGACAGCAACGGCGACGGCGTCGGCGACCTCAAAGGACTGACCGCCAAACTCGACTACCTGCAATGGCTCGGCGTCGACTGCCTGTGGCTGCCGCCCTTCTTCAAATCACCCCTGCGCGACGGCGGCTACGACGTCTCCGACTACACCTCCGTACTGCCCGAATTCGGTGACCTCGCCGACTTCGTCGAATTCGTCGACTCCGCCCACCAGCGGGGCATGCGGGTCATCATCGACTTCGTCATGAACCACACCAGCGACCAGCACCCGTGGTTCCAGGAATCGAGGAAAGACCCCGACGGCCCCTACGGCGACTACTACATGTGGGCCGACGACGACAAGCAGTACGCCGACGCCCGCATCATCTTCGTCGACACCGAACCCTCCAACTGGACGTACGACCCGGTCCGGGGTCAGTACTTCTTCCACCGCTTCTTCTCCCACCAGCCGGACCTCAACTACGAGAACCCGGCCGTACAGGAGGAGATTCTGGCCGCCCTCCGTTTCTGGCTGGACCTGGGAATCGACGGATTCCGGCTCGACGCCGTGCCCTACCTGTACGCGAAGGACGGCACGAACTGCGAGAACCTTCCCGCCACCCACGAGTTCCTCAAACGCGTCCGCCGCGAGATCGACGCGATGTATCCGGACACGGTCCTGCTGGCGGAGGCGAACCAGTGGCCGGAGGATGTCGTCGACTATTTCGGCGACTTCCGAAACGGTGGCGACGAATGCCACATGGCCTTCCACTTCCCCGTCATGCCGCGCATCTTCATGGCCGTACGGCGGGAATCCCGCTACCCCGTCTCGGAAATCCTCGCCAAGACCCCCGCCATTCCCTCCGGCTGCCAGTGGGGCGTCTTCCTGCGCAACCACGACGAGCTGACCCTGGAGATGGTCACCGACGAGGAACGCGACTACATGTGGGCGGAGTACGCCAAGGACCCCCGCATGCGCGCCAACATCGGAATCCGCAGGCGACTCGCCCCGCTCCTCGACAACGACCGTCATTCGATCGAGCTCTTCACCGCTCTGCTGCTCGCCCTGCCGGGCAGCCCGATCCTCTATTACGGCGACGAGATCGGCATGGGCGACAACATCTGGCTCGGCGACCGCGACGCCGTCCGCACGCCGATGCAGTGGACCCCGGACCGCAACGCCGGCTTCTCCTCCTGCGACCCGGGCCGCCTCTGCCTCCCCACGATCATGGACCCGGTCTACGGCTACCAGGTGACGAACGTCGAGGCCTCCATGGCCTCCCCGTCCTCGCTGCTGCACTGGACCCGCCGCATGATCGAGATCCGCAAGCAGAACCCGGCCTTCGGACTCGGCTCCTACACGGAACTGCAGTCCTCCAACCCGGCGGTGCTCGCCTTCCTGCGCGAGTACGAGGACGACCTCGTGCTGTGCGTGAACAACTTCGCGCGCTTCGCGCAGCCCACCGAGCTCGACCTGCGCGAGTTCAGCGGACGCCACCCGGTGGAGCTGTTCGGCGGGGTCCGTTTCCCGGCCATCGGTGAGCTGCCGTATCTGCTGACCCTCGGGGGCCACGGCTTCTACTGGTTCCGGCTCTCCCGAGTCGCATCCCGCATCGGCAGACGACTTTGAGCGTGAGCTTCGAGCGTGTGCCGAGGAAAGGACGGGTCACCATGCAGAAGACCGCATCTCCCCGACCGAGCCGTACGGTCGACGCGAGCCCCATGGCCTCGCTCGCCGGGCTGCTGCGCGAGTGGCTGCCACGGCAGCGCTGGTTCGCGGGCAAGGACCGGCCCGTCACGGAGCTGGCGCTGCTGTCGATGACGGAGCTGTTCCCGGGCTGTCTGCATCTGCTGGTGCACGCCGGTCACGGGGTCCCCGCGCCCGGTGGCGCTCCCCCGGCCGGTGACTGCTACCAGCTGCTGCTCGGCGTACGGCAGCATCTGTCGCCGCGGCTCGGCCGGGCGCTCATCGGCCGTGCGGAGGAGGGGCCGCTGGCCGGTCTGACCGTCTTCGACGCGTTGCAGGACCCCCGGTCGGCCCAGCTCCTGCTGGAGCGGCTGCGGCAGCCGGGCGCGGCCGGCCCGCTGCGCTTCGAGGCGGACCCGTCCGTGGCGCTGGCGGCGGGTCTCGTGCCGCGGCTGCTGGACGCCGAGCAGTCCAACTCCTCGCTGGTGTACGGCGACACGTACATCCTGAAGCTCTTCCGGCGCATCCAGCCGGGCGTCAACCCCGACCTGGAGCTGTCCGGCGCGCTGGCCGAGCAGGGCTGCCGTCGGGTACCGGCCCCCGTGGCCTGGTTCCGCACGACGCATCCCTGGGAGGCGACGCTCGGTGTGCTGCAGCCGTTCCTGCGGGACGCCTCCGACGGCTGGACGCTGGCGCTGGACGCCCTGGCCTCGGGTGGCGACTTCACGGCGGAGGCCCGTCAGCTGGGGCGGGCGACGGCGGAGGTGCATCTGGCGCTGGCCTCGGCCTTCCCCTCCCGGACCCCCGGCGAGAACGGGCGTACGGCGGCGGCGATGACGGAGCGCCTGGAGATCGCCGCGCACTTCGTCCCCGCGCTCCAGCCCTATGTCCCCGGCCTGCGCACCGCCTTCGGCGCCCTCGCCAGCTGCGATCCCGGGCCGCCCGCCCAGCGCATCCACGGCGACCTGCACCTCGGTCAGGTGCTGCGGGCCGGCCGGGAGTGGTTCGTCATCGACTTCGAGGGTGAACCGTCCCGCCCGCTCGCCGAGCGGCGCGGCGTCCACTCGCCGGTGCGGGACATCGCCGGCATGCTGCGCTCCTTCGACTACGCCGCCCGGCAGCGCCGCCCGTGGCGTCCGGAGTGGGCGCGCCGCTGCCGGGAGGCCTACTGCGCGGGCTATGCCGCCCTCGCCGGGTGGGACCCGCGCAAGAAGCACGGCTTGCTGCGTGCTTATGAGACCGACCGCGCCGTGTACGAGGTCCTGTACGAGGCCCGGCACCGACCCGACTGGTTGCCCGTACCGATGGCGGCGATCGAACGCCTCGCCGTGAGAGGAGCCTGACCCCATGGCCCTGCACGAGACCTCGCGCCCCGAATCGGCCGGCCCCGGCCGGCACGCCGCCGCGCCTCCCCTGGACCCCGCCGACCGCGAACGCCTGCTGTCGGGCGCCCACCACGATCCGCACGCGCTGCTCGGCGCGCATCCGGTCCCGGGTGGAATCGCCTTCCGGGCGCTGCGGCCGTTCGCGCGTGCGGTGAGCGTGGTGGTCGACGGCGAGCGCACCGGGCTCGTCTCCGAAGGAGGCGGCCTCTTCTCCGGCGTACTGCCGCTGGACGCGATCCCGGCCTACACGCTGACGGTGTCGTACGCCGAGGACGGGTCCGACGAGCGCGAGGTCCACGACCCGTACCGCTTTCTGCCCGCCCTCGGCGAGCTCGACCTCCATCTCATCCGCGAGGGCCGGCACGAGGAGCTGTGGAAGGCGCTCGGCGCCGAGCCGATGACCCACCAGGGCGTGCCGGGCACCCGCTTCACGGTGTGGGCGCCGAACGCCCAGGGGGTGCGGGTCGCCGGGGACTTCACCTGCTGGGACGGGACGGCGTTCCCGATGCGGTCCCTCGGGGCGTCCGGGGTGTGGGAGCTGTTCCTGCCGGGCATCGGCGAGGGCGCCCGGTACAAGTTCGAGATCACCTCCCGCTACGGTCACCGCTTCCTCAAGGCCGACCCGATGGCACGCCGCGCGGAGGTGCCGCCGGACACGGCGTCGATCGTGCACGCCTCGCACCACGAGTGGGGCGACGAGAGGTGGATGGCGCACCGGGGTGACGTGCCGGTGCACCGGGCTCCGTTCTCGGTCTACGAGGTTCACCTCCCGTCGTGGCGACCTGGTCTGACGTACCGTCAACTCGCCGAGGAGCTGCCGGCGTACGTCCGCGACCTCGGTTTCACCCATGTCGAGTTCATGCCGGTGGCGCAGCACCCCTTCGCCGGTTCCTGGGGCTATCAGGTCACCGGTTTCTACGCGCCAACCGCGCGGCTCGGTACGCCCGACGACTTCAAGTACCTGGTGGACGCCCTGCACCAGGCCGGCATCGGGGTGATCGTGGACTGGGTGCCGGCCCATTTCCCCAAGGACGACTGGGCGCTGGCCCGGTTCGACGGGGACCCGCTGTACGAGCCCGGGGACTCGCGGCGTGCCGAGCACCCGGACTGGGGGACGTTCGAGTTCGACTACGGACGTACCGAGGTGCGCAACTTCCTCGTCGCCAACGCCACGTACTGGTGCGAGGAGTTCCACATCGACGGGCTCCGGGTGGACGCCGTCGCCTCCATGCTCTACCTCGACTACTCGCGGGACTCCGGGCAGTGGGCGCCCAACGCCTTCGGCGGCCGGGAGGACCTGGACGCGATGGCGTTCCTGCAGGAGATGAACGCGACCGTGTACCGGCGCAACCCCGGGGTCGTCACGATCGCGGAGGAGTCGACCGCCTGGGGCGGGGTGACCCGGCCCACCGACAGCGGCGGACTGGGGTTCGGCCTGAAGTGGAACATGGGCTGGATGCACGACTCGCTCCAGTACATCGCCAAGGAGCCGATCCACCGCAAGTACCACCACAACGAGATGACCTTCTCGATGGTGTACGCGTACAGCGAGAACTACGTCCTGCCGATCTCCCACGACGAGGTGGTGCACGGCAAGCAGGCGCTGGTCTCCAAGATGCCCGGCGACTGGTGGCAGCGACGCGCCAACCACCGCGCGTACCTGGGCTTCATGTGGGCCCACCCCGGCAAGCAACTCCTCTTCATGGGGCAGGAGTTCGCCCAGGGCGCGGAGTGGTCGGAGGCGCACGGTCCCGAGTGGTGGCTGCTGGATCCCGGGTACGCGTCGGCGGGTGACCATCGGGGCGTGCGGGACCTGGTCCGCGACCTGAACACGTTCTACCGGGCGACGCCTGCCCTGTGGGAGCGGGACACCGACCCCGCCGGCTTCCAGTGGGTGCTCGGCGACGCCGCCGATGACAACGTCTTCGCCTTCCTCCGGTTCGGCGCCGACGGCGACGTCCTGCTCGCCGTCTCCAACTTCTCCCCCGTCGTCCGTCACGACTACCGCCTGTGGGTGCCGGACCACATCGACGCCTGGCAGGAGACCCTCAACACCGACGCCGCGCATTACGGCGGCAGCGGCGTCACCAACCCCGACCCCCTCAAGCCGGAGGACGGGCACATTCGGCTGACGTTGCCTCCGCTCGCCACGGTGTGGCTGTCGCCCTGATCGAGCCGGGATCACCGAACGGGGTCGATTGTCAGTTCTCGACACCATGCGCTCTCAGCTGGGCTAGATTCGGGCAGCGCCGATAACAGTACTCATCGGTGACGTCACACCCGGTACGCATCAGGAGCAGCGCATGCGCGATCCCGGCCTCGCTCCCCCGACCGTCGCACCCCTGACCGGTGGGCTCGCCGACAGCGTCTTCGAGACGGCGGCCCTCGATCCCACACTGCCGATGCTCGCGCGCCGCCCCGCCCCCTCCTCCACCACCTGGGAGGAGGTGACCGCAGCGGAACTGCGCGACGAAGTGACCGATCTGGCCAAGGGGCTGATCGCGTCCGGGATCTCGCCGGGGCACCGCGTGGCCATCATGGCGCGCACGCGTTACGAGTGGACGGTGCTCAGTTACGCGCTGTGGACGGTGGGCGCCGAGGCGGTCCCGATCTATCCGACGTCGTCGCGCGACCAGGTCGAGTGGATGCTGCGGGACGCCGAGTGCGTGGCCGTCGTCGTCGAGGACGAGCAGGCGATCATGACGGTCGGCTCCGTGTGCGGATCGCTGCCGCGGCTGCGCCATGTCTGGCAGTTGGACGCGGGAGGGCTGCAGCAACTCGTGGAGCGGGGCGAGTTCGTTCCGCTGGCGACGGTCGAGTCACTGCGCCGGATCGTGCTGCCGGACTCCACCGCGGTCATCGCCTATACCTCCGGCACGACGGGCCGGCCCTTGGGCTGCGCGCTCAGTCACCGGAATCTGGCGAGCACATGCGACACGCTCCTGGCGGGCTGGGGCCACAAGGTGGTGCCCCCGGGAGAGCAGGCGTCCGTTCTCGCCTTCCTGCCCTTCTCCCATGTGTACGGCCTCCTGGTGCAGACCCTGTGCATCCGCGGCGGCATGCTGATGGGCCACGAACCCGATCTGAGCGAGAAAGCACTGTCGGTTGCCCTGCGCGCCTTCAAGCCCACCTACTTCTGCGCCGTGCCGTCGATCTTCGAGAAGATCTACAAGAACGCCCTGCGCACGGCCCAACAGGCGGGCCGGGGAGCGCTGTTCGAGCGGGCCGCCGACACCGCGCGGGACTTCGCCGCGGCCCTGGAACGTCAGCGGCTGGGCGGGGGGCCGCGGCCAGGCTTCGATCTGCGGCTGCAACATGCCCTGTACGAGCGGACGGTGTACCGCAAGTTCCGCGCCGCGCTGGGCGGCAGGGTGATGCTTGCGACGTCCGGCGGCTCGCCCCTGAACCGTGAGCTTTCCCTCTTCTACGAGGGCGTCGGCATCTACGTGAACGACGCGTACGGGCTCACGGAGGCCAGCGGCGGGGTCACGGCGCCGCCGGTGGGCCGGGAGATGTCGGGGACGGTCGGGCAGGCGCTGCCCGGCATGGACATCCGGTTGGCCGACGACGGGGAGATCCTGGTGCGGGGGCCATCGGTGTTCCAGGGCTACATCAACGACGAGGCCGCGACGCGGGCAGCGCTGCGCGGCGGCTGGCTGGCCACCGGGGACCTCGGGCGGCTGGACTCCGACGGCTATCTGACGATCACGGGGCGCAAGAAGGACGTCATCGTCACGAGCAGCGGTAAGAACGTCTCCCCGGCGCTCCTGGAGCAGCGGCTCAGGATGCATCCGCTGGTGCATCAGGCGGTGGTAGTGGGCGACAACCGGCCGTGCGTCGGGGCGCTGATCACGCTGGACCCCGACTTCCTGGCCTACTGGCGCGAGGGCCTCGCGGTGCGCAGCGACGCGCGGGCCCGGGAGGCGCGGGAGGAGAACGCGCTGCGGGAGGAGCTCGCCCGGGCCGTGGCGGCCGCCAACAGCGCGGTGTCGCGCCCTGAGTCCATCCGGGTGTTCCGGGTGCTGCCGGAGCCGTTCGACGTGGCCAGCGGCTTGCTGACACCGTCGATGAAGCTGCGCCGGGACGCGATCGTGCGGCACTACGCGCTGCAGATCGACGCGATGTACCGGGCCCGCTCGCGCGCGCCCCGGGAGCACGTGGTGGACGAGCCGGCGCACTGGGACGACGCGGACAACGTCTTCCGCTGAGTGCCGAGTGCCGAGCGCTCAGCGCTGAGCGCGCCTACTCGCCGGTGGTCAGCCGTACGACATTCGACTGCTCGCCGAGGACGAAGGCACGGACGCGGTAGGCGGCGTGCCGTTCGCCGGGCAGGGGGACGAATTCGGTGGCCTCGGTGTTCGGGGCGAGGACGGCGACCGGGTCGTACCGGTCGCTGTTCTTCTTGCGGAGCTCCAGGAGAAAGCCGTCCTCGTCGGCCGAGTTGTCGCTCCAGGTGAAGCGGATGCTGTCCGGTCGGTCGACCCGGACCGGCCGGACGGTGGGGCCCCGGTAGGACCGCAGCCGGTAGTGGAAGGTGGTGTGCGGCATGAGGTCGGGGGGGCGGTAGCGCGTCACCTGGGGGGCGAGGTACCGCAGGACGGTGTAGGGGCCGGCCTCCTCGGTCGCGAACTCCAGGACGTGGCCCGCGACCGAGGGCCGGGTGTCCTGCCAGTCGAGGTCGAGGTCCGTGGGTGTCGTGAGGACACCTCGCAGTGGCTGTTCGGTGTCGCCGGTGCCGGCCGTGCAGGCCGACAGCGCCAGGATCAGCGCCGCCGGCGCCGCGATGCGCGCCTTTCCTCGCATACGGCGGCCGCTACTTGCGCCAGAAGCGGATGTCGCTCCACTCCACGGTGGCCTGCCCGCTGCCGCTGTTGGTGCGGTAGGCGCCGAACTTGTCGTAGAAGCTGCCGCCCGGGCTGGCGTAGGTGTGCTTGAGCGAGCCGTTGATGTAGGTGCGGTGCTCGACGCCGACCTGGTGGACCGTGTTGACGCGGACGGTCGCGCCGACGGTCCCGGCGCCCGAGAGCGTGGCGCCGCCGTGCACCGCGTACAGCCTGCCGCCGCGCTCGACGGCGAGCATGAAGTACGGGCCGGAGGCCGACTCGTTGAAGGTCTGCTTGAGGCTGATCCGGGTGCCGCTGAGGCTGGTGATGCGGAAGTAGCCCTCGAACTGGCGCGTTCCGCCGGTGTAGGTGGCGTAGCGCCGTTCAGCCCGTTGATCGCCGCTCGCGGTGGAGCAGGTGAGCCGGAACGTCAGGCCCTCGACCTGGCCGCAGCCGCGCTCCTGCACGGAGTATCCGGGTGACACCGACTGCCAGCCGCCGGGCTCGACTTCGGCGAAGGCCTGTGGGGCGGCGAGCAGCGATGTGGCGCACAGCGCCGAGGTGAAGGTGAAGGTGCGCAGGGTTGCGAGCATCCTGACTCCTGTCCGAGGTGGGGGTGGGCCGCACGTCACGCACACCGGTCACGCACATCGGTCCGCGCATCGGTCGCATACATGAACCGCGCCCCCTGGCTTGGACGAGCGACTGGGACGTTAGGTCCAGACCAATAAACCGTCAAGAGATCACGCGTACATGTCTTTCGCTTCCGAACCGGTGTGCCCCCGCGCAGGTTGGGGCAAGGTGGCTGTCGACGGGTTCATCTGCCTGCCGCACCCGGCTGGCGGAGCGGTCGGTGGCGCGGTGGGATCGATGCGTGCGAAGCAGCGATCCAGGGGCAGGCGAACGACGTCAGGCAGACCGCCTGGAGCCGCAGAAGGGAACATCACCGTGACACGACCCAGGATCCTGGTGGTTGGCGCAGGCTTCGCCGGAGTCGGCTGCGTTCGCAGGCTGGAACGCAAACTCTCCCCCGACGAGGCCGAGATCACCTTGGTGACGCCGTCCTCCTACCAGCTCTACCTGCCGCTTCTGCCCCAGGTCGCCTCCGGCGTCCTGACGCCCCAGTCGATCGCCCTGTCGCTGCGTCGCAGCCGCAAGTACCGCACCCGGATCATCCCGGGCGGCGCCGTCGGCGTGGACCTCGCGGCCAAGGTCTGCGTCATCCGCACCATCACCGACGAGGTCGTCAACGAGCCGTACGACTACATCGTGCTGGCCCCCGGGAGCATCACCCGCACGTTCGACATCCCGGGGCTCACCGACCACGCGTACGGCATGAAGACGCTCGCGGAGGCCGCCTACCTCCGCGACCACGTCATCTCCCAGCTGGACCTCGCCGACGCCAGCCACGATCCGGCCGAGCGCGCCGCACGGCTGCAGTTCGTGGTGGTCGGCGGCGGCTACGCGGGCACCGAGACCGCCGCGTGCCTGCAGCAGCTGACCCACAACGCGGTCAAGCGCTATCCGCGGCTCGACCCGAAGCTGATCAGGTGGCATCTGATCGACATCGCGCCGAGGCTGATGCCCGAGCTCGGCGAGAAGCTGGGCAGTGCCGCCCAGGAGATCCTGCGCAGGCGTGGCATCGAGATCTCCCTGGGCGTGTCCATCGCGAAGGCGGGTCCCGACGAGGTCACCTTCACCGACGGCCGCGTCGTCCCCACCCGGACCCTGATCTGGACCGCCGGTGTCGTCGCCAGTCCGCTGATCGGCACGCTCGGCGCGGAGACGGTCCGGGGGCGGCTCGCGGTCACGGCCGAGATGAACCTGCCGGGCCACGACGGGGTGTTCGCCCTCGGCGACGCCGCCGCGGTGCCCGACGTGGCCAAGGGCGAGGAGGGCGCCGTCTGCCCGCCCACCGCACAGCACGCGATGCGCCAGGGCAAGGTCGTCGCCGACAACGTCATCGCGGCCCTGCGCAACCAGCCGCTGCGGCCGTACGAGCACAAGGACCTCGGTCTGGTCGTCGACCTCGGCGGTCGCGACGCCGTCTCCAAGCCCCTCGGCGTCGAGCTGAAGGGCCTGCCCGCCCTCGCCGTCGCCCGCGGCTACCACTGGTCGGCGCTGCGCACCAACGTCGCCAAGACCCGCGTCATGACGAACTGGCTGCTCAACGCCGTCGCCGGGGACGATTTCGTGCGCACCGGGTTCCAGTCCCG
Organism: Streptomyces sp. DT2A-34; assembly: GCF_030499515.1. Classification (NCBI taxonomy): domain Bacteria; kingdom Bacillati; phylum Actinomycetota; class Actinomycetes; order Kitasatosporales; family Streptomycetaceae; genus Streptomyces; species Streptomyces sp. DT2A-34. Next base: position 10,033,675 of record NZ_JASTWJ010000001.1, on the reverse strand, counting down.
CAGTCCGGCCAAGCTCAAGGACTTCGAGTTCGTGGACGCGTATCTGACGCCGGAGCAGCTGCGGGCGCAGGTCGCCGGGAAGGGCGGCGCCGAGGGGACGGACGGGTGAGGTGACGGCCGCGGCCAAGCTGCGGTCGACGGCGTGAACGGGGAAAGAGCGGGAGAGAGTACGGCGGCGTGAGGGCAGTGGGACGGCCGGTGCGGGCGCGACTGCGGGACCGTGTCGCGGCGTCGGACCCCGGACTGCTGCGGCTTACCGCCGGGCTGCGCACGGCCGGCGCGATCGCCCTCGCGGTCGCCGTGCTCGCCCTGCTGGGGACCGATGTGACCCACCTGGTGGCGGGGGCGCTGGCGGCGATGGTCGCCACCTTCGCCATCCGGGAGAAGCAGCGCGGGCAGCAGGCCGTCACACTCGCCCTGGGCCTGCCGGTGGCGCTGGCGTCCATGACGCTGGCTGCGGCTCTGCACAGCCGTGTCGTGGCCGGGGACCTCGTCTTCGTCGCGCTCATCTTCTGTGCCGTCTACGGCCGCAGATTCGGCGACCGCGGCACCGCGCTCGGCCTGATCGGCTTCCAGATCTACTTCATGTCCCTGTTCGTCGGCGCCACCGTCTCCGCTCTGCCCGAGCTCTACGGCGCGGTCGCCGTGGCCTTCGCGTGCAGCGCGCTGGTGCGGTTCGCCGTCGTCCCCGAGACGCCGACGGGGGTGCTCGCGCGCCTGCGCGGGGCCTTCCGCGCCCGCCTGGCGCAGCTGCTGTCCGCGCAGCTCGACCTGCTGGACGCCGGTCCGCAGGAGGCGGACCGGGCGCTGGAGCGCGTGCGCGGGGGCACGGCGCGTCTGCATGAGACGGCGTTGCTGATCCAGGGCCGGCTGGCGGAGGGGACCACCGACGAGGCCGTGGCGCGGCTGGTCCAACGGCGTGTCGCGGACGCCGAGATCGCCGCCGAGCGACTGGGGCTGTCGCTGCTGGCCGCACGCGGCGCCGAGCGGGCGGACACGCTGGCCCTGCACCTGCCGGGAGCGCCCTTCCCCCCGGGCGGCCGGCTGCCCGTACGGGACGAGGGGACTGCCGCGCTGCGCCGTGACCTCCAGGCGCTGCGCCTGCTCGTCCTGCGTCCGGTCGGCCAGGCCACCGGCACCGCGCTGTCCCGCGTCCGCAACCGGCTCCTCGGCTACCGCGACGAGGAGAATCTGCCCGACGCCTCCCCCGCCGTGCAGGACGCCTTCCGGGCCGTCGGCGAGGCCGCCCGCGCGGTCCTCGGGCTGCGGATCGCCCTCGGCGGGCCCCGGGACGAGTCCGACGACACCCCGGCCACGGCCCGTTCGCGCGAGGAACTGGACGCGGAGGACGCCGTGCTCGACGCCGACGCGGAGGACGCCCCGGAACAGGCCACCGGGCTGCGACGGCCCACCACACGTGCCGCCGTGCAGGTGGCCGTCGGGTCGACGCTGGCCATCATCGGCGGCGAGCTGCTGTCCCGCGACCGCTGGTACTGGGCGGTGCTGACCTGCTGGATCGTGTTCCTCAACACCGCGTCCACGGGCGAGATCCTGGTCAAGGGCTACCGCCGCCTGCTGGGCACCGTGCTCGGCGTCCTGGCCGGCATCGTGCTGGCGGGTGCCGTCGGGCGGCACACCTGGACGGCGTTCGCGCTGGTGCTGCTGTTCGTGTTCGCGATGTTCTACTCGGCACCGCTGTCCTACACGCTGGTGTCGTTCTTCGTCACCGCGGCGCTCGGGCTGCTCTACACCCTGCTGCACACCTACAGCCTCGCGGTGCTCGTGCTGCGCATCGAGGAGACGGCGCTCGGCGCCGCCTGCGGGGTGATCGCGGCCGCACTGGTCCTGCCGGTGCGGACGGACCGCCGTACGAACGAACTCCTCGCCACCGTCCTCGAACGGCTCGGCGACGTCACCCGCAGCGCCGTCGAGCAGCTCAGCGGCGGGCCGCCCGTCGACCTGCTCGACCAGGCACGCGACCTGGACCAGGCGCTGGCCGATCTGCGCGCGGCCACCCGGCCCCTCACCCATCCGGTGACGCCCCTGCGGGCCCGCCGGGAGACCGCGCGCTACGTCGTCGCACTGCTGGAGACGTGCGCGTACCACGCGCGTGCGCTGGCCGCGACCGCCGAACTGCTGCCCACCCACCCCTCGATCGCGGCGGACCCCCGGCTGCGCCGGGCCGCGGGGCGCATCGCGCACAACATCGAGGCGATCGCCGCTCATGTCACCGACGAACACGCCACGGACGGGATCGAGACGGGCCCGAGTATCGCCTCGCTCCTCGGCCGGACCGCCTCCGGCGCACCGCGCTACGGCCGGGTCACCGACCGTGTCCTGCGGCATCTGCAGCGCCTCGACGAGGGTGTGGCCGGTCTGGCCCGTCCTCTGGGGGTGCCCGTGAAGGCATCGGACGGATGACTGCTCATCGGCCTATACCGGGCCGATACGGGGGTACGCGGATGACATGACCGATGTCGTGGACTCAGACGAACTGTTGCGGCGGATGCAGCGCGCCAGGGCCTGTGCCCGGCAGGAGGAGCGGACGTGGCGGGCGAGGAGCGAGCAGTTGCGGTCGGCCGACCCCGACGGGGCTCGTGACGCCGCCGTACGGACGCTGGCCTACGAGGCCGTGGTCACGGTGCTGGAGGAGATCCTGACGCCGGGCAAGCACTCCGAGCGAACCTGAAACCTGGATCGGAGTGAAACCGGTCACTTACCCCGGTCTCGGCTACGCAGAATCCCCTTAGATGGTTTACGGTTCATACATACGTGGTCACGGGGTAGACCGCAATCGTCCCCCGCGCACCACCACCTACGGCCCTGGCTGGTCTCCCCCGTCCAGCCAGGGCTTTTTAATGCCCTCCGCGACCTGCCCGCGCGGACTCCCGGCCGAAACCGCCCTCCGCCGAGGTGCTCAGGGCGTCGGCAGCAGCTGAAATGGACGCAGGGAAAGCCCCGGAACCTCAGTCGCCGGCGAGGAGCCCCGTGTCATGACCAAAGCGATCAAACTGCTGGCCGCCCTGCCGCCGCCTCAGCGTGAGCGCCTGATGTCGCTCGCCCGGGAGGTCTCCTTCCCGGAGGACGCCCGCATCTTCGAAGCGGGCGGTACGGCCGACCGCTTCTGGGTCATACGCTCGGGAGCCGTCTCCCTCGACCAGCGTGTGACATCGATCCAGCGGGTGACCGTCGCCAGCCTCGGAGCGGGCGATCTGCTCGGCTGGTCCTGGCTCTTCCCGCCGTACCAGTGGGACTTCGGCGCGGAGGCCTTCAGCCCCGTGCGCGCCTACGAGTTCGAGGCGCCGGCGGTGCTCCGGCTGTGCGAGGAGGATCCGCGGCTCGGGATGTCGCTGGTGCGCCATGTCGCCGAAATCCTCGCGCACCGGCTGGAGCTGACCCGGGGCAGGCTGATGGAGCAGTACGGCCCGCACCGCCGCAGTGCGCTCTGAGCGTCAGACCCGGTAGCGGCGCAGGGCGGGGAGCGCCGCGGCCAGGCCCAGCATGACGGCGACGACCAGCACCCCACCGCCCACGGTCGCCGTACGCGCCCCGAAGGCCGAGCCCGCCGTGCCGTGCAGGACGTCGGCGAGCCGCGGGCCACCCGCGACGACGACCGTGAACACGCCCTGCATCCGCCCGCGCATCTCGTCGCTGGCGGCGGACAGCAGGATCGCCCCGCGGAAGACCATCGAGACCATGTCGGCGACTCCGGCGAGGACCAGGAACATCACCGCGAGCCACAGGCTGCCGCTCAGCCCGAAGCCGGTGATGGCCGCGCCCCAGGCGACGACCGCGCCGATCACCATCCAGCCGTGCCGGCGGGCCCGGGAGAACGTGCCGGAGAACAGCCCGCCGGCCACCGCACCGATCGGGATCGCCGCGAACAGCAGGCCGAGGGCGAGCCCTTCGCCGTACGACGCGTAGGTCTGGCTCGCCAGTTGCGGGAACAGGGCGCGGGGCATGCCGAAGACCATCGCGATCACATCGGCCAGGAAGGACAGCAGCAGCACCTTGTGCAGGGCGATGTAGCGGAAGCCGTCCAGGATCTCCCGTACGCCCGCCCGGCGTTTGACGGTGGCCGCCAGGGGCGGCAGCGCGGGCAGCCGTGCGACCGCCCAGACCGTGACGCACAGGGCCAGCGCGTCGATGAGGTACAGCTCGGCCAGCCCGATCACGGGTATGAGCACGCCGGCCAGCAGCGGCCCGACCACCTGGCCGGTCTGCATGACGGTCGAGCCGAGGGCGTTCGCGGCGGCCAGTTCGTCGGCCGGGACCAGGCGGGCGATGGAGGCGTTGCGGGCCGGGGCGTTGAGCCCCCAGAACGCCTGCTGTACGGCGAGCAGCACCATCAGCACGGTCACCGACGCGAGACCGGTGACGGCCTGGAGCCAGAAGAGCACCGAGGTGACGGCGATGCCGCTGTTGGTGATCAGCAGCAGTCTGCGCCGGTCCATGCTGTCGGCGATCGCCCCGCCCCACAGGGCGAACACGATGAGCGGCAGCAGCCCGGCGAGGCTCGCGGCGCCGACCCACGCCGAGGAGCCGGTGATGTCGTAGATCTGCTTGGGCACGGCGACCGCGGTGAGCTGGCTGCCGACGGCCGTGACGATGGTCGAGGACCACAGGCGGCGGTAGGCGGGGCGGCGCAGCGGCCGGGTGTCCATGGCCCAGCGGCGCCAGCCGCGCCGCTGGGGTGTCACCGAAGAGGGGTCCTTCTCCTGTGGTGCGGTACTGCTCTCGCTGGTGTCCACGGGCTTCCTGGATGCTCGTTACATCTTTCTTGTCCGGGGATCACTATCGCAGCAGCGGCCGGGGGTGGGGATCCGTGTCTCAGCTTCCGGCGATGAGGCCGATGCCCAGAGCGATCATCGTCGCGGCCACCAGTCCGTCCAGCACGCGCCAGGCCCCGGGCTTCGCGAGGTGACGGCTCAGCAGCCGCGCGCCGAAGCCGAGGGCGGCGAACCAGCACAGGCTGGCGAGTGCGGCGCCGATGCCGAACGTCCAGCGCATCTCGCCGCGGTCGGCGGCGATGGTGCCGAGCAGGAAGACGGTGTCGAGGTAGACGTGCGGATTGAGCCAGGTCATCGCGAGGCAGGTCAGTACCGCCCGGCGCCGTGACCCGGCCGCGTCGCCGTCGGTCAGCAGGGCGCCGCTCGGCCGGAACACCCGGCGGGCGGCGAGAGCGCCGTAGCAGAGCAGAAACGCCCCGCCGATCCACGCGACCGCCGTCAGCACGCCGGGCCACGCCACGACCACCGCGCCGACGCCGGCCACGCCCAGGGTGATCAGGAGCGCGTCGGACAGGGCACAGATGCCGACGACGGCGAGGACCGCGTCGCGGCGGATCCCCTGGCGCAGCACGAAGGCGTTCTGGGCGCCGATGGCGACGATCAGGGAGAGGCCGGTGCCGAATCCGGCGGCCGCGGTGGTGAGGGCGTTGGTCATGGCATTGACGCTAAGGAAGCGATCACTGCAAGTACAGCTAAAGATTCTTACGTATCATTAGTGTCCGTGAAGGCAGGGATCGCACGGACAGAACTGACGGAGCTTCCCCTCGACCAGGTGCGGACGCTGCTCGCGGTGGTGGACGAGGGCACCTTCGACGCGGCCGCCGCCGCGCTGCATGTGACGCCGTCGGCCGTGAGCCAGCGAGTGAAGGCGCTGGAGCAGCGCACGGGGCGGGTGCTGCTGGTGCGGACGAAGCCGGTGCGGCCGACCGAGTCGGGCGAGGTCGTCGTCCGGTTCGCCCGCCAGCTGGCGCGGCTGGAGCGCGATGCGCGGGCCGAGCTCGGTATGAGCGGTGCCGGGGAGGCGACCCGGGTGTCGATCGCGGTCAACGCGGACTCGCTGGCGACTTGGTTCCTGCCGGCCCTCACACGCGTGCCGCAGGAGCCACGGATCGGCTTCGGGCTGCGACGGGAGGACGAGAGCCGTACGGCGTCGCTGCTGCGGGAGGGCCTGGTGATGGCCGCGGTGACCTCGTCACCGGAGGCGGTGGCGGGGTGTTCCGTGCGTGCGCTGGGCCGGATGCGTTATCTGGCCGCGGCGAGCCCGGAGTTCGCCGAGCGGCATCTCGGCGGCGCGCTGCGGGACGCGCTGGTTCAGGCGCCGGTGGTGACCTTCGACCGCAGCGACGATCTCCAGGACGGGTTCGTCCGGGGGCTCCGGCGCAGCCGCACCGGCGCGAGTGCCGTACGGCACTACGTCCCCACCTCGGAGGGCTTCGTTTCCGCCGTGATCGCCGGACTGGGCTGGGGCATGGTCCCCGAGGTCCAGGCCGAGCCGCTCCTCAAGGACGGCCGCCTCGTGCAGCTGGCACCGAAGCGGCCGGTCGACGTTCCGCTGTACTGGCAGCAGTGGAAGCTGGATTCGCCGGCGTTGGCCGCGGTGACGGAGGCGGTGACGGCGGTGGCGGCCGAGGCGTTGCGAGGCTGAGCAGGTCGGGCACATTCTGCCGGCGGCACTGCAACGCCCTCAAGGGGCGCGGGGCTGTATTGATGTGCGGCTCCGCCGCGTGGGCGCGACCAGCCACGAGGGCGCCGCAGACGAAAGACGGCCCAGCGCGGCACTACCTCCGAAGGGCTACAACTGAGCCGCGGCACTGTCCAACAGCATCTCCAGCGCCGTCGGATAAGCGCTGTTCACCATCCGGGTAGCCAGCAGCGGCGCCGCCTCGGCGATCCGCGGATAACTGGCCCGGGGCAGCAGGGCATACGTCGACCGCCACATCCCCTCGTCCGCGCGGAGCGCCTCGCTCGGCAACGCCAGCGACGCCGCGTCCAGCGTGGCGAAGGCCAGCGTCTGGTCGATGAAGGCGTGGTAGATGCGCACAGTGTCCGGCAGCGAGAAGCCGGCGGTGCGCAGCACGTCCAACACGGCCTCGTCGGCGGCGAGTTCGTTGGCCCGGCCGGTGACCCGGCTGGTCGTCAGCGCGGCGGCCTGCGGATGGGCCACGTACGCGGCGTGGATGCGCAGCCCCAACTCCTCGCCACCGGCGCCTGGTCCGGCACGGGCGTGCTGGGCCCTGAGGCCTTCCCGGCCCGTCCCTTCCTGGATCTGCTGACGGCGTACGGCTCCCCGTGGGGCATGCGCGAACAGTGACCGAATTCGCCGGTGTCCCACGGGGTTTCACACACGCATCGACAGGCGACTCGAAACCGAGTAATGCATCCACCGAGGGCACGTACGACGATCGCAGGTGACTTTGATGGACGACTGGCGAGACCACGCCGCCTGCCGCCATGAGGACCCCGACCTCTTCTACCCGATCGGCACATCCGGGCCGATGCTGCTGCAGACGGAGCAGGCCAAGGCGGTCTGCCGGCGCTGCTCGGTCCGTGAGCAGTGTCTGCGCTGGGCGCTCGACACGGAGCAGCACATCGGGATCTGGGGCGGCACGAGCGAGAACGAGCGACGCGCGCTGCGGCGGCGGGCCCGACGCACCGGATGACCGGCGGACCAGGAGGAGACACGTCGCATCCGCGCGGCTCACTCGGGCGCCGCGGCTCCCGGCAAGGAAGACGTACGGCAGGTCCTCGGGGTCGATTCCGGCCCGGTGTCGATGACTTCGAGGACCACGTCCTCTCCGTCCCGCCGGGCGGTGAGCGTGCCGGTGCCGTCGGCGGGCGTGTGGCGCAGGGCGTTGGAGACGAGGTTGCCGAGTGCCTGGCGCATGCGCACGGGGTCGGCGTCCAGCCAGGAGGTGCCCTCCGCCGGCGGAGAGGTCCTGGAGGTCGTCGATACTCGTCAGGATCTACGGCTTGTTCGGCTTGCCCTCGCTGTACACCCAGGTGTGGAACAGGGCGTCCAGCTCTTCGCCCGACACGCGTTCCGCGAGCCGGACGAACTGCGCCGTCGTGCCGTGGCCGTCGCGGCGCTCGCCCGACCAGGTCCGCAGGATGCGGAAGAACGCCCGGTTCCCGACCGTCGTACCGAGTCGGTGCAGGGCCATGGCGCCGCGGGCGTAGACGGGGATGCCGAAGATGTTCGCGCCGCTGCCCGGGTCGCCGGGCGGGAACGCCCACAGTTCGTCGTCGGCGGGGCGGGCGTACAGCGCGTCGAAGATCTTCTGCGCGCTGTCGCCGCCGTGCTGCTCGCTGTAGAGCCACTCGGCGTAGGTCGCGAAGCCCTCGTTGAGCCAGATGTCCTTCCAACTGGTCAGGGACACGGAGTCGCCGAACCACTGGTGGGCGCTCTCGTGGACGAGGGTGCCGATGTCCGGCGCCCGGTCGTACACGGGACGCGTCTGGGTCTCCAGCGCGTACCCGACGTCCGGTGCGCGGTCCACGATCGAACCGGCGGCCCGGTACGGGTAGGGCCCGAAGAGTTTGCTCGCCCACTCCAGGACGGAGGGCAGCTTCTTCAGGACGGGTGCCGCCTCGGTGGCCTCGCGGGGGTCGACGGCGTTGTAGACCCGGATGCCGTCGCGGGTGGTGTACTGCTCGACCCGGAACTTCCCCACGGTCGCCGTGGCGAGGTAGGCGGCCATGGGTTCGGGCTGGTGCCAGCGGAAGGTGGTCAGGCCGTTCGTCGTCCACTGCCCCAGAAGGACGCCGTTGGCGACGGCGGTGCGGCCCTTGGGGACGGTGATCGTGAAGTCGTACGACGACTTGTCCTGGGGGTGGTTGTTGGCCGGGAACCAGGTCATGGCGCCCTGCGGCTCCCCGGCGACGAAGGCGCCGTCGTCGGTGGGGATCCAGCCGTCGAGCGTGCCGTCCGGGTCGGTCACCGGGCCGGGGCTGCCGTTGTAGGTGACCGCGACCTGGAACACCTGGCCCTGGCGCAGGGCGTGGCGCGGAGTGACGACGAGTTCCTGTCCGTCGCGCCGGAAGCCGGCCTTGCGGTGGTCGACGGTGAGTCCGGTGACCTTCAGGCCGTGGAGGTCGAGGTCGAAGCGGGTCAGGGACCGGGTGGCGCGGGCCGTCAGCACCGCCCTGCCGTCGAGGTGACGGCTCGTCGGGTCGTAGCGGAGGGTCAGGTCGTAGTGGTTGACGTGGTAGCCGCCGTTGCCGGCCAGGGGGAAGTACGGGTCGCCCACGCCGGCCTCACCGATGGGTCCGGCCGACGCGGGCCCGGCGGTCGCGAGGAGCGCGGCCAGGGCGAGGGGGACGGTCACGATCACGGCTTCGCGGCGGAGGACGGCCGTGCGTCTGGTGGCCTGCTCTCTCATGGCCTGCTTCACGTGTGCGCCTCCAACGTGGGGGGGTGGGCAACGGCCTCACCCTAGGCGTCGGATCGCCCGCAACTCCCTCGCCGGGGCCGGGTTGTGTCGCTTCGACGGCCGTATGAGTGCGCGGCAGTAAGCTCCGGGAACGAATTCGCCCGAGAAAGGCACGCTTGTGAGCATTCGCGTCCGCCGCGTGTACGAACCGCCCGAGCCGGAGGACGGCGTGCGGGTCCTCGTCGACCGGCTGTGGCCGCGCGGTCTGTCGAAGGACGCGGCCCGCGTGGACGAGTGGCCCAAGGGGCTCACCCCGTCGACGGAGCTGCGCCGCTGGTATCACGCGGGCGAGCGGTCGTACGAGGAGTTCGCCGAGCGGTACGAGGCGGAGCTCGCCGCACCCGAGGCGTCCGAACTCGTCGATCGTGTACGGGAGTTGGCGAGCAAGGGCGAGGTGACCCTGCTGACCTCGTCGAAGTCCCCCGAGCAGAGTCACGCCGCCGTGCTGGCCCGCCTCCTCCAGGCGTGACGCCTGCTTCCGTCGTGAGGAGACGGGCCGTACGCCACCGTCAGGCCGCCTGCCGTGCCGCGGCCCGGCCCGCCGCGCGGCCCGAGAAGAGGCAGCCGCCGAGGAAGGTGCCCTCCAGGGCGTTGTAGCCGTGGACGCCGCCGCCGCCGAAGCCGGCGACCTCACCGGCCGCGTAGAGACCGTCGATGGGCGTCCCGTCGGCTGCGAGCGCGCGGGAGTCGAGGTCGGTCTGGATGCCGCCGAGGGTCTTGCGGGTCAGGATGTGCAGCTTGACGCCGATGAGGGGGCCGGCCGCCGGGTCGAGGATGCGGTGCGGGGTGGCGACCCGGCCGAGGCGGTCGCCGATGTAGCGGCGGGCGTTGCGGATGCCCTGCACCTGGGCGTCCTTGCTGTACGGGTTGGCGATCTGCAGGTCGCGGGCCTCGATCTGGCGCCGGACGCTCTCCGCGTCGAGGAGCGGCTTGTCCGTCAACTGGTTCATCTTCTCGACCAGTCGCTCCAGGTTCGGGGCGGTCACGAAGTCCGCGCCGTTGCGCAGGAACGCCGCCACCGGCCCGGGGGCGCCCTTGCCCAGCACCCGCTCCTTCAGGAACCCGGCGCGGTCCTTGGCGGTGATGTCGGGGTTCTGCTCGGAGCCCGACAGCGCGAACTCCTTCTCGATGATCTTCTGACTGAGGATGAACCAGGAGTGGTCGTGCCCGGCGATGTCCGCGTCGGTGCGCAGGTGCTTGAGGGTGCCCAGGGTGTCGTAGCCGGGCAGGCACGGGTCGGGCAGGCGGCGGCCGAGGGCGTCGAACCACATCGAGGACGGGCCGGGCAGGATGCGGATGCCGTGGCCGGGCCAGATCGGGTCCCAGTTCTGCAGGCCCTCGGTGTAGTGCCACATACGGTCGCGGTTGACGAGCCGTACGCCCGCCTCCGCGCCGATGTCGAGCATCCGTCCGTCGACGTAGGCGGGGACGCCGGTGACCATCTCGGTCGGCGGGGTGCCGAGCCGTTCGGGCCAGTAGCGGCGGACGATGTCGTGGTTGGCGCCGATGCCGCCGGTGGTGACGACGACGGCCTGCGCGGTGAGTTCGAAGTCGCCGACGCGGTCGCGGTTGGAGGCGACGCCCCGGGGCGAGTGGTCGTCGGCCAGGACCGTACCGCGCACACCGCGCGCGGAGCCGTCCTCGATGACCAGTTCGTCGACCTGGTGCCGGTGGTAGAAGGTGAGCAGCCCGTCGCGCGCGGCCTGCTTGGCGTACCGGACGAACGGCTCCACCACACCCGTGCCGGTGCCCCAGGCGATGTGGAAGCGGGGCACGGAGTTGCCGTGGCCGTCGGCGCGCAGGTCGCCGCGCTCCGCCCAGCCCACGGTGGGCAGGAACTTGATGCCGTGTCCGTCGAGCCAGGCGCGCTTCTCGCCGGCCGCGAACTCGACGTACGCGCGTGCCCAGCGCACCGCCCAGGAGTCCTCGTCGTCCACCCGGTCGAACTGGGCGCTGCCCTGCCAGTCGTTCCAGGCCAGATCGAGGGAGTCCTTGATGCCCAGGCGCCGCTGCTCCGGGGAGTCGACGAGGAAGAGCCCGCCGAAGGACCAGAAGGCCTGGCCGCCGAGGTTGGCGGCGTTCTCCTGGTCGACCAGCGCGACCCTCCTGCCGCGGCTGGTGAGCTCGTGCGCGGCGACCAGGCCCGCGAGCCCCGCTCCGACGACGATGACGTCGGCATCCATGGCGACCGTCCCTTCCCTCATACGGTGGTGTCGCTGCCGTCGGTGAGCAGCGCGGTGAGCAGTTGCTTCAGCCAGACGCGGGCGCGCTCGACGTCCCGGTCCAGCAGGAGTTGGACGGTGACTCCGTCGTAGGCGGCGACCACGGCGTGGGCGGCCCCCTCGGCGTCACGGAGCACGGCGGGCAGTTCGGTGTGCCCGCGCGCGCGTGACAGCCGGTCGGCGATCGCGCGCCTGAGCCGCGCCCGGTGTTCGAGCAGCGTCCGGGCGACCTCGGGCGCGCGGGCGGCGTACACCAGGAAGTCGGTCTTCACCAGGAGCCAGTCCCGGTCGAGGAGCAGCACTTCGGTGACGCGGTCGACGGCCGCCGGGACGTCGAGACCCGGTCCGTCCAGGGCGAGCGCCCCGGACACCTGCTCCGCGATCAGGTCGGCCCGCTGCTGGTAGAGGGCGAAGAACAGCTCGTCCAGGCTGTCGAAGTTGGAGTAGAAGGCACCCCTGCTGTAGCCGGCGGCCTCGCAGACCTCCTCGATGGAGACCCGGCCGAACCCTTTGGCGGCGAACACCGCGAACGCGGCGTCGAGGAGATTGGCCCGCGTGCGGACCCGGCGCTTGGTGACGCGCCTGGTCGTGCTCTCCACCGCCATGTCCGGACCTCCATTCGATACATGACCGTATCCGATACATCAACGTATCCAAAGAGGCAGGACCAAGTAGGGGAATTAGATGGGAACACATATTCGATTAAGCGCTACGCTGGAACCATGGCGACGCACCTCCAGGGCTCCCTGTTCGACCAGACCGACGAGCTGCGGCTCGGGGTTCTTGCCGGGATCCGCCGTACCCAGCTCGCCCTCGGCGCCTGGATCGACGTCCGGCCCGGCTGGCTCAGCGGGGCCGGCGCCCTGTTCGAACAGCTGGCCACGGAGGTCCCGTGGCGTGCAGAGCGCCGCACGATGTACGACCACGTGGTCGACGTACCGCGCCTGCTCGCCTTCTACGGCGCGGACGACGCACTCCCGCACCCGGTACTCGCGCAGGCCCGCGACGCGCTGTCCGCGCACTACGCCGACGAGCTGGGCGAGCCGTTCACCACGGCCGGGCTCTGCTACTACCGCGACGGCCGGGACAGCGTGGCCTGGCACGGCGACCGGATCGGGCGGGGCGCCCGCGAGGACACGATGGTCGCCATCCTCTCCCTGGGCGCGCCGCGCGACCTGTTGCTGCGGCCGAGGCGCGGCGGCTCCGGGACGGTGCGCCGCCCGCTGGGGCACGGCGACCTGATCGTGATGGGCGGCTCCTGCCAGCGGACCTGGGAGCACTCGATACCGAAGACCACGCGCGCCGCGGGACCGCGTATCAGCGTCCAGTTCCGTCCGCACGGCGTGCACTGAGGCTTCGGCGGAGGCCGCTTCGGGTGCACGCGGGGGCTGCCTCCGGCGGACGGTGCCGGAGGCAGCCCTTCCTCTGGGCGAAGCCGCGCCGTGCCCCCACACTGGTCCGGGTGAGCGCTGAGACGCAGGCACCGGCCACCGCTCCCCGGCGCGGCGAGCTGGACGCGCTGCGGATCTTCGTCGTCCTCGGTCTGGTCTTCTTCCACTCCGCCCTCGCCTTCTCGCCGGACGACGACTTCTACGTCAAGAACGCGGAGACGACCGACGCCATCACCGTGCTCGCCGGGTTCGGGGTCGTGTGGGCGATGCCCATGCTGTTCCTCGTCGCGGGGCTGGGCTCCCGGTACTCGGTCCGCCGCCGTGGGCCGGCCCGTTTCACCCGGGAACGCCTGCTGCGCCTGGGCGTTCCGCTGGTCTTCGCGACGCTCGTCCTGTGCCCGCTCCCCCAGTGGCTGCGGCTGCGGGCCGCCGACCCCGGCTACGACGAGTCGTACTGGCGTTTCTGGCCGCGCTTCCTCACCGTCCGCCCGGACGCGGCCGACTTCCCGTTCGTCCTCGAAGGGGAGCACTTCGAGACCGGCCATCTGTGGTTCGTCGTCCTGCTCCTCGCCTTCAGCCTGCTCCTCGCCCCGGTCGCGACGCGGCTCGCGGCCTGGACGGAACCCGTCGGACAGGCGGTGGCGCGGCGCCCGGTCCTGCTCCTCCTGCCCGTCCTGCCGCTCGCCGCGATCAACGCCTTCCTGGGCATGGAGGAGGGCTTCGCGGGCTGGAACCGCTGGGCGTACCTGGTGTTCTTCCTCTTCGGTCACGTCCTCGCCGACGACGCGCGCGTGCGTGCCGCGCTGCGCCGACTCGCCGTGCCGGCGGGCGTGTTCGGGGTCGGTCTGTTCGCGGGGACCGCGCCCGGGTTCCTCGCCCTGGACGACCCGTTCACCGACTCGGGCCCGCTCGCGCTGGCGACCAGGGCGCTGTTCGGGGCGGCGGGCTGGTGCTGGGTCGTGGCGATCCTCGGGCTGCTGGACCGGCCTCGCGAGGGTCGGCGAGGTGAACGGCGGCCGCCGTCGCGGGCGATGGTGTATCTCGGGGTCGCCGCCCTGCCGCTGTACGTCCTGCACCAACCTGTCGTGGTCGCCTTCGCGTACGGCGTGGTGGGGTGGTCGGCGCCGATCGTGGTCGAGTACGCCATGATCGTGACCGGTTCGCTGGCGGTGATCCTCGCGGTGTACGAGTGCCTGGTGCGCAGGACGCGCGTGACGCGGTTCCTGTTCGGGATGCGCACCGACCCGCCGGTCACACCGCCCTCGTGATCTGCTTTGCTGGGTCCGTCGGGCACGGACCTCACCACGCGGGACGATCATGCGGGCAGATATGCAGCAAGTGGCGGACGGCACGTACCTGGTGCACGGCAGCAACACCAACTGGGTGATCCTCACCGAGGGGGACGCGGTCACGCTGATCGACACCGGCTACCCCGGGGACCGGGCCATGCTCCTCGCCTCGCTCGCGGAGGTGGGGAGTGCGCCGGAGGCCGTCAGGGCGGTACTGATCACGCACGCGCACACCGACCACCTGGGCAACGCCGAGTACCTGCGCACCACCCACGGCACGCCCATATACCTCCACGAGGCCGAAGTGCCGCACGCCCGCCGGGAGTTCCTGCACCAGGTCAACGTCGGGACCGTGCTGAAGAACGGCTGGCGGCCCGGTGTCCTGCCCTGGGCGATACACGCGATTCGCTCCGGCGGCACGGCGCACGTCCCGGTCACCTCCCCCGAGCCGTTCCCGTCGGACGGCCTCGCGTCGGACGACCCGCTCGACCTGCCCGGCCGGCCCGTCCCGGTGCACACGCCCGGCCACACCGACGGACACTGCGCCTACCACCTGCCCGACGCCGGCGTGGTGATCGCCGGCGACGCCCTGGTCAGCGGGCACCCCACCTCGCGGATCAAGGGCCCCCAGCTGCTGCCCGACATGTTCCACCGCGAGCGTGCTCGTGCCGTGGCCTCGCTGGACGTGATCGAAGGGCTCAAGGGCGACGTGCTGCTGCCCGGGCACGGGCCCGTGTACCGGGGGCCGGTGCGCGATGCTGCTCTTCAGGCGCGGGAGCGCGCACTTTAGGGTGAGGTGACGATCACCGGCGAGGCGAGGACGAACAACCCATGGCACTGCAGATCAGCGCGACGAACCCGGAGCACCCCGCGCTCCTGCTGGAGCTGCCCTGGCATCTGCCCCTGGAGCAGTGGCCGGAGGAGGTCCTGGTCCCGCTGCCGCGCGGTATCTCCCGCCACGTCGTGCGGTACGCCCGGGCGGGCAGCGAGGTCATCGCCGTCAAGGAGCTCGCCGAGCGCCCGGCGCTGCGCGAGTACGAGCTGCTGCGCGACCTGGACCGGCTCGGCATCCCGTCGGTGGATCCGCTGGCCGTGGTCACCGGGCGCACCGACACGGCCGGCGACCCGCTGGAGTCGGTGCTGGTCACCCGGCACCTGGGCGGCTCGCAGCCGTACCGCTCGATGTTCGAGACGACGATGCGTCCGGCGACCATGCACCGTCTGATGGACGCGCTGGCCGTGCTGCTGGTCCGCCTCCACCTCGCCGGGTTCGCGTGGGGCGACTGCTCGCTGTCCAACACGCTGTTCCGGCGGGACGCGGGCGCCTACGCCGCGTACCTGGTGGACGCCGAGACGGGCGATCTGCACCCGCAGCTGAGCACCGGCCAGCGCGAATACGACCTGGACCTCGCCCGGGTCAACATCAGCGGGGAGCTGCTGGACCTGGAGGCGTCCGGTGCGCTGCACCCGTCCGTCGACCCGATCGAGTTCGGCATGGAGATCTGCGCGCGCTACGGCAGCCTGTGGGAGGAACTGACCCGCACCTCGGTGTATCCGGCGGGCAAGTACCACTACATAGAGCGCCGCATACGCCGCCTGAACGACCTCGGTTTCGACGTGGCCGAGATGCAGATCGAGCACGCCACGAACGGCGACACGGTCACCTTCGTGCCCAAGGTCGTCGACGCCGGTCACCACCAGCGTCAGCTGCTGCGCCTGACGGGCCTGGACACCGAGGAGAACCAGGCCCGCCGGCTCCTGAACGACCTGGAGAGCTGGATGGCCACCCAGGACGACTACGCCCCGGGCGACCCGCTCGGCGCCCGCCCGGAGGTGCTCGCCCACCGGTGGGTGCGGGACGTCTTCCGGCCCACCGTGCGGGCCGTGCCGCTGGAGCTGCGCGGCTCCATGGACTCGGCCGAGATCTACCACGAGCTGCTCGAACACCGCTGGTACCTGTCCGAGCGGGCGCAGCACGACATCGGCTTGGACACGGTGGTCGAGGACTACATCAAGAACATCCTGCCCACGGCCCGGGAGACGCTGCAGCCGACGGCGTCCGACTGACTCGTCCGCCTGACTCCTCCGACCGACTCAGGCGGGCGGTACGACCGCCACCGGGCAGTCCGCGTGGTGCAGGACGCCGTGCGCCACCGAGCCGATCCGGGCACCGACAGCCGTACGGTGGGCGCGGCGGCCGACGACCATCAGCTGGGCCCGTCCGGCGACCGACAGCAGCACCTGCCCGGCGCTGCCCATCTCCGCGTGCTCGACCACCCGGACGTCCGGGAAGCGCTCCCGCCACGGCCGCAGCGCCTCGCCCAACGCCTTCTTCTCGTACGGCTCCAGCCCCCCGGCCTCGTCGAGGAGCTTGAGGGAGGCCGGGCTGTAGGCGAACAGCGGCGGCAGCGTCCAGGCCCGTACGGCGCGCACGGTCGCGCCACGCGCCGCGGCCGTCTCGAACGCGAACCGCAGCGCGGCGGCACTGTCGTCCGCGTCGCCGTGCTGGCCCACGACGATCTCGCGCCCCGCCGCCTCGGCGGACGCCTGGTCCCCGGCTCGTACGAGTACGACCGGACTCTTGGCCTCGGCGATCGCCTGCTGTCCGACGGAGCCCAGCAGGAACCTGACGACCGCGCCGTGGCCGCGCGATCCCAGCACCAACATCTCGGTGTCCGCCGCCGCGGCGACCAGCGCGTCGACGGGCCCGCCGTCGAGGACGTCCGTGGTCACATCAAGGCCCGGATGCCGCTCGGTGACGGTACGGGCCGCTTCCGCCAGTCCGTCCCGCACCCACTGGGCCTGGGTGTCCGGGTCCCCCGCGTCGATCGCGTCCTGCGGCTGGTACCGCCAGGCGTGCGCCACCCGCAGCGCGAGCCCCCGCCGGACCGCCTCCCTCGCCGCCCAAGCCAGTGCGGCGAGGCTCTCCTCCGATCCGTCCACCCCTGCCGTGATCGGGCGCGTCATTCCGGCTGCCTCCTCGTGTCGTGGTCACGTCCTCCGGGCCCAGTCTTCCCTACGCCGCGCCCACGGCCTTGGGGTGTGAACAAGTGAACGTGGTCAAGAACCGCCTCACGCGCGGCACGCGGCACGCGGACGTCGGGCGTGGAGCTGCCAGGCGTTGATCAGCTCGGGAGAGCGACGGAGGCGCCCGGCCACCTGCCGGGCGAAGTCCGCCGGAGGGGAGGCCGACCGCATACCTGAGCGAAGCCGGACGATCGAACATACGATGGCCCGGAGTCGACACGACGGACGGGCCACCGGACGTGATCGCCGTGCCGAAAGCGCGACCCTCGGGGTGGGAGACGTATGGCACAGGCCGCCGACGCAGCGCGGGCCGTCATTCTGACCGTGGACGACGACCCGGGGGTCTCCCGTGCGGTCGCCCGCGATCTGCGGCGGCGCTACGGTGCGTCGCACCGGATCGTGCGGGCGGAGTCCGGCGAGTCGGCGCTGGAGGCGCTGCGGGAACTGAAGCTGCGCGGTGATCTCGTGGCCGTGATCCTGGCCGACTACCGCATGCCGCAGATGAACGGCATCGAGTTCCTCGAACAGGCGCTGGACGTGTATCCGGGGGCGCGGAGGGTGCTGCTCACCGCCTACGCCGACACGAACGCGGCGATCGACGCGATCAACGTCGTAGATCTTGACCACTATCTGCTCAAGCCGTGGGATCCGCCCGAGGAGAAGCTCTACCCGGTTCTGGACGACCTGCTGGAGGCGTGGCGGCGCAGCGACTACCGGCCGGTGCCCAGCACCAAGGTGGTCGGGCACCGCTGGTCGGCGCGCTCCTCGGAGGTGCGGGAGTTCCTGGCCCGCAACCAGGTGCCGTACCGCTGGTACTCCGCCGACGAGCCCGAGGGGCAGCGGCTGCTGGCCGCGGCCGGGCAGGACGGGCAGCGGCTGCCGTTGGTGATCACGCCGGACGGGACGCCGCTGGTCGCCCCGGAGGCCCCCGAGCTGGCGGCGCAGGTCGGGCTGGCCACGACGCCGACGGCCGACTTCTACGACCTCGTCGTCATCGGCGGCGGCCCGGCCGGGCTCGGCGCGGCCGTGTACGGCGCCTCGGAGGGCCTGCGGACCGTGCTGGTGGAGCGGTCGGCGACCGGCGGGCAGGCCGGACAGAGCTCCCGGATCGAGAACTACCTCGGCTTCCCGGACGGCGTGTCGGGGGCGCAGCTCACCGACCGGGCCCGACGGCAGGCGGCGAAGTTCGGCGCCGAGATCCTCACCGCGCGCGAGGTGACGGCACTGGAGGCCGGCGGCGCCGCCCGCATCGTACGGTTCTCGGACGGCTCGGCGGTCGCCGCGCACAGCGTGATCCTGGCGACCGGCGTGACCTACCGGCAGCTGGCGGCGCCCGGCTGCGCGGACCTGACCGGCTGCGGGGTGTTCTACGGCTCGGCGCTGACGGAGGCGCCGTCCTGCCAGGGCCAGGACGTGTACATCGTCGGCGGCGCCAACTCCGCGGGGCAGGCGGCGATGTATCTGTCGCGGGGCGCCAAGTCGGTGACGCTGCTGGTGCGCGGGGCGTCGCTGTCGGCGTCCATGTCGCACTACCTGATCCAGCAGATCGACGAGGCGCCGAACATCTCGGTGCGCACCGGCACGGAAGTCGAGGCCGCGCACGGCTCCGACCACCTGGAGCAGCTGACCCTGCGGGACGTGGAGAGCGGGCGGACCGAACTCGTCGACGCCCAGTGGATGTTCGTGTTCATCGGCGCGGCCCCGCTGACCGACTGGCTGGGCGAGACGGTACTGCGGGACGAGCGCGGGTTCATCCTGGCCGGGCCCGACCTGACGCCCGACGGGCGGCCGCCGGCCGGCTGGGAGCTGGACCGGCCGCCGTACCACCTGGAGACCAACATTCCCGGGGTGTTCGTGGCGGGCGACGCACGCGCCGAGTCCGCCAAGCGGGTCGCGTCCGCCGTCGGTGAGGGAGCCATGGCCGTGATGCTCGTCCACCGCTATCTGGAGCAGTCATGAGCGGGCAGTCGATGCCGTGCGACCCCCAGGAGATCGGGGCGCTGTTCCTGTTCGAGAAGCTCACGCCCGAGCAGCTCGGCAGGCTGTGCAGCGAGGGACGGGTGGAGAGGTTCGAGCCCGGTCCCGTGTACGCCGAGGGCGATCCCGCGACCTGCTTCTACGTGATGGTCGAGGGCACCGTCGTGCTGTCCCGGCGGGTCGGCGGGGATGACGTGGAGGTCACCCGGACCTCCCAGCGCGGGGTGTACTCCGGGGCGTGGCAGGCCTATCTCGGGGACCGGGTGCCGCAGGTCTACAACAGCTCGATGCGGGTCACCGAGCCGACGCGGTTCTTCGTGCTGCCCGCCGAGTCCTTCGCGGCCCTGATCCAGGACTGGTTCCCGATGGCCCTGCATCTGCTGGAAGGCCTCTTCTTCGGCCAGAAGAGCACCCAGTCGGCCATCAACCAACGCGAACGACTGCTGGCGCTCGGCTCGTTGTCCGCCGGGCTCACGCACGAGCTCAACAACCCCGCGGCGGCGGCCGTACGGGCGACCGCGACGCTGCGGGAGCGGGTGGCGAAGATGCGGCACAAGCTCGCCGTCATCGCGCAGGGCTCGTACTCCCCCGAGGTCATGGCGAACCTCATCGACATCCAGGAGCGCACGGCCGAACGCGTCGCCAAGGCACCGACGTTGAGCCCCTTGGAGGCCTCGGACCGGGAGGACGAGCTCACCGACTGGCTGGACGACCACGGTATCCCGGAGGGCTGGCGGATCACGCCCACCTTCGTGCAGGCCGGTCTGGACGCCGACTGGCTGGACCGGATCGCGGCGGCCGTGGCCGAGGAGATCCTGCCGAGCGCGATCGGATGGCTCAACTACACCGTCGAGACCGAGCTGTTGATGGACGAGATCAACGACTCCACCCACCGCATCTCGGACCTCGTCGACGCCGCCAAGCAGTACTCCCAGCTCGACCGCGCCCCCTTCCGGAACGCCGACGTGCACGAACTCCTCGACAGCACCCTGCTGATGCTGTCGGGCAAGATCGGCCGGCAGATCAAGGTCGTCAAGGAGTACGACCGTACGCTGCCGAAGATCCCGGCGTACCCGGCGGAGCTCAACCAGGTGTGGACGAACCTGATCGACAACGCGGTCTCCGCCATTAACGGCGCGGGCGGGGAAGGGACGTTGACCGTGCGGACCGCGCCGGATCACGACCGGCTGCTGGTGGAGTTCCGGGACACGGGGGTCGGGATTCCGCCGGAGCACCGGGGGCGGATCTTCGATCCCTTCTTCACGACGAAGCCGGTGGGTGAGGGCACCGGACTCGGCCTCGACATCTCCTGGCGGATCGTGGTCAACAAGCACCACGGCAGCATCCAGGTGGAGTCGCAGCCGGGTGACACCCGCTTCCAGGTGCTGCTGCCGCTCACACCGGTCGAGGAGGAGTCCGTATGAGCAGCGACAACGGAATCGACCCGAGCGTTCCGCCGAGCGGGAGCGGGTGTGCCGAGTGCGATGCGGCCGGGGGGTGGTGGTTTCATCTGCGGCGGTGTGCGCAGTGCGGGCATGTGGGGTGTTGTGACAGTTCGCCCGCGAAGCATGCGACGGGGCATTTCCGGGACACTGGGCATCCGTTCGTGCAGAGCTTCGAGCCGGGTGAGGACTGGTACTGGAACTACGAGACGGACGAGTTGTACGAGTCGGGGCCCGAGTTGGCTCCGCCGGTGAGTCGTCCTGCGGATCAGCCTGCGCCGGGGCCTGCGGGGCGGGTGCCGGATGATTGGGCGAAGACGTTGCGTGCCTAATGGCTCGGGGCCTGGTGTGCGTGGGCGGCTGCGGGTCGTTCGTGGTTGATCGCGCAGTTCCCCGCGCCCCTGAAACCAGAGGCGCTGTCAGTGGTGCGTGACAGGATGTGTGCGTGTCGCAGACCTCATTCAGCACGCCGTTGATCGGGCGGGAAGACGAGCTCGACCGGCTCTCCGGTGTGCTGGAGCGTGCCCGGAGTGGTGAGAGCCGGGCCGTCTTGATCGCCGGGGATGCCGGGGTCGGCAAGACTCGGCTACTGGACGAGCTCGCGGGGCGCGCCGCTGCGGACGGGATGATCGTCCTGACCGGGCACTGCGTCGATCTCGGCGACGTCGGGCTGCCGTATCTGCCGTTCACCGAGGTGCTGGGAGTACTCGCCGGTGAGGATCGGTTCGCGGAGGTTCTCGCCGCGCATCCCGTGGTCGAAGGGCTGCTGGGCGGCGGGACGGACGCCGTCAGCGACCGGCTGCGGTTGTTCGAGGGCATCGCGGGGCTGCTCGCCGATCTGACGGACGTCGCGCCCGTACTGCTCGTGCTGGAGGATCTGCACTGGGCCGACCAGTCGTCCCGGGATCTGCTGCGGTTCCTGCTCAGCCGCGGGATTCCGCAGCGGCCCGCGGATGGGGCGCCCCGGCACCGGCCGGCGGTGTTCGCGTCGTACCGCGCGGATGATCTGCATCGGCGTCACCCGCTGCGGCCGCTGCTCGCCGAGTTGGTGCGGCTGCCCGCCGTCGAGCGGCTCGAACTGCGGCCGATGGCGGACGCCGAGGTGGCGCGTCTGGTGCGGGCCGTGCAGGAGCGGCCGCTGTCGGACGGCACGGTCCGGCGGATCGTCGAGCGCGCCGAGGGCAACGCCTTCTACGCCGAGGAGCTGGTCGCGGCCACGGACACGGAGGTCGGCGGGATGCCCAGCGGGCTGGCCGACGTACTCCTCATACGGTTCGAGCAGCTGTCCGACACCGCCCAGCAGGTGCTGCGTACGGCCGCCGTCGCGGGGCGCCGCGTCGAACACGCGCTGCTGCGGGGCGCCGTGGGCATCCCGGAGGAGGAGCTGGAGGCGGCGCTGCGGGAGGCGATCGGGCGGCAGTTGCTCGTGGCCGGCGACGGCGACACGTACACGTTCCGGCACGCGCTCGCGCGTGAGGCGGTGTACACCGATCTGCTGCCCGGTGAACGGGCCCGGCTGCACGGCGCGTTCGCCCGGCTGCTCACCGGACGCGGCCGTCCCGCCGAGACGGCGGCGGAGCGCGCCCACCACTACCGCGAGAGCCACGACCTGGCCGAGGCGCTGGCCGCCTCGCTGGAGGCCGCCGACCACGCGCACGGGGTCGGCGCTCCCGCCGAAGAGCTACGGCATCTGGAGACCGCCCTGGACCTGTGGTCGTCGGTGGAGCCGTCGGCGCGGCCCTCGGGCGAGCGCAACGACCGGGTGACGCTCACGCTGCGCGCGTCGGCGGCGGCCGCGCACGCCGGGGAGGCGCACCGCGCGGTCTCCCTCACCCGTTCCGCCCTCGCGGGCGTCGGCCAGGACACGGACACCGAACTCGCCGCCCGGGTCCGCTACACCCTCGCGGGCAATCTGATCGGCGTCGACAGCCTGACGGCGGCCTTCGCCTACAGCAGCGAGGCCCTCGCGCTGATCCCCGCCGAGCCTCCGTCGCGAACATGGACGTGGGCGGCGGCCACGCATGTCATGGCGGCACGCCAGGTCGGGGAGCACGAGACCGCGCAGCGGGTCGGCCGCGAGGCCCTGCGCACGGCCGAGAAACTGCAGGTGACGGACGCCCAGGCCGACCTGCTCATCTCTCTGACCGGACTCGAAGGAGGCAGCCGCAGCACGCCGGAGGGCCGGGAACGGATGCGCGAGGCCCGGGAGTTGGCGCGGCGTGCGGGCAACGCGCCGGTGGAGATGCGCGCGCTGTTCAACCTCACCATCGGCTGCTACGAGTCCGGTGATCTCCAGGAGTGTCTGGCCTGGCTGACGGAGGGGCTGGACCGGGCCCGGCGTGCCGGGTTGCTGTCCTCGATGTATCCGCTGGCGATGCGGTATCTGCGGCTGCTGGTGCTGTACACGCTGGGCCGCTGGGACGAGTGTGTGCGGGCTGCCGCGGCCGACACCGAGGTGCTGCCCGCGACGGGCGGATACGCGGCCGGTCCGGCGCTGTACGTCGCTCTCGCACGCGGCGACCTCGCGGCCGCCGAGCAGGCCCGCGCCCTGCTGGAGGGGCCCTTCGACTGGATGGGCACGCTCGTCGCGGGCATCGCGCTCACCGACGCCGCCGCGCTGCGCGGTGACGCGGAGGAGGCGGTGGAGCGGATGCGGTCCACGGTCGCGGCTCTCACCGACGAGGCGGGCAAGCTGCCCGACTCCACGGTCCGGCTCGCCGCCCTCGCGCTGGCCGCGGTCGCCGACCGTACCGCCGAGTCGCGCCTGACCGGCGACGAGGCGGGGGTGCGCCGCTGGGCGGACACCGCGACCGAACTGGTCGAGCTGGCCCGGACGGCGGCCGTGCACAGCGAGCACGGCACGCCACAGGGCCCGGAAGGCATGGCGTGGCTGGCCCGCGCGGAGGCGGAGTGGGTGCGGGCGGTGTCCGGGCCGGACGTGCGGGCGTGGGCGAAGGCGGTGGCCGCTTCCGACTACGGCGACGCGTACGAGCGGGCGCGGTGCCGACTGCGGCACGCCGAGGCCCTGTTGGCGGCGGACGACCGCGAGGCGGCGGCCACCGAGGCCCGGGCGGCGCGGGACACGGCGGCCCGCCTCGGCGCGACACTCCTGCTGGAGCGACTGGACGCCCTGATCCGCCGCGGCCGTCTCGCGGAAACCCCCACCGACCGCTCCTCACCGCTCACAGCCCGCGAGCAGGAGGTCCTGCTCCTCCTCGCCCTCGGCCGCAGCAACCGGCAGATCGGCGAGGAGCTGTACATCACCGGCAAGACGGCGAGCGTCCACGTCTCCAACATCCTCGCCAAACTGGGCGCCGCGAGCCGTACGGAGGCGGTGGCGATCGCCTATCGGGAGGGGCTGATCACCCGCGAGGAGACGGTCGGCTGACCCGCCGTCGGGCACGTCAGCCGGTGCTGTCGCAGTCGAGGGCGGTCAGGTCGACGGCGTCGGCCATCGCCTGCATCCCCTTGTCGTTGGGGTGGATGTGGTCGCCGCCGTCGAGGGCGGGCAGTATGCGTGCGGGGTCGTGGGGCTGCGCAGGACGCGGTCGAAGTCGGTGACGGCGTCGAACTCGCCGCTGGTGCGGATGAACGCGTTGACCTCCTGGCGTACGGCCTCGGCGGCCGGGTCCCATTCGTGCCGGCCCTTGAACGGCCCGACGGTCGCGCCGACGACGCACTTGCCGGCCGCGTGCGCCCGCTCGACGATCTCGCGGTAGCCCTCGATCAGGTCCTCGGCCGCGACGCCCGGATGGGCCTTGATGTCGTTCACGCCCTGGAAGAGGAACACGGTCCGCACGCCCGGCTGGGACAGGACGTCCCGCTCCAGCCGGTTCAGTGCGCTCCGGCCGGGGTTGTCCGCGAGGACCTTGTTCCCGGCGATCCCTTCGTTGGCCACGCCTTTCACCGCCGTGTCCGCGCGTTGCAGGCGGCGGGCCAGGTAGTCGGGCCAGCGGCGGTTCAGGCCGGCGGTGGACTGCCAGCCGTCGGTGATGGAGTCGCCGAGGGCGACCACCGCCCCGGTGCCCGCGGGGGCGCGTACGGAGACGGCGTCGAGGTAGAACCAGGAGCCGGTCGGGATGGTCCAGGCGGCGCCGCTCTCCTCGGCGGTGTGATCGCCCTGGGTCGCGTACGACGACTGCAGCGCCATCCAGTGTCCGCTGGCCGGGCCTCCCGCGTCCGGGCTGTGCAGGCTGACGGCGAGGTCGGTCGCGGCGGGGAGCCTGCCGGGCAGCGGGTCGCTCCACACGATGCTGCCCGCCGGCACGGTGACGCTGCGCGCACCGCCGAAGGTCAGGCGCCGGTTGCTGCCCGGCCGCAGTTCGGCGCCCTGTCGCCGGATGCCCGCGTAGACGCTGTCGAAGGTCAGCGGCCGGTCCCCGAAGGCGTTGGAGAGCCGGATCCGCAGGTCGGTCCCGCCCGCGCTGGTGTGCACGACGAGCCGGTAGCCGCGGCCGGCGACGCCGTCGCCCATGCGGTCGGCGCTCGCCGCCCAGGTGACGACGCCACCCGTGTCGCCGGCCGTCTCGACGGGCGCGGGAGCGGACTGGCAGGCGGCGACCGTCAACAGGGCGACGGCGAGCGGCAGTCTGGCCCTCACCGTCTCGCCGAGGTTGTCGGGGGACATCCACTCCTCCAGCCAGCCGGTGCTTTGGCTGACTTGTGGCAGGTACGGCTTTCTGCGCAGTGAGGCGATCGTATCGGCCTGTTCCTGAGCATAGGTGGTGCCCGGTGGCCCGGCGGGCGGGACTGGACTCCCTCCCGGTGATCCACGGCTGTCCAACTGCGCGTCGTCCGTGGCGATGTGACGGGATGCGGGAAAGTTGCCCCGCGCCGAGGTGATCGTTCTCGTAGCAGCAGCACATCGACAGAAATGGGAGGAAGCCGGATGGTCTCAGCAACGGTGGTCCGAGGTACGGCGGCAGCGGCGGCCCTCGTGTCACTCCTGGCGGTTCCCGCCCACGCCGCCGCGCCGGAACCCGGCACCACCCCGGCCGACGCCTCGGCACGCGCGCTGGCCGAACCGGATGTCGCGGGCGTGTGGAACGTCCTGACCAAGGTGCGACGGCAGGGCGCACCCGGCGCGATGGCGCGCCTGGACGACCGCGACACGATCCGCTGGGCGGCCGTCGGTGTCGCCGACCGAAGGTCCGGGCGGGCCATCAGCAACGCCGACCGGTTCCGCATCGGCAGCGTCACCAAGGTCTTCTCGGCCGTCGTCCTGCTGCAACTGGTCGACGAGAAGAAGCTGAAACTGGACGCCCCGGTCAACCGCTATCTGCCGGGGCTGCTGCCGGACGACCGCATCACCGTGCGGCATGTCCTGAGCCACCGCAGCGGCCTGCACGACTACACCAACGAGATGTTCGCGCGGACGGTTCCCGGCTTCGAGGCGGTCCGCACCAAGGTGTTCACCTACCGGCAACTGGTGAACCGGTCCCTGAGCAAACCGCGCACCACCGCGCCCGGCGGCGCGTACTCCTACTCCAACACCAACTTCGTGGTCGCCGGCATGCTCATCGAGAAGCTCACCGGCCACTCCGTGCGGACCGAGTACAAGAACCGGATCATCGACCCGCTGAGGCTGCGTGACACCTTCTACGTCCACCCCGGCACGAAGATCCCCGGTCGGCACACCCGCGGCTATCTCACTCCGGACGCCGCCGGAGCGGCACTCGTCGACTCCACCGAGCAGACGGTGTCCTGGGCGCGGAGCGCGGGCGCGATGATCTCCAGCACGCGGGACCTCAACACCTTCCTGTCGGCGCTGCTCGGCGGCCGGCTGACCTCCCGGGCACAGCTGGCCCAGATGCAGCGGTGGGTACCGGCGGGCACCTCGCAGGCGTACGGGCTCGGGCTGCGGCGCCGCGATCTGTCGTGCGGGATCTCCGTCTACGGCCACACGGGCGCCGTCCAGGGCTACTACACGTATGCGTTCGCGTCCAAGGACGGCCGGCGCAGCCTCGCCGCGGTCGCCAACACCTCCAACAACGGCACGGTCCTCAACTCCATGCTGGGCACGCTGGAGTCCGCGTTCTGCGGCAAGCCGGCGAAGACGCAGCGTCGTTCCGCGCCCGTCGAACGGCACGAGGACGTCGCGCCGGGGGTCCCCCTGGGCGTGAACCAGAACTGAGAGCGGCCTCACACCGTCGTCCCGACGGGTGGGAACCCACGAGATCCGGTGGACGTTTTCCCGACATCCCCACCGGATCTCGAAGCACCCACCAGGACGGCACAATGAGCGAGTTGGTTCCCGGGGGCAATCTGCCCCTCCCGGGCGGCAGCGTGAGCGTCCGGGTGCCCGGTCCTTTCGACGTGTCCGCCCTCATCACCGACGACAGCGGCAAGGTCCGGGGCGACGCCGACTTCGTGTTCTACAACCAGCCGTCCGCTCCGGGTGCCCGGCTCCACGGCGACACCCTGACGGTCGACCCCTCGCGACTGCGCCCCGGGGCCACCCGGGTCACGGTGGTCGTCAGCCCCGCCGACCCCGGCACTCCCCTGGGCCGCCTGCCCTCCCCCACGCTCCAGGTCACCGGCCCGGACGGCCAGCCGATCGCCCGGTTCGCCCCGCCGCGCCCACGGCAGGAGACCTTGCTGCTGCTCGCGGAGATCTACCGCCGTGGCGGCGGCTGGAAGCTGCGGGCCCTGGGGCAGGGGTACGCGGACGGGCTGGCGGGGCTCGCGCGCGATTTCGGGGTCGACGTCATCGAGGACGCGACGCCGTCCCCGGTCCCGTCGGCGCCCGCCCCGCCGTCGCCCCTCACCCCACCCGCGCCCACCGCTCCTCCCCTGCCCGCCGCTCCCCCTGCGCCGACCGCACGGCCCACGATGCGGACCCTGTCCGCCGTCACCGCCCCGCACGCCCCGTTCCCCGATCGCGACGGCTTCCTGGGCCTGGTCAACTCCGCCCGCGCCGAGAGAGGTTCACCGCCGGTCACCCTAGACGCCCGCCTCGCCTCCGCCGCCCAGGCCCACGCCTCCGCCATGGCCGCGGCAGGACGGCTCGGCGTCGAGGGCCGCGACGGCGTCTCCGTGTACCAGCGCATCACCGCCGCCGGGTACGCGTATCTCACCGTCGGCGAGCACCTGGTCTCCGGCCCCCGCACCCCCGCCGAGTTCGTCGCGTACTGCCTGCGCACCGAACAGGCCCGCCGCACGCTGCACGACCCGGCCTTCACCCACGCCGCCCTGGCGCATGTCACGGGCGGCCGCTCGGGCGACACCTACTGGACCGCGCTGTGGGCCAGACCGCTCACGCCCGGCGACCTGTCCCGTACCGCGGCCGAGGTCGTCGAGCTCACCAACCGGGAGCGGACCGGGGCCGGCTTGCGCCCCCTGGCCGTCGACCCCCTGCTCACCACCGCCGCGCAGGCGCACAGTGCCGACATGGTGGCCCGCGCCTTCTACTCCCACACCTCGCCCGAGGGGAGTCAGCCCTGGGACCGGGCCGCCGCCGCGGGCTCCACGCGGCGTTCGATCGGCGAGAACATCGCGTGCGGCCAGCGCTCCCCCGCCGAGGTCGTGGAGGGCTGGATGAACAGCCCGGGCCATCGCGCCAACATCCTCAAGCGCGACTTCACCCACATAGGGATCGGCCTCGCGGGCGGCGGAGCGGCGGGGACGTACTGGACACAGCTCTTCGGCGCCTGACGGCCCAAGGACAGCGACACGCCGCGATCTGGTCGGAACGGGACCGTCCGGGACAGGATGCCCCCATGAAGGGTGACCTGTTTTCCAGTGAGCACATGGTCCAGCCCGCCTCGGCGCCGGGCATGACGATCGAGAACTCCAAGTGCGTCAAGTACGCGGTGAACGGTGAGATGCACGCCCGCCAGGGCGCGATGATCGCCTACCGCGGCAATCTGCAGTTCGAGCGCAAGGGCCAGGGCGTGGGCGGCATGCTCAAGCGGGCCATGACCGGTGAGGGGCTGCCGCTGATGGCGGTGCGAGGGCAGGGCGAGGCCTGGTTCGCGCACGAGGCGCAGAACTGCTTCATCGTCGAGGTCGACCCCGGCGACGAGTTCACCGTCAACGGCCGCAACGTCCTGTGTTTCGACGCCTCGTTGTCGTACCGGATAGCGACGGTGAAGGGCGCGGGCATCGCCGGGGGCGGCCTGTTCAACAGCGTCTTCACGGGGCAGGGCCGGCTGGGGCTGGTGTGTGAGGGCAATCCCCTGGTCATTCCGGTCTCGCCGCAGTACCCGGTGTACGTCGACACGGACGCGGTGGTCGGCTGGACCGCCGGGCTGCAGACCTCGCTGCACCGTTCGCAGTCCCTCGGCTCGATGCTGCGCGGCGGGTCCGGGGAGGCCGTGCAACTGATGCTGCAAGGCCAGGGCCATGTCGTCGTACGGCCGAGTGAGGCGACGCCGCCGAAGGCCCAGCAGCACTGACTCCTCGGGAAGTGATCTGCGCCTCACGGGCAACCCACTCGGTCGTGCCGGCGTCTTGACCGGCAACAGGTGACGCCCTGGCCCCTGGGCCAGGGCTCATTTCCAACGCTCTATACACACGACGTATACACAGAGCGTATACATGGCGTGTATACGAACCGAGAGGGATCGATGTACGGCAAGGCATTCGCCCCCGAGTACCAGGGCGCCCTGACCACCCTGTCCGTCAACTCCTCACTGACCGATGTACTGGCCGCCGGCACCGAGCAGTTGCGGGCAGCCCAGCGGGCCGGACAGCACGGCGAAGCCGCGCGCTCGGGGCTCGCGGTCGCCGAGGCGCACCGCCGACTGGGACAGGTCGGGGACGCGGAGCGGGCTTGGAAGGCGAGCTACCGCGCCGCCCGGAAGGCCGGCGACACCGCGGCGATGGCGTGGGCGCTGTGGAGCGGCGGCACGCTGGCCCGGCAGCGCGGCGCGTTCCCCCTGGCCCGGCGGCTGCTCCAGCTCGCCGCCGACCTCGGCGAGCGCGGCGGCGACATCGTCGTACGCGGCTACTCGCTGGCCGGTCTGGCGGAGACCGGCCGGATCCAGGGCGACTACGAGGCCGTCCACCGGCTGCACGAGCAGTTGCTGGCGGAGGCCCGGCGGCGCGGTGAGGCGCGGCACACGGTGTGGGCGCTGGAGGGCATAGCCCAGATCCATCGCAACACCGGCTCGTACGACACCGCGTACGCCCTGTTCGAGGAGGCGGCCGAGATCGCCGCGCGCGCCGACGACCGGCGCGGCCATGCCTGGGCGCTGCGCGGACTCGCGGACATCGTCTCCGTGCGCGACGGCGACGCCGAGCGGGCGCTGGCCCTGCTGTCCGAGGCGGAGACGGCGTGCCGGGCCATGAAGCTGTCCAGCGCGCTGGCCTACAACCACAAGATGCGCGGCAACGTCCTCTATCGAGCCGGGCGTTACGCCGAGGCCCGGGACCTGTACGAGCAGGCGCTCGCGGAGTTCCGCGCCATGAGCGAGCCTCGCGGGGAGGCGCTGTCCCGGCTGGGGCTGGCCAAGTCGCGGGCCCGGCTGGGGCGCGACCGCGCCGAGACCGCCGCCGAACTGGCCGAGCTGGCGGGGGTGTTGGAGCGGATCGGGCTGCGGCACGCGCGGGAGATGGTGGCGCGGGCGCAGGAGGAGTTCCGCGCCCTGGAGGGTGCTGTGGCGGGCGCCGGGGCGGTGGCCGTACGGTGACGGCTCTCCCCTCTGCGGTTCAGGCGCCGGCAGACGCCCGCCAAGTCCTCGACCGCTGCCGCGCCTTGGTGCGGCCCGCACTGCGGGAGGCAGTGGGGCGGACGCATCCGTGGGTCGGTGAGATGGCCGCGTACTCCTTCGGCTGGTGCGAGGTGGGCGGCGCGCCGGCCGCGGCGTCCGACGGGAAGGGCGTACGGCAGGCGCTGGCGGTGCTCGGGGCCGAGGCGGCCGGTGCGCCCGGGCGGGTCGCGGTGCCCGGGGCGGTGGCGGTGGAGCTGGTGCACGCCTTCTCCCTGCTGCACGACGACATCATGGACGGCGACACGGCCCGACGCCGCCGCCCCACCGTGTGGAAGGCGTACGGCACCGGGCCCGCCGTTCTCGCGGGGGACGCGCTGTTCGCGCTCGCGGTCGAGACGCTCGCCGTGGAACCGGCGGGCCCGCAGGCCGTACGGCTGCTGTCGGCGGCGCTGCAGGACCTGGTGCGCGGGCAGGCGGACGACCTGCTGTTCGCGACGCGTCCCTGGGCAGGGCCGGAGCGGGTGCGGCCGGTCGAGTACCGGACGATGGCCGAGCACAAGACCGGCGCCCTGCTGGGCTGTGCGGCCGCACTGGGCGCGCTGCTCGGCGGTGCGCCGCCCGCGACCGTCGCCGCCCTCGACCGGGCGGGACGGCATCTGGGCATCGCCTTCCAGGTGGTCGACGACCTGCTGGGCATCCGGGGCGACCCGGCGGTGACCGGCAAACCGGTGTACGGCGATCTGTGGGAGGGGAAGAAGGCGTTCCCTGTGCTGGCCGCGCTCGACTCACCCGCCGCCGGTCGTCTCTCCGCGCTGCTGGAGTCGGCCGCCGACCCTTGTGAGGTGGCCGCGCTGATCGAGGAGTCGGGGGGCCGCTCGGCCACGCTGGACGAGGCACGGCGCCAGGTGACCGCCGCCGAGGCGGCTCTGGCCGGCGTACCGCTGGAGGCGGGGGCCGTCGAGGAGCTGCGGTCACTGCTGGACTTCCTCGTGCGGCGCGACCTGTGAAAGCGTGGATCACCGCCCCACGCCGGAAAGGTGACTGCCTTGATCGGGATCTCGGATGTCGAAGCCGCGGCCGACCTCATCGCCGGACACGTCGTACGCACCCCGACCGTACCCAGCCCCGGCCTGTCGGCCCTCCTCGGCGTTCCGGTCACGGCCAAACTCGAACTCCTCCAGCGCACCGGCTCGTTCAAGGCCCGCGGGGCGACGGCGAAGCTGCTGTCGCTGAGCGACGCCCAGCGCGCCGCCGGGGTGGTGGCGGTCAGCGGGGGCAACCACGGAATCGCCCTGGCGATGACGGCCGCCGTCCACGATGTGAAGGCCACCGTGGTGATGCCGCGTACGGCGCCGGCCCGCTCCATCGGGATCGTCGAGGACGCCGGGGCGTCGGTGCGGCTGACGGACGACATGGACGGCGCGTTCTCGCTCGTCACGAGACTGCGGGACGAGGGGCTGACACTCGTCCATCCCTTCGACGACCCCTTGGTGATCGCCGGCCAGGGCACGGCCGGGCTGGAGCTCGCCGACGACGCCGGTGACCTCACGGATGTGCTCGTCAGCGTCGGGGGCGGCGGGCTCATCGCCGGCGTCGCGGTGGCACTGCGGGCCCGCCGTCCGGACGTGCGGATCTGGGGTGTGGAGACCGAGGGTGCCGAGGCCATGTCCGAGGCGCTGGCGGCGGGCGGGCCGGTGCCGGTCGCACTGTCGTCGATCGTGTCCACGCTGAGCGCGCCGGCCGTGTCGCAACTGACGTACGACCATGTGTCCGCCCTGGTCGACGACGTGCTCGTGGTCCCGGACCGGGAGGCGGTGCGGGGCGTGCTCGACCTCGCCGAGCACGCCAAGGTGTGGGCGGAGCCGGCCGCCGGGTGTCTGCTGCCCGCGGCCCGGCGCGTGGTGGAGCGGGTCGGGAACGGCGTCCGGCTCGGGCTGGTCGTGTGCGGGGGCAACGCGACGACCGGGGATGTGCTGCGCCGGGCGAAGGATTTCGGTCTTCACTGACACCCGCTGGCTCAATTCCCGTGGTTTTTCGGATGCTTACTCGCGCGTAAGCAGCAAAAGAAAAGAGATGCCGTTGGTTGAGGATTTCGTTGAACGCTTCCCGTCATCCCTGTCGTACTTCCTGTGAGAAATAGGAGCCAGGGGTTCAGCGAGGGATGACCATGGTCAAGGCGCGTGTCTCCACAGCCGAGTTGGTCGCGGGAAGGTACCGGCTCGTCGATGTCGTCCATCGCGAGACGAACCGCGTCAGTTACCACGGCGAGGACATAGAGACCGAACACCCCTGCCTTCTCACCCAGATCGGGCTCCCCGACGATCCATGCCCCGAGGAGGGGCGCCGGGCCACCTCGCGAATCCTGCGGGCTTCCGAGCGGATGGGGCTGCTGCGCCCGGGCCGGGTCGCGACCGTCCTGGACGTCGTCGAGGAGTCCGGCAGCCTGTGGATCGTCGCGGAGTGGATCGACGGCACGCCCCTGAGCGAACTCCTCGCCCAGCAGCGCACGTTCAACTATGTGCGGGCCGCGCGCATCGGCCTCGAACTGCTCGACGTGCTGGAGGCCGCGCACGTCGCGGGCATCACCCACGGCGAGCTGAGCCCGGGGCAGATCTTCGTGCGCGACGAGGGCTCCGTCGTCGTCACCGGCTTCGGGCTGGCCGGCGCGACCCTCGCGCCCCGGGTCGCCGCGCCGTCGTACGCGTCCCCGGAACAGGCCCGTGACGAGCGCATCGGGCCGGCGTCGGATCTGTGGGCGCTCGGCGCGATCCTCTACACGATGGTCGAGGGGCGCCCGCCGTATCGCGAACGGGACCGGCCCGAGGCCACGTTGAAGGGCGTGGACCGGCTTCCGCTGCGCGCCCCGGTGCGGGCCGGGCCGCTCACCCAGGCGGTGCAGGGGCTGCTGCGCAAGGACTCCCGGGAGCGGCTGAGCCGGCCGGTGGTGCGCGAGGCGTTCGTCCGGGTCCTCAACGAGGACCCCGAGGCCGCCCTCCGGGCGGAGCCGCGCCCTCGCCTGCGCGGCAGGTACACCGGGGGACCGGGCTGGGGCAGACGTGCCATGGTCTCCGGCACCGCCCTCGCCGTGGTCACCGTCGCGGCCGCCGTGCTGGTGGTGACCAACGGCCGGCCGGACGACTCGGGTCCGTCGGCGGCGGATACGACACCCGGCCCGTCGGCCTCCACCGGGGCACCCACCGGCCCGTCCCCCACTGCCACGCCCAGCTCGTCGCCCAGTTCGTCCCCTCCACAGGAAGCGACGGAGCCGGGGACGCCCACCGCGTCCCCGTCGGACACGGCGGCCCTGCCCCCCGGCTTCACGACGTACAAGTCACCGGACGGCTTCTCCGTCGCCCTGCCCGAGGACTGGCAGCCGCTGCGCACCAAGCGTGCCTCGGACTTGGCGTACCGCGTCTTCTTCAGCGCCGACGGCGATGAGCGCAAGCTGGCGATCACCTACAGCGAGGCCCTGGGCCCGGACCCCGTCGCCATCTGGCGCGACGACGTCGAACCCGACCTGGAGGAACGGAGCGGGTTCCAGCGGATCGGCGAGATCGAGGCGACCACGTACCAGGGATACGAGGCCGCCGACATGGAGTGGCTCTCGGACAAGGACGGCGTCCGCGTCCGTACCTTCGGCCGCGGCTTCCTCATCGATGAGCACCGGGGCTACTCACTGCGCTGGACGACACCGGAGGCCGACTGGGACGACCCGGCCAACCAGGAGGCCCTGGACGTCTTCCTGCGGACCTTCCGGGTGCCCGAGGGCTGATCAGGTCGACGCGCGAGGTGCGCGCATCGCCCGCAGGGGCAGGCGGTGCAGCGGATCGGTGCGCCAACGCGCCGTGAAGGTCCGGTCCTTGAGCGAGCACGTCACGTCCAGGTGGTGCGGGGTCTCCAGGAAGGCGATGTCCACGACGAGGGTGTCCGCGTCGGTCCAGCCGCCGCTGACCGCGGTGGGCACCGGCTCCTCGGCGACGGTCCAGCCGGCGTCCCCGAGCCGCAGCCGAAGCGGGTGGCCGTCCTCGGTGAGCGTCAGGGTCCAGCCGTCCGCGCCGGGCGTGAGGTCGATCGCGGTCAGCTTGGGCAGCTGCCCGCGGGCACCGCCGTCCGGCGTGAACGCGGCGGCGGACCAGGCCTCGGCCCGCTCGGGCGGTGCGGGCTTGCCGGCGGCCGGCGGCAGCGCGAGGCCCGCCAGCCGCTGGGCCAGGGCCGCGTCCGCCGCCTCCCCGCCGGTCAGGGGCGCGGGCCGGAACGCCGGCAGCAGATGCTCCCAGACCAGGTTCAGCAGTCCCGGCATGTCCCAGGTGTCAGCGGTCGTCGCGATCACGGCGTCCTGCTCGGGCAGCACCACACAGAACTGACCGAACATGCCGTCACCGCGATAGCCGTGCCGGGACATCCAGAACTTGAAGCCATAGCCCCGTTGCCAGTCGTCCCCGGGCATGACACCGGCGTTCGCGATCTGCCGGCGCGTCGCCTCGGCCACCCACCACTCGGGCAGCAGCCGCTCGCCCTCCCACACCCCGCCCCGCAGATACAGCTGACCGAGCCGGGCGATCGCGTCGGTGGTGGCGTGCAGCCCGCTGAAGCCGAGCTCCCGGCCGCTGCGGTCACCCAGCCACCCGATCTCGCCGATGCCGAGCGGATCGAGCAGGCGCGGCCGGAGGTACTCGGTCAGCGACTGGCCGCTCGCCCGCCGGACGATGGCGGCGAGCGTGAAGGTGGCGGGCTGGTTGTACGCGAAGACGGTCCCCGGGTCGCGGGACGGGGGCACCAGCAGGAACCCGCGGACGAGGTCCTCGCGGTCGAGGTCGCGCGCCGCGAAGATCGTGTCGGTCTCGTGCCCGCTGGCCATGGACGCCACGTGCCGCACGAGCATCGCGCGGCTGCGCGGATCGGTGATGTCGGCCTCGAACTCGGGGAAGTACGAGATCACCGGGTCGTCGAGCCGTATCAGCCCTTCGCCGGCGGCGATCCCGGCGGCGGTCGCGGTGAAGCTCTTGCTGATCGAGTAGAGGAGATGCGGGCGTTCGGGGGTGTACGGCGCCCACCAGCCGGAGGCCACGAGGTGGCCGTGCCGCAGGATCATCAGGCTGTGCGGCTCGATGTCGGGGGCGGTGTCGAGGGCGTCGAGGAAGGCGAGGACACCGGAGGCGTCGACGCCCTGGGCGGCGGGTGAGCTCGAGGGCAGCGGGCGGGCAGACATACGGGCATCCTCTCCCGGTACCCGGGCACCGCGCCGAGACGTTTTTCACCCGGACGTGTCCCCCAGCCCCTCGCGGTCCACCGGCGCCCTGCCCCGTCCGTCCCGTTTTCCACACCCGTGTCCGGGGACTCGGCCCCTATGGTGCAGATCGGATACACGATGATGACCGAGCAGGCCGGCCCCCGTGAGCTGGTGGACCACCTGGTCCGCGCCGAGGAGGTGGGCTTCGACTTCTCCGTGACCTCGGACCACTACTTTCCGTGGCTGCGTTCGCAGGGTCACTCGCCGTACGCGTGGAGTGTGCTGGGCGCGGCCGCCCAGGCCACGTCGCGGATTCCGCTGATGACGTACGTGACGTGTCCGACCGTCCGCTACCACCCGGCGGTGGTGGCCCAGAAGGCGGCCACGATGCAGTTGCTGGCCGAGGGCCGGTTCCGGCTGGGGCTCGGCTCGGGCGAGAACCTCAACGAGCATGTCGTGGGCGGTGGTTGGCCGTCCGTCGACGTGCGGCACGAGATGCTCGAGGAGGCGGTGGAGGTCATCCGCGCGCTCTTCAAGGGCGGCCATGTCAACCATCGCGGCACGCACTTCGACGTCGAGTCGGCCCGGCTGTGGGATCTGCCGGACCAGCCGCCCCCATCGGCATCGCGGTCTCCGGGGAGCAGTCCTGCGAGCTCGCGGGCCGCCTCGGCGACCTGGTGATCGCCACGGAGCCCAAGGCGGGCCTGCTGGAGACGTTCGACCGGCACGGCGGCGCGGGCAAGCCGCGCGTGGGGCAGCTGCCGGTGTGCTACGACCCCGACCGGGACACCGCGATCAAGCGCGCCCACTCCCAGTTCCGCTGGTTCGGCGGCGGCTGGAAGGTCAACTCGGAGCTGCCGCACCCGGACTCCTTCGAGGCGGCCACCCAGTTCGTCACCCCGGACGACGTCGCCGACTCGATCCCGTGCGGCGACGATCCGGACGCCTTCGTCGAGGCCGTCCGCCCGTACGCCGAGGCGGGGTTCACCGAGATCGCCCTGGTACAGATCGGGGGCGAGACGCAGCTGCCGTATCTCGACTGGGCGGAGAAGACGCTGCTGCCCGCGCTGCGGGACGCTCTCTGACCGCACGTCCACTCCGGCTGCACGGGGCGGCGCCGGATGCGGCGGAGCATCGTCCGCGGGTGCCATAGGCTGCTGGTCTGCGTTTTCGCCTTCCCAGCAGCCTGTACAGGAGAGTCATCCGTGAGCCTGGCGATCGTCCCGTCCGAGACGTCCCCCGTGCCCCTGTCCGACCTCGTCGCCCGCGACGCGCGCGAGTTCGGGGTCTACGCGCGGACCGGAGGCTGGGCCTTCGGCCTGATGGTGGCGCGCAGCGTGCGGCCCGGCGGGCAGAGCGCGGGTGAGACGCCGAAGGTGTCCGCGAAGGAGTTCGCCGAGCTCGCCGGGTGCTCCCCCGAGCGCGTCATGCGCTACTACAAGGCCTGGGACCGGGCCGCCGACGACGGCCTCGTCCCGCAGTTCGAGGCGCTCGCACCGGGCCAGGAGGTGGAGCTGCCGGACTCCGACGTGTGGCTCGGCTACTACGTCTCCCGCAACAGCGCCACCTCCGAGCGCGGCACCGCCATCGCCGAGGCAGCCGAGGCCGAGGGCATCCGCCCGACCAAGGCCCTGGAGGTCGCCGAGAACCCCACCGCGCTGCGCGCCGCGATCCTCGCCGACCCGTCGACCGCCCGCGCGGCCCGCCAGGCACTCCTCGACCGGGTCCTCGAGGACCCCGGCCTTCAGGCCGAGTTGGCGCGGGACGTCGTACGCACCGACGACCTGAAGAAGGCCGTCGCCAGTGAGAGCCGGGCGGTCGACCGGATCGACTACGTCCGCCAGATCGCCGAGTCCGGCCAGATCAAGACCCCGGCCGGGCAGACCGTCGACGCGCCCGTGGACCTGCGCCAGGAGGCCGAGCGGCACCTGTCGCTGATCGACGAACTGGAGGACGACGAGGACACCGGCGAGTGGGCCACCGAGGCCTACGGCACGATGAAGTCGCTCGTCGCCGAGGCGGTGGAGGCCGACCCCGAGCTGCGAGTGCAGGAACGGCGGACGAAGTTCTACAGCAGCCTGCAGAAGGCCACGAAGGTCTTCGAGGAGCTGACCTTCGACGATGTGCAGGAGTTCGTCGAGGACGACATGGTCCAGCAGTTGGAGGAGCTCCAGCAGGCCATCTCCAGCTGCATCGCGGCACTGCGCGGGGCGCAGGGAGGCGGCACGGCGCGGCAGCAGTAGCCGCCGCACTCATACCGCCGAAGACCGAAGGCCGCCGTCCTCACACCCCCGGAACGCCACCGCTCACTCCGTGTAGCGGTGGCGTGTCCACAGCGGCAGCACGAACCAGCACGCCAGGTACCAGACGACCACTCCCGAGACCAGGAAGGGCACATAGCCGTCGTGGGTGGCGACCCGCAGGATCAGCAGCAGCGAGCACGCCGTCGTCGCGAGGAGCAGGATCAGACCGACGAAGGTCAGCCGGGACGCCCACTCCACGGCCTTCGGCTTGATGCGCCGCCCGGACACCAGGCGGTGCAGGGAGACGGGGCCGATCAGGGCGCCGGTGGCGGCGGCACCCAGCACGACCGTCACGATGTAGATGGTCTGGTCCGTGTTGTCGAGCGTGTCGTACTTCGGCGTGAAGACGACCGTGAGCAGGAAGCCGAACAGGATCTGGACGCCCATCTGGGCCACCCGGACCTCCTGGATGAGCTCGCCCCACATACGGTCGGCCCGCTCGTCCTCCGTCTCGTCGCGTCCCGTCCGTCTGTCCTTCTCGGTCATGCGGGCCGGGTATCCCAGGCGCCGAACCCTCAAACGGCGGGGCCCCGGGAGCGGCGGCCGGCCGCCCCGGAGCCGCACGGGTCTACCAGCGGTTCTCGACCTGGTCCTTGATCCGCCGGTCGTAGAGGCTCCCGATCGCGGCGAGCGTCGCGTCGGACAGCTCCGGCAGCGCGGCGGCGGCCGCGTTGGCGCGGGCCTGCTCGGGCGAACGGGCGCCCGGAATCACGGTGGTCACGCCCGGCTGCTGGATGATCCAGCGCAGCGCCAGCTGGGCCGGCGTGAAGCCCTCGGGGGCGAGGGCGGCGAACTCGACGGCCGCCTCCACACCTGACTCGTAGTCGACGCCGGAGAAGGTCTCGCCCTGGTCGAAGGACTCGCCGTGCCGGTTGTAGGTGCGGTGGTCGTTCGCCGGGAAGACGGTGTCCTTGGTGTACTTGCCCGACAGCAGGCCGGAGGCCAGCGGGACGCGGGCGATGATGCCGACGCCCGCCTGCTCGGCGGCGGGCAGCACCTCGCGCAGGGGCTTCATGCGGAACGGGTTGAGGATGATCTGCACGCTCGCGACGCCGGGGCGGGCGATCGCGGTCAGCGCCTCCTCGCAGGTCTCCACGCTGACGCCGTAGTGGGCGATGCGCTCCTCCGCGACCAGGGTGTCCAGCGCGTCGAACACCT
Organism: Streptomyces sp. DT2A-34; assembly: GCF_030499515.1. NCBI lineage: Bacteria > Bacillati > Actinomycetota > Actinomycetes > Kitasatosporales > Streptomycetaceae > Streptomyces > Streptomyces sp. DT2A-34. The sequence goes on along the minus strand of NZ_JASTWJ010000001.1, from coordinate 9,994,763 downwards.
CGTCCGTGGAGTAGACCGGCGTCGGCGGGCAGTGCAGCTGGACCAGGTCGAGGCGGTCCACGCCGAGGTCGCGCCGGGAACGGTCGTTCCACGCGCGGAAGTTGTCGAGAACGTAGTTCTCGGGGATCTGGTCGACGCGGCGGCCCATCTTGGTCGCCACGAAGATGTCCAGTTCGGGCCTGCCGCGCAGGAAGGCGGCGATGGTCTGCTCGCTGCGCCCGTCGCCGTACACGTCGGCCGTGTCGAAGAAGGTCACCCCCGACTCGACCGCCGCCTCCAGCACCGCCAGGGCTTCCTTGTCGTCGACGTCCCCCCAGTCGGCGCCCAGCTGCCACGTACCGAGACCTACGACGGATGCCCGCTGACCCGACCTACCGATTACACGCTCGTCCATGGCGTCAGTGTGTCATTCGTCATGCGGGCGCGCGGAACGGCCCCCCTCCACGTGCCTCCCTGTGAATCTGTCACTCACACGGGTGAATCGGCTCGACAGGCCGACGGCGCCTGTCAAGCCGGTCCCTAGCGTGAGCCCGTGAACGAAGACTTCAGCCGCAGGGGTTTCCTCCGCACCGCCGCCATGGCCGCCGTACCGACTCTCCTCCCGGCGGATCCGGCCGTCGCGGCACAGGAGTTGCCGGATTTCCCGGCGGATGTGGCGCTGTACCGCTCCGCGTACCGGAACTGGGTCGGCGAGATCACCGCCGACGGGCTGTGGGCCTGCGCACCGGCCGGACCCCACCAGGTGGTGAGCGTCGTCAACTGGGCCTGGCGGCACGGCCGGCGAGTCCGCGCCCGGGGTTCCTCGCACGGCTGGTCACCGCTGACGATCACGCGGGGCACGGAGTCGGACGCCCCGGTCCTTCTCGTGGACACCGCCTCTCATCTCACCGGCCTGTCCCTGGAGTCGCCGACCTCGGTGCGCGTCGGCACCGGCGTCACCCTGGAGGCCCTGCTCACCTACCTGGAGGAGCACGGCCTCGGCGTCACCGCCGCGCCCGCTCCCGGCAACCTCACGCTGGGCGGCGCCCTGGCCATCGACGCGCACGGCACCGCCGTACCGGCGCGGGGCGAACAGCGGCCGGCCGGGCACACGTACGGCTCGCTGAGCAATCTCGTGCTGTCGCTGACGGCCGTCGTCTGGGACGAGGACAGCGGCGCGTACGTGCTGCGGACGTACGACCGCGACGAGGCGGACTGTGCCGCGCTGCTCACCCATCTCGGCCGCTCCCTGGTCACCGAGGTCGTGCTGCGCGTGGGCGCGAACACGAACCTGCGGTGCGTCAGCCGTACGGACATCCCGGCCGGCGAGCTCTTCGCCGCGCCCGGCAGCACCGAGGGACGTACTCTCGCGGGCTTCCTGGACCGGGACGGACGCGTCGAGGCGATCTGGTTCGCCTTCACCGAGTTCCCGTGGCTGAAGGTGTGGAGCGTCTCCCCCACCCGGCCGCTGACCTCGCGGCACGTGACGACGCCGTACAACTACCCGTTCTCCGACAACGTCCCGCGCCCGGTGGCGGAGCTGGTCGGGCGCATGGTGTCGGACGGGGCCTGGCATCTGGCGCCGGTGCTCGGCAACGCGCAGTACGACGCGGCCGCGCTCGGGCTCGTGGCGACGCTGTCGGCGGACCTGTGGGGGCCGTCCAAGAACACGCTGCTGTGTCTGCGGCCGACGACGCTGAGGATAGCCACGAACGGGTACGCGGTGCTCACCAGCCGAGACCGAGTGCAGCGCGTGGTCGCCGAGTTCACCGCCTTCTACCGGGAACGGCTCACGGCGTACGCCGACCGGGGCCGATTCCCGGTCAACGGCTCGGTGGAGATCCGGGTCACCGGCCTCGACGATCCGGCGGACGTCGGCGTGGACGGGGCGCGCACCCCGCTGTTGTCGGCGCTCAGGCCGCGCGAGGACCGTCCCGAGTGGGACACGGTCGTGTGGCTGAACATCCTGACACTGCCGGGGACGCCCTACGCGGAGGCGTTCCTGAGCCAGATCGAACGGTTCCTGCTGCGCACCTTCGACGGCGAGTACGCCCTGACCCGCGTCGAGTGGTCGAAGGGCTGGGCCTATACGAGGGACAGCGCCTGGAGCGACGGCGAGGTGCTGGGCGCGGTCGTGCCCGGGTCCTTCGGGGAGGACGTGTGGGGGCACGCGGCCGGGGTGCTGGACCGGCTCGACCCGCACGGCGTGTTCGGCAACGCCCTTCTCGACCGGTTGTTCCGGTGAGGTGCGGCTACTTGCCGGAGGCCAGCGCCCTGGCCTGCACCGTGCGCGCGACCTTCGGACCGAGCCGGCGCTTGAGGCGCCGCAACGCCTCCACCTGCCCGGCCGCCCGGTCGATCCGGTAGTACAGCTGGGGCGGCAGGTACGGCAGCAGGGGCGAGTGGCGCTGGCCGAGCAGGGCGAACATCACTTGCGGGGGCAGGCGGATGTAGCGGGGCAGGTTCTCGTACCACTCGGCGCTGTAGTGGGCCGCGCTCTGGACGGACAACAGGGCTTGCTTGCGCTCCTGTTCGTAGCGGGCGAGGGCCTGCGGGAGGGCGGCGTGCTCGTGCAGGGCGCCGGCGAGGGCGATGGCGTCCTCCAGGGCGAGGGTGGTGCCGGCGCCGATGGAGTAGTGGGTGGTGTGGGCGGCATCGCCGACGAGGACGAGGTTGTCCCGGTGCCAGGTGCGGTTGGTGAGGGTGCGGAAGGTCCGCCACTCGGCGCCGCCGTCGGCGCCGGAGCGGCCGGCGAGGGGGTGGCCGTCGAGGACGCCGGCGAAGATCCTCTCCAGCAGGGCCACCCCGTCGTCCTCGTTCGCGGTGTCGAGGCCGAGGCCCGTCCAGGTCTCGGAGGCGCATTCGATGACACAGGTGCTGCCTTCGGGGCCGAAGCCGTAGCCGTAGCACCAGATCCAGCCGTGGCCGGTCTCGACGAAGGCGAAGGTGAAGGCGTCGAAGACCTTGCTGGTGCCGAGCCAGATGTAGCGGTTGCGGCCGCGTCTGGTCCGGGTACCGAAGTGGTCGGCGTACTGGGTGCGCAGGGTGCTGTGGACGCCGTCGCCCGCCACGACCAGGTCCGCGACGGGCAGTTTCTCCGGCATGATCTCGTGCTCGAACTCCAGCCGTACGCCCAGCGAGCGGGCGCGTCCGGCGAGGATCTCCAGCAGCCGGTGGCGGCCGATGCCGTGCCCCGTGTCGCCGGACCGGCGGGTCGTCCGGCCCCGGACGTGGGCGACGCCCTCGTTCCAGCGGACCGAGCTCTCCTCGATGGCGCGAGCGGTCACGGGGTCGTGCGCGTGCAGCTGGTCGAGCAGTCCGCGCCAGTACGTGACGCCCCCGCCGTAGGTGGAGCCCTCCGGATCGCGCTCGTGGACGGTGATGTCGTGGGACGGGTCCCGTAGCTTCAGCAGGATCGACAGATACAGGCCGGCGGGCCCGCCACCGACGCAGGCGACCTTCACACATACCCCTAGAAATGGTCTAAAACGGTCATAACACTTTGCAGGGTAGCAAGGCGGGTGCGCTCCGCCGGGACATTCCGGATCGCGCCAGTTTCGACCGGTGAGGCAGACCACTGGCGACACGTCCGCCCGCGAAGGACTGCCCGGATCGCGATTCCCGGAAGAAGGAATTCCCGCTTCCGGGCCCCCGGGTGATCCTCCACAGAAAGATCATCTTCGTTCAACTCTGTACGACATGTGCAGACTTGTCCTGATCGGAGCCAACCACTCGCGACCGATTTCTCCCGCTCTCGTCGGGCCCGATAGGCATGCGGAGTCGCCAACCGAACCAACCCAGGAGGTCCGCATGCCGGAACTCAGCCGTCGCCGTGCGCTCACCGCCGCGGCCGCCCTCGCCACCGCGGCCGGTGTCCAGACGCTCACCGCCCCCACCGCGTCCGCCGCCGGGCACGACCACCACGCCCCGGCGTCCTTCGACGAGGTCTACAAGGGCCGCCGGATACAGGGCCGGCCGGCCTCGGGCGGCGGCCACCAGCATCACGGCGCCGGCTACTCCGTGTTCGTCGACGGGGTGGAGCTGCATGTGATGCGCAACGCCGACGGCAGCTGGATCAGCGTCGTCAGCCACTACGACCCGGTGCCCACCCCGCGCGCCGCGGCCCGCGCCGCCGTGGACGAGCTACAGGGCGCCGCACTCCTGCCCTTCCCCGCCAACTGACCTCGCCCTCCCCGCCAACTGACCTGCCCTCCCGGCACTTTGGAGCACCCGCACCTCATGACTGTCCGCAAGAACCAGGCCGTGCTGACCGCCGACGAGAAGCGGCGGTTCGTCGCCGCCCTCCTGGAGCTGAAGCGCAGCGGCCGCTACGACGCGTTCGTCACGACCCACAACGCCTTCATCGTCGGTGACACCGACAACGGCGAGCGCGTCGGCCACCGTTCACCGTCCTTCCTGCCCTGGCACCGCAGATTCCTGCTGGAGTTCGAGCGCGCGTTGCAGGAGGTCGACGCCTCGGTCGCGCTGCCGTACTGGGACTGGAGCACCGACCGCTCGATACGGTCCTCGCTGTGGGCTCCCGACTTCCTCGGCGGCACCGGGCGCAGCCGGGACGGGCAGGTGATGGACGGGCCGTTCGCCGCGTCCACCGGCAACTGGCCGATCAACGTGCGCGTCGACGGCCGTACGTTTCTGCGCCGCTCGCTCGGCGCGGCCGTACGGGAGCTGCCGACCCGGGCCGAGGTGGAGTCCGTGCTCGCCATGGCGACGTACGACATGGCGCCCTGGAACAGCGGGTCGGACGGTTTCCGCAACCACCTCGAAGGCTGGCGCGGCGTCAATCTGCACAACCGGGTCCATGTCTGGGTCGGCGGGCAGATGGCGACCGGTGTGTCGCCCAACGACCCGGTGTTCTGGCTGCACCACGCCTACATAGACAAGCTGTGGGCGGAGTGGCAGCGGCGGCACCCCGGCTCGGCCTATCTGCCGGCCGCCGGGACGCCGAACGTGGTCGACCTGGGCGACACGATGAAGCCGTGGAACGACGTGCGTCCCGCCGACCTGCTGGACCACACCGCGCACTACACGTTCGACGCGGCCTGAGACACCGTAGGGACGGCCCGTCAGGCCTCGGCGGTACGGCAGTCCGGGTGGCCCCAGCCCTGGGGGTTCTTGGCGATGGGCTCGCCCGCCGCGTAGCCGCGGCCGCAGATGCAGCGGCCGGGGAACTTGGCCTTGATGGTGCGGGAGGAACTGCCGTTCTTCCGGGTCGCCGCCGCCTTGCGGCGCGGGGCCTTGGCCGACGGGGTGTCCGGGGAGGGCGGCGGCTCGGGTGAGCCGAGGCCGCTGCCCGCGGGTTCCTGGACGGTGGCCGCCTGGCTGGCGGCGCGGTCGGCGAAGTCGTTCAGCGGGTCGCCGTCGACCTGGTGGGCGGGGACGTAGCGGAACTCGACGGTGCGGCCGTCGAGCAGTTCGTCGATGCGCACGACCAGGTCCTGGTTGGCGACCGGCTTGCCGGCGGACGTCTTCCAGCCGTTGCGCTTCCAGCCCGGCAGCCAGGTGGTGACGGCCTTCATGGCGTACTGCGAGTCCATCCGGATCTCCAGCGGTACGCCGGGGTCGGTCGCCGTGAGCAGGCGTTCCAGTGCGGTGAGTTCCGCGACGTTGTTGGTGGCCCTGCCAAGCGGGCCCGCCTCCCACCGAGTAGGAGTCTCCTTGCCGTCGGCGACGACCCAGGCCCAGCCCGCCGGCCCGGGGTTTCCCTTCGAAGCCCCGTCGCACGCGGCCACAACTCGTTCACGCATGCGCCGATCATGCCATGGGCGGGCCGGGTGCCAGGTCGCGGAGCCGTTCAGGAGACGTCGCTGAGCTTGGGCATCTCGCCCTCGGTCGTGCCGGTGTCGATCACCGAGAAGTTCGCACCCTGCGGGTCGCTCAGCGCCGCGAACCGGCCGAAGGGGCTGCTCATCGGGCCGAAGCGCAGCACGCCGCCGAGCTTGGTGGCCTTGGCGACGGCGTCGTCGCAGTCGGGGACGTTGAAGTAGACGTTGATGTAGGGCGGGACCTCGGGCGGGAAGTCGTCGGTCATCTTCATCCGGCCCAGGGCCATGGTCTCCTTGCCGAGGGTGTAGAGGCGGAAGTCGATCGCGTCGTCCTCCATCTGCTGCTGCCCGTAGCCGAAGACGGCGGGGAAGAAGGTGTCGGACTTCTCCGGTTCGCGAGTGAAGACCTCCGCCCAGCAGAAGGCGCCGGCCTCGTCCATCGCCGTTTCGAAGCCCTCGTGGGCGCCGGCCTGCCAGACACCGAAGACGACGCCGCCGGGGTCGCGCGCCAGGCACATGCTGCCGAAGTCGCCGACCGCCATCGGCTCCATCAGGATCTCGCCGCCGTTCTCACGGATCGTGGCGGCGGTCGCGGCGACGTCGGAGGAGGCGAAGTAGAGGCACCACTGGGACATGCCCTCCTGGCCCGGCATGGGCGGGACCACCGCGGCGGCGGCCTTGCCGTTCGCGTACGCCTGGGTGTAGTTGCCGTACTCCGACGACGCCTCGCCGAAGGTCCAGCCGAGGACGTCGCCGTAGAAGTTCTTGGCTCCCTCGACGTCGCTGAACATCGCGTCGGCCCAACAGGGGGTCCCTTGAGGTTGCACGGCCATGGCTGCGGCCCTCTTCCGGCTCGGTGAGTTGTCCGGATTCTCACGCTAGTCACCCGCAGGGCCGGTCGCGCGCCGAAGGGCGGATTCCGTTCCAGACCGGGGGTGGGAGGCGGAGGCGGAGGCAGGCGGCGGCCGGTCGCCGGTCGGCACGTCGCCGAGGGGGAGCCGCCGGTGCATCGGCCGGGGGTCACACCCGGGCACGAGGTGGTCGGGGAGGCGGCCGGGGTCGGGGCGGCGGTGCGTGGCTTCGGCGTCGGGGAGCGGGTGGCCTGGCTGCGGCGCACCGACGGCACCTGCACCTACTGTGCGCGCGGCGCCGAGAACCTGTGCCCGGCCTCGCGGTACACGGGCTGGGACGCCGACGGCGGTTACGCGCCGTACACGACCGTACCGGCCGCGTACACCTACCGGCTGCCGGGCGGCCTCGACGACGTGACGTCCGCGCCGCTGCCGTGCGCCGGGATCATCGGCTACCGGGCGCTCGGCACTGCCGCCGGGCGGGCGGCTCGGGCTGTACGGCTTCGGGGGCAGCGCCCATCTGTGCGCGCAGGTGGCGCCGGCCGAGGGCGCCACCGTGCACGTGCTGACGCGAGGTACGGCCGCGCGGAAGCCGGCGCTCGACCTGGGTGCCGCCTCGGCGCGCGACGCGTCCGAGATGCCGCCGGAGCCGCTGGACAGCGCGAGCCTGTTCGCGCCGGCCGGCGACCTGGTCCCGGTCGCGCTGCGGGCCCTCGACCGGGGCGGCACGCCGGCGATCGCCGGTATCCACCTCAGCGACGTCCCGGCGCCGCGCTACGAGAGCGAGCCGTTCCACGAGAAGCAGCTGCGCAGCGTCACCTCCAACACGCGTGAGGACGGCCGGGAGTTCCCGGCGCTCGCCGCCGAGCACGCCGTGCACGCCACGACGCACACGTATCCGCTGTCGCGGGCCGACCAGGCACGCGCGGATCTCAAGGCCGGGCGGTTCGACGGGGCGGCGGTGCTGGTGAACGACCTGTTCTGAGCGTCCCGTCCCCGCGTGTGGGAGCACAGGAGGGGAGCGGGATCACTCACGGTGTGTCCACTGCCTTGTACGGCAGGTTTGTACCTCCAGGGCCTGAAGTCGCCCCGTTCACGCCCTGACCCGGCCGCCTCTCCGGCTGTTGGCTGGTACCGCGCTCGGCCAGCCCGCTCACCTCCCGGGAGGGAATGTGTCCACACCGGACAGCGCCACCGGTCCCGTCATCGAAGAACCCGATCCCGAACCCCAGTCCGACGGTCAGCTCACCAGCCTCAGTACCCAGGCGGCCCGGCAGCTCGCCACGACCACCAAGTCCGAACCCCAGATGCAGGCCATCAGCTCGCGCTGGCTGCTGCGGATGCTGCCCTGGGTGGACGTCAAGGGCGGTACCTACCGCGTCAACCGGCGTCTGCAGCTGCGCGTCGGCCGGGGCCGGGTGCAGTTCGAGCAGAACGGCGCCGACGACATCAAGGTCATCCCCGAGACACTCACCGAACTGCCGGTACTGCGCGGCTACTCCGACACCGACGTCCTCAGGGAGGTCGCCACCCGCTTCCGGGTCCGGGAGATCCGCGCCGGCCAGGTGCTCGTCGAGGCGGGGCAACCTGTCACGGAGGCCTACCTCGTCGTGCACGGCCGGTTCACCCGCTTCACGGAAGGCAAGTACGGCGAGGAGGAGATCCTCGGCGTCGTCACCGACGGCGACCAGATCGGCGACGAGGCCATCGGCCGGCACGACCCGCTGTGGCTGAGCTCGGTGCGGGCGGAGACCGCCGGCGTGCTGCTCGTGCTCCCCTGGACCGTGGTCGAGGAGTTCACCGACCGGGTGCCGTCCCTCGGAGCCCACCTGCAAGCCTATGCCGCGCGCCAGAGCCTGCCGATGAACCGCAAGGGCGAGGCCGACGTCCCGGTGCAGGCCGGCCACATCGGCGAGCCGACCATCAACGGCGGCTACGTCGACTACGACCTCGCCCCGCGCGAGTACGAGTTGTCACTGACGCAGACCGTGCTGCGCGTCCACACCCGGGTCGCCGACCTCTACAACAACCCGATGGACCAGACCGAGCAGCAACTGAGGCTGACCATCGAGGAGATCCGCGAGCGCCAGGAGTGGGAGCTGGTCAACAACCGGGAGTTCGGGCTGCTGCACAACGCCGACTACGGGCAGCGCATCAGCACCTTCACCGGACCGCCGACCCCGGACGACATGGACGAGCTGCTGTCGATGCGCCGCAAGACCAAGCTGTTCATCGCCCATCCGAAGGCGATCGCGGCGTTCTTCCGGCAGTGCAACCGGCGCGGCCTGGTGCCCGGCACGGCGACCGTCGAGGGGCATGAGATCCCCGCCTGGCGCGGGGTCCCGATCTTCCCCTGCAACAAGATCCCGATCAGCCCCCAGCACACCAGCAGCATCATCGCGCTGCGCACCGGAGAGGGCGACCAGGGGGCCATCGGGCTGTACCAGACCGGGATCCCCGAGGAGTACCAGCCCGGTCTGAACGTGCGGTTCATGGGCATCGGCACCAACTCGATCATCCGCTATCTCGTCACCGCCTACTACTCGCTGGCGATCCTCGTTCCCGACGCGGTCGGAATCCTCGAGAACGCCCAGATCGGCCGGACGGCCGAGTGACCGCGTGGAGCACGTCATGAGCACGTCCGCCTTCTCCCTGCCGGGCCCCCCGAATGTGGCGAGCACCCTGCGCCCCCGCCGCGGCGGGGCGATTCCGGGGCTGCGGTACCGGCAGGTCGCGCCTGCCGACCCCGCGAAGGCCGCGGAGGTCGACCGCAGGCTGGAGGCCTGGGCCCGGCAGCTCGATCTGTTCCCCGAGGCGTGGAAGGGGGACTTCTCGGGGTTCCAGTTCGGGCGGGCCGTGGTGCTCCAGCATCCGGAGGCGGCCGATCTGGAACGGCTGACGGTCGCCGGTGAGCTGCTGCTCGCCGAGAATGTCGTCGACTCCTGCTACTGCGAGGAGGACGAGGGCCGGGGCGGAGCACGCCGGGGCCTCGGGGGCCGGCTGATCATGGCCCAGTCGGCGATCGACCCGTACCACGGCATTCCCGAACTGGAGGAGGAGTGGCGGGAGGGCGTGCGGGCCGACGGTCCACTGCGCTCGTACCACTTCGCCCTCGCGGACTACGCCGCCTTCGCCACGCCCAGCCAGACCGACCGTTTCGTGCACGACATCGCCCGACTGCACCTGGGCTATCTGGCCGAGGCCGCCTGGGCGGAGACCCGGTACGTGCCGCGCGTCTGGGAGTACCTGGTCATGCGGCAGTTCAACAACTTCCGTCCCTGTCTGTCGATCGTGGACGCCGTGGACGGCTACGAACTGCCCGAGCCGCTCTATGCCCGGCCCGAGATCCAGCGGATCACGGCGCTCGCCTGCAACGCGACCACGATCGTCAACGACCTGTACTCCTTCACCAAGGAGCTGGCGAGCGACCCGACCCACCTCAACCTGCCGCAGGTCATCGCGGCCAACGAACGGTGCGGGCTCAAGGCCGCCTATCTGAAGGCCGTCGAGATCCACAACCGGATCATGGAGGCCTTCGAGGAGGAGTCCGCCCTGCTGTCCGCCACCTCGCCCCTCGTCGAGCGCTACGCCCGGGGCCTGTCCGACTGGGTGGCCGGCAACCACGAGTGGCACGCCACGAACAGCCACCGCTATCACCTGCCCAACTACTGGTAGAGCGCGACCGTATGACAGAACGTCAGGAACAACGGCACGAGGAGCCATCGTTGACCATCGCCCCCGAAGCCGGCACCGCCGCAGCACCGGTGCCGTCCCAGTCCACGTACCAGACCCGCGTCGCGGACTACTGGAACGCCGAGGAGAACCCGGTCAACCTCGAACTCGGAAAGATCGACGACCTGTACCACCACCACTACGGCATCGGCGCCGCCGACCGCTCCGTGCTCGACGAGCCCGATCCCGGTCTGCGCGGCGAACGCATCACCGCCGAACTGCACCGGCTGGAACACGCCCAGGCCGAACTGCTCGCCACCCACCTGGGCCCGCTGACGCCCGCCGACCGTGTCTTCGACGCCGGCTGCGGACGCGGCGGCGGCAGTGTGGTGGCGCATCTGCGGTACGGCTGCCAGGCGGACGGCGTCACGCTCTCCGCCAAGCAGGCCCGGTTCGCGAACGAGCAGGCCCGCAAGCGGGGCATCGACGACCGGGTCCGCTACCACTGCCGCAACATGCTCGACACCGGGCTGCCGTCCGGGGAGTTCGCGGCGTCGTGGAACAACGAGTCCACGATGTACGTCGAGCTGGACCTGCTGTTCGCCGAGCACGCCCGGCTGCTGCGCCGCGGCGGCCGCTACGTGGTGATCACCGGCTGCTACAACGACACCTACGGGCGTGCCTCCCGCGAGGTGTCGCTCATCAACGCCCACTACATCTGCGACATCCACCCACGCTCGGCGTACTTCCGGGCCATGGCCCGCAACCGGCTGGTCCCGGTCCATGTGGAGGACCTGACCGAGGCGACCATCCCCTACTGGGAGCTGCGCCGCGAGGCCGAGCACCTGGTGACGGGCATCGAGGACACGTTCCTGGACGCGTACAAGAACGGCAGTTTCCAGTACCTGCTGATCGCGGCGGACCGTATCTGAACGACGGTTCTGAATGACCGTCAGGACCGCGTCGGCCATGGGCGTTCCGTGGCCGACGCGGGTCTTCCCCCGTGGGCCCGGCTGTGCTTGCCTGGGGAGCCGTTTTCGGTGTCCGGGGCGGGAGTTGCCGTATGCGCAAGCCGTGGGTCGTCGGGGTGCTGCTGGCCGCCGTGCTCCTCGGGGCGTGCGGGGACCCGGCGTCCGAGCCGGAGGCCGCCGCGCCCCCCGAGGTGCCTCAGGCGTCGGCCACCACCCACCAGCGCGCGCCCGCCTCGCCCGGCACCTCCGCTACGGCGCCCGCCGCGAAGGCGCCGTCCGTGCTGTATCTGGGCGACTCGCTCGCGATGGAGGCGCAGAAGGTGCTCGGGCAGGAGCTGCGCCGCGACCTGCGGGCGACGTACACGAGCGCCCCGTACTCGGGCACCACGGTGTGCGACTACCTCGAAGGCACGGGCAAGCGGTCCCTCGTCCCGGTCGCGGACAAGGCGGCCGCCCTGGTACGCAGGCTGCGGCCGGACTTCGTGGTGCTGCAGTTCTGGGGCAACGCGTGGGGCTACACACCGTGCATGGACGGGATCACCTACGACGCCTCCCCGGAGAAGTACTTCAAGCGGTACGCGGCCGACGTGAAGCGGCTCGCCGACCAGATCGCGGCTGCCGGGGACGCGCGGATCGTCTGGGTGGCGCAGGGCCCGGACCCGATCACCCCCGACCGGGTCCGGCGCGTCAACGCCCTCTACGAGGAGCGGGCCGCCGCCTCGGGCGACCTGGTCGCCGACGCGGGCAAGGCGGTGAGTGCGGCCGGGGCGCGCTACTCCTGGGTGCAGTACCTGCCGTGCACGGCGTACGAGCGCGAACACGCCGAGTACTGCACGCAGCCGGGCCGCGATCGGACAGCGCTGCACCGCGACGACGACTACCTGCACTTCTGTCTGGCGCCCACGACCTCGACACCGAAGCCGTGCCCGGTCCGCTCCCCCGGGATCCTGCGGATCGCCCTGGCGATCACTCGGGCGATCCGGGAGAACCCGTAGGCCGGGCTCACTCGCCCGCGTAGGCCTTGTCGAGGGCGGCGATGTCGAACTTGCTCATCGCCATGAACGCCTCGGTCACGCGGGCCGTCTTCGCCGGGTCCGGGTCGGTGATCATCTCCTGGAGCCGGTCCGGGACGACCTGCCAGGACACTCCGTACCTGTCCTTGAGCCAGCCGCACGGGCCGGGCTCGCCGCCGTTCTCGGTGAGCTTGGCCCAGTAGTAGTCGATCTCCTCCTGGTTCTCGCAGAAGACCATGAAGGAGGTCGCCTCGGTGAACTTGAACTCGGGGCCGCCGTTGAGCCCGAGGAACTTGTGGCCGTTGGCCGTGAACTCGACGGTCATCACACTGCCGGCGGGCTGCATCGCTCCCTCGGGGTAGCGCGCGACCTTGCCGACGCTGGAGTTCTTGAAGATCGAGACGTAGAAATGGGCGGCCTCCTCGGCCTGGCCGTCGAACCAGAGACACGTGGTGAATCCGTCGGTTGCCATGAGTACCTCCTGGGCGTGCGGGACGCTGTCATCTGTGTCGACCGATCCTCGCGCCGGAACTCATCGGTCGCGTGGCCGGTTAATCCAGATGGCCGCTACACCCTTCGGCACCTAGCATCCCGTTCATGACGTCTTCGCCCGCCGACAGCGGCATCCATCCCTTCCGTATCGCCATACCGCAGAGCGACCTGGACGATCTCCACCGCCGCCTCGACGCCACCCGGTGGCCGGACGAACTTCCCGGGGTGGGATGGGCGTACGGGGTTCCGTCGGAGTATCTGCGCGAGCTGGTGCGGTACTGGCGGCACGAGTACGACTGGCGGGCCGCAGAGGCACGGCTGAACGAGTGGCCGCAGTTCACGACCGAGATCGACGGCGCGCATGTGCACTTCGCCCATGTCCGCTCCCCCGAGCCCGATGCCACCCCGCTGATCGTCACGCACGGCTGGCCGGGCTCGATCGTCGAGTTCCTGGACGTCGTGGGGCCGTTGACGGATCCCGTGGCGCACGGCGGTGACCCGGCCGACGCCTTCCACCTCGTGCTGCCGAGCATCCCCGGCTTCGGGTTCTCCGGGCCCACCCGGGAGACCGGCTGGGAGGCGCGCCGGATCGCCGACGCGTGGGCCGAGCTGATGACCCGCCTCGGCTACGACCGGTTCGGCGCCCAGGGCGGCGACTGGGGCGCGGGCATCTCCCGCGAGCTGGGCCGCGTCCACCCCGACCGGGCCATCGGCATCCACCTCAATCTGCTGCCCGGTGCGCAGGCGGCCACCGAGCCGACTCCCGAGGACCTGGAGGCGCTGAGCCCGCGGGAGCGGGAGCGCACGCTCACCTCGTGGCGCCGGTGGGCCGCGTGGTTCCGCGACGGGACGGGCTACTTCCATGTGCAGTCCACGCGGCCGCAGACCCTCTCGTACGCGCTGACGGACTCGCCGGTCGGTCAACTCGCCTGGATCGTCGAGAAGTTCCAGGAGTGGACGGACTCCGAGCGGCTGCCGGAGGAGGCCGTCGACCGGGATCTGATGCTCACGAACGTGATGCTGTACTGGCTGACGGGTACGGCCGGTTCGTCCGCCCGGGTCTACTACGAGCGGGCCCACGCCACGGGCGACCGGATCGCCGCTCCGCACGAGCCCTCGACCGCCCCGACCGCGGTGGCCTCCTTCCCCGGCGATCCGCAGATCCCGCTGCGCCACAAGGCGGAGCGGACGGAGAACATCGTGCGCTGGACGGAGCTGGACCGGGGCGGGCACTTCGCGGCGATGGAGGAGCCCGACCTGCTGGTGGACGACGTACGGGCGTTCTTCCGGCAGTTGCGCGAGAAGGGCTGACCCGGCGCTCTGCCCGTGCTCTGCCCGTGGCGAATCTGCCGCGGGCAGAGAAGCCTCGTTCCGGCCTCGTCCGCGGTCAACAGTGGAGTCGACGGCATCCGCGCCACGACGAGGAGAACCGATGACACCACTCACCACACTCGCTCCGCGGGCGGAGGAGGGCGACACCCCTCCCACCCGCTTCGACGACCAGCTCGCCTCCCAACTGCTGGCGCAGCGCATCGTCCTGCTGGGCACCCAGGTCGACGAGGTCTCCGCGAACCGGGTCTGCGCCCAGCTGCTGATCCTGTCCGCGGAGGACCCGCGCACCGACATCGCCCTGTACATCAACAGCCCCGGCGGCTCGGTGCACGCGGGCCTCGCCATCTACGACACGATGCGGCTGATCCCGAACGACGTCTCGACGCTCGCCATGGGCTTCGCGGCCAGCATGGGCCAGTTCCTGCTGAGCGTCGGCGCCGAGGGCAAGCGGTACGCGCTGCCGAACGCGCGGATCATGATGCACCAGCCGTCGGCGGGCATCGGCGGGACGACCGCGGACATCGAGATCCAGGCGGAGAACCTGGAGTTCACCAAGAAGACCATCGAGCGGATCACCGCGGAGCACACCGGCCAGAGCCCGGAGACCATCTCCCGGGACGGCGACCGCGACCGCTGGTTCACGGCCGAGGAGGCCAGGGAGTACGGCATGGTGGACCGGGTGGTGGAGTCCCTCACGGACGTCCGCCCGGCTTCCTCCCGACGACGGATGGGGCTGTGACATGGGGACCTACACGATTCCGAACGTCGTCGAGCGCACCCCGCAGGGCGAGCGGTCCTACGACGTCTTCAGCCGGCTGCTGTCGGAGCGGATCATCTTCCTCGGCACGGAGATCGACGACGGCGTCGCCAACGTCGTCATCGCGCAACTCCTCCATCTGGAGTCGGCGTCGCCGGAGAGCGAGGTCGCGATCTACATCAACTCTCCTGGCGGATCGTTCACTTCGCTCATGGCGATCTACGACACGATGACGTACGTGCAGGCGCCGATCTCCACGTTCTGCGTGGGCCAGGCCGCGTCCACGGCGGCCGTGCTGCTGGCCGGAGGGGATCCGGGCCGGCGGTTCGTGCTGGAGCACGCGCGTGTGCTGCTCGGTCAGCCGGCCAGCGGGGGCAGCCGGGGTGTGGTGTCCGATCTCGCCCTGCATGCCAAGGAGATGGTCCGGATCCGCTCGCAGGTCGAGGAGGTGCTGGCCCGGCACACGCACCACGACATCGCGACGCTGCGTGCGGACATGGACCGCGACAAGGTGTTCACCGCGCAGGAAGCGGTGGCGTACGGGCTGGCCGACGAGGTGGTGAGCCGGCGCCTCGTGCGGGTCTGAGGCGCCGGCGCGGCCTCACGCGGCCAGACACATCCCGTCGTACGGCGCACCGGCCCTGCTGCGGCTACTGCTGGGCATCCGGCGGCTGGTGACCCGCACGAGCTCGCCCTGCGCACGCGACAGCAGGTCGCCGAGGCCGAGCCCGAGGGCGTGGGCGGCGGCCGCGAGGACCTCCGAGGAGGCCTCCTTGCGGCCCCGCTCCACCTCCGAGAGATACGGCATGGAGATCCGGGCCGCGTCGGCCACGTCCTTGAGCGTGCGCTCCTGGGTCAGGCGCTCGCGGCGCAGGACGTCGCCGACCAGGTCGCGCCACAGGGGTTCCTTGGCCTCCCCCTGCTGTGACGGACCCTGCTGTGACGGAGCGGCGGCCGGGCGCGCGGCAGGCGGGCGCAGCGGAATGACGCGGGCTTCGTTCGGCGGTTGGTTGCTCACGTCTTCAGACTAGATTCCCTGGCCCTGGTGGGAAGGGATCAGCGTTCTGCTCTGGGGAGAATCACCGGAGGTGGGTCCGGGGACCGGCCAACCCACCCTTTCACTGGCCGAGTTCGTCCGTCACTCGTCGGTCAGCCGCAGCAGCGCCCGCACCCGCTTGCCGACCGGCACCTTTTCCACGGTGACCTCCGCCGCGAGCGCGTGCACTATCTCCAGACCGTGTCGGCCGACCCGTTCCGGGTCCTTGGGGTAGCGGCGGGGCAGGGCGGAGCTGCTGTCGTACACGCAGACCATCACCGCGTCGTCCGTGCCCTCCAGGTCCAGGATGTACGGGCCGTTGCTGTGCCGGTCGGCGTTGGTGACCAGTTCGCTGACCACCAGGAGCACCTTGTCCTGGGCGGGCTCGCCGATCGTGGCGCACCACTCGGTCCTGAGCCGGCCCAGGAACCGCGCGGCGAAGGACCGCGCCTCGGCGATGCATCCCGGTTCACCGCTGTAGTGCGCCGCCCGTCGAAGCGGTTCCACGGGCACGTCGAAACCAGTCGGAATCACTGCCCCGTCCACGTGCTCGATCATGCGTTTCTCTCTCGGAAGCCGGACCTGGCCGGACGCTGCTGCACCAGTCCTCGTACCCAGAGCAGCGCCGCGCAGTCTCCATGCAGGTGGCGCCGTACGTCACAGTGACGCGCAAGCCGACGCGGACGGACCTCTCGGAGGGCGCGCCGCAGCGGCGCTGCTTAGCGTGGGCAGGGTGAGCATGCCGACCCCCACTCGTCCGGCCGTGGCCGGCCACGGCTGGGTACAGGCCCTCGCCACGGTGCTGGCCGGGCTGCTCTCGATGGGGGTGGTCGCATCGCTGGGGCTGTGGGCGGCCGGTGCCGCGGAGCTTCCGGACAACGCCTTCCCGCGGGTCGTCGCCGCGACCGTGGTCACGGCGGTCGGCGGCACGGTCGAGGTCTCCGGGAACGCCGGTGGGCTGGCCGAGTCCGACGCCGGGCTGACTGTGATCCCACTGTCCGTCACGCTCGTCGGAGCCCTCGTCCTGGCCGCCGGTTTCCTGCGGCCGCTGCGGCACCGGGCGGTCACCGGCGCCGGGGAACTGGCCGGATGGGCCGCCAGGATCGCCGTACTGTGGCTGGCCGGGCTGGTGGCGCTGGCCTACGCCGCCCGCCAGACCTTCTCCCTCTCCCTCGGCGACCTCGGGGAAGACGTCCTGGGCGACCTCGGTGACCTGTTCGGCATCTCACCGGAGGTCGGCTTCACCACGGACGTCCCGGCGACCGTGTTCTTCGGCCTGCTGTGGCTGGCGGGCGTGCTGGTGGTGGCCCTGCTGGTCTCGCGCGGGGCTCCGCTGCCGGGCCGACTGCTGCGCTTCCAGGAGTCGGTACGACCGGCCGCGTACGCCATGGTGGTGCTGCTGCTGGCGTGGGTCGGGCTGGGTGTCGTCGTCGGCCTGGTCGTCGCGGCGACACGCGGGCACGCGGTCGAGACGCTCGCGGTGATCCTGCTCGGAATGCCGAACCTGGTGTGGCTCGCCCTCACGATCGGGCTCGGCGCGACATGGAACGGCCGGGTGGAGGGGCCGTTCGGGCTGCCCATGCCGCATGTTCTCGACGAGGTACTGCGCGGCCGGGACGACGCCGCGCTCGATCTGGGCACGCTCGCCGAGTACGACAGCCGGGTGTGGTGGCTCGTCGCCGTCGACTCGGCCCTGCTGCTGGCCGTCGCGTTCGTGATGACGAGGCGTTCACCCGCCCGGATGCGTGCCTGGCAGCACGCCGTCCACATGGCGGTCGCTCTCGCGCTGACGGTCCTGATGATCTGCCTCGTCGGCCGGATCTCCGCGCACTACGGCCTGTCGGTCCTGGGCATCGGCGACCTGGGCGGTGATCTGGGCGGAGAGCTGGTCCTGAGGCCCGAGGTGTGGACCGCGTTCGGCCTGGCGCTGCTGTGGGGGCTGGTCGCCGGGTTCCTCGGCGGGCTGCTGGCGCGGCACCGGGGCGGGGTCGCGGCGCCCCGGGGAAGATGACGTCCGCTCGACGGAGTGGGGCGGTGCGGGTCAGCGGGCCGCCGTCGTGCGGCACGGTGGGCCGGGTGGGGTCGGGGGCCTCCCAGGCGGGCATGCAGCGCTGGTGCGGCGGCTTCACGCGATGGACACGAACAGCGCCGGGATGGTCCGCTGCATGCGCAGCGCGTCCACCGACTCGGCGAGCAGTTCGTACTCGGTGGTGTCGTCGCTCACCGCGAGCCTCACCAGTCGACCGGCCGCCAACTCGTCGGCGACCAGCTCCTGTTGGCCGACGTCACCGCACCAGGTGCGCAGTACGGCCGGCACGTCGGGCACGGTGTCGCCGACCGGGACGAGCGCGCCCGGCGGGAAGTGCTCGGCGTCGGGTCGCGGGTCTAATCGCTCGGCGATCCAGGAAGCCCGGTCGCGTAACCACCACAAGGCGAGGGCCAGGGTGGGCGCCCGATAGGTCCCCAGGGGTACACCGATGCGCCGTCCGCCGCAGACGCCGTATGCGGTGACATGGCACAGGAACTCGTCGTGCACGTAGCCTCCCCCGTGTTGCCGTGTTCGCCTCTCGGCGGACCTCGCTTCCCGTGCGGCTCGTGAGCGGTGTGTAAGGGTGCCGTCGCCCCATGTGAGGCACCCTCGTAGTCGAGTATGTTCACTACTGAAACACTGTCACCACGACTTTCCGGCCAGTCTCCTGGCATATTCACAGCCGGTGTTGGCCGAAATACGGCGGGTACACGTCAACCTCGGGGAACGACCGGGCATTACCTCGGGAGTAATCGAGCTCTCAGCACCGGGCGGGCATCGTTGCGGTACCGGGTCGCCGCGACCGGCATCCGGGTTCCGACCAGCAGTGACGACCTCGTTGACGACCTCCTTGGAGGCTGATCGCCACGCCCGCGTCCACCGACCGCTGCGACCTCGCGGTGGCCCGCTGCTTCGAGGCCTGGAACGCCCGCGAGCCCAGTGAACCGGCCCGGGCGGTCGCCACCGCGTGGACCCCGCAGGGCGGCTGCACCGACCCCCTCGCCGACGTCCGCGGACACGAGGGGATCGTGGCCGTCGTCGCGGCGGCGCAGGCGCGCTTCTCCTGGGAGCTGGTGCGGGAGGCCGACGGTTCGGCGCCGGCGGCCGGGTCCGATGTGATCACACTGGACGCCGAGGGACGGATCATGTCCGTCCTGGGATTCCTCGACCGGGTGCCCGCCCAGACGTGAGCGATGAGTTCCGTGCCTCGCGGCGGTCTGAGCATGGAAGGCCGCGAAGACCCCCGCGACGGAGGACGTCATGAGCACGAACGGGAACATGACCACGAGCGGGAACATGACCACGAGCCGGGAATTGGACGCTGAATTCACCGCCGTCCTGCTCAAAAGCCCCAGCAAGGGCGGCTGGACCTATGTCGTCTGGCCGGAGTCCGCCGACTTCTTCGGCACCCGCGGGCTGGTCAAGATCCGCGGGACCGTCGACGGACATCCGTTCCAGAGTTCGTTCATGGCCCTGGGAGACGGCACCCACAAGCTCCCCGTCAAGGCCGATGTGCGCAAGGCCATCGGGAAACAGGAGGGCGACCGGGTGACCGTTCACCTGACGGAACGGCTCAGCCCTTGATCACCGCGTCGATCCGGGCCAGCTCCTCCGCGTCGAAGTCCAGGTTGCGGGTGGCGGCGACGCTGTCCTCGATCTGCTGCGCGCTGCTCGCGCCGACGAGCGCGGAGGTGACCCGGCCGCCGCGCAGGACCCAGGCGAGCGCCATCTGGGCCAGGGTCTGGCCACGGGACTTGGCGATGTCGTCGAGGGCACGCAGCTGGCCCACCAGCTCCTCGGTGAGCCGGTCCGAGTTCAGGAACGGGCTGTCGCTCGCGGCCCGCGAGCCCTCCGGGATGCCGTCGAGATAGCGGCTGCTCAGCACGCCCTGCTCCAGCGGGGAGAAGACGATGGAGCCGACCTGGAGCTCGTCCAGGGCGTCCAGGAGGCCCTCGTCCTCGGGGCGGCGGTCGAGCATCGAGTAGCGGGGCTGGTGGATGAGAAGCGGGGTGCCCAGCTCGCCGAGGATGCGGGCGGCCTCACGGGTCTGCTCGGCGGAGTAGTTGGAGATGCCGACGTACAGGGCCTTGCCCTGCTGCACCGCCGAGTGCAGGGCGCCCATCGTCTCCTCCAGCGGAGTGTCCGGGTCGGGGCGGTGCGAGTAGAAGATGTCGACGTAGTCCAGGCCCATCCGCCGCAGGCTCTGGTCGAGCGAGGACATCAGGTACTTGCGCGAGCCCCACTCGCCGTACGGGCCGGGCCACATCAGATAGCCGGCCTTGGTGGAGATGATCAGCTCGTCCCGGTACGGCGCGAAGTCCGTCTTCAGCGCCTCGCCGAACGCCGACTCGGCGGCCCCGGGCGGCGGGCCGTAGTTGTTGGCAAGGTCGAAGTGGGTGACGCCGAGGTCGAAAGCGCGGCGGAGGATGGCCCGCTGGGTCTCGACGGGGCGGTCCGGGCCGAAGTTGTGCCACAGTCCGAGGGACAGCGCGGGGAGTTTGAGGCCGCTGCGTCCGGTGCGCCGGTAGGGCATGTCCGCGTAGCGGTCGGTGTGTGCGGTGTACAACGCGACTCCAGAGGGGTTGGCACACGTGAGGACGGTTCCGCAGAACCGGTGGGCGACCGGTATTCCAGTCGGCGTCCACTCTGTCGTGACCTGCGGGCAGTGGTCCAACAGGTAAATCCGATGGGATTCAGCGGTTAGGCTGCTCAATCATGGAACTGCGCCATCTCCAGCATTTCGTCGCGGTCGCCGAGGACCAGCACTTCACCCGGGCGGCCGAACGCCTGATGGTGTCCCAGTCGGGCCTGTCGGCCTCGATCCGGGCGCTGGAACGTGAGTTGCAGACCCCGCTGTTCGTGCGGACGACCCGCCGGGTGACGCTCACGCCGGCCGGCCGGGCGCTGCTGGGCGAGGCGGAGCGGATCCTGGCGCAGGTGCGGGCGGCCCATGAGGCGGTGGCCGCGGTGCAGGGCGTGCTGCGCGGGATGCTGGCGCTCGGGTCGGAGCAGTGCATCGCCGGGGTGCATGTGGCGGGGCTGCTCGCGGCCTTCCGGCGGCAGCATCCGGACGTGGAGATCTGTCTGCGTCAGACGGGTTCGGGCGCCCTGGCGGAGGAGGTCGCGGCCGGGCGCCTCGACCTGGCCTTCGCCGTACGGGCCGCGCAGGAGGACACCGACCAGCTGCGGGTCGTACCGCTGACCGGCGAACCGATGACCGTCCTGTGCCATCCGAGCCACCGGCTCGCGGCCGCCGGGGCGGCGGTCACTCCGGAGGAGCTGGGCGGGGAGGTCTTCGTCGACTTCCACCCGGACTGGGGGCCGCGCCGCACCACCGACGCGGTCTTCGCCGCCGCCGGGGTACGACGGAGCGTCTCCCTGGAGGTCAACGACGTGCACAGCCTCCTGGACCTGGTGGACGAGGGCCTCGGCGTAGCCGTCGTACCGCGCCACTTCCGGCACAAGCGGCGGTCACTGACCGCGCTGCCCGTGAAGGTCACCGACGAGAACGTCTACGAGACGGTCGCCCTGCTTCCGCCGCCGCAGGCCACCAGCCCGGCGGCCCGGGCCCTGATGGCGCTGCTGGAGACGGAAGGCGCGTGACGGACGGGTGCGCGATGGTGGAGCCATGCATGCCAAGGACATCCTCATCGACGGATACAACCGCATCCAGGAAGAAGTCCACGCCGCCGTCGAGGGCCTCGGCCCCGACGACCTGCACGCCCGCCCCTCCGCCGACGCCAACTCCATCACCTGGCTCATCTGGCATCTCAGCCGGGTCCAGGACGACCACATCGCCGACGCCTTCGACCTCGACCAGGTCTGGCTGACCCAGGACTTCCAGAAGACCTTCGGCCTCGACCTGCCACGCCATGACACCGGCTACGGCCACACCGCCGCGAAGGTCGCCAAGGTGCGGGTCGACTCCGGTGACCTGCTGACCCGCTACTACGACGCCGTGCACGCCCAGACCCTCGGGGCCCTGCGGGAGGTGGCCGCCAAGGATCTGGAGCGCATCGTGGACGAGCGCTGGGACCCGCCGGTCACTCTGGGCGTACGGTTGGTCAGCGTTCTGTCCGACGATCTGCAGCACGTCGGACAGGCCGCCTATGTCCGCGGGCTGCTGAAGAGCTCATAGCCCGCGAGCCGCTTCACAGCGCGGCCGCGTACCCCGGCAGGACGACGTCCTCGATGAGGGCCTTGCGCTCGTCGAACGGGATGAACGCGCTCTTCAGGGCGTTCACCGTCACCGTGCGCAGGTCCTCGACGGTCCAGCCGGCCTGCCCGACCAGCAGGGACATCTCGCGCGTCATCGTCGTACCGGACACCAGACGGTTGTCCGTGTTGAGGGTGACGCGGAAGCCGAAGGTCCTTCAGCGCGGTGATCGGGTGCTCGGCGATGGAGGTGGCGGCGCCGGTCTGGAGGTTGGAGGTCGGGCACATCTCCAGTGCGATACGGCGGTCGCGCACCCAGCCGGCCAGGGGGCCGAGCTTGCCGTCGACTATGTCGTCGGTGATGCGCACGCCGTGACCGATGCGCTGGGCACCGCACACCTGGAGGGCCTGGTGGATGCTGGGCAGGCCGTGCGCCTCGCCGGCGTGGATGGTGAACGGGACGCTCTCGCGGCGCAGGTGCTCGAAGGCGTCGAGGTGGTCGGCGGGCGGGAAGCCGTCCTCGGCACCGGCGATGTCGAAGCCCACCACGCCCGCGTCGCGGAAGGCCACGGCGAGGTCGGCGGCCTCGCGCACGCGGTCGAACATCCGCATCCCGCACAGCAGCGTGCCGACCCGCACCGGCGTACCCGCGGCCGCGGCCTTCGCCATACCGGCGGCGAGGCCCTCCTGGACGGTCTCGACGACCTCGGCGAGGGTCAGCCCGCCGTTGGTGTTCAGCTCGGGGGCGTAACGCACCTCGCCGTACACGACACCGTCGGCGGCCAGGTCGAGGACGTACTCCTCGGCGGTGCGCAGCAGGCCCTCGCGGGTCTGCATGACGGCGAGGGTGTGCTCGAAGGTGGCGATGTAGCGGACCAGGTCGCCGGAGTTCGCGGCCTCGTAGTACCAGGCGGCGAGTGCGTCCGGGTCGGTGGTGGGCAGGGTGTGGCCGACCGTCTCCGCGAGCTCCACCACGGTGGCGGGGCGCAGACCGCCGTCGAGGTGGTCGTGCAGGACGGCCTTGGGGAGGCGGCGGATCACTTCGGCGTCTACGCGCGTAGCAGTCATGGCGGGTCTTTCCTTGAGCCTTGAGCGGGGTGGTTCGGAGCGGCGGGCGGAGGAGCGGGGGACGGTTCAGTCGGCGGGCTGGAGCAGGTCCCAGCGGTTGCCGTACAGATCCTGGAAGACGGCGACGGAGCCGTACGGCTCGTGCCGGGGCTCCTCCAGGAAGGTCACGCCCGCGGCGAGCATGCGGGCGTGGTCGCGGGCGAAGTCGTCGGTGTACAGGAAGAACCCGACGCGCCCGCCGGTCTGGTCACCGACCCGGGCGCGCTGCCGGTCTCCCGTGGCCCGGGCCAGCAGCAGACAGGTGCCCTCGCCGCCGGGCCGGACGACGACCCAGCGGGAGCCGTCCGGGCGCGGGGTGTCCTCGACGAGCCGGAAGCCGAGGGCCTCGGTGTAGTGGCGGATCGCCTCGTCGTAGTCGTCGACGACGAGGGTGACCAGGGCGATGCGTCTCATCGGGGCCTTCCGGGAGGTGCGATTGACGGGAGAGGTTATACGTAAAACGTCGCGGACGCCAGTCGCCCGCGGGACGGGCCCTCGGTCCGGCCCGGAGACCTAGGACTGAGGCCCGAACCGACGCGGGCCCCGGGCCCGATCCGCATCGCCCCCTCCCCCGGTACCGTCCCGGCCATGAAGATCACCAAGCCGCCCCGTGCCCCCGAGCAGCGCAAGCGCGATCTCCTGGCCCGCCTGGAGAGGGAGATGGACATCTGGGTGGCCACGGCCGGCCCCGACGGGCTGCCGTGCCTGGTGCCGCTCTGGTTCGTGTGGCACGGCGAGTCCCTGTGGCTCGCGACCCGGCCGGCCACCCCGACCGGCCGCAACCTGCGCGACGGCGGGCGGGCCCGGCTGGCGCTCGGGGACACCTTGGACGTCGTCCTCGTCGACGGCGACGCGGAGCTGCACGCCGCCGACGAGGTGCCGGCCGCGGCGGCCGAGGCGTTCCTCGCGAAGACGGGCTGGGATCCCCGGGCGGACGAGGCCGCGTACGTCTACTTCCGGGTGCGTCCGCGCCTGGTGCAGGCGCGGAACGGGGAGCACGAGATGCGCGGACGGTATCTCATGCGGGACGGGGTGTGGGTGGTCTGAGCCGGACGTACCGCTGCCCGACATTCTTTTCCCGCACGGGAGTTACCTGGGAGTAATCGCCGGTGGTTTGATGTGCGGCGCCACTCAGCCCCTCACCCTCAGGGAGATCCAGTGACACTCTACGCACCGCGCCGCACCCCGGGCGCAGCCCTGCTCGCCCTCACGCTCGCCACCACCGGGCTCGCGGGCACCGCTCCCGCCGCGACGGCCGCAGACCAGACCCCTGCGCTGCGGGTGCTGTCGTACAACGTCTTCCTCTTCAGCCGGACCCTTTACCCGAACTGGGGCCAGGACCACCGGGCGGCGGAGATCGCGAAGGCGTCCTTCTTCCGCGGGAACGACGTCGTGGTGGTGCAGGAGGCCTTCGACAACTCGTCGTCCGACGCACTGAAGTCCGCGGTGGCGGACGGGTATCCGTACCAGACGCCGGTGGTGGGGCGGAGCAAGGACGGCTGGGATGCGACGGGTGGGGCGTACTCGGCGACGACGCCCGAGGACGGCGGGGTCGCGATCCTCAGCAAGTGGCCGGTGCTGCGCAAGGAGCAGTATGTGTTCAAGGACGCGTGCGGGGCGGACTGGTGGTCCAACAAGGGCTTCGCTTATGCGGTGTTGGACGTGAACGGTGCCAAGGTGCACGTCGTCGGCACGCACGCGCAGTCGACCGACCCGGGCTGTGCCGCCGGTGAGGCCGCCGTGATGCGCAGCCGGCAGTTCAAGGCGATCGACGCGTTCCTGGCCGCCAAGAACATCCCCTCGGGCGAACAGGTCCTGGTCGCCGGGGACTTGAACGTCGACTCGCGCACCGCCGAGTACGCCTCCATGCTCGCCGACGGCGCTCTGGTCGGGGCCGACGCGCGCACCGGGCACCCGTACTCCTTCGACACGCGGGACAACTCCATCGCCCGCGACCGCTACTCCGACGACCCGCGCGAGGACCTGGACTACGTCCTTCACCGCGCGGGTCACGCCCGTCCCACGGTCTGGCAGAACGAGGTCGTCGAGGAGCAGAGCGCGCCCTGGACGGTGACGAGCTGGGGTACGGACTACACGTACACGAACCTCTCGGACCACTATCCGGTGACCGGGTACGCGGGCTGAGCGGACGAGCAGTATCCCAATGGCTCCTGCTCAACCGGTCTGCTGCCGCGCCGAGTTGAGCCGGGCCAGCTCGTCGTCGGTGAGGCGGAGCGCGCCCGCGGCCACGTTCTCGACCAGGTGTTCGGGGTTGCCGGTGCCGGGGATGGCGAGGACGTGCGGGCCCTGGTGCAGGGTCCAGGCGATGCGCACCTGGGCGGGGCTCGCGCCGTGCGCCCGCGCCACGGCGAGCACCTCGTCGTCGTGGGCGGCGGTCGCGCCCCGCTCCCCGGTGTCGCCGGCCACGGCGTAGAACGGCACGAAGGCGATGCCCTGCTCGCCGCACAGGCGCAGGAGTTCGTCGGCCTCGGGGTCGGGCCGGTCGAGCGCGTACCGGTTCTGCACGCACACCACGGGCGCGACGGCCCGGGCCTCGGCGAGGTGCCGTGGCTCCACGGCGGAGATGCCGAGGTGCCGTACGAGGCCCGCGTCGCGCAGCTCGGACAGCGCGCCGAAGTGCTCGGCGATGGAGTCCTGCCCCATGCGGCGCAGGTATACGACGTCCAGGTGGTCGCGGCCGAGCTGGCGCAGGTTCTCCTCGACGTGGCCGCGCAGTTGGTCGGGGCGGGCCGAGGTTCCCCACTCGCCGTGGTAGTCGCGGTAGGGGCCGACCTTCGCGGCGATGACCAGGGCGTCGGGGTACGGCGCCAGCGCGGTGTTGATCAGTTCGTTGGCCGAGCGGAGGGCGGAGAAGTAGAAGGCGGCCGTGTCGATGTGGGTGACGCCGAGCTCGACCGCCTTGCGCAGTACGGCGATCGAGCGGCCCCGGTCGCTCGGCACCCCGTGATGGAAGGCGGCACTGCCCGTCAGCCGCATCGCGCCGAAGCCGACGCGGCTCACGGACAGGTCGCCGAGTTTCCAGGTGCCCGCGGCATCCGCAGTGATCGTTTCGGAGGTCATCGGCGGAGTCTCGCACACGCCTCGGGCACGTCTCGGGCACGTCTCGGGCACCGGGGGCGTCAGCAGTACAGGTTGCCGCCCGGAGAGACCCCGAGGATCTGCGTGAACCGCTGGTAGGCGCTGACGCGGCTCTGCACCTGCGCCGGGTTCTTGCCGTCGCATTCCAGGGAGCCGTTGATGCTGCGGATCGTCTGGCCGAAGCCGGCCTGGTTGACCATGGCGTTGTGGGGGGTCATGGTGCCGGGGCCGCTCTGGGTGTTCCAGTACCACAAACCGGTCTTCCAGGCGACGGCCGCCTCGTTCTGCACCCGCCAGGGGTTGCCCAGCAGGTCGATGCCGAGGGCGTCCCCCGCGGCCTTGTAGTTGAAGTTCCAGCTGAGCTGGATGGGGCCGCGTCCGTAGTAGGCGGCCTGGCCGGCGGGGCAGCCGTACGGCCGGCTCCAGTCGCAGTAGTGGGGATAGTTGGCCTGGTTCTGCTCGACGATGTGGACCAGGCCGCCCGTCTCGTGGTTGACGTTGGCGAGGAAGGCGGCCGCCTCCTGCTTCTTGACCGTGTCGCTGCCGGTGTTGGCGAAGCCGGGGTAGGCGCTGAGGGCGGCGGTGAGGCCGCTGTACGTGTAGAAGGAATTCCGGTTCGGGAACATCTGGTTGAACTGCGACTCGCTGACGACGAAGCCGGCGGCGGACGCGCTCGGGGCCGGCTGGAGCAGCAGCGCGGCGCTTCCCAGGACGAGTGAGGACAGCAGTGCGGCTATGCGGCGCCTCGACACAGGATCAACTCCTTTGCGGAGCACGGCCGCACCCGGACAAGGGCAGGGCGAAGCAGAGCCTTGTGCGCACGCGCCGAACCAGGTCGGCCACGGCGTGGGGGCGGCCGTGGTGGGGGGTGTGGAGACACACTCAACCGCTTTGGTCTGCACCAGTCAATGGTCCGGACCAATCAACTCGGGTAGCTGTGCGAGGGAGTTGATGAGTGGCGGGGTCAGGTCGGGCTCTCCACTGCCGCTTGCTCCAGCGTGTCGACCAGCCGCCCGAGCAGGCCCCGCAGCAGCTCCTCGTCACCCTCGCTCAGCACCGGCCGGCCTGCGCGGACCTCGTGGCTGAGCCGCCGCCAGTAGGTCTCGCCGCGCGGGGTGAGGTGGGCGAGGATGCGGCGCCGGTCCAGCGGGTCGACGCGGCGGTAGACGAGGTTCTGGTCGACGAGCTGGTCGACCAGCTTGGTGAGGGTGGCCGGCGGCAGGAAGGCCGCTTCGGCCACCGCCGACATGTGGTGGCCCGCGCCGTCGGAGAGCAGGGAGAGCACCCGCCATGCGTCGAGCGAGCAGCCGTCCTCGTCGAGCACGCCCTGCAACCGGCGCGCGGCCAGGCGTTCGGCGCGCGTCAGCAACTGCATCAGATCCTGCGGCCGGCGCGGAGGTGGGGTAGGCATCCTGCTCCCTGGGTCCCGGGGTGCCGTCAATCGTACAAGTGACGCTTCACCCCATGGGTCGGCCACGTCGTCCAGGTCTCCACAACCCGTCGTGGAAGCCCGCCACTTCCACACCGACCGGCCCACGCGACGGACTGGAGTTCACCGTTCGGACCCGGAATCATGACCGCATGTTCCAGCTCGACCCCCATCCGCTCGACTGGTTCACCGTCGACGCCTCCGTGCTCAGCGTCGCTCTCGTGTTCCCCATGCAGGGCGCCGCCGGCATCTTCGGCCCGACCTGCGAGCTGTGCGCCCAGCTCGCCGCCGAGGAGGTCAACCAGGCGGGCGGTGTGCTCGGCAAGGAGCTGCGGCTGTTGCCGGTGGACGGCGGCGCCGAGCCCCATGAGATCGCCGACCGCATCGAGGCGCTGGTGGATCTGGGAGTCGTGCAGGGCGTCACCGGCTGGCACATCTCCTCGGTGCGCCAGACACTGGCCCCGCGCATCGCGCACCGGGTGCCGTATGTGTACACGGCGCTGTACGAGGGCGGGGAGCACACCACGGGCGTCTTCCTGACCAGCGAGACCCCGGACGACCAACTGCGGCCCGCGATGCGCCTGTTGGCGGCCGAGCGCAAGGTGCGCCGGTGGTTCGTCGTCGGCAACGACTATGTGTGGCCACGCCACACCGCGCGGGCCGCGCGCGCGTATGCGCACGAGTCGGGGGGCGGCATCTGCGGGCAGGCGTATCTGCCGCTCGGCGCCCATGACTTCGACGGGGTGCTGCGCCGGATCGAGCGGTCCGAGGCCGACGCCGTGCTGATGCTCCTGGTGGGCAACGACGCCGTCCGCTTCAACCGGGCGTTCGCCGCGGCCGGCCTCGACCAGCGGTGCCTGCGGCTGAGCACGCTCATGGACGAGAACATGCTGATGGCCAGCGGCCCCACGGCGACCGCCGGTCTCTACAGCACCGCCGGGTTCTTCGCCTCGCTCGCCAACCAGGACACCCTCGACTTCCACGGCCGGTACGCCGGGCGGTACGGCATCGAGGCGCCGGCACCCGGGAGTCTCGGCGAATCGTGTTACGAGGGCGTGCTGTTGCTCGCCGCGCTCATCGCCCGGGCCGGGACGCTGGACGTGACGGCGATCGGCGCGAGCGCCGAGTCGGTGTCGTACGAAGGACCGCGCGGCTTGCTGCGGCTCAGGGACAGCCATGTCAAGCAGCGCATCTACCTCGCGCAGGCGAACGGCGTGGACTTCGACGTGCTCACCCAGCTCGCCCTCGACGGCGCCCACTCTTGACATGCGCCTCACCACACCCAGATACTTCCCACAGGAAGTATCTAGAATGCCTCGGGCGAAGTGTGAATTCCGGTGCGGAATTCGTCCCGGGGCTTTTTTGTTTCCCGATTCGTTGCCTGCGGCGAGCCGGAAGATACAACCGGGAAAGTAACTCGAAACGCCTTGGAAACAGGGTGACTTGAGGCTGTGGACCGCACTTCAGGGACCCTGAAGGGCTGCTGATTCCTTCCTTCCTTTCAGGTGTCCTCGTCATGGGGACAAGGAGGTTCAATTGTCCAGCCTTCCCCACATCCACCGGCGCCGGTTCCTGGCCGGCACCGCGGCGCTCGCCGCCGTCGTCGCGCTCTCGGCGTGCGGCGCGAAGACCGACGCGGCCGGCTCGTCCGACAAGGCCGCCAAGATCGACGTCAGCGGTGACACGGTCAAGGTCGGCCTGCTCAACTCGCTGTCCGGCACGATGGCGATCAGCGAGGTCACCGTACGCAACTCGCTGACCCTCGCCATCGACGAGATCAACGCCTCCGGCGGCGTGCTCGGCAAGAAGATCAAGCCGATCAGCGAGGACGGCGCCTCCGACTGGCCGACGTTCGCCGAGAAGGCGACCAAGCTCATCAAGGAGGACGGCGTCGCGGCCACCTTCGGCTGCTGGACCTCCGCCAGCCGCAAGGCGGTCAAGCCGGTGTTCGAGAAGAACAAGTCGCTGCTCTTCTACCCCGTTCAGTACGAGGGCCTGGAGGAGTCGCCGTACATCTTCTACACGGGCGCGACCACCAACCAGCAGATCGTCCCGGCCCTCGACTACCTCAAGAGCCAGGGGCTGAAGAAGCTCTACCTGGTCGGCAGCGACTACGTCTTCCCGCGTACCGCCAACAAGGAGATCCGGGCGTACGCCAAGGCCAACGGCATGACGATCCTCGGCGAGGACTACGCGCCGCTGGGGTCCACGGAATTCAGCACCATCGCCAACAAGGTGAAGGCGTCCAAGGCGGACGCGGTCTTCAACACCCTCAACGGCGACTCGAACGTGGCCTTCTTCAAGGAGTACAAGTCGGCGGGCCTGACCGCGAAGAGCATGCCGGTCGTCTCGGTGTCGATCGCCGAGGAGGAGGTCAAGTCGATCGGCACGCAGTACCTGGACGGGCAGCTGACGGCCTGGAACTACTACCAGACCACGCCGGGCGCCGCGAACGAGAAGTTCGTGAAGGCGTACAAGGCCAAGTACGGCCAGGACAAGCCGACCAGTGACCCGATGGAGGCCGCGTACGTCTCGGTCTACCTGTGGAAGGCGATGGTCGAGAAGGCGAAGTCCTTCGACCCGGAGAAGGTGAAGGCCGCCTCGGACGGCATCACCTTCGACGCACCCGAGGGCAAGGTCACGATCGACGGTGCCTCGCAGCACATCTACAAGACGGCCCGGATCGGCAAGGTCGGCTCCGACGGTCTGATCGAGCAGGTGTGGGACTCCGGCAAGCCCATCAAGCCGGACCCCTTCCTCAAGGGCTACTCCTGGGCCTCCGGCCTGTCCTGACCGCTCGCTGCCTCGTGGGGCCCGGCACCCCCGCCGGGCCCCGCTCCCCCGCCTCCCCGGAGCCGCCGTATGACCGTGATCCTCGGTCAGACCTTCACCGGCATCAGCATCGGTGCCGTTCTGCTGCTCATCGCGCTCGGTCTCTCGCTCACCTTCGGCCAGATGAACGTCATCAACATGGCCCACGGCGAGTTCATCATGGCCGGCGCCTACACGACGTATGTCCTGCAGAAGTCCATTGCCGGCGCCGGAATTTCACTTCTGGTCGCTCTTCCCGTCGCATTTCTCGTCTCGGGTGCCCTGGGCGCACTTCTCGAATGGCTGCTGATACGACGTCTGTATCTACGGCCACTTGACACACTGCTCGTCACCTGGGGCGTCTCCCTGATGCTCCAGCAACTCGCCCGGGACGTTTTCGGCGCGCCGAACGTGCAGACCCGCGCGCCTGACATCCTCACCGGGAACATCACCCTCATCGGCGGCGACGACCCGCTCACCGTCGCCAACAGCCGCCTGTTCATTCTCGGGTTGGCGGTCGCGGCGGTCGTCGTCCTCTCCCTCACTCTGCGGCTGACGCCGCTGGGCCGCCGGATCCGGGCCGTGGTGCAGAACCGCGACCTCGCGGAGGTGTCCGGCATCTCGACGTCGACCGTGGACCGTACGGCCTTCTTCATCGGGTCGGGGCTCGCGGGCGTGGCCGGGGTGGCCCTGACCCTGGTCGGTCCGATCGGGCCGACGATGGGCACCAACGTCATCATCGACGCCTTCCTGGTGATCGTGGTCGGCGGCATCGGACAGCTCAAGGGCACGGTCATCGTCGCCTTCGTGCTGGGCGTGCTCCAGTCGGTGCTGGAGTACTCCACCACGGTCAGCGTCGCCAAGGTGCTGGTGCTCGTCGGCATCGTCGCGTTCCTCCAGTGGCGGCCCCAGGGGCTGTACACGCTGCGTACGAGGAGTCTCGTATGAACCTGCTCAAGGGGCCCTCGGCCCGGACCGCGGCCGGTTTCGCCGGGTCGGCCGTCCTGCTGTTCGCCCTCGCCCCGCTGCTGCTGTCCGACTTCCGCCTCGGGCTGCTCGCCAAGTACCTGTGCATCGCGATGGTCGCGGTCGGTGTCTGTCTGGCCTGGGGCCGCGGCGGTCTGCTGACGCTCGGTCAGGGCGTGTTCTTCGGGCTCGGCGGCTACGCCATGGCGATGCACCTGAAGATCGCCGACGCGGGGCCCGGCAACCTGCCCGACTTCATGCAGCTGTACGGCACCGCCACCGAACTCCCCTGGTGGTGGCAGCCGTTCGCCAATCCGCTGTTCGCCCTCGCGGCGACCGTGCTCCTCCCGATGGCCGTGGCCGCGCTGCTCGGCTCCTTCATCTTCCGGCGCCGGGTCAAGGGCGCGTACTTCGCGATCCTCAGCCAGGCCCTTGCGGCGGCCTTCGCCATCTGGCTGATCGGCCAGCAGGCCACGACCGGCGGCACCAACGGGCTCACCGACATCCAGGGCTTCTTCGGCTACGACCTCGACGACCCGGTCAACCAGCGGATGGTGTACTTCATCATCGCCGCCGCCCTGCTGCTGCTCATCGCCCTCGCCCGCCAGCTGATCCACAGCCGCTACGGCGAACTCCTCGTCGCCGTACGGGACTCCGAGGAGCGGGTGCGTTTCCTCGGCTACGACCCGGCGAACGTCAAGCTCGTCGCGTACGTGGTGGCGGCCGGCATGGCGGGCCTCGCGGGCGCGCTGTTCGTGCCGGCGGTCGGCATCATCTCGCCGGCGCTGATCGGCATCGTGCCGTCGATCGAGTTCGTCATCGGCGCGGCGGTGGGCGGCCGGGCCAGCCTGGTCGGCGCGGTGCTCGGCGCGGTCGCGGTGGCCTGGGCGAAGACCGCGCTGTCGGAGGAGTTCCCGGGAGCCTGGACCTACTTCCAGGGACTGCTGTTCATCGTGGCACTCGCCTTCCTGCCCGGCGGTCTCGCCTCGCTGGCGGGCATCGTACGGCGCCGCAGGGCCGCGGCGGAGAAGAAGGCGGCCGTCATCCCCGTAGGAGAGGCAGCATGAGCGGGCTGGAGATACGCCGACTGCGCGTGTCCTTCGACGGGTTCACCGCGGTCGACGGAGTGGACCTCGATGTCCACCCGGGCGATCTGCGCTTCCTCATCGGCCCCAACGGCGCGGGCAAGACGACCCTCGTCGACGCCGTGACCGGACTGGTGCGGGCGGAGGGCTCGGTGCGGTTCGGCGGTGAGGAGCTGCTCGGGCGGAGCGTGCACAGGATCGCTCGGTCGGGCATCGGGCGGACGTTCCAGACCGCCACTGTCTTCGAGGAGTTGACCGTCCTTCAGAACCTGGACATCGCGGCGGGGGCGGGGCGGAGCATGTGGACCATGCTGCGGCGACGCAAGGACGTCCCCGAGCCGGTCGCGAGGGCGTTGGAGACGGTCGGGCTCACCGAGCTCGCCGACTCCCCCGCCGGGACGCTCGCGCACGGTCAGAAGCAGTGGCTGGAGATCGGCATGCTGCTCGTGCAGGACGTGCGGCTGCTGCTGCTCGACGAGCCGGTGGCCGGGATGAGCCACGACGAGCGTCAGGCGACCGGCGAGCTGCTGCAACGCATCAGCGAGGAGCGGACCGTGGTCGTCATCGAGCACGACATGGACTTCATGCGGTCCTTCGCCCGCAGCGTCAGCGTGCTGCACGCCGGCAAGGTGCTCAGCGAGGGCACCGTCGCCGAGGTGCAGGCGGACCCGAAGGTGCAGGAGGTGTACCTCGGGCACGCGGCCGCCGAGGCCACCGCCGACGTGGCCGTACAGGAGGCGTGATGCTCCAGATCGACGACGTACGCGTCGGCTACCACCGCAGCTCCGTCCTGCACGGCGTCACCGTCGAGGTGCCCAAGGACGGCGTGGCGGCCGTGCTGGGGCACAACGGCGCGGGCAAGAGCACGCTGCTGCGGGCGGCCGTGGGACTGCTCACGCCGACCAGTGGCACGATCCGTCTGGACGGCGAGGACATCACCCGCCGCAAGCCGCACGAACGGGTCGCGCGTGGGATGGCGTACGTCCCGCAGGGCCAGCAGTCCTTCCCGCACCTGACCACCGCCGAGAACCTTCAGCTCGTCGCGGACGGGCGCAGGCGCGGCAAGGAGGCGGTCGCCGAGGCGCTGGACCTGTTCCCGGCGCTGCGGGCACTGTCCAACCGCCGCGCGGGTCTGCTCTCCGGCGGCCAGCGGCAGCAACTCGCCATCGCCCGCGCCCTGGTGACGGAGCCTCGGCTGCTGCTCCTCGACGAGCCGACCGAGGGCATCCAGCCGTCGGTGGTCGCCGAGATCGAGGAGACGATCCTCGCGCTGGCCGCGCGGGGCGGGCTGTCCGTGCTGCTGGTCGAGCAGCACGTCGGGTTCGCGATGCGGGCGGCGCAGCGGTACTACGTCCTGGAGGCCGGGCGGGTCACGTCCTCCGGTGAGGGCGGCGCGGAGGCCGAGGTGGCGGTGCGGGAGGCGCTCAGCGTGTGAGGTCGCGGCACCGGCGTTCGAGCCAGGCACGCTCTGCCGCCCCGCGGCGAGAGAGGCGAGGCGGGCCACGCGGTCGTACTCCCCGCGCAGCGGGGCGAGTTGGCGTACGGCGGTGGTCGCGCACGTGGACAGCCGGTCGAGCTCGGTGCAGCGTCGGGCCGCCGCGTCGCGCGCGGAGGCGGCGTCGCGGACGGCTCCCGGTGAGGGCGAGCGCGGCGTCGTACGCCCGAACCGCCTCCGCGTCCCGGCGAAGGCGGCGCAGCAGGTCGGCGCGGACCGCGTGGAAGACGTGGTAGCCGTCCAGGTCGAGGACGTCCACGAGGTCGAGGGCCATTCGCGCGCCCTCGACCTCGGCCACGGCCACCGCCCGGTTCAGGGCGACGACGGGACTGGGGGCGAGTGCCATCAGCTGGTCGTACAGCTGGAGAACCTGCCCCCAGTCCGTGGGCTCGACGGTGGGCGCGTCGCTGTGCACGGCCTGGATGGCGGCCTGGATCTGGTACGGCCCCGGCTGGTTCCGGCGCAGGCACCGCCGTACGAGGGCCTGTCCCTCCGCGACGAGGTCGCGGTCCCAGCGCTCCCGGTGCTGCTCGGGCAGCGGCACGAGCGCCCCGTCGGCGTCCTCCCGGGCGGGCCGACGGGACCCGACGAGAAGCATCAGCGCCAGCAGGCCGGTGACCTCGGGCTCGTCCGGCATCAGCTCGGACAGCAGCCGGCCCAGGCGTACGGCTTCCGCGCACAGCTCGGGCGAGCCGCCGTACCCCTCGTTGAAGATCAGGTAGACGACCGCGAGGACGCCGTTCAGCCGGTCCGGGAGGTCGGCGTCACGGGGCACGCGATACGGGATGCGCGCGTCGCGGATCTTCGCCTTGGCCCACCAGGCTCCCCCATAGCCCTGAACGGGCATGGGCGGTACCCCCACGGCCATGGTCGCCTCGGGGACCAGAAAGGCGCGGGCGATGCCGGCGGCGGTGAGTCCCCCGAGGAGACGCAGGGTGAGGGCGACCTGGGCCTGGGTGGCGAGGGCGGGGTGGCAGCAGGTGAAGATGAGCCGGAGCCGTTCGTCGCGCACGGGGCCCTCCTCGGGCGGTGCGTCGGGGGCGTGCAGCAGGGCGGCCTCGGCGTGCCGTTCGTGCCGCTTGGCCTCGCGGCGCAGCCGGTCGATCGCCCGGTTTCGGGCGGTCGTGATGATCCACCCGGCCGGGCTCGGCGGCACACCGGTCTCCGGCCGGCGCCGCACGGCCGTGGTGAAGGCGTCCTGGACCGCTTCCTCGGCGAGGTCGATGTCGCCGAGGAAGCGGACGAGGACGGCGACCGCCCGGCCGTACTCGGCACGGAAGACGTCCTCGATGTCCGGGGCCGTCATCAGTCCTCGGCCTCGCCCATGAACGGCCGCACCTCGATGGGCAGCGTGGTCGCCGGCGCCGCCTTGCGCCCCCACCCCAGGGCCGCATCCAGGTCGGGCGCCTTGATCAGGCAGATCCCGCCGAGCATCTCCTTGCCCTCGGCGTACGGTCCGTCGGTGATCAGGACGTCGCCGCCCCGGGGCCGCAGCACGGTGGACGACTCCGGTCCGTGCAGCCCCCCGGCGAAGACCCAGGCACCGGCCTGCCTCAGCTCCTGGTGGAAGACATCGAGGTCCTTTCCGATCTCGGCGAGCACCTCCGGCGGGGGCAGCTCGTCACCCACGGGCTGCATCACGCTGAGCAGGTAGTACTTCATGGCGGCCTCCTTGACCTCGGAGCATCCCTCTGTGGCGCTCTCTCACCTCCTACACGAACGGCCCGCCCTCGGATCGACACCCCGCAGGCCGGCACGGGCACGGGAGAGTTTTACGGACGGCGACCGCGCCCACATCGTCATGAACCCGACGAGCTCTACACATAAAGAAGAAATAAGCGCAGAATATGAACTAGGCGGCGCTAACCGCATACCGCACCAGACGCGGTCAGGCCTGCAAGTCAAAGGAGACGAGTCATGGCCAACGTGCAGCCCACCAGAGGCGACATAACCGCCCACCCCGACGCATCCGAAATGCGGGAACGCTACGACCGCGTGCTCGGAGGTCGTGACGTGGCGCTCGTGGACGGACCAGTGTTCCTGCTCGGTCTGTACTGTGCGGTGTCCCCCTGGATACTCCACTACACGACCAGCCAGCCTCCGCTCGTGGCCCACAACCTGATCGTGGGCATCGCGATCGGCCTGCTGGCCCTCGGGTTCACCCGGGCCCCGGAGCGTATGTACGGCCTCAGCTGGGCCTGCAGCGCGATGGGCGTCTGGATGATCATCGCGCCGTGGATCGTCGGCGACAGCCCGGACGCAGGGGTCGTCGTCAACAACATCATCATCGGCGCGCTGGCCGTGATACTGGGGCTGATCTGCGCCGGTACGGCGGCCAAGAGCACCACCAGGCCGTAAGGGCTCACCGGAGAGGAAGCCATGCCGGCCGGTCCGCACCCACGGACCGGCCTTCTCTCGCCCCCCACCCCCGCGAAGCAGCCTCGTTCAACGAGCCGGCATCAGCCACGGCTCCTGCGGCAGCACATGGCCGGTCTCCAGGAGCGACTTGAGGTTGGACAGCACCGCCGGCCAGCCGGACGACACATCGGCGCGCGCGCTCTCGTCCGGGAGGTCCTCGTGGGTCACGGTGAGGCGGACGATCTCGGCGTGCTGCTGGATGTCGAAGGTGACCCGGGAGTACTTGTCCTCCTGCCCCTCCTCGTCCGGCGCCGCCCAGGTGGTGACCAGGCGGCTCGGGCGCTCGCTCTCCACGACGGTGCCGACGACGTCGGCGATGCCGGAGCCGTCCGTACGCACGTGTTCCCAGCGGGATCCGGGCCGCCAGTCCGAGATGTTGCTGTGGCCCCAGTAGGCGGCGGTCAGGTCCGCGTCGGTGAGCGCGTCCCAGACCTTCTCGGGCGTGCTCTCGATGTAGGTGACGTACACGAAGGTGGGCTTGTCGGTCATGGCTTCCTCGGCTCGTCGTTTCACGGCGCCGAGCACGCGCAGGCGTGGGCGCTCGAACTTGTCGATCCACCGCTCCTGGATCTCCTGGAGCGGGACCGGATTGAGG
The DNA here is from genome assembly GCF_030499515.1 of Streptomyces sp. DT2A-34. Lineage (NCBI taxonomy): Bacteria > Bacillati > Actinomycetota > Actinomycetes > Kitasatosporales > Streptomycetaceae > Streptomyces > Streptomyces sp. DT2A-34. The sequence goes on along the minus strand of NZ_JASTWJ010000001.1, from coordinate 9,957,688 downwards.
TAGTGCAGCTTCTCCCGCCCCCGCCGCACCGTACCGACCAGGTTGGCGGCCTCCAGGACGGCCAGATGCTGGGTCACCGACTGGCGCGTCATGTCGATCCGCGCGCACAGCTCCCCCAAGGTCTGCCCGTTGTCCTCGTGCAGCCGGTCCAAAAGCCGTCTGCGCGTGTCGTCGGCCAGCGCCTTGAAGACCTTGTCCATCCCGGGGTCGCTCTCTGATCGCACACTCAACGTTATGCAGGCAAGTACCTGCATGTCAATCGGACGGGCCCCCACTGGCTCACGAGCAACCAGCATCAGGACAGGAACGCCCCCAGCTCGCGCCGGTGTCCAGCCACCCAGGCGTACGCGTTCCGCACCTCGTCCACGGCCCCGCGCTCCCGCAGCGCCGCCATGGCCGGTTCACCACGCTCCGCGCCGGCCTCGATGCCCCTCCAGCAGCGGTCCTGCCACCAAAGGATCACGTCGACGACGCCCTCACCGCCGCCACCCGGCCCGTACGCGTCACAGACGAGCGCGATGCGCCGGGCCGCTTCGGACACATCGGGGATGCGCGGTCCCAGATCCAGGTACTGCCAGCACACATGGGCGAGGTCATGAACGCGCTCGCCGGGCGCGGCGAGGTCCCAGTCGATGAAGGCGGTGGGCCACCACTCGGCGCCGTCCACCGCGTACACCGTGTTCTTCGGGGCGAGGTCGTTGTGGCATACGACGTCCCGCCCGCCCGCCCATGGCGTTCCGTGCGTCAAGTCATGGAAGCGACGGACGAGTTGAGCGACGCGCACCAGCGCCGCGTCGGTGCACGCCGCCGCCCGCTCCTGGGAAGTGACGGCCGCCCGGCCCTCGAGATACCCGAACACCTCCCGGCCCCGCCCGTCCGTCCCGAGGTGGCGCGGCGCTCCGTGCCAGCCATGGCTCTCGAAGAAGGCGAGCAACTCCCGCACATACCCGGACCGTTCGTGCGAGGTACGTCGTACGGTCGCCCCCACCCGTACGACCTCGTTGACGGCCCCGCCACCGAGCACCCACTCCTCCATCCACGCCTCCACCCATCAGCGTCAGCACCGGCCCGAGCCAAAACCACTCGCGAAGGGTGCCCGCTCCCGGGCACCCTGCCCGCATGGATCACGCGGAAGTACTGCTCATCGGAGGGCGGGCCGGGGTCGGCAAGACCACGGTGGGCTGGGAGGCCTCGGCTCGGCTGCGGGCCGCGCAGGTCGCGCATGCCGTGATCGACGGAGACTTCATGGGCTCCGTCCATCCGGCGCCGGCCGGGGACGCGCGCCGGGCCGGCATCACGGAGCGGAACCTGGCTGCCGTGTGGGCGAACTACGCGGAGCTCGGACACCGCCGTCTGGTCTACACGAACACCGTCAGCGTGCTCGACGAGGCGGCACCCATGTTCCGCCGGGCCATGGGTGACGGCGTACGGCTCGTACGGGTTCTGCTCACCGCCACCGACGAGACGGCCGAACAGCGGCTGGCCGGGCGCGAGCTCGGCTCCGAGCTGGAGCACGAGGTGAGGGGCAGCGCCCGCAAGGCACGGCTCCTGGACGAGCGGGCACCGGCGGACGTGGTGCGCGTGGTGACCGACGGCCGTTCGGTGATCGACATCGCCGCGGAGGCGGTGGCCGCCACCGGGTGGGGCACCACTGGTTGAAGCGGAACGGACTGTCCCTCCCTCCAGGGGGAACTCGCCTTACCGCGGGGGACAGGAGGAAGAGGGGCGAAATGGAGATCTCGGGCATCATCAGTGCCATCGTGATCGGCATCATCGTTGGTGTGCTGGGGCGGCTCGTGGTGCCGGGCCGTCAGCGCATCGGGGTCCTGTGGACCATCCTCGTCGGCATCGTGGCCGCGCTGCTCGGCTCCGCGCTCGCGGCCGGCCTCGACGTGGCCGACACCGACGGCGTCGACTGGGTCGAGTGGCTCATCCAGATCGGCCTCGCCGCACTGGGCGTCGCCGCACTGGACCGGACGAAGGCGCGCCGCTGACGCAGTACGCGGACAGCCGGACGCGTTGAGACGCAAAGAATCATGAAGACACGCAACCGCGAGGGAACGGCGCGCCGACGGCATGCGGCGCGCCGTTCACGTGAGTGCCGCGGCCCGCATCGCGGCGAGGCCGTCGCGGACCCCCGGGTGGACGGGCGTCCAGCCGAGTTCCCGCTCGGCCTTCGCCGTGGACACCCGGAGCGTCGTCGACATCACCGTGTGCGCGTACGGCATGGGCCTCATCAGCCACAGCGGTACGGTCAGCGGTTTCGGCTGCCCGAACTCCTCGGCCACGCAACGGACATGGGTCCCGAAGCCCATCGGGGTGCGGTCGGCGATGTTGTACGCCTGGCCGGGGCGCCCGCGCTCGACGGCGGCGGCCACCGCTCGGGCCGCGTCGGTGAGGTCGATCCAGGGCAGGACCCGGCCGTGATCGGCGGGGACGGGAAGTTGCCGCTTGCGGAGCATGGGCAGGAGGGCGTCGGTGCCGCCGGGGCCGTAGAACAGGCCGAAGCGCAGCGCGATGCCGTCCAATCCCGGGGTGCCGAAGGCGAGTTGTTCCTTGATGCGCATCGCCGCGATGTGCCGTTCCAGCTCCGGGGAGCGGCCGCGCGGGCCGAAGGGGTCGTCCTCGACGAGCACACGGTCGCCGTGGTCGCCGTAGCCGTATCCGAAGACCATGGACTCCGCCACGAAGCGTCGGGCGCCGGTGGCCTGCGCGGCCTCGATCAGATGGGCGGTTCCGTCGGTGCGCAGCGCGTTGGTGGCGTGCATGTCGCGGTGGCGCATGGGCGGCTCGCGCAGCGCGGTCGCGGCGTGGATCACGGTGTCGAAGTGGTGGCCGTCGACGGCACGCAGCAGGGCGTCGCGGTTCGTCAGGTCGGCCTGGATGCCGTTGCGTCCGCCACGGCCGAGGCCGGTGACCTTGTGCCCCGCCTGTGTCAGGGCGCGGGTGATGTGTCTGCCCAGGACGCCGCCGGCGCCCGCGAGGAGGATGCTCCGGCTGTGGCGGCTGTCGTGGCTCTGGTTCGTCGTCATGACCTTGCGACGGATCGAACGGGCGCGGATGTGACATGCCGGTGGGTGTGACATGCCGGTGGGTGTGACATGCCGACGGACGCGACATTCCGGTGGATGTGACTTTCCGGTGGCTGTGACACTCCGCCCGAGGTGACCACGCGGCGTGACCGGCCCCGCGTGTCCCTACGGCGTGTACACGTACGGCGTCGTCGTGGTCAGCGGTTCGAAGCCGAGCCGTTCCAGGATGGGCCGGCTCGTGCTCATGGCGTCGACCTGGAGGTAACGGTAGCCACGGTCCACGGCCGCGCGTGCCCGGTGTGCGACCAGCGCGCGGTAGATGCCCCGGCCCCGCCAGGCCTCGACGGTCCCGCCGCCCCACAGCCCGGCGAACCGCGCCCCCGGCACGAGCTCCATCCGGGCCGCGCTCACCGGAGTGTCACCGGCCAGCGCGACGACCGCGACCACGGTGTCCGGGTCGGCCGTGAGCTGGGCGAGCAGCTGATGGCGGAGCCGGGAGCCGTCGGTGCCGAAGGCCTTCGCGTGCACCTCCGCGACGAGGTCGACGCCCGCCCGGTCGGTCACGGTGAGCATGCGGATGCCTTCCGGCGGCTCCGCGTCCAGGTCCAGATCGGCGGCCTCGCCGATCATCAGCGTCTCCTCGGGCCCGGACGTGAACCCGGCGGCCCTGAGCCGCTGAGCGAGGTCGGCCGGGCGGTCATGACCGTAGACCTTCCACTCGAACTCGTGCCCGAGCCCGGAGAAGTGGGCGATGTGTGCGGCGACCGCCTCGTCGGCGCTCGCCTCGTCGAGGTCGGACCACACGACGCCGTTCCAGCCGAGTGCGGACGACACCTGGCGGATCACCCCGCCGACCCTCTCTACCAGCGCGTCGGGACCGTCCGGCCGCGCACCTTCACGCATGTCCCGGTCGAAGAGGGCGAGCACCGCAGCATGATCCATGGGATCACTCCAGCACCCGGGCACCGCCACGGCAACGCCTTTTCGACCCGACCGCACGCAAGCCGGGCGGCTATAGGGTGCGCAAGGCAAGCCTCATCGCGAGGAGGACCCAAGTCATGGTCGTGAAGTCATGGTCGTGAAGGACGACGAACTGCCGTACCTGCGCCGCTGCGTCGCACTCGCGGCGCAGGCGCTGGAGGCCGGGGACGAGCCGTTCGGTTCGGTTCTGGTGGGGGCGGACGGCGTCATGCTCGCCGAGGACCACAACCGGGTGGCCTCGGGCGACCGCACCCGGCACCCCGAGTTCGAGCTGGCACGCTGGTCCGCCGCCCATATGACGCCCGAGGAGCGGGCGGCCGCCACGGTGTACACCTCCGGCGAGCACTGCCCGATGTGCGCGGCCGCGCATGCGTGGGTGGGCCTGGGACGCATCGTGTACGTCGCCTCGTCGGAGCAACTCGCCGGGTGGCTGGGCGAGTTGGGGGCACCTGCCCCGCCCGTGCGAACCCTTGCGGTCCAGGAGGTCGCGCCCGGCGTGGTCGTGGACGGCCCGGTGCCCGAGCTGACGGACGAAATCCGGGCGCTGCACTTCCGCTTCCACCGGCGAACGGGCTGACGGGCCGGCGTCACGAGAGCGGGACGCCGAATCGGCGTAGTCGCTAACCGAGTTCCAGCGTGGTGACGCCGAAGACGCGTTCCCCGGCGTACGGCCGCACCGGGCCCGTGTACATGCGAGCCGTCTCGAAAGAGGGAGTGAATCCGGCCTCCTCGGCGAGAGCCACGCCCGCCGCGTTGGGCTCGGGCACGTCGATGGCGACCTCACGGCCGGCCGCCTCGGTGGTCAGGGCGGCGAACAGGGCCCGCGCGTCCTCGGCGGTGTCGGCGAAGAGCGGCCCGATACGCGGGCAGTCGTGGCCGGGGCGGATCACGCCGTAGCCGGTGACGCGGTCGCCGCTGCGGCGGACCACGGCGTGGTGTCCGGTGCCGGTGAGCCAGTGCGCGAGGAAGCGGGGGCGGTCGGCGGGGGTGCAGGTGCCGTCGTACGCGGTGATGTCCGCGATGTCCTCGGACCGTACGACCCGCACATCCGCCGGCACCTCGGAGGCGGGCGCGGTTCCGGTGAAGCGGACCGTGCGGTGGGCGAGTTCGAAGCCGGAGCGGCGGTAGTTGTCCTGCTGGGCGACGACGCCGTCGAGTCCGATCGTGCGGCTTCCGGCGTGCGCCAGCGCGGTCTTCCAGGTGGTGAGGCCGTGGCCGTGGCCGCGCAGGTCGGGGCGGACCAGGTAGCAGCCGAGGAAGGCGTAGTCCGTGCCGTAGTTGACGACCGAGATCGCCGAGACGGGCTCGCCGTCGATCCGGCCGAGGAAGAAGCCGTCGGGGTCCTCGGCGAAGAAGGCCGGTCCGTCGGCGAGCCCCGGGTTCCAGCCCTCGTCGGCGGCCCATCCGCTGATGACCGGCCAGTCGTCGAGGCCGGCACGGGTGACGACGAGGTCTTCGGGGGCCGAAGAGGCCATGGGTGCGCTCCAATCCTTGGGGGCTTCGCATGCGCACGGTGATCGACCATGCGCGCAGCATCCTTGCGGATCGTCCGGGAGGGCGCCACGGCGTGATCAAGCCGTTGACGCGTTCCAAAGCGCCATGGCCGTCCGGGTGTTCGGAGCTTCGGCACGACGAAGGCCCCACCGCTCGCCAGCCCGGTGGGGCCTTCCGTGCCGCGCGCGAACGCGGGGTCAGCGCACCGCCTGGGGACGGAAACGCCGGTACAGGATGGCCCCGCTCAGAACGAGAACCGTGCCGCCCGCCACGGCGGCGAGGGTCTGGTCCGCTCCCGTGTCAGCGAGGGCGGCCTCGGGCCCGTGCGGAACGAACGCGGACGGCACCGGACGCGGCTGGTGCCTCGTCGGCGGTACGGACGGCTTCGGCGCCGGCCTCGTGGTGTGCGGAGGCTGGTCGCCGGGGGTGTTCACGGACTCGTTGCCGGTCGCCGGGTTGCCGACGCCGACCACGTTCACCGTGTTGCCGCTGACGTTCACGGGGAGGTGGACCGGCAGTTGGATGGTGTTGCCGGAGACGACGCCCGGCGAATCCTTTCCGCGTCCCTCGGCCGAGGCCCCGCCGTTCGACGCGGCGCCCTTCTTGCTCCCACCGCCCTCGTTGGAGCAGCTGTTGCCCACGGCGGGGTTGAGCAGCCCCACCACGTTCACGGTGTTCCCGCACACGTTCACCGGGACGTGCACCGGGAGCTGGATGGTGTTGCCGGAGATCAGCCCGGGTGAGTCGGCCGCGGCACCGTCCGCCGCGGAGTCGGCAAACGCCGGCATCGTCACAGCCATCGCGCCGGTGGCGGCGAAGGCGATCACACCGTTTCGGGTAACCCGTCTCATAGGTTCCCTGCCTTCCAGACATGGTCGCGAGCACTCGCCCGCACCGGATAAAACGCCGATGAACCATTCGAGTTATGGCTTATCGGTCTTTCACCCCATCGAGCGGCATGGTTGTCGAACTGAGTAATGACTCCCCGTTCATCCGACTTGTTGTGCTCGCCCCGCCGCGCCACCAATGGTGAGCGCGCTCACCGCATCGCCGACGTCTGCCAGGCCGAAGTCACCGCGTCCACGCCTCGGGGCCGCCGCCGCGCCACTCGATCAGCCTGGACCGCCTCACGTACTCCTCGTCGGCGTCCTCGATCCCCGCCCGCCGCAGGAACTCGGCAATGTCCAGCAGCCCGTACGCCATGCCCAGGAAATGGTCACCGGCACGGACCCGCCGGCCGCCGTCCTCGGCGGGCGGGTAGATCGCGATGGGCTGCTCGCCGTCCATGGCACCAGGGTGCGGCCTGCGTCGGCTGCTCGCATGCGGGGCTGCTGCGCCGCCCGCGGGCGGACGCGCTCCGCGGGGCGCGTCGACGTCGTGGCCGGGCGCGGCACACACGGCCCGCACACACGGTCCGCTCGCAAGGCCCGCAGCATCCCGCACCCAAGCCGTCCCGCTCGTCCGGAGGCGTGCGTTCCGGGGCCCCCTTATCGTGATCGAGGACGCCGTATCCCGGTCCGCGACGGGCGTCCCTGGAGGCATTGATGCTGGCCAAGCTGTCAACGCGGCCCTCGCTGCGGCGCTGCGCGGTCACCGGCGCCGTCGGACTGGTCCTGCTCGGCACGGGGCTGCCGACGGCCACGGACGGTGCCGGGCCCGACCTCACCCGCTTCTACCGGCAGAAGGTCACCTGGGCCAAGTGCCCGGGCGAGGGCCTGCCGAAGGATCTGCAGTGCGGCAAGGTCACCGTCCCCCTCGACTACGCCCGCCCCCGGGCGGGAACGCTGGATCTGGCACTCGCCCGTTACCGGGCCACGGGCAAGAAGCAGGGCTCGGTGCTGCTCAACTTCGGCGGACCGGGCGGCGCCGGTATCCCCGAGTTCGCCGCCGGCGGCAAGGACTTCATGGAGCTGACGGACGGCTACGACATCGTGACCTTCGATCCGCGGGGCGTCGGCAGGTCCTCGCCGGTCAGCTGCGGGGACGGCGAGGAGGACATCTCCGTGGCGGACGACGGCACGGAGATCGGCCGCGATCCGCAGTCCGTCCTCAAGCAGTTGAGGAAGGCGGCCGACGCGTGCGCCCGGCACTCCGGGCCCGTGCTCCCCCACATCGGCACGGTCAACGCCTCGCGCGACATGGACGTGATGCGCCAGGCCCTCGGCGACAAGAAGCTCAACTACCTGGGCTTCTCCTACGGAACGCGGCTCGGCGCGGTGTACGCCGCCCAATTCCCGGAGAAGGTCGGCCGGTTGGTGCTCGACGGCGTGGACACGCTGACCGAACCGCTGACCGAGCAGGGGGTGGCGGGCGCCAAGGGACAGCAGGAGGCGCTGGAGGAGTTCATCAACTGGTGCGTGAAGGACATCGCCTGCCCCTTCGGACAGGACCCACGCGAGGCCCGCAAGCAGGTCGTACGACTCGTCGACTCGCTGGACGAGGACCCGGTGCCGTCGGCGTTCGGTGAGCCGTTCACCGGGCAGGACCTGGTCGGCGCCATCGGACAGGCGCTCTACAGCGAGGAGTTGTGGCCCTCCCTGGAGCGGGCCCTCGCCTCGCTGGTCGAGGACGGCGACACGCACGCCATCGAGACCTTCGCCACCGGCGGAGCCGCACCCACGGGCCGGGAGGAGACCGAGAAGACCCAGGACCCCAGCGGCGGTCTCGTCGACGAGGAGGAGGTCCCGCTCGACAACCTCCCCGCGGCACTGATGGCGATCAACTGCGCGGACGATCCGGACCGCCCGACGGACGAGCAGATCATCGGCAATCTCGACCGGCTGCGCGCCGAGTACGAGCAGGCGTCACCGGTGTTCGGCCCGTACCGGCTCACCGGAGTGCTGATGTGCTACGGCCGCCCCAAGGGCACGGACTTCATCCGCGACGACGTGAAGGACGTGCGCACGCCGAAGATGCTGCTCGTGGGTACCCGCGGCGACCCGGCGACGCCGTACCGCTGGACCGTGGAGACGGCGAAGCGACTCGGCCCCTCGGCCGTGGTCCTGGACAACAAGGGCAGCGGTCACACCGGGTACGCCTCCTCCAAGTGCGTGCACCGCAAGGTCGACACCTTCCTGCTGTACGGCACGCTGCCGGCCGACGGCAGCTCCTGCGGCCCGGAGGACGACGCAGAGTAGGCACGCGAGGGCGAGGGGATTGCCCCTAATGCCCGATCGGTGAATCGGTCCTATCGTGCTGTTATGGAGCACGCACTCAGTCCCACGACCCTCATCGAGCTGCGGCGCCCGCGCCCCTATCCGGCCGTGTCCGTGCTGACGCCCACGCATCCCCGAGAGCCCTATCGGGCCCAGGACCAGGTTCGGCTGCGCAATGTCGTGGCCAAGGCCAAGAAGCAGCTGGAGGCCGATCCCTCGGTCACCCGCGAGCGGCGGGCGGATGTCGAGCGACAGCTCGACCAGGCTCTCGCCGAGATCGATCTCACCTACGCCGAGGACGGCCTGGTGATCTTCGCCGCCCCGGGCGAGCACCAGGTGTGGTCGCTCGCCCGCACAGTGCCCGAGCGCGTGGTGCTCTCGGACACCTTCCTGACCCGCAACCTCGTCTCCGCGGAGGCCGCCGAGCGACCGTTCTGGGTGCTCTCGGTCTCCCCCGACCGTGTCACGCTGTGGGCCGGCAGCCTGGACCGCGTCACCGAGGCCCGCATCGGCGGCTTCCCGCTGACCAGGGCTTTCGACAACTTCGACGCCGAGCGCCAGGAACGGATCGGCGATATGCCGAGCACGTTCCGCGACGAGGGCACCCGCCACTTCCTCAAGGACGCGGACTCCGCCATGAGCGCGATCCTGCGGGACAACCCGCGGCCGCTGTACGTCACCGGCGAGCAGGCGGCGCTGTCCCTGCTGGACGAGATCGGCGGCGTCGCCAAGGACGCGGTGCACGTCCCGCACGGCGGGCTCGCGCACGGCACGCACGAGGCGGTGTGGCAGGCGATCCGTCCGCTGGTCACCGCCGAGGACCGCAGGAACGCCGTCACCGTGGCGCGGGAACTCGAGTCCGCCCGTGGCCGCAAGGCGTTCGCGGCCGGTGTCGACGAGGTCTGGCGCAGCGCCCGCGAAGGCCGGATCCGGCTGCTGGCCGTCGAGGAGAACTACCGGGTGACGGTGCGCGGCGAGGACGGCGACCATCTCATCCCGGCCGAGAGCGGCGACCTCGACGCCCGCGAGGACATCGTGGACGAGATCGTCGAGCAGTGCCTGGAGACCGGCGCCGAGGTCCGTTTCGTACCGGACGGCACACTGAGCGACGCCCAGGGGATCGCCGGGGTGCTGCGGTACTGACGCCGGGGCGATGAGGGGGCACAGCGGCGGCGGCCCGGTGGCCTCCTCATTCGGCCGGCTCCATCGGGTCGGCCTCATTCGGCCGGCCTCCTCTTCCGCCCGCCTTCCTCACACGCCGCCGAAGAGCGAGCTCAGGCCGCGCTCCACGACCGCCCCGAGGTCCTCCTCACCGGTCGCGACCACCGCGTACGTCCGCAGCAGGAAGCGGTTCAGGGCGGAGGTGTCGAACTGGAGCAGCGCCATGCCGTACGGCGAGTGCAACTCCACGACCGTACGCTCCGGGCCGCACGGCCAGATGTGCACGTCACCGTCCCCGGCCGGCCCGCGCAGGCCCCCCTCCAGCAGGCTCCGGGCGAAGGTCCAGGTGGCCCCATGGCCATCGAGGGAGACCTCGCCCGGGAAGTCCAGGTGCACCGCCAGCGGGTCCGTGGAGGCGTACCGCAGCTGGGCGAGCACGAGGAGTTCACGCTCCTCGCCGGTGATGAGACGGGCGCGGGCGGGCTGCTCGATGGCGATGTCCATGGGCGGTCTCCCCTGCGGGTCGGAGGTAGGACGGTTTTTGCCGCTGTGCTTTTACGACCCCACAGATGCCGTTTGCATTACGCCGGAGCGCCTATCATTTATGTGACCTGCATCACCCCCGAAGAGTGCATCGCCCCGACCGACGGCCACTGCCGCTCCACCCCTAGAACATTCGACCGTCGAACACTCGATTGAGCGACGCACAACTACCTCGACAGGACGCCAAATCACGTACGCCCCATACGACTTGACCCCTTCGCCGACCTACGGCAATCGCATGGCACGAGCCCGCTGTGAAGACTCTGGCATATGCCAGACGCACCACCGTATCGGGTGTTGCCAAATCCCTTACAGGGCGTCGCGGGCTGTGCAACAGTCGTAATGGTCCTTCCGTCAGCCTTGGTCGTACCGTCCTCGCATCGGAGTGCGTCATGCCGCCCCATCTCTCCGCGGACCGCCCCGCCGCTCAGCCGCCCGGACGCGGCTCGGTCGAAGCGCTCATATCGCAGACGCGGCGACTCAAGGGCGACGTCGACGCCGTACGCCGGGACACGGGCGGCGACGACGGTTCGGACCCGCAGGAGCGGTGGCAGCGGGCGCTGTACGACCTCGCCCTGCACCAACTCAACGACCTCGACGAGCACCTGGCGCAACTGCGGGACGGCCCGGCCCTGGTGGCCGCGGCTCCCACGGCCACGCCCGACGCCGCGCCCCCGCGCGACTCGCTGCTCAGCCGGGTCGGCAGCGCGGAGTGGAACCTGCTGACGGACGAGGCCAGTTGGTCCGGCGAGCTCTACCAGATCCTGGGTCGTGACCCCGCCGCTCCACCGCTCACCCTCGACGAGCTGCCGTCCCTGGTGCTCGACGAGGACCGTCCGAAACTGACGGCGATGGTCACGAACTGCCTCGTCGACGCCAAGCCCATCGACGGCGAGTTCCGCGTCGTCCGGCCGGACGGCGAGGTCCGCACCCTGCACATGATGGGCGAGCCCGTACTCGACGCCGACGGCAGCACCGCCTCCATGTGGGCCGTACTGCGGGACGTCAGCGAACTGCGCCTGAGCCAGCGGACGGTGAGCGAGACCCGTGACTCGCTCCAACGCCGGCAGCACCAGGCGCAGACCGAGCACCGGCTCGCGGTCGAGCTTCAGGAAGCCGTGCTGCCGCCGTGGCGCGGCTCCCTGCGGCTCCCGCACCGGGGCCCGGAGACCCTGGACCTCGCGGCTCACCGTCTGCCGTCGCCGACGAGCGCGATGATCGGCGGCGACTGGTACGACGCCCTCGAACTGGCCGACGGCGAAACGCTGTTGAGCATCGGCGATCTCACCGGGCACGGCGTCGCCGTGGCGTCGGGCATGGCGACCCTGCTGGGCGCCGTACGCGGCATGGCCATGGCGGGCACCCAGCCGGGACAACTGATGTCCTGGCTGAACCAGTTACTCGACGCCACCGTCCAGCCGGCCCTCGGCAGCGCCGTCTGCTGCCGCTACCGCCCCGACACCCGCACCCTGACCTGGGCGCAGGCCGGACACCCCGCCCCGCTGCTGTTCCGCGACGGGACGGGGCGCAGGCTGCACGCGCCGGACGGCGTCCTGCTCGGCGCCACCTCGGGTGCCGTCTACGCACAGGCCGAAGAGACCCTCGAGGTGGGCGACCTGCTCCTGCTGCACACGGACGGACTGGTGCCGGGGCACAGCGGCGCGGACCCCGTGCAGCGCCTCCTCGACCTCGGTCCCCGCGTCGGCGAGGCACGCACCGCACAGGACTGCGCACGGCTGGTCGTCGAGGAGTTCGGTGAGAGTGAGCGCGCGGACCATGCCTGCGTGCTCGTGGCCAGGGTGACGTCCTAGTAGATGCCTGTCCCTATGCCTGTGCGCTGTTGCCACCGCCCGGCTTCTTCACCTTGGGCAGCGCCAACCGGATCTCCTCCCGCAGTTCGTGGATCTTCGGGTAGCTGGAGTACTCGGCGGTGAGCCGGTACATCTGGCGCAGCCGGTCCCAGGTGCGGCCGGAGGAGTTCGAGCCCATCGACATCAGGGCCAGTCGCGCGTACCGGTCCGCCTGTTCGGGGTCGTCCGCGATGAAGCAGGCGGACGCCATGGACAGATGGTCGAAGATCTTCGACCGTTCGCGGCCGTCGACGCGCAGGGCCAGGGCCTTCTCCGCGTAGTGCTGGGCGTGCGCGGCCGCGCCGGGTTCGAACTCGGCCAGCGTGCGATAGGCCAGGGCCTGCATGCCGTACAGGTCCTCGTCCTTGAAGGTCTGCATCCAGCTCGGTGGCGGCACGTCGCTCTTGTCGGAGACGAAGAGGTCCTCCGCCTGTCCGAGGGTGCGGCGCATGGCCTGGCCCTTGCCCATGGACGCCTGTGCCCAGGCCTCGATGGTGTGGAACATGGCCCTGGTACGCGGCAGCACCTCGTCGCCGGAGCCGGACTGGGCGAGTTTCATCAGGTCGAGTGCGTCGTCGGGCCGGCCGAGGTGCACCATCTGGCGAGCCGCTCGGGAGAGCGCCTCCCCGGCGCGGGGCCGGTCACCGCCTTCTCTGGCCGCGTGGGCGGCGATGACGAAGTACTTCTGGGCCGTGGGCTCCAGGCCGACGTCGTGCGACATCCAGCCAGCGAGGACGGCGAGGTTGGCGGCGACGCCCCACAGGCGCCGCTGCAGATGTTCGGGGTGTCGGTAGGCGAGCATGCCGCCCACCTCGTTGAGTTGGCCTACGACCGCCTTGCGCTGGAGCCCGCCGCCGCGGGCCGCGTCCCAGGCCCGGAACACCTCGACCGAGCGCTCCAGTTCCTCGATCTCCTGCGATCCGATGGGGGCGGCCTCGTAGCGGTCGAACCCAGCGGGGTCGACATGCAACGGGTCGTCGAACTGGGGGGCGTCGGCCTTGAGGGCCGGGTCGGTGTGCAGCCAGTCGTGCATGGCGCTGCTGAGTGCGGATCCCGCGGCGAGCGCGGCACCCGCGCCCACCAAGCCGCGTCGGTTGAGCATGAGGTCCATTCCCGTGAATTCGGTGAGGACCGCAGCCGTCCGCTCGGGCGCCCACGGCACACCGTCGGGATGCTCCACACTCCCGCCGTCCTGCCGTTTCCCCGCACGCCCGTGCCGGACCAGACCGAGGTCCTCGATGGTCACGACACGGCCGAGACGCTCGGTGAACAGGGCCGCCAGCACCCGCGGCACGGGATCGCGCGGGATCTCTCCCATGTCGATCCACCGCCGCACCCGCGAGGTGTCGGTCGCCAGCTGGGGGTGGCCCATGGCCGCCGCCTGCCGGTTGACCAGCCTCGCGAGTTCGCCCTTGGACCAGCCGGCCAGGCCGAACAGGTCCGCCAGGCGGGTGTTGGGTTCTCCGCTCACGTCAAGCCCCCAGGTTCTCGGCTGAGTTGACAGTAGCCCGGTGAGGGTTGCCCCAGGACTATTCGCCAGGGTTCGCCAGGGTGCGCCAGATGGTGTGCCACTGGGCATCGGGTGTCAGGTAGGAACGCGCCACCCCGACCCGGTCGCCCTCCAGCTACGGCTGGTGCATTCCCCAGGGTGTACCCGGGCGGCCGGCTCGGGCGGCGCTTTGACTTCGCAGGCACACGAAGGGATCTGTTTCTCCCATGTACGCAGCATCGTCCTCCGTGTCCGCCCCGCCCAGGTCGCTGCGCCCCCGCCCGGCGGGCGGCGGCCCCTACCTCGACCCCGCGCGGCCGGCGGTCCCCCCGTACTCGGTGCGGGCCGACCGCGGCGCCCCGCGGGGCTCGGCACCCAACCGCTCAGCGGGAGACTCGACTTGTCCGGCCCCCAGGGCGCCCAGCTGCGCACGGCGATCGCGTCGGTGCACCGGATCTGCCCGGAGTTCGCTCCGGTGCAGGTGCTGCGCCGCAATGGGCGGTCCGTGCTCCTGGTCGGCACGACCGGACGCAGCACGGCCGTCGCCAAGTGTTTACTCGACCACTCGCCGGCGTGGGCCGAGCGGATCCGGCACGAAATAGCGGCATACCGCTCGTTCGTCCGGCACCGCCCACCGGTGCGCGTGCCGAGACTGATCGCAGCGGATCCGGACAACTGCACACTCGTCATCGAGCGGATGCCGGGCCGGGTGGCGGCACTGCAGCGGCACCCGTTGGAGGCGCCGCCGCGTGCGGACATCAGGGCGGCACTCGGAGCGATCTGCCGGCTCAACGCGTGGCGGCCACCGGCGGGCACGTTCGACGCTCCGCTGGACTACGCGACCCGGATCTCCCGGTTCCATGAGCTGGGGCTGCTCACCGACCGGGACATGGGCGATCTGCAGAAGCTGCTGCACGGCATCGCGGCGACCGCGGGCCGACAGGGCATGGGCCAGTTCTGCCACGGCGACGCACTGCTCTCGAACATCCTGCTCTCACCGGCCGGTCCAGTGCTGGTGGACTGGGAGCACGCGGGCTGGTACCTGCCGGGTTACGACCTGGCGACGCTGTGGTCGGTGCTCGGGGACGCACCGGCGGCCCGACGGCAGATCAGCCAGATCGCGCAGTCGGCGGGCCCGGCTTCACGGGACGCGTTCCTGGTGAACCTGATGCTCGTGCTGACCCGGGAGATCCGTACCTATGAGACGGCCGTGCAGCGTTCGATGCACGACGCTCCGACCCCGGCGGCACCGGGAATGGCCCACCCGGGTGCTGCGCCGTCCGGCGAGGAACAGCGGCTGTTGCTGAGGCGGCTGCACGACGACTGCCAGCTGGCCCGGAGGGCCGTGCGCGCGGCGGTCGGCACTCGTTGACGGGGACGGCAGTCCGCGGTGCGCGCTGGACAGCGGCGCACCGCGGACTGCCGTGTGTACGGCCACGAAGTCTTCCTCCCGCAGGCCGCGCCGCGAAACTCCCGGGACCCTCGATTTGCAGGGCTACTCACCTGCCGGTCGGCATGATTGGCGGATCGTCGGACAGCCGGTACCACAAACACACTCCCGGCCCCGCACGGCTCATCGCGCCCGACCGTCCCTGGAGGCTGCATTGCGAGGATCCGTCACCGCCATGGCCGCTGCGGCACTGCTGTTCCCGCTGCTGGGCGCGGCCCCGTCCGATGCCCGGAACTCGGAGGGCCGTCTGCAGTCGGCCTTCGCCTCCGCGGCCGCCGAGTACCACGTGCCGCAGAGCGTGCTGCTCGGCGTCTCCTATCTGCAGTCCCGCTGGGACGCGCATGCCGGGGCGCCCAGTGCGACCGGCGGTTACGGCCCGATGCACCTCACCGACGCCCGCACCGCGCTCGCCGAGGGGCCGCCGCACCACAGCGACGGCTCGGAGGACGCACGCGGCGACAGCGCCCGCGCGCCCCTGCTCCCCGAGGCGAAGCCGCCGAAGACCTCGGAGATCCCGGCCCGCCTCCGGACGTTGCCGAAGGCGGCCGAACTGACCGGACTGAGCGCCCAGCAGCTGCGTACGGACCCGGCCGCCAATGTGGCCGGCGGTGCCGCCCTGCTCGCCGCCGCGCAGAAGGAGCTGGGTGCACCGCTGAGTTCCGACCCGGCGGACTGGTACGGCGCGGTGGCCCGCTTCTCCGGCGCCGAGGACACGGCGACGGCGCGGGCGTACGCCGACGACGTCTACGACGTGCTGCGCACCGGCCAGAAGCGCGCCACGGACGCGGGCCAGCTGGTCGCCCTGGCCGCTCAGCCGCGCCTCTCCCCCGACACCGGGCAGCTGCGGCGGGCGGGGTTGCGGACGCTCGATTCCGCGGGGACGGAATGCCCGACGACGGTGTCCTGCGAGTGGATCCCGGCGCCCTACAAGCAGTTCGGGGACGGCGACTACGGCAACCACGACCTGGCCGATCGTCCGGCCTCCCCCGGCATCGACTACATCGTCATCCACGACACGGAGGGCGCCTGGGAGGGAGTCCTCACCATGGTGCAGGACCCGACCTATGTGTCGTGGCAATACACACTGCGCTCCACGGACGGGCACATCGCCCAGCATGTGAAGGCCAAGGACGTCGCCTGGCACGCGGGCAACTGGTACGTCAACGCCAAGTCGATCGGTCTGGAGCACGAGGGTTTCCTGGCGCGGCCGGACGCCTGGTACACGGAGGCGATGTACCGGTCCTCGGCACGCCTGGTGACGTACCTGGCGAAGAAGTACGGCATCCCGCTGGACCGGCAGCACATCCTCGGCCACGACAACGTGCCGGGTCCGACCGCGTCGACGGTCAGCGGCATGCACACCGACCCGGGCCCGTACTGGGACTGGCGGCACTACTTCGAACTGCTCGGCCGCCCCTTCGCGGCCACCGCGGGCCCGAACGGCGGCCTGGTGACGATCCGCCCCGACTACACCACCAACCGGCCCCGGTACACCGGCTGCGTCTCTGCGGGGCAGCCCTGCGCGGACCACGGTTCGAGCGCGGTGCGGCTGTACTCGGGGCCCGGCGAGTCGTATCCGCTGATCAAGGACGTCGGCCTGGGCTCGACCCCGACCACCGGGGTGAACGACCTGTCCTCGCGGGTTTCGACCGGTCAGCAGTACGCGGTCGCCGGCCGGGACGGCGACTGGACGGCGATCTGGTACCTGGGCCAGAAGGCATGGTTCAGGAACCCGAAGCAGAACCCGACCGCGGTGAACGCCACCGGCCTCGTGGCGACGCCCAAGGACGGCCTCAGGAGCGTCCCGGTGTACGGGCGCGCCTACCCCGAGGCCTCCGCCTATCCGGCGGACGTACCCGCCCAGGCGGTGTCGCCGCTGCCGTACACCTTGCCCGCGGGCCAGCGGTACGCGGTGGGCGACAGAGTGCCGGGCGAGTACTACTACGCCGTGACCTTCGCCGGGCCCCACCGGGTCGTGGTGGGCAAGGACCTCTACTACGAGATCCAGTTCGGCCACCGGGTGGGGTTCGTGCGGGCGGCGGATGTGCGGGTGGTGTCGTCGGGTTCCTAGCCGGGGTCAGTCCTCCTTCTTCCAGGTGTACCGTCGGCCGGCGACCGCCTTGAAGGTCAGTTCCCCGTTCTTGAACAGGTCGCTGCGTACGGTGAGTTCACGGGTCCGGGACGCCTTCAGGGCGATGCGGGTCGCCCGGCCGGCCGCCCACTCGATGTCGAGGGTGGCGCCGCCGCGCGCTCGCAGGCCGTGCACCGCGCCGGTCGGCCAGGAGGAGGGCAGGGCGGGCAGCACCTCGATGGCGTCGTACTGGCTCTGCAGGAGCATCTCCACGATGCCGGAGGTGGCGCCGAAGTTGCCGTCGATCTGGAACGGCGGGTGGGTGTCCCAGAGGTTGGGCAGCGTCGAGGACTTGAGCTGTTCGCCGAGCATCTTGTGGGCGTGGTCGCCGTCGCGCAGCCGCGCCCAGAAGTTGATCTTCCACGCCTTGGACCAGCCGGTGCCGCCGTCCCCGCGCGCGGTCAGGGAGACCTTGGCGGCCTCGGCCCACTCGCTGCCGGGTCCGATCTGCCGTCCGGGGTGGAGGGCGAACAGGTGCGAGACGTGCCGGTGGGTGTCGGTGGGGTCGTCCAAGTCCTCCTTCCACTCCTGGAGTTGGCCCCAGGAGCCGATGCGCAGACCGGGATCGAGCCGGTTCAGCGCGTCTTCGACACGGCGGCGGAAGTCGGGCGTGTCGCCCAGGATGCGGGCCGCTTCGAGGGTGTTGGTGAACAGGTCGTGGACGATCTGCTGCGACATGGCCGCGCCGGCGGTGAAGTCGCCGTGCTCGGGCGAGTAGCTGGGAGTGACGACGAGGGTTCCGTCGCGGGGGTCGGTGCACAGGGTGTCCAGCCAGAACTCGGCGGCCTCCTTCATCACGGGGTACGCGGTGCTGCGGAGGTAGGCGGTGGAGCCGCCGAATCTGTAGTGCTCGTACATCTGTTGGGTGAGCCAGGCCGCCGCCTCGGGGAACCAGAACGCGGTGGCCCAGTCGTGCACGCCGGTGAAGCCGTACGGGTTGGTCTCGTTGTGCACGACCCAGCCGCGCGAGCCGAACATCTCCTTGGCCGTACGGCGTCCGGGCGCGCGCAGGGCCTCGACGAAACGGTCGTACGGCGCCGTCGTCTCGGCGAGGTTCGCGGCCTCGGCGGGCCAGTAGTTCATCTGCATGTTGATGTTGGTGTGGTAGTCCGCCGACCACGGGGGTGTGGTGCTGTTGTTCCAGACGCCCTGGAGGTTGGCGGGCAGGGAGCCGGGGCGTGAGGAGGCGATGAGCAGATAGCGGCCGTACTGGAAGTAGAGGGCTTCCAGGGCGCGGTCGGCGGCGCTCGTGCCGCCGGTGTACGCGGCCAGGAGCGCGTCGGTGGGCACGTCTGCCGACAGTGACTGGCCGATGTCGAGGGCGACTCGGCGGAACAGGGCTCGGTGGTCGCGGGTGTGCCGGACGAGCAGTGCCTCGTAGTGGTCGCCCGCCTGCTGCACGGCACGGGCGACGGCGGCGTGCGGGTCCGGGCCACGGTGGTCGGGGTAGGTGTCGGCGTAGTCCGTGCCCGCGGCCAGCACGAACCATGCGCTGTCGGCCCCGGTCACGGTGATCGTGCCGTCGGCGTCGGACGTGACGGTGCCGCCCCGGCTGTGCACCCGGACCTGTGCCTCGAAGCGCAGTCCGTTGTCGGCGAGCGCGCCCCGCACGGTCAGGGTTCCGTCGGCCGCGGTCGTCGTGAAGTCGGCGCGTGGCGAGGTGTGGCGCAGGGTGAAGCTGACGTTGCCGGGGCGGTCGGCGCCGAGCCGGCCCACGATCGCGCCGTCGGGGTGGGAGGCGAAGAACTCCCTTTGGTGGCGGACGCCTTGGTGGGTGTAGGAGACCGAGGCGACGGCGTTGTCGAGGTCGAGTTCGCGGCGGTAGTCCTTCGGGGGCGTCGTCGGCGCACCGGGCAGGTCGAGGTGGAGGTCGCCGAACGTCTGGTGGGCGCCGTAGCCGATCCGTGGCTGGCCGAGCCGGTCGGCCACCGACTCGGGGGCGAGGGTGGTCCGCGCGTCGAGGTCGTCCTGGACGGCGGTGATCGCGTCGGGGCGGGGTGCGCGCCAGTTGCCGTGGTCGTAGCCCTGGGTGGAGCCGGGGCCGCCGGTCCAGAGGGTCTTCTCGTTGAACTGAAGCCGTTCGGAGGCGAGGGTGCCGAATACGGTGGCGCCGAGTGCGCCATTGCCGATGGGCAGGGCCTCGCGCTCCCAGTCGGCGGCGGGAGTGGCGTACCAGAGCACGGACGACTCCCTCGATACATCGGAGGAATCAGCGGCGACAGCTCCGGTGGTGCCGACCCCCAGAGCCAGTGCGCCGACCCCGCTGACCGCAGCCTTTAACGTGGTCCTTCGAGTGATCTCATGCGGCTCATGCGACATGACCCCGGACGCTAGAGGTCCGATGACTCTGCGACAAGGGTCATGACGATATGTGTGGTACCCCGAAGAGGGGGCTTTGAGGTGGGAGGACTCAGCCCTGCTGGAAGAGCTCCGCGGGCAGCGGCTTCAGGAGGGCGTACAGATCGTCGGTGATGGGGCGGTCCCACGCGGCGATAGTGACCAGGACGTTGTCACTGCGGTCGAACTGTACGCAGGAGATCCGGCTCTCGGAGAGCTTCAGACGGCGCACGATCAGGAGGTTGTCGCCCTGCATCACGGGCACGTCCTCGCTGCCGACGACGGTGACCTCCTCGTCGTTCTCCAGGGCCAGCAGCAGTTGCGCGACCTCGAACGGGATCTCGCCCTCGTCGACCTCGCGGGCCGGGGAGCCCTCGGGCAGATTGCCGATGATCATCGCGGGGCCGCGGCCGCCGAAGAGGTCGTAGCGCAGGAAGACGCCCTGGCAGCTGCCGTCGGGGGCGGGCAGCAGCCCGGCGCCCAGATTGCCGGGCCAGTCGCCCGGGTCCATGGCCAGTACGTCGAAGTCGGGCCCGGCGGGCGTGGCGCTGCGGCGGCGGAGGAACGACATGTCGCCATGGTACGTGGCCGGGCCTGCTCCGTGACGTGCGGGCATGGGTTCGGACGCTCCTCCCTGGCCCGCGGGCGGGACTTCCCGGCTGCTCCGCGAAACCGTCGCCGGCCGCGTAATTCCGTTGCCTGCCGGCAGAGGCGCGTCCTACGGTCCCGATCATGCTGCCCCCCGTGGAAACAGACGAGGAATGGGACGCCGTCGTCCCCGACGAGAAAGTGATGCGGGCCGGAGCGGAGGACCTGTGCGCCCGCCTGGGTCTGGCCGGCCTCCCGCTGACGCGGTTCCCGGACGGGTCGCAGCCGGTGTACGCCGTGGGCGACGAGCACGTCCTCAAGCTGTTCCCCGGGGCCGCCGCCCGGGACGGCATCGCCGAGGGCCGCGCCCTGTCCCATGTCCAGGGGCAGCTGCCCGTCCCGACGCCGCGCGTGCACGACGCCGGTCCCTACGAGAACGGCTGGCGGTACGTCCTGATGTCCCGGCTGCGCGGCGAGAACCTGGCCGGCGCCTGGGACCGCGTGCCGCGCGCCGACCGTGAGCGGCTCGTCGCCGAGATCGGCGAGGCGCTGGCCGTCCTCCACGCACTGGATGCCGCGCCACTCGAGGACGTCCTCGGTCCCGGGGACTGGGGCGCGTTCGTGGACCGGCAGCGGGAGGGGGCCGTGGAGCGGCAGCGCGAGCGCGGTCTGCCGGCCGCCTGGCTGGAGCAGATCCCCGAGTTCCTCGCCTCGGTCCCGCTGCCGCGTACCCCGCACCGCTCCCTGCTGCACACCGAGGTCATGCGGCAGCACTTGCTCGTCGATCCCGACGGTTGGCGCCTGACCGGGCTCTTCGACTTCGAGCCGGCCATGATCGGCGACCGCGCTTACGACTTCGTCGGTGTGGGCCTGTTCGTCACCCGCGGCGATCCGCGCCTCCTGGCCCGCCTCACCGAGTCGTACGGCACCGCCTTCGCCCCGGCCGAGCTGCTCGCGTACACCCTGCTGCACGTGTACAGCAATCTCCCTTGGTACCTACGGGAGTTGGGCGCACCGGCCGACGGAACTCTGCCGTCCCTGGCCGAGGCCTGGTTCGCCACCGCGTGACGCACCCCGGCATCCCCCTCACTCCCCCTCACTCCTGCGGCGGCGCGGGCGGTACCACGGCCACCGGGCTCGCGGCGTGCAGCAGGACCGCCTGGGTCACCGAGCCCATCATGCGGGCGGGGGCCAGCAGGCGGCGTCGGTGGCGGCCGACGACGACCAGGTTGGCGTCCCGGGAGGCGGCGACGAGGTGGCCTGCCGCGTCACCCGGGGCGACGTAGGGCTCGGCGTGGACGTCGGGGTGACGGTCGCGGTGCGGGGCGAGGAAGCCTTCCGCGAGGGTGCGGGTCTCGTTCTCGACGGCGTCCTGGTCGACGGGCGGCGGCACGATCTGGCTGGGGGCCGCCGTCCAGAGGTGGGCCGGCCACGCGTAGGCGGCGACGACCTGGAGTCGGGCGCCGCGCAGGGCGGCCTCGGCGAAGGCGAAGGACAGCGTGGCCTCGTCGGGGCTGTCGACCTGCAGGCCGACGACGACCCGCGGTCCCGGTTCGATCGGCATGCCGTCATGGACCTGGCGTCCCGGCTTGGGCACCACGACGACCGGGCACTCGGCGTCGCGTGCGGCCGCCATGCCGTTGGAGCCGAGCAGCAGGCCGGCGAAGCCCCCGCGCCCTCGGGAACCGAGTACCAACAGCTGGGCGGCGGAGCCCAGTTCGGGCAGGGCCACGGCGGGGGCACCCTCCAGGGCGAGGTACTCCGTCTCCAGCCGCTCGACGCGCCCCGCCAGATACCGGCGTACGCGGTCGAGCACCGGATCGTCCTCCGGTCGCGGTGGCCCGGCGGGCAGCATGTCGGGCTTGGCCCAGGCGGCGTACTGCTGCACGTGGACCATCCGCAGCGGCGCCTCGCGCACCAGGGCTGCCTCGAAGGCCCAGTCCAGCGCGACCAGGCTGTCGTCCGAGCCGTCGACCGCCGCGATGACCGGCAGGGTGCTCATGGGTTCCTCACCTCCGGATACGACCTTCCCCCTCCCGGGGCCAGCCTGGCTCAGGCCTCGGCCCCAGGGGGGTTCTCAAGGTCGCGTGTCCGGAAAAACGGGCGGAACAGACCCGGATCGGCCCGAAGACCGCGGTCAGGTCAGGTCGAACTCGCCCTCCCTCGCGCCCGACACGAAGGCACCCCACTCGGCGGGTGTGAAGATCAGGGAAGGGCTCTCCGGGCGGCCGCTGTTGCGCATCGCGATGAACCCCTCGACAAAGGCGATCTGGACATCCCCCAGGCCACGGCTGCTCGAGTGCCAGTCGGCGTTGCTGAGGTCGAGCTCCGGCTTGTCCCAGCCCGTGAGCGGCGGCTGCTGGATGGTGGTGCTCTCGGCCACGTCCGTGCTCCTCCCGATTCGCGTCGTCCGCGGGTCAGCCTAGCGATCGGTTACGAGTGTCGACAGGCCACGCGAGGGGGACCTTTGCCAAGTCGTCTCCACGGCCGTCCGGGGAGTCCGCTCAGGCGTCCGGGGGCTCGGAGCCCACGAGCCACATGGAGAAGAACTGGGACCCGCCGCCGTAGGCGTGCCCGAGCACCTTGCGGGCCCTGTCGACCTGGTGGTCCCCGGCCTGTCCGCGCACCTGGAGCGCCGCTTCCGCGAAGCGGATCATGCCGGAGGCCCCGATGGGGTTGGTGGACAGGACGCCGCCCGACATGTTGACGGGCAGGTCCCCGTCGAGCTCGGTCACCCGGGACTCGGTGAGTTTCCAGCCCTCGCCCTCGGCGGCGAAGCCGAGGTTCTCCAGCCACATGGGCTCGTACCAGGAGAACGGCACGTACATCTCGACCGCGTCGATGTCCCGGCGCGGATCGGCGATCCCCGCCTGCCGGTACACGTCGGCCGCGCAGTCCTTGCCCGCCTGAGGGGAGACGCAGTCCTTGCCCGCGAACATGGTGGGCTCGCTGCGCATCGCGCCGCCGAGCATCCAGGCGGGCGGGCGTGGCGCGCGGGCGGCTCCGGCGCGGTCGGTGAGGATCATGGCGCAGGCGCCGTCGGAGGAGGGGCAGGTCTCCGAGTAGCGGATCGGGTCCCAGAGCATGGGCGAGGCCTGCACCTTCTCCAGGGTGATGTCGTGCTCGTGGAGGTGCGCGTACGGGTTCTTCAGCGCGTTGCGGCGGTCCTTGTACGCCACCAGCGAGCCGACGGTGTCGGGCGCGCCGCTGCGCCGCATGTACGCGCGCACGTGCGGCGCGAAGAACCCGCCCGCCCCGGCCAGCAGGGGCTGCTGGAAGGGAATCGGCAGGGACAGGCCCCACATGGCGTTCGACTCGGACTGCTTCTCGAAGGCGAGCGTCAGCACGGTGCCGTGCACACGGGCCGCGACCAGGTTGGCGGCGACGAGGGCGGTGGATCCGCCGACGGAACCGGCCGTGTGCACCCGGAGCATGGGCTTGCCCACCGCACCGAGCGCGTCGGCGAGGTACAGCTCGGGCATCATCACGCCCTCGAAGAAGTCGGGCGCCTTGCCGATGACGACGGCGTCGATGTCGGCCCAGCTCAACTCGGCGTCCCTGAGGGCGCGTTGGGCGGCCTCCCGGACGAGCCCGGCGATGGACACGTCCCGGCGCGCCGCGACGTGCTTGGTCTGACCGACGCCTACGACGGCCACGGGCTCCTTGCTCATCGCGGATCCCCTTCGAGTACGGCGACCAGGTTCTGTTGCAGACACGGTCCGGACGTGGCGTGCGCGAGCGCCCGGTCGGACTCGCCCCGGTGGATGCGGGCGGCGGCCTCTCCGATGCGGATGAGCCCGGCGGCCATGACGGGGTTGGCGGCGAGCGCTCCGCCGGACGGGTTCACGCGCACGCTGTCGTCGAGCTTCAGCGCCTTGCGCAGGACGACCTCCTGGGAGGTGAAGGGCGCGTGCAACTCGGCGGTGTCGACGGGCCGTTCGAAGGCGCCGGCCTTCTCGGCGGCGAGGCGGGTCGAGGGCGAGTCGGTCAGGTCGCGCACGCCCAGGCCGTGCGCCTCGATGCGGTGGTCGACGCCGCGGATCCAGGCGGGCCGTGCGCACAGCTCACGGGCCCGCTCCCCCGCCGCGAGGATCACGGCGGCGGCGCCGTCGCCGATGGGCGGGCAGTCGCCGGTACGCAGCGGTCGTACGACGTACTCCCCCTGCGGCACCGAACCGCGAAGCTGAGCATGGGAGTTGGCGGTGGCGTCGGTGCGGCTGCGGGCGGCGACGGCGGCGAGCGCCGGTTCGTCGGTGGCGCCGGCGTCGATGAGGGCCTGGGCCTGGAGGGCGGCCAGGGCGACGGAGTCGGGCCAGAGGGGGGCGACGTAGTAGGGGTCGAGCTGCCGGGTCAGGACGTCGCGCAAGGGGCCGGGTGAGGACTTGCCGTAGGAGTAGACGAGCGCAGTGTCGGCGTCCCCTGTCAGCAGCTTGGTCCATGCCTCGTACAGCGCCCACGCGCCGTCCATCTCGACATGCGACTCGGAGATCGGCGGCCAGGCGCCGACGCCGTCGAGGGCGAGGGTGAAGGAGAAGGCGCGGCCGGCGAGGTAGTCGCTGGAACCGGAGCAGGTGAAGCCGATGTCGGCGGTCTTGAGACCGGTCTGTGCGAGCACCTCGTGCAGGACCGGCATGAGCATCTCCACCTCGGAGAGCTCCTCGCTGGTGCGCCGGTGGTCGGTCTGCGCGAAGGCGACGACGGCGATGTCCCTGACCGGCAGGTGCCTGGTCATCTACACCAGCTCCTTGTACGTGTCGTAGTCCGCGTCGGGCTCGCCGGTCGGCCGGTAGTGGTCGGGGTAGCGGGCACCCTCCGCCCACACCGGTTCGACGCGCAGGCCCATGCGCACCTGGTCGTACGGGATGCCGCCGATACGGCCGTGCAGGGCGAGGTCGGCGCCGTCGAGGGCGATGTGGGCGTAGACGTACGGCACTTCGATGTCGAGGTTCTTCGCCTTGATGTTGACGATGCAGAAGGTGGTGACTGTGCCGCGGGGACCTACCTCGACCTGTTCTGATGTGGCGACCCCACATGTGGGGCACGCACCCCTCGGGGGGACGTACACCTTGCGGCAGGAGGGGCAGCGTTCGCCGACGTTCCGACGGTCGGCCAAGGCATTGATGTAGGCGGTCTGGGCGCGGCCGGGTGAGTAGGTGTAGTCGAGCCGGGCGGAGGCGACGATGCCGGTGATCGGGTCCTCGAACTCGCCCGTGCGGCCCGTCGGTTCGGCCAGGCTGTCGTCGCCGCCGTGGTCGTCGCGGCCGCCCTTGTCGTCGTACGGCTCGAAGCAGGCGATGTCCGTGATGGCGCCGGTGCGTTCCTCGGCCCAGCGGACGCGGACGCGCATGCCGGTGTGCACGGCGTCGGGGCCGGGGGCGTCGAGGGCGTGCAGGAGGGCGGTGTCGGCGCCGTCGAGGCGGACCAGGGCCCAGGCGAAGGGGGTGCCGAGGGGCTGGTCGCGGCGTGGGGCGTGGTTCCAGGCCCAGGTGGTGACCGTGCCGGTGGGGGCGACCTCGACCAGGTCGCGGATCTCCTCGGCGGTGACGGGGTCGTACTCGACGGGTGGGACGAGGGTGCGGCCGTCACTGGTGCGCACCCCGAGCACGACGCGTTCGCGCAGGCCGGTGAGGAAGGCGCTCTGGACGGGGCCGAGGGAGCGGGTGAAGGGAAACTCTACGACGAGGGGAGCTTTGAGGACTTCGGGCATCGGGGGCGTGCCTCCTTGGGAGGTCGGGGGTGCCGGGGCGCGCCCTGTAAGGGGCGCGGGGCTGTGACATATGCGGCTCCGCCGCGTGGGCGCGACCAGCCACGGACGGCCCGCGGCTCTGAACCGGCCCAAGCCGGCGCAGCGCTACGCGCGCTTGTAGACGGGCGGTCGCTTCTCCGCGAAGGCGCGGGCCCCCTCCTTTGCGTCTGCGGTGTCGAAGATCGGCCAGCCGCGCGCGAGTTCGGCGGCGAGGCCGTCGGTCTCGGTCAGTTCGGCGGTCTCGTAGACGGACGCCTTGACGGCCTCGACGGCCAGGGGACCGCAGGCGTTGATCCGTTCGGCGATCTCCAAGGCCCTGGTCAGTGCCGTGCCGTCCGGGACGACGTGCCCGACCAGGCCGATGTCGGCGGCCTCGCGGGCGCTGTACGGGCGACCGGTGAGCAGCATCTCCAGGGCGTGGGTGCGTGGGATCTGGCGTGGCAGCCGGACCGTGGAACCGCCGATGGGGAACAGGCCGCGCTTGACCTCGAACAGTCCGAAGGTCGCCGACTCGCCCGCGACGCGGATGTCGGTGCCCTGGAGCATCTCCGTGCCGCCGGCGACGCAGTACCCCTCGACGGCGGCGATCACCGGCTTGCGGGGGCGGTGGTGGCGCAGCATCGCCTTCCAGTGCAGGTCGGGGTCGGCCTTCAGCCGGTCCCGGTACTGCTCTCCCTCCATGCCCTTGCCGGCCAGGGCCTTGAGGTCCATGCCCGCGCAGAACGAGCCGCCCGCGCCGGTGAACACGATCGAGCGGACCGAGTCGTCGGCGTCGGCCTCGAGCCAGCCGTCGTACAGGCCGACGAGCATCGCCAGTGAGAGTGCGTTCTTGGCCTCCGGCCTGTTGAGCGTGAGCACCAGTGTGGCGCCTTCGCGCCGCACGGTGAGGTGTTCCGTCCCACCCATCGCCCATCTCCCCTCTGAAAGAACGAGAACAGGTTGCAGGAGGCGCCGGGGCACTTCAAGGGTTTTCTGACAGGCAGTCAGATTTCTTGTGCGCGGACCCTTCCCAGTTGTGCCGCCCTTTGCTCTGATGACCGGCAGCCGGTGGAGAGCGAGGTCAGGAGGAGCGGTGGAGTACAACCTTGCCGACCTGTTCGAGTCGGTCGTCGACGCGGTTCCGGGCCGCGAGGCGCTCGTGCACATCGACCACCCGGGCACCGGCGCGGAGCGCCGCCTGACGTATGCGCAGCTGGACGCGGCCGCCAACCGGATCGCGCACCATCTGATCGACAGCGGGATACGTCCCGGCGAGCACCTCGGGCTCCACCTCTACAACGGCATCGAGTACCTGCAGACGGTACTGGGCTGCCTGAAGGCCAGGATCGTCCCGGTCAACGTCAACTACCGCTACGTGGAAGAGGAGTTGGTGTACCTCTACCGGGACGCCGATCTGGTGGCCCTGGTCTTCGAGGCGGAGTTCACGGACCGGGTGGCGGCGGCGCTGCCGCGAGTGGAAGGGCTACGGCATCTGGTGCGGGTCGGCGAGGTGGCGCCGGGTGCGGCCGCCGCGCCGGTCGTGCCTGCCGTGGCGTTCGCGGACGCCGAGGCCGCCGGGTCGCCCGAGCGGGGGTTCCCGGCGCGGTCGGGGGACGACCAGTTCATCATCTACACCGGCGGCACCACCGGGATGCCCAAGGGTGTGATGTGGCGCCAGGAGGATCTGTTCTTCTCGGGGCTGGGCGGCGGCGCGCCGACCGGTGAGCCGGTGAAGAAGCCGGAGGAGCTCGCCGAGCGGGTGGCGGCGGGCGGCGACGGGATCACCTTCTTCCCCACCGCTCCGCTGATGCATGGCACATCCACGCTGACCGCGTTCATCGGCTTCAACTTCGGCCAACGCGTTGTGATCCACCGCAAGTTCGTGCCCGAGGAGGTTCTGCGCACGATCGAGAAGGAGAAGGTCACCAGCGTGTCGCTGGTCGGCGACGCGATGCTGCGGCCGCTGGTCGACGCGCTCAGCGGGCCGATGAAGGGCACGGACTGCTCGTCGATGTTCAGCGTGTCGTCGTCCGGGGCCATCATGTCCGACACGGTGCGCCGGCAGTTCCAGGCACTGGTCCCGAACGTGATGCTGCTGAACAACTTCGGCTCCTCGGAGTCCGGCTTCAACGGCACCGCCACCGAGGACTCCGGGCCCGACCGGGGCTTCCGTATCCGCGTCAACTCCCGTACGCGGGTGGTCGATCCGGCCACGCACGAGCCGGTCGCCGCGGGCGAGGTGGGCCGGATCGCGCAGTGCGGTCACGTGCCGCTCGGCTACTACAACGACCCGGGGAAAACCGCCGAGACCTTCTTCGAGCAGGACGGCGAGCGGTGGGTGCTGCTCGGCGACATGGCCACGGTCGACGAGGAGGGCGTCGTCACCGTGCTGGGCCGCGGCTCGCAGTGCATCAACACCGGGGGCGAGAAGGTGTACCCCGAGGAGGTCGAGCAGGCGCTCAAGTCCCATCCCGACGTGTACGACGTGCTGGTGGCCGGGGTGCCGGACCCGAAGTGGGGCCATCATGTGGCGGCCGTGGTGCAGTTGCGCGCGGGTGCGGTACGGCCGTCGCTGACGGACATCCAGACCCACTGCCGCTCCCACCTCGCGGGGTACAAGATCCCCCGCCAGCTGGTGATCACGGACTCGATCCGGCGCTCGCCCAGCGGCAAGGCGGACTACCGGTGGGCGCGGGAGACGGCGGTGGCGGCGGTGGCAGCGGCGGACGGGTGGATTCCGGGCAGGTCCGATTGAACCTAAGGTGACGTGCGGACGTACTCGTGGGGGCAGGCCCGATCTTCGGGCGCTGTTTGCCATGCCATCGCAAGACCGCACGGGAGGACCTCCGGGTGTCGCAGGAGGCAACAGACGCAGTAACGCGGGAGACGGAAGAAGCGGGGACGACAGAGGAAGTCGAGGAAGTCGAGGAAGTCGAGGAAGTCGAGGAAGTCGAGGCTGCCGACGCATCTGACGCACGTGACGCGGCCGAGACGGCCGACGAAACGACGGCCCGCCCCTCCGCGGAGCCGCCCGACTCCCCCTCCCCCGGCTGGTTCGGCTGGCGTCGCCGCTACCCCCGTACCGCACGCGGCGTCACCGTGGGAACGACGGTCCTGGCCGGCGTGCTGCTGCTCTTCGCCCTCCTCGTGCCGAACCGCCTCGAACGGCTCAACCCCGAGGCGTTCTTCCGCCTCCCGGCCGAGGGCATCCTGCTCGCCGGCCTGTTGCTGGCGCTGCCGACGCGGTCACGGCGGCTGATGGCGGTGGCCTCGGGCGCGCTCCTCGGTCTGCTCACCGTCCTGAAGTTCGTGGACATGGGCTTCTACCAGGTCCTGGCGCGCCCCTTCGACCTGGTCCTGGACTGGATCCTGCTCGACGACGCGGCGGAGTTCGTGCGGGAGTCGTTCGGGCGTACCGGTCAGGTGCTAGCGGTGGTCGGGATGTGCGTCCTGGTCGTCGCGGTGCTCGTCCTCATGACGCTCGCGATGGTGCGGGTGACGAACCTGATGGTCCGCCATCGCGCCGTCGCCGCCCGCACGACACTGATCCTCGGCACCGCGTGGATCACCTGCGTGACGCTGAACATCCAGATCACCAGCGTTCCGCTCGCGACCAAGGGCAACGCCGACCTCGTCAACAACCGCATCGAGCAGGTGCGCGCGGGCCTCGCGGACGGACGGGTCTTCGAGAAGCAGGCGGCGGTGGACGCCTTCGCGAAGACGCCGCCGGACCAGTTGCTGACGGGGCTGCGCGGCAAGGACGTGCTGTTCACGTTCATCGAGAGCTACGGCCGGGTCGCGATCGACGACCCGGCGATGGCGCCGCAGATCGACGCGGTGCTCAAGGAGGGGACGAGCTCGCTCAAGGCGGCCGGGTTCCAGTCGCGCAGCGCCTGGCTGAAGTCCCCGGTGACGGGAGCGGGCAGCTGGCTCGCCCACTCCACGTTCCTGTCCGGTCTCTGGATCAAGAACCAGCAGCGGTACCGGAGTCTGACCACGAGTGACCGCGCCACGCTGAACAGCTACTTCCGCAAGACCGGCGCGTGGCGCACGGTCGGCGTCGTGCCCGGGGTGCGGCGGGCCTGGCCGGAGGGCAAGTACTTCGCCCTCGACCACATCTACGACTCCGAGCACCTGGGCTACCACGGCCCGTACTTCAGCTGGACGCCCGTGCCCGACCAGTTCAGCCTGGAGGCCTTCCAGCGTCTGGAGCACGGCAAGAAGGACCGCGAGCCGATCACGGCGGAGATCATCCTGGCCTCCAGCCACAACCCCTGGTCCCCCATCGCCCGCATGGTCGACTGGGACGACCTCGGCGACGGCTCGGTCTTCCACCAGATCAAGAAGGAGGGCACGGACCCCAAGGAGGTCTGGAAGGACCCCGAGCGGGTGCGCACCGAGTACCGCCGCGCCATCGAGTACTCGCTGCACAGCCTCACCGAATGGGTCGAGCGCTACGGCACCGACGACACGGTCCTCGTCTTCCTCGGCGACCACCAGCCCGTCCCGACCGTCACCGCCGGCAACACGAGCAAGGACGTCCCCGTCACCATCGTCGCCCGCGACCAGAAGGTCCTGGACCGGATCGCCGACTGGCACTGGACCGACGGCCTCAAGCCCGCCGAGAACGCGCCGACCTGGGGCATGGACAAGTTCCGCGACCGTTTCCTGACGGCGTACGGGCCGCAGAGGGACTGAGCACGCGGGGTTGGGCCGTTCGGGCACCGCCGAGGTGCGGAGCAGTCGTATGGCGTAGCAGGACGCGCCGGTGAGCGGATGGCGTCCCTACGGTCGCAATGACGGTCGTCGAGACCGCAGGACCGAAAGGGAGCGCCCGTGAAGAGACGCGTCCACGCCATATGCACAGCCGCCATCACCGTCCTGGTCACCGCCGGCCCGGCGGCCCACATCGCCCACGCCAACAGCGACATGGACTGCAACGACTTCGCCTTCCAGGAAGACGCGCAGGCGGAGTTCAACCGCGACCCCGGTGACCACGATCGCCTGGACGAGGACCGGGGCAGACACGACGGCATCGCCTGTGAGGTCCTGCCGCGCCGCCACGCTGCCGTCCCCACACCGCTCCCCACACGCTCCCCCCTCCCCACCCAGGGCGTCAGGGGCGGCCTGGGCGGAAGCACGGGGCCGGCGGACTTCGAGGTGGCGCTGGGAGCCGGCCTGGCCGTCGGTGCGGTGGGTCTGACCGTCGGTTACGTCGTGTACCGGCGTCGGGTCAGCCGCTGAAGCCCATCCTGTGGTCGAGGATCCCGCAGCGCGTCGCAACGTGCCCATGGCTGTCGTAGGGGCTCCTGGCCGGTTGTCGTACGGCGGTCGACCGCCGGCCGTGCCCTTCGCTCAGGGCCGGCCGACGACGCCCTGTCCCTCCACCACATCGTGCGGTGCGTCCGCCGACGGATCGGCCTCGCCCCCGGCCTCGCCGTCGGTGGCTGCCGCGCCCCTCGGCGCACGCCTGCCCAGACGCTCCGTCAGACGGGTCGCCAGCGGTTCGGTGTAGCGGGCGGTGAGCGGGCCCAGGATCACCAGGATCAGTACGTAGGCGGTGGCCAGCGGGCCCAGCGACGGCTCGATGCCGGCGGTGACGGCGAGCCCGGCGATGACGATGGAGAACTCGCCGCGAGCCACCAGCGTTCCACCCGCCCGCCAGCGGCCCTTGGCGGAGATCCCGGCGCGTCGTGCGGCCCAGTAGCCGGTGGCGATCTTCGTCAGCGCGGTGACTACGGCCAGGGTGAGCGCGGGCGCCAGCACTGGCGGGATGCTCGCGGGGTCGGTGTGCAGGCCGAAGAAGACGAAGAACACGGCGGCGAACAGGTCCCGCAGGGGCGCTAGAAGGTTGTGCGCCCCCTCGGCCACCTCACCGGACAGCGCGATGCCGACCAGGAACGCGCCGACGGCGGCGGAGACCTGGAGTTGCTGGGCCAGCCCGGCCACGACGAGGGTCAGGCCGAGCACGACGAGCAGCAGCTTCTCGGGGTCGTCGCTGGAGACGAACCGGGAGATGTGGCGGCCGTAGCGCACCGCGAGCAGGAGGACGAGCCCCGCGACGCCGAGCGCGATGGCAAGGGTGGCGCTGCCCGCGGCGAGACCGGCACCGGCGAGCAGGGCGGTGACGATCGGCAGGTAGACGGCCATGGAGAGGTCTTCCAGGACCAGGATGCTCAGGACGACCGGCGTCTCGCGATTGCCGAGCCGCCCAAGGTCGCCGAGGACCTTCGCGATGACGCCGGAGGAGGAGATCCAGGTGACGCCGGCCAGTACGACGGCGGCGACCGGGCCCCAGCCGAGCAGCAGCGCCATCGCGGCACCGGGCAGGGCGTTGAGCGCGGCGTCGACGAGACCGGCCGGGTACTGGGTCTTGAGGTTGGAGAGCAGATCGCTGGCCGTGTACTCGAGGCCGAGCATGAGCAGCAGCAGGATCACGCCGATCTCGGCGCCGATGGCGACGAAGTCCTCGCTGGCGCCCAGAGGAAGCAGCCCGCCCTTGCCGAAGGCGAGCCCGGCCAGCAGGTACAGGGGGATGGGCGAGAACTGGAAACGCCCGGCGAACCGGCCCAGCAGACCCAGGGCGAGGATGATCGCGCCGAACTCGATGAGGAAGACCGCGGAGGAGTGCATCGCGGCTCACTCCCGTCCGAGTATCGCGGCGGCCGTCTCCACACCCTCGCGGGTGCCGATCACGATCAGGGTGTCGCCGCCGGCCAGCCGGAAGTCGGGCGTCGGCGAGGGGATGGCCTCGGCGCGGCGCAGCACGGCCACGATGGACACGCCGGTCTCGGTGCGCATCCGGGTCTCGCCGAGCAGCCGCCCGTTCCAGTGCGAGGTGGCGGACAGCTCGATCCGCTCGGCGACGAGGCCCAGTTCGGTGGTGGACAGCAGGTTGGGGCTGTGGTGCGCCGGCATCAGCGCGTCGATCAGCGTGGCCGCCTCACCGGAGGTGAGCCGTACCGACAGCGCGCAGGCGTCCGGGTCGTCCTTGCGGTACGCGCTCAGCGTCCGTGATCCGTCCCGGTGGGCGACCACCGACAGACGGCGCTGCTCACGCGTGGTGAGGTCGTAGCGGACCCCGATGCCGGGCAATGGCGTACTGCTCAGGCGTGGAGCGCTCACGTGGTCCCCTGTTCGTTCAGGCGTCCGGTTCTTTGCCAAACCCTAACCATTGCCGAGATTCGGGCCGCCGGGTGCTCCCCCGTCCAGGAAGGTCACGACGCGCCGTACGAACCACTCCGCGTCGTCCAGCCACGGATGGTGCCCGGCGCCGGGCTCCACGGCGACCTCGGCGTTCGGGAAGACGTCGGCGGTGCGGTGGGCGAGCTCGGGGCCGGGGGCGACGTCGAGTTCGCCCGCGAGGACGAGGACCGGGGCGGCGAGCCGGGAGAGCGCGGAGCGGGTGGCGGGCGGGTCGTAGGCGCCCTCGGAGCCGTAGATGCCGGCGGCCTCGTCGTTGAACTCGTCGTCGCCGCGTGCGTCGTGCTCCTTGGCCGCGCCGTCCCAGCGCCCGTAGAAGAAGGGCGCGAACACCGGGTCGAACTCGCCCGCTCCCGCCAGCGAGGCCTGGTACGCCGGGAAGGCCTCCGCGAACCACGGCTCGCCCTCCCTCAGCCGAGCGGCGGCCAGCCGGTCCTCGGCGGTGGCCGGCATCCCCAGCGCCCACGGATTCGCGGTCACCAGGGCCAGCCGCGACACCCGCTCCGGGTACCGGGCGGCGTACAGCATGGCGAGGCTGCCGCCCGCCGAGTGCCCGAGCACATCCATGTGGGCCAGCCCCATGTGGGCGCGCAACACCTCTACGTCGTCCACCAGGTGGTCGCAGCGGTACGTCGCCGGGTCCGCCGGTACGGCCGAGTTCCCGGTGCCCCTGAGGTCGAGCAGCACGAGCTGTCGGTGCGCGGCGAGTCCGCCCAGGTCACCCAGGTAGGCGGAGGCCCGCATCGGTCCGCCGGGGAGGACGACGAGCGGTTCGCTCTCGCCCCGCAGGTGGTAGGCGATCTCGGTCCCGTCGGTCGCGGTGAAGAACGGCATGGTGCCGATCTTGGTCGTCGAGGCGCTTTCACCGCAACGGAGTTGCCGGAAAGTACGGCCCGCCCCCTTGCCTGATCATTCGCCGCCTGGATTGCTGATCCCGAACACCCGGACCGAATGATCGGTCGTCCGGATTGACGCGGTTGGCGAGGGAGAACTCCCCATGGCGGATGCGACGGAGCTGCTGGACGCTGGGGAACGGCTCGACCCGGAGGCGTTGCGGGCATTGCAGCTGGAGCGGTTGCGGGCGTCGCTTCGGCACGCGTACGACAACGTGCCGTTCTACCGGGAGTCCTTCGACAAGGCAGGCGTACGGCCCGGCGACTGCCGCTCGCTCGCCGATCTGTCCCGCTTCCCGTTCACCACCAAGGCCGACCTGCGCGAGAACTACCCGTACGGGATGTTCGCCGTGCCCCAGGACCGTATTCGCCGCATCCATGCCTCCAGTGGCACCACCGGACGTCCCACGGTCGTCGGCTACACCGACGCCGACCTTTCCCTGTGGTCCGACATGGTGGCCCGCTCCATCCGGGCGGCGGGCGGACGGCCCGGAGACAAGGTCCATGTGGCGTACGGCTATGGGCTGTTCACCGGTGGGCTCGGCGCACACTATGGTGCCGAGCGGCTCGGCTGTACGGTCATCCCGGCGTCCGGCGGTATGACGGCCCGCCAGGTCCAGCTGATCCAGGACCTGAGGCCCGAGATCATCATGGTGACGCCCTCGTACATGCTCACCCTCCTCGACGAGTTCGAGCGGCAGGGCGTCGATCCGCGCGGTACCTCCCTGCGTGTCGGCATCTTCGGTGCCGAGCCCTGGACCGAGCAGATGCGTCAGGAGATCGAGGAGCGGTTCGCGATCGACGCCGTCGACATATATGGGCTGTCCGAAGTGATCGGGCCCGGGGTCGCGCAGGAGTGTGTGGAGTCCAAGGACGGCCTGCATGTGTGGGAAGACCACTTCTTCCCGGAGATCGTCGACCCGTTCACCGGCGAAGTGCTGCCCGACGGTCAGGAGGGCGAGCTGGTCTTCACCTCGCTCACCAAGGAGGCGATGCCCGTCGTCCGGTACCGCACGCGGGACCTGACGCGGCTGTTGCCGGGGACCGCTCGGGTGTTCCGGCGGATGGAGAAGATCACCGGGCGCAGTGACGACATGGTCATCCTGCGCGGGGTCAACCTCTTCCCCACGCAGATCGAGGAGATCGTGCTCCGGACGCCGGGCGTGGCACCGCACTTCCAGTTGCGTCTCACCCGGGAGGGCCGTCTCGACACCCTCACGGTGCGGGCGGAGGCCCGCCGCGACGCGTCGCCCGAGACGCGGGACGCCGCCGCGCAGGCCATCGCGGCGGCCGTGAAGGACGTCATCGGGGTGTCGGTCGCGGTGGAGATCGTCGAACCGGAGTCGCTGGAGAGGTCCGTGGGCAAGATCCGGCGGATCGAGGACCTGCGTCCCCGCTAGGTAGGACCTGCGTCCGCGCTGGTCAGGTCCTGCGTCCGCGCTGGTCAGGTCCTGCGTCCGCGCTGGGCAGGACCTGCGACCCCGCTATCCCTCGGCAAACCGGTCCCGCAGCTCCCGCTTGAGGATCTTCCCGCTCGCGTTGCGTGGCAGCCCGTCCACGAACACCACCCGCTTCGGCGCCTTGAAGTGGGCGAGCTTCTCGCGCGCGTGCTCGATCAGTTCGGCCTCGGTCACCTCGCCGCGTGGGACGACGACCGCTGTGACCGCCTCGATCCACCGCTCGTCGGGCAGGCCGATGACGGCGACCTCGGCGACGCCCTCGTGCGTGTACAGCGCATCCTCGACCTGGCGTGAAGCGACCAGTACGCCACCGGAGTTGATGACGTCCTTCACCCGGTCGACGATGGTGAAGTAGCCGTGTGCGTCGCGCACCGCGAGGTCGCCGGAGTGGAACCAGCCGTCCCGGAAGGCCTCGGCGGTCTCCTCGGGCTTGTCCCAGTAGCCCTCGCACAGCTGCGGGGAGCGGTAGACGATCTCGCCGGGCGTGCCGTCGGGCACGTCCTCGCCGTTCTCGTCGACCACACGGGCGTCGACGAAGAGGACGGTACGGCCGCAGGAGTCCATGCGGCCCTTGTGTTCGTCGGGGGCCAGCACCGTGGCCAGGGGGCCGATCTCGCTCTGCCCGAAGCAGTTGTAGAAGGCGAGCTTGGGCCATCGCTCACGCAGCCGCTCCAGTACCGGGACCGGCATGATCGAGGCGCCGTAGTACGCCTTGCGCAGGCCGTCCAGATCGCGGGTCGCGAAGTCGGGGCGGCCCGCCAGGGCGATCCACACGGTGGGCGGGGCGAACAGGCTGTCCGCGCGGCCCGCTTCGATCAGATCGAAGAGCTGATCGCCGTCGGGCCCGTCCAGGATGATGTTCGTGGCGCCGACCGCCAGGTACGGCAGGAGGAACACGTGCATCTGCGCCGAGTGGTACAGCGGCAGCGAGTGGACGGGGCGGTCACCGGCACTCAGGTCGAGGGCGGCGATCGCGCTCAGGTACTCGTGGACCAGGGCGCGGTGGGTCATCATCGCGCCCTTCGGCAAGGCGGTCGTGCCCGAGGTGTAGAGCAGTTGCACCAGGTCCTCGCTGCGCGGCTCGGGGCCGTCGTAGACGGCTGCCGTGGCCTGCCGCGCCAGCAGTGAGTCGTCGGCGCCGCGCAGGGGCAGCGTAGGGACGCCGTCCGGGAGTCGATCCGCCAGGTCCGGGTCCGTGAGGACCAGGGAGCTGCCGGACTGGCCGACGATGTACGCGAGGTCGTCGCCGGTGAGGTTGTGGTTGACCGGGACGTGGACGAGGCCCGCGCGGGCGCAGGCGAGGAAGGCGATCAGATAGGCGTCCGAGTTGTGGCCGTAGGCACCGACCCGGTCGCCGGGGGTGAGTCCCTGGCCGAGCAGGACGCTCGCCGCGCGCGACACGGCCTCGTCGAGTTCCTCGTACGTCCAGGTGCGGCCGCGGTGGTCGACCGCGACGCGCGCAGGGGTGCGTCGGGCGCTGCGGCTCAGTACTCCGTCAACCGTGCTGCCGTGTCCTGGCGTCATGACACATGATCCTCGGTGTGCCGCACAGACAGGTCAAGCAGGACGGCAGGTCACCTCACCGGGGGCACATACCCGTTGGTATGCTCAACGGTTCCTTCCCTCGATGACGTTGGGAGGCACGATGCGCACCCGCCCCAGACGCCGCGTCGTCGCGGCCGTCGCCCAGCTCGCCGCCACGGCCGGACTGCCCGCGACCGCGGCCGAGCGGCCGGACCGGCACGACCGGCAGCCGGCGGCAGACCTGGCCGCGGCCGACACGGCGACGGCGTGTGCCGCGCTGCCTGGCGGCACGGCAACAGGCAGCGACGGCAAGGCCGTTGACGTCACCGAGGCCTGTTCGGTGCTCGCGACCTGGGATCGCACCATGGACACCGGCAGCCGGGGCGCCCTGCTCTTCGACCGGTTCTGGCGGAAGCTGACGGCGAAGATGCCGGCCGCCCAGCGCTGGAAGGTGCCCTTCTCGGCGGCGGACCCGGTGCGCACACCGAACACCCTCAACACCCTCAACACCGCCGCCGCCGGCTTCGCCGTGGCCCTCGCGGAGACGGTCGCCGAACTCCGGGCGGCGGGCATCGCGCTCGACTCCCGCCTCGGCGAGCACCAGTTCGTCGTACGGAAGGGCCAGCGCATCCCCGGTCCGGGCGGCACGGAAGGGCTCGGCGTGTGGAACAAGATCGAGCCGGTGTGGGACCAGGCGCGCGGCGGCTATCGGGAGGTGACGACCGGCTCCAGCCACATCCAGGCGGTGGGCTGGGACGACAGCCGCTGCCCGGTCGCACGTACGCTGCTGACGCACTCCCAGTCCTCGAACCCGCACTCGCCCCGCTTCAGCGACCAGGCCCGGTTGTTCTCGGGTGAGAAGTGGGTGACCTCGCGGTTCTGCGAGAAGGACATCGCGGCTTCGCCCGCTCTGAAGGTCGTGCGCGTGCGCGAACGCTGAGTCGATGTGGCCCCGTCCCCATGGGGCGGGACCACATGGTGCGAGACCACATGGTGCGAGACCACACTTGAGTGACGAGTGAAAATCGCCGTCGTTGCATGATGCAACAACAACCGTTCACCGAATGCTTCTTTTGCTACTCCGTGCTTCTGTGCGCCCCATTGGAGAAAGGTTTCCGGAAGCCGAGCGCCGCTTGAACTGGGCAGGACTTGTCTCAAGTGTCAAGTCCGTGGCACGTTCAGCCACTTCACGTGTCGCGCTTTGAGGGGGAGGTTTCCATGAGCCGTGCTGTGCCTGAACGAGAACACGCCTGGAGGGTGGGTACTGCGCCGGGCATATTCCCATTCATCGGCCACGGTATCGCCTTGTACCGTCGCCCGTTGGCTTTTCTGAATTCTTTGCCCACTCATGGGGACCTGGTCGAGATACGACTGGGTCCCCAACGCGCCTGGATGGTGTGTCACCCGGAGTTGGTCCACCAGGTGCTCATGGACTCGCGCACCTTCGACAAGGGGGGCCCGCTCTACGACAGGCTGCGATCGTTTCTGGGTGACGGGGTCGGCACCTGCCGGCACCAGGAGCACCGGCGGCAGCGCAGGATGCTCCAACCCGACTTCCGCCCGGCCCGTGTCACCGACCACTCGGCGCTGATGGGTGGGGAGGTGAAGTCGGTGTGCCGTGAGTGGCGAGCCGGCGAGCAGGTCGACGTCAGCGCGGCCATGCTGGCACTGACGACGCGGGTGATGAGCCGTGTGCTCTTCTCCGACTCGCTCGACGCCGCGACGGGCGCCGAATTGCGCAGCTGCCTCGCCACCATCGTCCGCGGCCTCTTCGTCCGGACGGTGGTGCCGGTCGACGCCCTGTTCCGCGTCCCCACGCCCGCGAACCGTCGTTACCGGCGTGCTGTCGACCGCCTGCACGCGATCGTCGACGCGGCCATCGCAGAGCGCCGACAGGGCACTGCGTGCAGCGACCGGACCGACGTGCTGGGCACTCTCCTGGCGGCCAGGCAGGACCATGGCGGAGCGGCGATCACCGAACAGGAAGTCCACGACCAGCTCATCACGCTCCTGTTCGCCGGAGCCGAGACCACCGCCCTGTGCCTCACCTCCGCCCTCGACCTGCTGGCGCGGCATCCGGAGGAGGAGCGCCGGCTGCATGCCGAGGTCGACGCCGTGCTCGCCGGAGGCCGGCTGCCCGGTCCCGACGAGCTGCCGCGCCTCGTCCGCACCCGGCTCGTCCTCACCGAGACGCTTCGCCACCGCCCGCCCGGCTGGCTCTTCACCCGCGTCACCACCAAGGAAACGGACCTGGCCGGTCACCGCCTCCCGCCGGGCGCCACCGTCCTGTACAGCCCGTACCTCCTGCACCACGACCCGGCCTCGTTCCCCGAGCCCGACCGCTTCCTCCCCGACCGCTGGCAACCGGGGCAGACCGCCGGCGTCCCGCAGGGAGCGATGATTCCGTTCGCAGCGGGCAGCCGTAAATGCATCGGCGACTCTTTCGCCATGGCGGAAGCCACCATGACCCTCGCGTACGTCGCACGGAATTGGCGGCTGCGCCACGTGCCCGGACACGTCGAACACGTGCGTCCCGCGGCAACGTTGGGGCCGAGGTCGTTGGTGATGGTCTGCGAACCGCGAGCGCAACAGCCTCTCGGCACACCGTCTCGTACACGACTCCCGAACGGAAGGTGACAACGGTGTCGACGACGCATGAGGAAGTCGGTCTCGCCACGCAAGGCGGAATTCCCGCCTCCAATCTCACGGAACTGATCGACGCCCATCTCTATATGCCCTTCCCGTTTCTGAGCAATGCCCACGCATCCGAAGCGGCCGACGGCGTCGACGCGTGGTTACGCACGTGCGGGCTCACCGACGAACTGGGGGTGGAGGCGATGATCGCCTTCACCGGCCCGCCGAACTCGCGTCCCGCATCAGCCCGACGGTGGAGTTGGATCTCCTCCAGATCGTGGCGAACCAAATCGCCTATCAATTCGTCTTCGACGACCGGGCGGAAGAGATGGGTCGGCGGTCACCGGACCGGCTCCTGCCCATGCTGAGCGAGAGCATCGGCATCCTGCGCGACGACGCCCGGCCCGGCACGCTCCTCGGGGCGGCGCTGGCCGATCTCCACCGGCAGGTCCGAGAGCGGTGCACCCCCGCACAAGCAGCGCGCTGGGCGTGGAAGAGCCGCGAATACGTGCACGGCCTGCTGTACGAGGCGGTGGCCCAGGCGCAGCCCCTCCCCCCGCACATGGCACTGAGCACCTCCATACGTTCGCTCACCGCGGGCGTCGAGCCCTTCTACCCGCTGGCCGAAGCGGCGCAACCGCGCGAGCTGTCCCCCGAGGAGCTCCATCACCCCGTAGTGCAACGTCTGAGCCGGCTGTCGGCCGATGCGGCGGTGTGGATACCCGACCTCTTCTCCGCGGTGAAGGAGCAGCGGACGGGCGGCGTGATCAATCTGGCCCTCGCCCACCAGCGGGCCCACGGGTGCTCCCTTCCGGCGGCCGTGATGCTGGCCATCCGGCAGATCAACGGCACGATCAGGGAGTTCGAGCGGCTCTACGAAGAGATCAAGCCGGAGTTGAGCCCTGCCGGGATCGGCTACGTGGACGGCATGGTCGGCTGGATCCGTGGGTGTTACTACTGGTCCCGCAGCGTGCCGCGCTATGCGGACGCGGCGCTGGCTCCCGCTCTGCTGTGAGAGATCGTGCGCCCGTCGGCGCCACGCCGCGGGCGCACGGCTCCCGGCCCACCCACGATCGGTATTCCTCAACGGCCGAGAGCACTTGTCGAGGGCCGAGAGCACTTATTCGGGGCTCCCTACCCGAAGAGCGGACAATCGAACCACTTGGGCGCGGAATTCATCCTTCTCTGTCATCCTCGTGCCCGAACAGGGCCACTGGGCGCTCACCCGCGGCGTACGCTCTGCGCTGTCCTCCGGATCGACGACAGGAAGCGGTAGGGCACATGGCGCATGGGTCGTGGCAACCGAACTCCGAGCCCCGCCCGTTGCTGGAGCGCCAACGGGAACTCCAGGCTCTCGACTCCGCCTTGTCGGACCTCCGCGACGCAGCCGGCGGCGTGCAGCGAGCGCGCCCCACCGAGCTGCTCGCCTTCACCGGTCCGGCCGGGCTGGGCAAGACGGCACTCCTCACGAAGGCACGCGCCCGCGCCGCGGCACACGGATTCCATGTGCTCTCGGCCCGGGCCGGCGAGAAAGATCAGGAGCTGGCGTTCCGTCTGGTGCGCCAGCTCGTCCAGCCCACGCTGGCCACCATGGACGAAACGGAACGCCGTACTTTCCTGGGCAGTTGGTACGACATCGTCGCCGCCGCGCTCGGCCTGGAGGCGACGGACACCGCCCAGGCGCCGGACCCGACCGGGGTGCGCGACGGCCTCGACTGGGTCATGACGCGTCTCGCGGCGATGAAGGCGCCCCTCGTCCTGCTCCTGGACGACCTGCACTGGGCCGATCTCGAGTCACTCGGCTGGCTCGCCTCGTTCGCTCCGCGGGCCGCCGATCTTCCGCTTCTGCTCGTCGTGGCCTACCGGCCCGACGAACTGCCGCCCGAGGCGGCCCCCTTCCGCACGGTCGTCGAGCGTCACGAGAACCGCCCGTACCCGCTGGCGCGGCTCAGCGCCGCCGGCGTGGCCCAGATCGTCCGGGACGCACTGGGAGAGGGTGTCGAGGACGCGTTCTGCGACGAGTGCTGGTCGGTGACCGGCGGCAGCCCGTTCGAGACCGTCGAACTCGCCATCAGGCTCGGCGAACGGAACCTGAAGGGCGCACAGGACGAGTTGCCCGCGATGCGGGACCTGGCCGCAGCGGTCAAGGGCCCTGGACTGATCGAGAGCCTGCGCGCGCT
The DNA here is from genome assembly GCF_030499515.1 of Streptomyces sp. DT2A-34. Classification (NCBI taxonomy): domain Bacteria; kingdom Bacillati; phylum Actinomycetota; class Actinomycetes; order Kitasatosporales; family Streptomycetaceae; genus Streptomyces; species Streptomyces sp. DT2A-34. Next base: position 9,915,858 of record NZ_JASTWJ010000001.1, on the reverse strand, counting down.
CGGCACCACCACCGTCCGTTTCGCCCATGCCGCGGCCGTACTGGGTCCACCGGTGTCACGGGAGCTCGCCGCCACTCTCGCGGTGATCGGTAGCGAGGAGGCCGTGGAGGTCACCGAGAAGTTGCGCGCCGCCCGAATCCTTTCCGACGCCGAGGGACCCGGGGGCGGCATCGAGTTCGTCCACCCGCTGATCGCCACGACGATCTACCGGTCCATCCCCTCGGGCCTGCGGGTCGGCATGCACGACAGGGCCGCGGAGGCCGTCCGCGCGGCAGGGTACGGTCCGACCGTCGCCGCCCGGCATCTGCTGGAGGTTCCCTGCGAGGGCAGGCCGGAGGTGGTCGCATGCCTGCGCGAGGCCGCCCGTGAGCACCTTCGGGCCGGGGCTCCGGAGGCCGCCCGGCGCGTCCTGTCCCGAGCGTTGCAGGAGCCACCGCGTCCGCAGGACCGGGCCGCACTCCTGCACGAGCTCGCGTGCTCGACCTTCCTGATCGAACCGACGGCGACGGTCAGCCATCTCCAGGAGGCGCTGGCGGAGTCCGACGTGGAGCCCCATCTGCGGGCCTCCATCGTCTACCGGCTGACCCAGGCGCTGGCCCACACCGACCGGCTGGCCGAGGCGGCGACCGTGTCCGCCGACGCGGCGCGGCTTGCCACCCATCCGCGCATCCGCCTGCGCATACAGGCCGACCACTTCGTCTGGAGCGCCTTCCGCACCGATGAGCCCGACTCGTTCGCCCGCTCGCGCAGGCTGGCGCGGCTGGCCGAGCGGTTGGCCGGCCGTGGTCTGGAGGAGCGGTACATCCTGGGGCTGCGGGCCTGGGACGCCATGGTGCGCGGCGAGCCCCGGCAGACCGTCTTCGCGTGTGCGGAGGAGGCCCTGCGCGGTGGACTGAGCTGGACGGACGAGAACCGGGGCTTCGAGGTACCCGTCTCGGTCGCCCTGGTGTTCATGTACTGCGACCAGCCGCGGCGGGCCGAAGAACTGTTCACCGAGGGCATGGCCGAGTGCGAGCGCATGGGCTGGCGCGGCTCCCACCTGGCGCAGGGACAGACTCTTTTCGGCTACATCCGCTACCGCCGCGGCTGCCTCCCCGAGGCGGAGGAACTCGTACGGTCCGGGCTGCGCACCGCCGACCGTGTGGCAGGTGCGGTCCCCGCCCAGTGGTTCGCCGTCGGCATCCTCATCCAGATCCTGCTCGCCCGCGGCCGCATCACCGACGCGCGTCGCCTCGCCGACTCCTACCGCTACGGCGAGGTCGTCCCGAACGCCGTCATCTACCCCGATCCCCGCACGGTGTACGCCGAACTGCTCCTGGCCGAGGGCCGGCATGCCGAGGCCGAGAGCCTGTTGTCCGCCGTCGGGGACTGGCTGGACGCGCGGGGCGTGCGCAACCCCTCCTGGTGCCCGTGGCAGCTGCACCTGGCGGCCGCCCTCGCCTCCACCGCCCCGGAGGCGGCGGTCGGTCACGCCCAGGACGCGGTCAAGCGTGCCCGGGACTTCGGCGCCGCCTCCACGATCGGCCAAGCCCTCCACACCCTCGCCGAGGTGACCGGCGGTCCGGCGGCGGTCGACCTGTACGCCGAGGCCGTGGACCACCTGGAGCAGTCGCCCGCCTCCTACGAGCTCGCCCGTGCCCTGATCGGCCACGGCGCCGCCCTGTCCCTGGACGGCCGAGTCCAGGAGGCCGCCGATCGGCTCTACCGGGGTCTGGAAGGTGCCGTCCACTGTGGGGCGGAGGCGCTCGCCGCCCGGGCCAGGGAGGAACTCTCGGCGGCCGGACTGCGCCCGCTGCCGCTTCGGTACACGCAGGCGGACACACTGACGGCTCAGGAGCGCCGTACCGCCGAACTGGCGGTCCAGGGCCAACCGGTGGCAGTGATCGCCAAGGAACTCCGGCTCACCGAGCAGGGCGTGCGGCAGTTGCTGTCCAGCGTCTACCGCAAGGTCGGCACCGACGCCACCGGCCTCGCCAAGGCCCTGGAGACCTTTCCTCGCCCTCGCTCCTGAGGCCCCCGGCCGGCCGCCGATCCCGGACGAGCGGCCGGGCCGTGGTCACACGGGTCGCGCCCGCCCCTCCCAGTACGGGTCCCGCAACCGCCGCTTGTACAGCTTGCCGTTGGGATCGCGCGGCATCTCGGTGATGAAGTCGACGCTCTTGGGCCGTTTGTAGCCGGCGAGTTGATCGGCGCAGTGGTCGAGGATCGCCGCGGCGAGGGCAGGGCCCGGTTCGTGACCGGGGGCGGGCTCGACGACGGCCTTGACCTCCTCGCCCCAGTCGTCGTGCGGGATGCCGAAGGCGGCGGCGTCGGCGACGGCGGGGTGTTGGAGCAGCACGGACTCGATCTCGGCGGGATAGATGTTCACCCCACCCGAGATGACCATGTCTATCTTGCGGTCGCGGAGGAAGAGGTAGCCGTCCTCGTCGAGGTAGCCGAGGTCGCCGACGGTGAAGAAGTCGCCGATCCGGTTCTTCTGCGTCTTGGCCTCGTCCTTGTGGTAGGCGAAACCGCCGGTGTTCATCTTCAGGTAGACGGTGCCGAGTTCGCCGGGCGGGAGCCGGTTGCCGTCGTCGTCGAAGACGGCGAGTTCGCTGATGGGCCAGGCCTTGCCGACCGTGCCGGGCTTCTTCAGCCAGTCCTGCGCGGTGGCGAAGGCGCCGCCGCCCTCGCTGGCCGCGTAGTACTCCTCCACGCAGGGGCCCCACCAGTCGAGCATCGCCCGCTTCACGTGGTCGGGGCAGGGGGCGGCGCCGTGGATGGCGTGCCGCATGGAGGAGACGTCGTAGCGGGCCCGGACCTCCTCGGGCAGGGCGAGCAGGCGGTGGAACTGGGTCGGGACCATGTGGGTGTGGGTGCACCTCTCACGGTCGATCAGCCGGAGCATCTCCTCGGGCGTCCACTTGTCCATCAGCACCAGCCGGTGACCGATGTGCAGGGACGCCCCCGCGAACTGGAGGACGGCCGTGTGGTAGAGCGGCGAGCAGACCAGGTGCACGTTGTCGCCGAACGGGCGGATGCCGAAGATGCCGAGGAAGCCGCCGAGGTACGCCTCCTCGGGGACCTTGCCCGGCAGCGGCCGCCGGATGCCGCGCGGTCGGCCGGTGGTGCCCGAGGTGTAGTTCATGACCCAGCCCAGCTCGCGGTCCGTCGGCGCCGACTCCGGTTGCCCGTCGAGGAGTTCGGCGTACGGCCGGAAGCCCTCGACGGTGCCGATCGCGTATCGGTGGGTGCCGGGGAGGCCGGCTTCCTCGGCGGCGTGGCGGGCGGGGGCGGCGAAGCGTTCGTGGGCGAGGAGCACCTTGGCGCCGGAGTCGGCGACGATCCAGGCGATCTCGGGGCCGACGAAGTGGTGGTTGATGGGGACCAGGTAGAACCCGGCCTGGCTGGCGGCGAGGTACGCGGTGAAGAACTCGACGCTGTTGGGCAGCACGACGGCGAAGGCGTCGCCGCGTTCCATCCCGGCCGCGCGCAGGCCGTGGACGAGTCGGTTGGCGGCGGCGTGCAGTCGGCCGGCGGTCCACTCCTCGCCGTCGGGGGCGACGAGGACCGTGGGGTCGGGGTCGGCCGCTGCCTGGGCCCAGAAGCCCGCGGGGGGTGTGCTCGTCACTGGCCGCTCCTTCCGGCGATGCGGTTGATGCGATCGACGGCTCGCTCGAAGCCGCGGGTGAGGTCGTCGACGACGGCCTGGACGCTGCGTTCGCTGTTCATCCGGCCCACGATCTGGCCGACGGGGGTGCCGAGCAGCGGCTCGACCTCGTACTTCTGGATGCGCGAGACGGCCTCGGCGACCAGCAGGCCCTGGAGTGGCATGGGGAGGGTGCCGGGTCCGTTCGTGTCGTCCCAGGCGTCGGTCCACTCGGTGCGCAGCTGGCGTGCGGGCTTGCCGGTCAGGGCGCGGGAGCGCACGGTGTCGCCGGAGCCGGCGGCCAGCAACTTCTCGATGAGCTTGGGTGAGGGGAGTTCGGCCTCTGTGGTGGTCAGCCATATGGAGCCCAGCCACACGCCCTGGGCGCCGAGGCTGAGTGCGGCAGCCATCTGTTGACCGCTGCCGATCCCCCCGGCCGCCAGCACGGGCAGCGGATCGACCGCCTCCACCACCTCCGGCGTGAGCACCATGGAGGCGATCTCACCGGTGTGGCCACCCGCCTCATAGCCCTGGGCGACCACGATGTCGATTCCGCCCTCCATGTGCTTGACGGCATGCCGGGCACTACCCGCGAGCGCGGCGACCAGCACACCGCGGTCATGGGCACGTTGCACGACGTCCGCGGGCGGCGAGCCCAGGGCGTTGGCGAGCAGCTTGATCGGGTAGTCGAAGGCGACGTCGAGCTGGCTGCGGGCGACCTGCTCCATCCACCCGGTGATGCGCCACCCGGACGCCTCCCCCTCGGCCAGCTCGGGCACGCCGTACTTGGCGAGGGTGTCCTGGACGAACTGCCGGTGCCCTTCGGGGATCATCGCCTCGACGTCGGCTTCTGTGACGCCCTCGACCTTCTTCGCGGGCATGACGACGTCCAGACCGTAGGGCCTGCCGTCGACATGGGCCTCGATCCAGTCGAGGTCGCGTTTGAGCTCGTCGGGGGCTGTGTAGCGGACCGCGCCGAGCACTCCGAAGCCGCCGGCCCGGCTGATGGCCGCGGCGACGGCGGGGAACGGCGTGAAGCCGAAGATGGCGTGCTCGACTCCCAGTTTCTTGCTCAGCTCCGTCTGCATGGGCGCAGGATGCCGGAGTCCTCCGGAGGACGGAAGGGCTTTCCTGATGGACCGTCAGTTTCTCGGCCCACCATGTGGAACGCACACACCTCATTGACACGACCGGCACCCGACAGCAAGGTTTCACGATGACCGATGAAGCGGCCCCCAGACCTACCCGCCGTCAGCTGGGCGCCTTGGCTTTGAGCGGAGCCCTGGTCCTCGCACCCTTACCCGCCGCCCCGGCCGCAGCCGCCCCCGCCCCCGCTCACCCCACTCTGCGCCACGGTTCCCCCGAGCGCGCCGGCCTCCTCCCCGCCCACCTCCGCCGACTCGTCACCGACACTGAAACGTTCCTCGGCCCCTCCCCCAAGCACCCCTGGTACGCGGGCGCCGTGCTCCTCGCCGGACGAGGCGGCACCGTAGCCCTGCACCAGCCCATCGGCATGGCGGTGCGCTACCAGGCGTACGACGAGAAGACCGACACCGGCGTCGAGTTCCCGGCCGACCAGCAGATCCCGATGGCCGAGGACACGGTCTTCGATCTGGCCTCGGTGTCCAAGCTGTTCACCTCGATCCTCGCCGTGCAGCAGATCGAGCGAGGTGCGCTCGGGCTGGAGTCGACGGTCGCCTCCTACCTCCCCGACTTCGGCCGCGCTGGCAAACAGGACATCACGATCCGTCAGCTCCTCACCCACACCTCGGGATTCCGCGCCTGGATCCCGCTGTACAACGCGCCGACGTACGAGGAGAAGCTCCAACTCATCTGGAACGAGGTGCCGCTGAACACGCCCGGCACCAAGTACCTCTACTCGGACCTGAACCTGATCTCCCTCCAGCTGGCCCTGGAGAAGGTCACCGGCCGTACGCTCGACACCCTCCTCCGCGAGGAGATCACCGCCCCGCTCGGCATGCGCCGCACCCGCTACAACCCGCCTGCTTCCTGGAAGCCGAAGATCGCGGCCACGGAGGACGCCCGGCGCCCCTGGTCCGGCCTGGACCGTGGGCTCGTGTGGGGCGAGGTGCACGACGAGAACGCCTTCAGCCTCGGCGGGGTCGCGGGCCACGCGGGCGTGTTCTCGAACGCCTGGGACCTCGCGGTCCTCGGCCGGACGCTGCTCAACGGCGGCTCCTACGGCAGGTCCCGCATCCTGGAGCCGGAGTCGGTGGAGCTGATGTTCACCGACTTCAACACCGCCTTTCCCGGCGACGAGCACGGCCTCGGCTTCGAGCTCTACCAGCACTGGTACATGGGTGCGATGGCCACCCCGCGCACCGCGGGGCACACCGGTTTCACCGGCACCTCGCTGGTCCTCGACCCGACGACCGACTCCTTCCTCGTCGTCCTGGGCAACTCGGTCCACCCGGTGCGCAGTTGGCGCTCCGGCTCCGCGCCCCGGGTCGCCGCCGCCGACAACATGGCCCGCGCCGTACCGGTCCGACCCCGGCACGGTCGTACCGCATGGTTCTCCGGAATGACGAACACCACCACCGCCACCCTGACGCTCCCCGCACTCGACACGTCTTCGGGCCACACATGTCTGCGCTGCGCCCTGTGGTGGGACACCGAACCGCAGCCGGACGTCCTCACCCTGGAATCGAGCAGCGACGGCGGGACCACATGGCAGCCGTTGGCCTTCACCACGACACGCCACGGCGACCGGCCACAAGCGCACCCGACCGGCACGGTCACCGGCTGGTCGGGCCGCGTGTGGCACCGGCTCATGGCGGATATGCCCGCCGCGCGGCAGCTCGCGCTCCGCTGGCGGTATGCGACGGACCGGCTGTATGTGGGCCGCGGGGTCTACGTCGACGGGGTGCGCGTCGAGACGGCCGACGGTGTCCTGTTCGACGACGCGCGCCCGGCGGACAGGGCGCGCATCGAGGCGAATGGGTGGACTCCGTCGGCCGACTGAAGCACTCCTGGTGACGGGTCGCTACTCGTTGAAGACAGCCTTCTGGACGTCGTTCGGTCCGTCGAAGCGGTCACGCCGCATGCCGTCGAGGCGGCTGACGACCTTCTCGTCGGCGTGGTTCTTGCGGGCTCGCTCCACCAGGTGCTGCTTGTCGGTCGGGTAGTCGGCGCCGCGGAGGGCCTTCTGCAGGTCAGTGGGGCTGAGATCGGCCATGGCAGCCTCCCCGTGAGTCGAGGCGATTCGAGCGAATTGTCCGTCCTGCCCAGTCCCCCTCCTCGCCGGAGGCATGTACGTCACTCCTCGCCGGCTTGGAGGACAGCCATCGCCGCGTTGTGCCCCGGCACCCCGCTCACCCCTCCCCCGCGCACCGCGCCCGCCCCGCACAGCAGCACGTTCGCGTGCCGCGTCTCCACACCCCAGCGGCCCGTGCCCTCCTGGGCGTACGGCCAGGCCAGGTCCCGGTGGAAGATGTTGCCGCCGGGCAGGCGCAGGTCGTGCTCCAGGTCCAGCGGGGTCTTGGCCTCGATGCAGGGGCGGCCGTCTGCGTCGGTCGCCAGGCAGTCGGCGAGCGGCTCGGCGAGGTGGGCGTCGAGCTGGGCGAGGGTCGACTTCAGCAGTTCCTCGCGTACGGCGTCGTTGTCGCGTGCGAAGAGCCGGGCCGGCGTGTGCAGGCCGAACAGGGTGAGGGTCTGGTAGCCCCGTTCGACGAGGTCGCGGCCGAGGATCGTCGGGTCCGTCAGCGAGTGGCAGTAGATCTCGGACGGCGGCGCGGTCGGGAGTTCCCCGGCGGCGGCCTGGGTGTGGGCGGTGGCCAGTTGGCCGTAGCTCTCGGCGATGTGGAAGGTGCCGGCGAAGGCCTCGCGGGGGTCGACGGAGCTGTCGCGCAGCCGGGGCAGGCGCTTGAGCAGCATGTTCACCTTGAGCTGGGCGCCCTCGGCGGGGGTCGGGGGCGTGTCGCCGGTGAGGGCGGCCAGTTCCTGCGGGGAGGCGTTCACCAGGACGTGCCGGGCCGCGGCGACGCCCTCACCGTCCGCCGTCCGATACGTGATCTCCGCCGTACGGCCGTCCGTGTCGATGCGTACCGCCTCGTGACCGGTGGCGATGTCCGCGCCCGCCTGACGAGCCGCCGCGGCCAGGGCGTCGGTGAGAGCGCCCATGCCGCCCACGGGGACGTCCCAAGCGCCGGTGCCGCCGCCGATCACGTGGTACAGGAAGCAGCGGTTCTGCTTCAGGGACGCGTCATGCGCGTCGGCGAACGTGCCGATCAGCGCGTCCGTCAGGACCACGCCCCGCACCAGGTCGTCCGCGAAGCGGTCCTCGATCGCGACGCCGATCGGTTCCTCGAAGAGGATCCGCCAGGCCTCCTCGTCGTCCACCCGGCGGCACAGCTCATCGCGGCTCGGCAGGGGTTCGGTGAGCGTCGGGAACACCCGCCGGGCGACCTCACCGGTCATGCCGTAGAACCGCCGCCAGGCCGCGTACTCGGCATCGCCGCCGGTCAGCCGGGCGAACGCCTCCCGGGTGCGCCGCTCGCCACCCCCGACCAGCAGTCCGGTCGGCCGTCCGTCCCGTTCCACGGGCGTGTACGAGGAGACGTTGCGCGTGCGGACGCGGAAGTCCAGGCCGAGGTCCCGGACGATCTTCTTCGGTAGCAGGCTGACCAGGTACGAGTAGCGCGACAGCCGTGCGTCGACGCCGGTGAACGGCCGCGTGGACACGGCGGCGCCCCCGGTCTGCTCCAGCCGCTCCAGCACCAGCACGGACCGTCCGGCCCGGGCCAGGTAGGCGGCGGCGACCAGGCCGTTGTGGCCTCCGCCGACGATGACCGCGTCGTACGTACGGTGTCCCGGGTGTCCCTCGTGTGCAGGCATGGTTCTTCGTAACACGTGATGATCTAGGTCGGCCATAGGTCGGCCGCGCAGGAGTCACCGGCCGGGGACGCCACCGGGCTCACGGGCCGCCGGCCCCGCGCTGCCGCAGCACCGCCACCCTCCGGTACAGCTCGACGGCCTCGGCGCCCCGCCCGAGCTGTTCCAGGCAGTGGGCCTCGTCGTTGCGGCTGGCGAGGGTGTCGGAGTGGCCGGCGCCGAGGACGCGCTCGCGGGCTGCGGCCACCCTGCGGTACTCGGTGAGCGCGTCCGGCCAGCGGCCCAGCCAGCCGAGGCTCACGGCGACCTCGCGCCGGCTGACCAGGGTGTCCGGATGGTCGGGGCCCAGCACGCGCTCGCGGATCGCGCACACGTCACGGGATTCGGCGAGGGCCTCCTCCCAGCGGCCGAGCCGGCCGAGGTTGACGCCGAGGCCGTGGCGGGCGCGGAGGGTCTCGGGGTGGGCGGGGCCGTGGACGCGGGTGCGGTCGTCGATGAGGTCGCGGTAGAGCTGGAGCGCCTCCGCGCTGCGGCCGAGTCGGCCGAGGCTGATGCCGACCTCGTAGCGGGCGGCGAGGGTGTCGGGGTGGTCCGGGCCGAGGGCCTGCCCGCGCGCCTCGGCGACCTCGCGGTAGGTCCGCAGGGCCTCCGCCCAGCGCCCCAACTGGCCCAGCGCATAGGCGACTTCGTAGCGGGTGACCAGGGTGTCGGGGTGATGGGGGCCGAGGACGCGGGCGCGGGCCGCGGCGACCTCCTCGGCCATGCGGTACGAGTCCTCCAGACGGCCCAGCCTGCTGAGGTTGAAGGCGAGGTTGTGGCGGCAGCGCAGGGTGTCGGGGTGATCGGCGCCCATGGTGCGTTCCCGTGCCGTCAGCACCGACGCGTAGACCTGGTGCGCGTCGAAGTGACGGCCCAACTGGCCGAGAACGTAAGCCATTTCCTGCCGGACGGCCAGCGTCTCCGGGTGGTCCGGGCCCAGGGCGAGGCTGCGGGCGCGGGCGACGTGCTTGTACTCGCGCAGGGCGTCGGCGGCGCGGCCGGTGCGGCTGAGGGTGAAGGCGACCTCGTAGCGGCTGGCGAGGGTGTCCGGGTGGTCGGGGCCGAGGAGGTGCTCGCGCTCGGCGGCGACGGCCCGGTGCACCTCGCCCGCCTCGGTCCAGCGGCCGAGCCGGCCCAGGCTGAGCCCGGCGTTGTGCCGTCCGGCCAGCGCGGTGAGCGTCGCCGCGGAAGGGGCGTCGGGCTCGTCCGGTACGGCGGTCTCCTCGGGGCGGCCGGTGGTCGGCCGCGGGACCCACTCGCCGGTGAGGCCGGCCCCGGCGTCGGGGGGTGTGGTGCGCAGTCCGGCGCCGGTGGCCTTGTGGCCGGTGGTCATGCCACGGGTCCAGGACGGCAGGCGGGGTTCGCGGGCCAGGGGCGCCGGTGGCCTGAGGTCCGGCTGCGGGGTCACCACGGTGGGCACGTACGTCGGTGTCGTACGGCCCAGACCGATCCGGCGTCCCAACTCGCGTCCGTCGTGCGGGCGTTCCTCGGGACGTTTGGCCAGCAGGTCCAGGATGACCTTCTCGAGGTACTCGGGCAGCTCGGCGCGGTGGTCGCGCGGCGGCCGGGGCGGGGTGTCGCGGTGGCCGACGAGGATCGCCCAGGGGTCGTCGAGGTCGAACGGCGGTACTCCGGTGGCGATCTCGTAAAGTACGCAGCCCAGCGAGTACAGGTCGCTGCGCTGGTCCACCTCGCTTCCGCTGATCTGTTCCGGCGACATGTAGTGCGGGGTGCCCATCGCGATGCCGGTGCCGGTCAGCCGGGAGGTGAAGCCGATGTCGTGGCCGAGGCGGGCGATGCCGAAGTCGCAGATCTTCACCGTGCCGTCGGCGAGCCGCATGATGTTGGCGGGCTTCAGGTCGCGGTGCACGATGCCCTGTTGGTGGGTGTAGGCGAGGGCGGCGGCGACCTGGTCGGCGATCTCGACCACGTCCGGGACGGGCAGCGGGTGGTGCTTGTTGTCCTCCAGGAGCTGGCTGAGGTTGCGGCCCTGAAGCAACTCCATGACCAGGAACAGGATGCCGTCGGACTCGCCGAAGTCGTGGACGACGGTCACCCCGCGGTGCTGAAGCGCCGCGGCCACCCGGGCCTCACGCCGAAACCGCTCCCGCAGGACACGGGTGAAGGACTGGTCGTGGTGCGGTCCCAGCGGCTTGAGGCACTTCACGGCGACCTGCCGGCCCAGCGACTCGTCGCGCGCACGCCACACCTCGCCCATACCGCCGCGCCCGATCGGATCGAGCAGCCGGTACCGGCCCTGGATCAGCCTGCTGTCCCCCATCTCCCGCGATCGCCCCCCGTCACGGTCCGCCCCCACCCTCCCCCGGCTCGTCCAGTATGGCGAGCTATCGTCCGAGTTTGTACGGTGCCGGGCGCGAGCCGGGACCGAGCCGGGCCATGGCGCGCAGGATGTGTTTCGGCGGGAGTTGCCAGCGCAGACGTGCGGGAACACAGCGCAGCAGGGTGCCTGTGGCACGCAACTGACGGGTGACGGTGGCGGGTTTCGGGGCCGGTCTGCCGTACAACTCGTGGGCGTACGGCGGCAGGGCGGCGTACGCCAGATGCGCCACGCGCCGCCACAGCACCTCGCGCGCCGGGACGAGAAGGGGGTGCGTCGGCGGGCGGAGCAGGAAGTCGTCCACCGCGCGTGCCTCGAGACCGCACGCGAGCTCGGGGCGCACCTTCTCGAAGTACGCCGCCATCTCCTGCTGGTTCGCCGGTACGGCGTCCGGGTCGAGGCCCACCAGGCGGGCGCTGACCCGGTGTTCGGCCAGGTAGCGGTCGGCCTGCGCGTCGGTGAGGCGAAGCCCGGAGCGGCGCGCGACCTGCAGATACGAGTCGATCTCGGCGCAGTGCACCCACAGCAGCAGCTCGGGTTCGTCGACGCCGTACCGCTCGCCCGTGTCGGGGTCGGTCGCGCTCAGCATGCTGTGGATCTTCCGCACCCGGGCGCCGGCCTTCTCGGCGGCCTCGGCGGTGCCGTACGTGATCGTCCCGACGAAGTTGGCGGTGCGCAGGAGCCGGCCCCAGGCGTCCCGGCGGAAGTCGGAGTTCTGCATGACGCCGCGCACGGCGCGCGGGTGCAGGGCCTGGAGGTAGAGCGCGCGGACTCCGGCGACCCACATGATGGGGTCGCCGTGCATCTGCCAGGTCACGGAGCTCGGGCCGAACAGGCCGGGGTCACCGGTGCGTATGGCGTCCACACCCGCAAGTGTGCCCACAGCTGCCGGCTCTCTCCAGAGCGCCGCGTTGACCTGGACCTTTGCCAACTGGATGGGCAGCTTCACATCCCGGCGAGGAGATCACGGGCCTCCCCGCTGTGCGGGGCATTGAGCTGGGTGTAGAGCGTGAGAGCCGCATTGAGGTGGTTCCTTGCTTTTGCGCGGTCTCCCCGGGCGAGTTCGAGTCTGCCCAGTTCCAGCTGGACCCGCGCGTCACCGGAACGGTCACCTATGTCCTCGTAGACCCTCCGCGCCCGCTCGAATCTGCCGGCTGCCGAGATCAACTGACCCTCCGCGGCGTCGAGCGCCCCCAGTTCCACCTCCGCCCATACTTCGCCCCGGCGGTTGCCCATACCGGCGTACATGTCGTGCGCGGCCTGCGCATACGAGCGTGCCGCGGCGAGGTCGCCCATCGACCGGTGCAGGGAGCCGAGTTCGACCTGGGCATCCGCCACGTTCCGCGGGCTGCCCAGGTCTTCGAACTCGCGCAGAGCCGTTTCGAGGAGGGAGCCGGCTTCGGCGTAGTGTCCGAGGATCCTCTGTACGATCCCCAGCTCGCGGCGGGCCCAGGCGCAGCCGTTGCGGTCCGTGGCGTCGGAGTAGATGTCCAGAGCCTCGGAGAACTGTGTCAGTGCGCGGTGGTGGTCTCCGGTGAGCCGGTCGATGGTTCCGAGTTCGATGAGGATCCATGCCCTGTTGCGATGGTTCCCCATGCCGGCGAAGATCGCATACGCCTCCGTGAGGGCTTCGCGTGCTCCTTGGTAGTCGCCGGTCGCTCTGCTGATCAGCCCGAGGACACCGAGTCCGTCGGCCTCGCCACGCTGGTCGGAGGTGGCGCGGTAGAGATCGACCGCCTGCTGCGTGATGTCGCGCGCGAACTCGTATCTCGCCAAGTGGTAGAGAATTCTGCCCAGTTCGCTCGCGCAATACGCCTGGTTGCGCGGCTCGCCCGGCCGTAGATCGGCGAAGATGCTCATCGCCGTACGAGAGTGTTCCTCGGCCGAGCTGTACCGACCCGACACCCGATGCAGGGTGCCCAGTTGGGCGCGGCAGTGAGCCTGACCGGACAGGTCTCCCGACACGAGTGCGATCTGCAACGCCGCCGTGTTCAGCTCCTCGGCCTGGACCAGGTTCCTCCGGATGCGCATGAAGTAGGCGAGCCCGGCTGTCAGCCACCAGCTCTTGGGCCAGGCGCACCCGATGGCCAGTCGTGCCACCGACCGCAGGTCGTCGAAGTGGTGGTCCAACCACTCCAGGGCCTGTTGCTCCGTCATCGGGTCAACAGGCCCCGCATGGACGCTGTCCGGCACAGGCAGCTCCAGGGGCGCGGAGATGAAGGTGTTCGCCCGCTTCAGCAGGCACGCCATCAGCTCGAACAGCCTCTCTCGGGCCTGCGCGGACGCTTCGTCGTTCTGCACCGTTTCCTCCGGCTGAGCCAGCGATCGCATCAGATCGTGGAACCCGTACCCGTGCGGGTCGGGTCTCACGAGCAGGCCCTGATGATGGAGCACGGTGAGGGAGCGTCCGGCGTCCCTGAGGCTCAGGCTCGCCAGGGCCGCCGCGATCTCGGCCGTCACATGGGGCCCTGGGTGGAGGGCAGCCCGTCGGAGGACCAGACGGTGCGACGGCTCGAGGGCCTGGATCGTCGCCAGCATCGGTTCGAGCCCGACACCGCGAAGGTGGCGGCCGCCGGGCCCGGTGGGCGGGCCCGGCGGCACGTGCTCGGCGACGATCCGGTCCGCGATGTGCCTCACCGTGAGCGGCAGCCGGTACGTCTCGACCAGTCCGTCGATCACCGAGTCGTCGACGGTGCGCGAGCCCCGCCGCAGGATGGTGTGGAGGACGGAGCGTGCGGCTTCCGCGGTCAGCGTGTCGATCTCGACGTGCACGTCCGCATCGATTCCAGGAATCATGCGCCGACTGGTGAGCAGGACGAGGGAGTGGGGGGATCGGGGAAGGACTTCCAGCACCTGGGAGGTGTTGTCGACGTCGTCGAGCACGAGCAGGAACGGCTTGTGTCCCACGACGGACTGCCATTGCCCGCTCATGCCGGCCAGCCCCAGGCTCGCGGGGTTCTGGGCGGCGCCGACCGCGACCAGGAGCGCGGACAGGGCGTCCAGCGGGTCGATCCGGCCGGCCGGATCGGCGTGGCTGCGGTAGGCGAGGAAGAGCTGCCCCGCCGGGTACCGCTCCGCGAGCAGGTGCGCGGCCTGGACGGCCAACTCCGTCTTGCCGCTGCCCGACCGGCCCGTGATGATGCAGACAAGGGGTCGGGAGCCGCTTCTGGGCGGGCGGGCGTCGAGGAGTCTGCGCAGTTCCCGGTCACGCCCGGCGAACACCGCGGTGCCCGGGGGAAGGGTGCAAGGAGGGTTCTGGTAGGTGGAGCCGACACCGCTGGAACCACTGCCGGGCACCAGGGCGGCGCCGGCGGAGGCGAGGGAGATCAGCACCAGAAGCGCGCCGAAGAGCCACCAACTCCAGGTGGAGGTGACCAGGTTGGTCACCGCGCCCACGGCCGCCCCGAGGACAGGGCCCGAGGACAGGAGCAGCACTTCACGTCGTCGGCCGACGAGGATGCTGGCCATCTACCCCCATTTCTACCCTGCTTCCGCTGAGCAGACGGAGTATGCCCAGCGGAGACGGTGACACACTCTCAACCGCGAACTCCGGATCCGACGGGCCCTCAACCGCTCCGCTTCGACAGGGACTTGGTGCTCGTAGGCGCGCTGCAGCACCGGCGGCGTGAAGGCAAGCGAGGCGACAAGATCCACTATGCGTGGTGCTGAGGTGTCGAGGCAGCAGCCGTCCGCCCCTATATCGGGTGCGGCTCCAGGTCGAGGCAGCTGAGATCCCACTCCTGGAGGGACAGCACCCGTGGGTGCTCCCTGCCGATGCGCTTGCTCAGCGCGGCCAGCGCGTCATGGTGCTGGGTGCGGGCCTCGTCCGCCCGGCCCAGGCGGCTGAGGATGACGGCGAGGTTCCCCGCGCAGGTCAGGGTCGAGGGGTGCGTGGGCTCAAGGATCTCCTTGAGGAGTTCGTACGCCTCGGAGCAGTCCCGTCGGGCTTCCTCCCCCTCCCCCAGTGCCGCTTCCGCGACCGCCAGGTTCGCGCGGCAGATCAGCACATGGGGGTGGTACTCGCCGTGGAGATCGCTGAACTGCTCCTGGGCCCGGCGCAGCAACTCCCGTGCCTCGGCCGCCGACTCCGGGTGAATGGCCTCGACGTCACCGAGCAGCAGGACCGCGTAGTTGACCGAACAGGCCACAGTGTGGGAGTGGCCCTCTCCCAGGTTGTCCCTCAAACCGTCCCGGACCCCGCGGATCAGGGCCAGCGCCTCGTCGAGACGTCCCTGGGCGGCCAGGTCGCCGGCCAGGCTCATCTCCAGCAGCAGCTTGTCGGCGGAGGACCCGTTCTCGCCGTCGGGCGTGCTCCGCAGCACGTGGCGCACGAGTTCCTCGGCCTCCACCGGCCGGCCCGCCGCGCGCAGTGAACCGGCCAGCCCCTTGGCCGTGTTGAGTACGGTGGGTGAGCCCTGGGTGAGACGAGGGTTGCGCAGACAGCGCTCGTAGGCGCGCTTCAGCAGGGTGACGGATTCCTCGTAGTCACCGCAGTCACGCAGGTCGCGGCCGAGGTTCACCGCGGACTCGATGGTCAGCGGATGGTCGTGGAGCTGGATCGCCTCACGCAGTTCCAGCGTGCTGCGGTCCAGTTCGCGGGCCCTGTAGCAGTCGCCGGAGAGGCGTAGGGCGACCGCGAGGTTGTTGGCCGCGCTGAGGGTGCGCGCGTGGTCCTCACCGTAGATGAGCTCGTACCTCTGGTACGTCTCCTCGTCGTACCGCAGTGCCTCCGTCAGCCGGCCGAGGCCCCGCAGATCGGCCGCGATGCTACCGGTGGTCATGAGGATGTGCTGGTCGTCCACGTCGTCGAGCACGGCGAGCTGTCGCTCCAGGACCTCCTGGTCGAGGGAGAATGACTCCTCGTATATGCCCTGGGCGCGCAGGATGTTGGCGATCTGGAAACGCATGTGGAGCGTCCAGCGTTCGTCCGGCGAGCCCCCCGCGGACCAGGCGTCCACGCGCCGGCAGCTGTAGTCCATGGCCTGGGACAGCTCGCCACGACGGCGCAATTGGCGCACCCGGTCCACGAAGAGTTCCCTGATGCCCTCGTCGGCCGTGGTCTGGGCCCACGGGGTGCCGAGATGCGGCCAGATGATGCGGTACTTCTCCCAGGTGTTGGGGTTCTCGGGGTCGTCACCGCTCGGCCTGGCGGCGATCAGCGAGCGGTACACCACTTCCTGCGCCGCCTCGCGCTCCGCGTCGGTCATCTCCTCCCGCATGGCGATCTGCATCATCCGGTGCACCGTCACGCTCCGGGTCCCGCGGTCCACCGTGACCAGGGAGAACCTGCTCAGCTCCTTGTAGGCGCGGGAGACCGTGCGGACCCCGCCGAGTGCCCGGGAAACCTCGAAGCCTTCCAGCAGATCCATGGAGATCGGCTCGGGGCTGTAGTACGAGCAGATCTGCAGGAGCTTCACCGCGGACGGGAACTTCTCCCTCAGCTGTCCGAGGGCGAGCTCCCAGGTGTAGGTGCTCGAACTGACGACTTCGCCGACCGTGTTGTCGTCCGGGGCTCCGGTGGCCTGGGGCTGGAGTTGCTTGATGTAGCTGCGGACGTCGACTCCGGTCTGCTCGATATAGGCCGCGGCGCGTGAGATCGCGATCGGCAGGTCACCCAGGGCCTCCGCGATCTGGTCGGCCTCCGTCCAGCCGCAGTCGGGCAGTCGGCTGTGCAGGTGGGCGATGCTCTCGTCCCGCTCGAACACGGGGACGTCGACGGTGTCCACGAGACGTCCCCAGCCCTCGGCGCGCTGGCTGGTGATCAGGATGTGGCCACCCCGGCCGTCCATCATGAACTCGGGGAGGTAGCCGGCCTCCGTGACGTTGTCGAGGATCAGCAGCCAACTGCCGTACGGCTCACCGTGGTTGAGCGCTTCGTACACCGCCTTGGCGGTGTCGGTGGGATTCGTCCGCACGGGCAAACCCAGTTGCTCGGCCATGGCCGCGTACTGCTCGACGGCCAGGAGCCTCTGCTCGGCCTGGATGTGCCAGATGACGTCGTAGTCGCTCTTGTAGCGGTAGGCGAACTCCTGGGCCAACAAGGTCTTCCCCACGCCGCCCATGCCCTTGAGCACGAGAGCGCGGTTGTCCTCGCTCCACAGCTTCTCCCGGACGCCCTCCAGCAGCTCCGTCCGTCCGGTGAAGGACGACGTGCGCATCGGGACCGCGAAGACCGGAGGTTCAGCGCCCGGGTAGCGGGGCAGCTTCGACTCGACCCCGGTGAAGTGATTGCGCGTCAGTGACTCCGGGGTGCGGCCGAAGGCGGCCAGCAGGGCCTCACGGGCCGCCTCTCCGGTGTCGCAACGGGTCATGTCGGCGAGCTGTTCCGTGAAGGGCGCGTCCAGTGACAGCATCCGGTCGACCTGCATCGAGACCAGCTGGTGCGAGCGCCGGTCGCCCTCCGCGTGGACCGCCTCCCAGGTGGTGCGGAAGCGGGACGACCTCAGGTAGGTCTCGGAGAAGATGACCAGGGTGCGAGAGGCCGACTCGACGCCGCTTTCGATCTCGTCCCCGCCCTGGGCGCCCTCGGCCGTACCCTCCTGCGCCAGGCAGACCCTGAAACCGGCCTGTTCCAGAACCGCGCCCGCCCAGTTGGCCCAACTCCGGTCCTGGGGAACGAAGCTGACGTAGACGTCGGAGATGCGCGGCGGGCGGTGGCGGGTGTACCGGTCGAGGGTCTTGCGGCGCAGCGTCTCGTCGATTCGGGGTATCGAGACGACCCGGCCGTCCGTGATGACCTCGGTGAGTCTCTCGTAGGCGGCCAGCAGGCTCTTGGGGTCCCCGGGTTGCTCGCGGAACGGGGCGAGCGTCTCCTCGTAGGAGTAGATGGGCCGGTAGGGGATCTCCACGCTTCCCCAGTAGTCCTCCGGGTCCCGGTCGGTGATGTGCTTGCGCACGATCCGGTCGAAGCGGTACTGGATCTGTCCCCGGGCGGCGTTCAGCCGGTCCGCCTCGGCGTTCTCCACCCGCATGGGCACGGGCAGGATCCTGATGTCCCGGTTGCCGTACAGCATCCCGTCGATGCGTTCGGCGACGCCGGCCGCGCCCTCGATGCTCTGGCTGCTGGGGGTGAAGCAAGTGACGAGAACGTTGGGCAGGTTGACGGTGCAGATGTCGGAGATGTCGTTGAGTCCGGTAGGGCTGTCGATGAGGACGTAGTCGAAGTTCTCGACGAACTCGCGCTTGAGACCTTCCAGGAACCTGGTCGCCGGCGGCCCGTCCATGAAGGGCTTCCAGTTGAACTGCGAGAACGCCGAGAGGTAGCCCTTGTTCTTCGTGCCGGCCGGGAGGTAGGAGAGCTGGCCGCCCTCGGGGAACTCCCAGTCGACCTGGATGAGGCAGCTGTTGAGCGCGATCCCGTCGCTCGCCCAGGCGTCGGCCGCGGCCGACAGTTCGGAATCCAGTTCGAGCTGACGCGTCTGCTCGGCCATGTTCAGGGCCTGGAGCATGAACTGGGTGGAGCGGCTGACCAGTTCGAGCACCCCCGGCGTGGAGCGCAGCTGGCTCTCGCTCAGGAAGGGGTGCAGGAAGCGGTCCAGACCCGGAGCGTCGAGGTCCCAGTCGACCACCAGGACGCTCTTGCCCGAGGAGGCCAGGATCCAGGCCGTGTTGGCCAGCGCCATCGTCCGCCCCGTGCCGCCCTTGTACGAGTAGAAGGTGATGATCCTGCCTGTGCCCTCGTCGGTCATGGTCGGCCTCCCACTCAGCATCCCAACAGGTCCTCACCGGATTCCGGAAGGTCCGAACAGACCCGCCGATCTGGAACAGTGGCGAATTGACGTACCGCAGCCGACGGAGCTTGGCGGCCACTGCCGGCGCACTCCTGCGGCAGCTGTGCCGCATGCTCCCGAGGCACGCACGCTGCCACTCGAGGGCTGGCTGGAGCGCGCGCCGGGACTGCGCGTGGCGCTGCCTCGTTGTGATGGCCGACGAGGACACGCCCCACGTGGCCGCCTGACGCTACGGCACCATCATGCGCCTCGGCAGAGAAACGCCCTGAACCGGCGAGCGTCCACGCCGAGACCGCCAAGCCCACGAGCCCTGCGATCGCCCCGATCACGCTGCCAAGCCGGTCCGCGGTCGCCGGATGCGTGGAGATTGCGAATGCCACCAAACACACGGCCGCTGTCTCGCACACGGCTGCGCACGCGACGAGCGCGTATTTCCTCCACCGCCGCACAGGGCCATCAAACCGCCCTTTGACGGTCGATGTCCGCGAAATGCGCCTTCCCAACATCCGTTGTAGCGGCTGGGGTTGGTGTTGGCCGGGGCAACTTGTCGGCGACGCCGGCTGTGAAGGCCTCACCCACCTCACCGGCAACCCCACGTTCGACCCGTCACTGCCCCGACTTGTGGCTGGTCGACCTCTCCCATGTCGACCGCGCCCGCATACGGATCGACGGCAGCCGCACACTCGACGCCGACCGGCTCCCCAGCCCGTTCACGCCGAAGGGCGACCGACCGGCCCGGTACGCCACCCCGACCGTGGGTCGTACGCGATGGGACTCCGGGCCGCCGTACTGGCCGCGGTCGGGTTCGGAATGCGCCGCAACATCCTCAAGACTGCTGCCGTGACCGGCCGCTACCCCGCCGCGATTGCTACGGACGGCATCGTCCACCCCTCCGCCAGTCTCTCCCCGCTGGACGTCCTGCCGTAGACAGACGCGGGCAAGGCCCCTGCCCTGCATGCCCCATCCACGGACGGCTTGGTCGTCTCCACCCCGGGCCCGCTTCGGGTTCACCGCCGCGCCGGGGCACAACCGACGACGCCCGCATCCGCGACATCACCCAGGCCCTACCCCGCAATTGGGCAGGCCGCCTCTTCGAGGCCCGCGACGCCGACGCCAGCGAGCAGCAGCAGCAGCAGCAGCAGCTCCAGTGCATCGCTGCCGAAGCTCTCGCGGAGATGTACTTCCGCTCCGACAACACCCGTGCCCATGGCGGTGAGACAGGGCTCCATCGGTCGTGATGCACACATACAGTTCCGCCAGTAGCACGGCCAGATCTGTCGTCACAGACGAGCGGACGGACCCGCTTCGCCCTGGGCTCGGCCGGCCCAGACATCGGACTCATTCATCCGGGCAGGCCAGCCGGATCCCGATCAGGGGCCGACCAGATCGGCCCTCACGTCGACCGCGTCGGGGTGACCGAGGTCTTCCAGGGGCACGAGCGCGAAGCCAGTGGTCCCGGGCAGTGGAGAAGCGGACCCTCGCACTCCACACCGCCTTGCTGACGGCGCCATTGACAGGCTCGGCTGCGCCACCGTTCCATGACAAGGCTCCCTGTGCGATGACCGTAGGAGGGTGTGCGTGGATTCCGCGTCCGGCGGTGACAGCGGGGCGGCTCTCGGGCGGCGACCGTCCGTCCTGGTGATGCAGCCGACAACCTTGTGCAATCTTGATTGCACATATTGCTACCTGCCCGACCGGGGGAAGCGCCTCGACATGTCGGCCGCCGTCAATCGTGCAGCCGCGGAGTCCGCGGCCCGCTGGATGGACTCCGGGCACCAGATGGAGGTCCTCTGGCACGCGGGAGAGCCGCTCACAGTCGGTGTCCGGAAATTCGAGGACCTACTCTCCGACTGGCCTCCCGGCACCGCTCATCACATCCAGACGAATGCGACCTTGATCGATGAGGCATGGTGCGACCTGTTCGACCGGTACCACGTTCGGGTGTCCGTGAGCATCGACGGGCCACGGGGCATGAACGCGGGCAGGGTCACACGCGGGGGTGCCCCCGCCTGGCAGAGGATTGCGGCCGGGATCGCGGTGTTAAGGCGCCATGGAACCCCCTTTCACGTGCTTTCCGTGGTGCGCGATCCCGCGCCCGAGGTCGCTCGGTTGCTCTACGTCCACGCCTGCGAGATCGGAGCGGAAGTACTGGGAATCCTCCCCGAGGAAACGAAGGGTTCCCATGGTGAAGGCTCGCCGACAGACAAATGCGAATGGGCGGGCTTCTTCGCCGAACTCTTCACGCAGTGGCGGGCGAACCCAGTGGTGCGGCTGCGGGAACTTGAGTCGGTCGCAAACTGCTACGACGCGGTGCGATCGGGGATCACTGCAGCGGAGGTCCTGAGTATGCCCGTGGAGCCCATTCCTACTGTGTCGTACAACGGAGAGGTGACTGTCATGTCCCCAGATCTCGCGGGCTTCCGACATCCGAGGCATGGGGCTTTCACGGTGGGCAACGTGTTGCGGAACTCCCTTGAGGATCTTCTGCGCACGGCGGGCTCGGTTCCGTGGGTCCGCGAAGCCCTCGCCGGTGTGGACGCGTGTCGCCGGACCTGCCGCTACGCCGTCGCCTGTGGCGGAAGCTGGCCGGCGAACAAGTACTTCGAGCTTGGACGGCTCGATGGTACCGAAACGAATTTCTGCCGAAACCTCCATCAAGCGAAGACTGAAGGAGCGCTGCTGTGCCAATCCTGACCAGCCAAAACACTCCGGAACCAAATCTCGACGTGATTCTGCTCGCTGAGGCGGAGCACCTCGAATGGCTGCTGCGGCCGATACCTCGGGGCACCACCCCGCCCGATCGCGACGGTGGCCTCGTCTTCCACAAGTTCCAGTCGATGAGCCAGACGTGGAGCCGCCCCGACTCCTGATCATGTCCAGGAGAACGCACCCCGCGGAAATGTTCCGGCGAAGACCAAGGCGCTGGACGAATGCCGGCGACCCTCCATCGACCCGTCATGCAGTGCGAGTCCGGCAGGCAGGACGACCAGATCTCCCACCTCGGCTGTCCAGACGAGGCACACGATTTTCAACACCTCAGCCGGGTGTTCGACCAGGAATTCACGGAGCTGCTTGGTGCTGGGTACATTCCGGCTGTCGCCGGGACTGACCTTGTCCGACAGATGCAAGGCAGACATGTTCAGTGCGAAGACCAGTGACCGGGCACCCGGCCCCAGGTTGTGAATGACGCGCCGATCCGCGCACGCAACACGAACGTCGCGGGGATAGCGCTCACCTTCGCCGTGACTGGTCCAGGCGTTGTCGTAGTGCATGCCCACCCAACGGGCCACCGTGGGCTCGGAATACGGTGCGATGCGCGGGTCCATCACCGAGGTGGTCCGCGTGCCGCCCCGCGCCGTGAGCACATCCACCAGCCGAACCGAATGCGAGCCGAGCGCGTAGCGGGAACCGTAGTGGGGTACGAAGTCCGGCCTGGTGGCCTCCTCCGAGGCGGCGGCCACCACCCGGTGGTGGGAGTGGCTCAGTCTCCCGAAGCCGACACACAGGCCTGCGGGCGTCTCGGGAGCCGCCAGGAATGGCGTGATGCGCTCGAACCACCTGGTTGTCAGCGGCACAGGCGCATCCGGCACGATCGCATGCTCCGCGAATCCTCCGTGTGCCACCTCTTCCGGCGTCGCCACATGCACGCCGCACACCGACAGTCGGTGCCGGTGCATCCGCAACCACTCACCCGGGCAGTCAAGCCTGATCGACCTGTCATCGACACGCAGAGAGGCCAGCGCGGCGTCCACAGAATCCGTACCCATGCCATGCCCTCGCGATCGGAAGCGGATGATGCGGAACCTTGCCGGTCGACCGCCATGGGACTACCCGTAGGGCTCCTTCGCCACTCCACGCCTCAGGCCGGCCGGGGCACCGGCTTCGACTTCTGTCCAAGGCAGTCGAGAATCGCTACTTTGAATGGGCCGGAGAGGGAAGGGGAGCCCATGGTGGACGCGCTACCCGTGGATCCGCAGGATCCTGCTCAGGTGCGGGTCTTCGCCGGGCTCATTCTCGAGGAAGCGGCGCGGAACGACGACTTCGCGGGGGCCTTGGAGCGTTGGACCACGGTGATTCAGGCGGACACCGTGAACGGCGGGATTGGCTTCGGGGACAGTCCGCTCCCCGCGGACAGGGACGCGCAGTGATGTCGGCGGTGTCACCCGAGCGCGAGGTACTGCTGGATGAGGCCGGCCGTCCGGCCGCCGAGTACGTGCCGGGTCAGAGCCACGAGCGTCCCTGGGCCGACGCGTTGCGGACTGTCGGCGGGCACCCCGGCAGCATCGTCCCTCTGCTGCTGGACCGGTTGCCCGGTTGGACGGTGACGACGGACGAGAACCTGGGCGCGGACTTGCTGCTGGCCGGGGCGTGCTCAGTGCGGTATGCCCACCACTACAGGTGGGATCTTGGTTTGCGTCGGCCGAATTCTGACTGGGGTGCGCCCACGCTGCCGGCGCGCCTTCGTCTGGTGGCTGCGAGCACCATGAGCGCGCAGGACCTGGTAGCCACGCGGCAGGCTGCCTACCGCCCAGGGCACCCGGACCACGGGGCGGACAGGGCAACCGGCAGTGTCGGCCGCCTACAGGGACTTCTCGACGGTACGCGCTACGGCGCCCTCCTGGACTGCAGTGCGGTGGTGCTGGAGGAGACGCGGGTCGTAGCAGCCGTCACGGTCAACCGCCATGACGGGACTCCATCGCACCGAGGGCCTTGGTTCACCGATCTGTTCCGCGACCCGCTGCCCCGGTACACGGGTCTGGGCGCCGTGTTGATGCGATGGGCCGTCGCACATGCCGCAGAGGCTGGCGAGACAGACGTCGGATTGTCCGTCACCAACGGGAATCCCGCCCGGCTGCTTTTCGAACGGATGGGCTTCTTTCACACGGGGAGCACACGCACCGTAGTGCTCCCCCAGGATCGTCCAGGACTTGTCTGACTGATCATTTGCGGTCGATGCACGTCCAAATCTGTGCCGACCAGGCTGTGCCGACCGGTCGATCTTATGAACAGCTCGCATGTCTCAGACCCCCTCCTGTCTCACCAAGTCCCAGGTGAGGCCCAAGGATGATCTGCCTCGGGCCGAGTGAGTTGGTGTCTCAGCGAAGGACGGGAACCGTTGCCCGTTCGTAACCTTCGCGCACGACGTACAGCGCCGGCCGATTCGTGCGCGAATCGGATTGATCAGGCTTCGCGGAAAGACAGGTCGTGGCTGTTCTCGTGGACCGAGGTATGGGATCGAAACGCGTATCGTCGTGTCCTCTTGCATGTCTGACTCCCCGAAGAATGTGCCCTCGAAATCGGGAAGGGCTTCGTGCTCAAACGTAGAAGAGTCGACCTGTGGATAAATCCCCATGAATCTCTTGATGGGGCACGGCGTGCATGGACTGTGACGGAGCACGACAGCTTGCGAGCGAGTCGCCGGTGACTCTCTGTACGGTGGCCCGGAGGAACTGTCCTGTCTGCTCGCAACCGCCTGCTGCTACCGGGTCTGACGCCCCTGGGCTACTTGGTCGCCGAGGGGCGAAAGGGCGAACAGGCCCTGGTCTACTCGGTTGCGGTTGACCTCCCGGTGGTACAGGACCGGCGCTCGCTCCTGGAGCTCCTCGGTGCCCCGAAGGAGGCGTTGCGCTCCGCGTTGCGGTGGCGCGGGGGCCAATCGACGTGTCTGGGCAGGGCCAGAAGCAGGCCCTGGAACGTACCCGCGATGTGCGTGCGGTGAAGACAGCGAAGGCGCCGCGGCCGTCGCGATGCAGGGTGCGGCGGAGGAGAAAGGCGAAGGCGGCGTAGCCGAGGGGGACGATGCCGCGTACTTCGAAGGTGACGGGGTTGATGCGGGGAAGGAAGCTGTCGTTGGCGTCGGCTCCGCCGTTCTCGACGGCGTGGTCTATCGGTCCGCTCCATCAGGTCATCGGGGGGCTGGCCGGTCCGGCGATGTCCGCGGTGGCCTTGCCGGTGAGGGCAGGCTTGTGTGGTCCCAGAGTCGCAGCTGCCCGCCTCCTCATTGGCGGCCGGCCGATCCCTGTTCACCGCCCCGCAGGGCACCCTCCACGGTGGGGCCGATGGAGTGCAGGGGGAGAGGGGCCCATGTGTCGGAGGGCGGCCCACGCGTGCGGGCGGGCACGATTCCGGCTATGCAAGATCCGTTCGACAACGTTCTCGCCCACTCGCCTACCACCCGCCCTGGGGTGTGTGGCGGCATGCTCGGGCCGGAGGGTGACGATCCGTCAGGCAACGGTCGTTCACCGGGGCGGACTGGTCAGCTCTGTGATGCGATCGAGGAGATCGGTGACGCCGGCACGGCGCTGGTGGGGCCGCAGGTGCTGGACCGCTGCGGTCAGACGCTGGTCGGCGCGCACGGAGCGGAGGGTGGGGTAGGCGTCGAGGAAAGCGTGCCAGTGGGTGAGGGCGGGTTCGAGGTGGCCGAGGCGTAGGTGGGTTTCCGCCAGCCGGGCACGGGTGAGTGCGGCGGGCAGGCGTTCGGCCGAGGTGCGCAGGCGCAGGGAAGTGGTCAGTGCAGTGAGGGCGCCGGTGTGATCCTTGAGGGTGGCGAACACCTGGGCACGCTGGTAGTGCAGGGCGCCGACCGGGTAACTGCTGAAGGGGCCCGGCTCGGCGCTGTCCTCGGCGTGGAGGAGTTCCGCGCGAACCAGGGCGTTCACAGCTGCGTGCCGGTTGTGGTGGGCGTTGAGCACAGCCAGGTGGACGTGGGTGTAGGCGCGGACGGCGGGAGGCGCGTGCCGGGCATGCCGGTCGGCCCGTTCGGCGAGGTTCACGACGGCGGGGGTGTGCCGGCCGAGGTCGTGGGCGTGGGTGGCCATGGTGCGCAGCGCGATGGCCAGGGTGGTGGGGTCGTCGGCGTCAGCGGCGAGGCGGGCGGCGATCTGGTGGTAGTGCTGGGCTACGGCGTGGTGGCCGCTGTCGGCGGACATCGAGCCCAGCAGCAGGGCGAGCCGGGCGGTGGCGGCCCGCAGGCCGTGGTGCACCTGGGTACGGGCCGGGCGGTGCAGAAGGGGGGAGACCTCGTGGGTGAGGTAGGCGGCCAGGGCGGCGCGCACGTGCTGGCCGCCGTGCTGGTCGGCCGAGGCGGCGAACACCGAGGCCATGGTCCGCAGTCGCTCCAGGTCGCGCTCTGCGAGGCGGCGGCCGGAGTGCCCTGGCCCGTCGGGTGCTGCCGGGATCTGGCCCTGGGCGGGCAGGGCGAGTGCGGTGGCCGTGAGGACGCCCGCGCCGAGCAGGGCGCGTCGGTGCGGGTCGAGTTCGGTTTGGGCCAGGTGGATGAGTTTGCGCATGGGGTCGGCCTCCCAGGCAGGATCCACGAGTTGGGCCGGGGCTCGGGTGAGACCAGCCTCGTGGGCCGTGATGCGCCTGTCCAGGCGGCGGGAGAGGCATTCGAGGATCAGAGCGGGTAGCGGCGGCCGGGGCTGGGTGCCCTCCAGCCAGCGCCGCACCGTGGTGAGATGGACGACCAGCGTCAGGCCCTGCTCAGCGGCGACGTTGCGGAGGGCGGCGGCGAACTGGGTGGGGCCCCAGCCGGCCGCCTGCAGTAAGAGCTTGAGCTGGATGTTGGCGGTGCGCGGCATGACTGCCTCCCGGGCGT
Organism: Streptomyces sp. DT2A-34; assembly: GCF_030499515.1. NCBI lineage: Bacteria > Bacillati > Actinomycetota > Actinomycetes > Kitasatosporales > Streptomycetaceae > Streptomyces > Streptomyces sp. DT2A-34. The sequence goes on along the minus strand of NZ_JASTWJ010000001.1, from coordinate 9,889,675 downwards.
GCGAGCGTGCGGCGCTCTGGCCGGTGTCTGAAGGCGGGGCGGGTCCTGCAGCCGCGCACCATTGCGGCGGTCGCGTCTGCCGATGGTGCGCTGTGCACAGGTCCGGGGACAAGCGGGCTCTTGGCCCTGCGCCACAGGACGCGTGAGGCGATCGCGCTCACCTATCGCGCATTCACCGGGTTGCACGTGGTGCGCGACGTCTGCCGCTCCAGTCGCCGTCCGGGCCGACCGAAGGCGCGCTGACTGGCTTCGCGTCGCGGTGCGGCGGCGCGCACCGTCCTGGCACCGGCCCTCGCGCCACACCCGTAGGAGGGGACTTCGTCGAGCTCCGTGCCGCGGGCCGACGGCTACCGAAAGTCCTTGCGGCGGCGAGGACTTCGGCGCTTAAGAAGGGATCTTGCATGGCGGGTTCCCCTTCCGCTCGCGCGCTCCGTTCGTGGATGCGTGCGCCGGGCGCGTTACGGCAGTCAAGCGAAGCGATCCGGGCGGAGGTAAGCGTGTGCGACGGGCATATGCGGGACACCGGTTCCCACCCCCTGCGTCCCGCGCACACCCCCAGTGAAACCACGCGCACGGGCCGGGACCGACCCGTGCGGAGGAGTCCGCAGGGTGTCGGCAGTGCCTGCCGCTACGGCCCGGGAGACTCCGGCCTCGCGATCACCTCGCCGGCACCGGGAGCACCACGGCATGCGTTCCTCGCTCACCGCGCCGTGCGGTTGCCGAGGCCCCATGTCCGCGTTTCACAAATTCACTAAGTTTCGAGTTGTGCGACCTTCTCGCGGCTGTCTTCCCTGGCTCGGCGGGCCAGGGCGGTGCTGAACTGGCCCTGTGCTGCGGCGGGTTGGCGTGAGGCCGGCTCAGCTCGGGCTCGTTTCGCCATGCCCGTGCCGTACTGCTTGCCTCTCCACCAGCGGAAGGAACAGGCGAATGGCGCATCTATCGGCCACACCGGTCCAGGCAGAAGCCTCCTGCCGCATCCCGGATCCAGCGCAGCTGCGGGACCTGTCGGCGCCGCAGCTCGACCGGCTCGCGGCCGGGCTGCGGTCGTTTCTGATCGAGCGCGTGTGCGCGACGGGCGGGCACCTGGGCCCGAATCTGGGTGCGGTGGAACTGACCCTCGCCCTGCACCGCGTCTTCGACTCGCCCCGTGACGGCCTGATCTTCGATACCGGTCATCAGGCATACGTCCACAAGCTGCTGACCGGCCGTGCCGGACGGTTCGGCTCGCTGCGGCAGGCCGGCGGCCTGTCGGGGTATCCCTCACGGGCCGAGTCCGAACACGACCTGGTGGAGAACTCGCACGCCTCCACCGCCCTGTCCTACGCCGACGGCCTGGCCAAGGCTCGCCAGCTGTCCGGCGAGCAGGAGCGGGCGGTGGTCGCGGTCATCGGCGACGGCGCGCTGACCGGCGGTATGGCCTGGGAGGCGCTGAACAACCTCGGCGCCGCCCGGGACCGGCCCGTGATCGTCGTACTCAACGACAACGGCCGCTCCTACGAACCCACCCACGGCGCCCTGGCCCACCACCTGCACACGCTCAAGTCCGGTAAGGACGCGGCAGCGTGCCGGAACCTGTTCACCGATCTCGGCTTCACCTACTTCGGGCCCGTCGACGGGCACAGCACCGGGGATCTTGAGGGTGTGCTGCGGCGGGCCCGAACCCTCAACCAGCCGGTGCTGGTGCACGTGGTGACCGTCAAGGGCAAGGGCTACGCCCCCGCGGAGGAGGACGAGGCGGACTGCCTGCACGCCGTCGGCACCGTGGACCCGGCCACCGGACGCTCCCGCGGTGGCGGCCTGCCGACGTGGACGACCGTGTTCGGCCGGGCGCTGGCCGAGCTCGCCGCTGAGCGGCCCGATCTGGTGGCCATCACGGCGGCCATGCTGCGACCCACCGGCCTGTACCCGATGCAACAACGCTTCCCTGAGCGGGTCTTCGACGTCGGCATCGCCGAACAGCACGCCGTCACCTCGGCCGCAGGTCTCGCGATGGGCGGCCTGCACCCGGTGATCGCCCTCTACGCCACATTCCTCAACCGGGCCTTCGACCAGGTCCTGATGGACGTCGCCCTGCACCGCCTCCCGGTCACCTTCGTCCTGGACCGGGCCGGCATCACCGGCCCCGACGGACCCTCCCATCACGGCATGTGGGATCTGTCGTTGCTGTCGACGGTGCCGGGCCTGCGGGTCGCCGCCCCACGCGATGCCGCACGGGTACAGGAACTGCTGGGCGAGGCCGTCGCCCACGGCCAAGGGCCCACCGCGCTGCGGATCCCGAAGGCCACGGCATCGCGGGACATCGCGGCGCTGGCGCGGATGGACGGGATCGACATCCTGCACCGCAGCCCCCACCGCCCCCTGGAAGTCCTGCTCGTCGGAGCCGGCCCGCTGGCCGGAGCAGCCCTGGACGCCGCGGCCTTGTTGGAGGAGCAGGGCATCGGGGTCACGGTCGCCGACCCCCGGTGGGTACTGCCGGTCAACCCCGCACTGACGGCACTGGCGGACCGTCACGACCTCGCGGTCAGTATCGAGGACGGTGTACTCCCCGGCGGACTCGGCTGGGCCCTGGACCAAGCATGCCAAACCCAGGCGGTCAGCACACCGGTGGAGGCGCTCGGTCTTCCCCGCTCGTTCATCGCCCACGGTCCGCGTACGGGTCTGCTGGCCCAGGCCGGACTCGACGCCGCCGGGATCGCCCGCGCCGTCCAGGCAGCCCACGCTCCACGGCCTCCGGCCACCGGCTCGTCCTTCGCAGCCCAGGAGGCGTTGCGGTGAGCGCCATCGACCTCGGCCTGCCCACCGTTGCCATCCCACAAGTCCCGGTGCGCCGCAGGTCCACCCGTCAACTGCACGTCGGGGCGGTGCCGGTGGGCGGCGGCGCCCCGGTGAGCGTGCAGACGATGACCACCACCAACACCGCCGACATCGACGCCACCCTGCGGCAGGTCGCCGAAGTCACCGCCGCCGGCTGCGACATCATCCGCGTCGCCGTCCCCTCCCAGGACGACGCCGACGCCCTGCCCGCCATCACCGCCAGGTCCCCCATCCCCGTGATCGCGGACATCCACTTCCAGCCCCGCTATGTCTTCGCTGCCATCGAGGCCGGGTGCGCTGGGGTTCGGGTGAACCCGGGCAACATCAGGAAGTTCGACGACCGGGTGGGCGAGATCGCCAAGGCTGCTGGTGCCGCCGGGGTGCCGATCCGCATCGGCGTCAACGCCGGATCCCTCGACCCCCGCCTGCTGGCCAAGTACGGATCCGCGACGCCCGAGGCGCTCGTCGAATCCGCGCTGTGGGAGGCATCCCTCTTCGAGGAGCAGGGCTTCACCGATCTGAAGATCGCCGTCAAGCACCACGACCCACGAACGATGATCGCCGCGAACCGGCTGCTCGCCGACGCCTGCGACTACCCGCTGCACCTCGGCGTCACCGAGGCCGGCACCGCCATGCAGGGCGCGATCAAGTCCGCGGCCGCTTTCGCGATCCTCCTTGCCGAGGGCATCGGTGACACCATCCGGGTCTCGATCTCCGACCATCCCGTGCAGCAGGTCAAGGCCGGCAACCACATCCTGGCCTCCCTCGGGCTGCGTCCGCGCAAGCTGGAGATCGTCTCCTGCCCCGGCTGCGGCCGCCTCCAAGTAGACATCCACCGCCTCGCCAGCCAGGTCGAAGCGGCCTTCGACGGCTTCCCCCACCCCCTGCGCATCGCTGTCATGGGCTGCGTCGTCAACGGCCCCGGCGAATCCCGTGAAGCCGACCTCGGCGTCTCCTGCGGCAACGGCAAGGGCCAGATCTTCGTCCGCGGCCAGGTGGTACGCACCGTTCCTGAGAGCCAGGTCGTCGAGGCCCTCGTCGAGGCAGCCATGGACCTCGTGGACGCGGCACCGGAAGGAGTGGACAAGTGACCGCCCCCGGCGACGGGACATCGCTACACCCTCCCCGGGGACCGGCTGTGGTAGCCGGGACACGGACCCCGGCCACGGCTGGCAGGAAGGCACGACCGCCAATCCCCGCTACAGCAACGGCTGATCGACTGCCGGGAAAGGACCATCATGTCTCTCGCACGGCTGGCCGCCTCCCGCAAGGCCCGGCACGGCACACCGTCACGACGTGACCACGCCATCGTCATCGGCGCCGGATTCGCCGGCCTGCTCGCCACGCGCGTCCTGGCCGACCACTTCGCCCAGGTGACCCTCCTGGAACGCGACACCATCACCGACGAGGCCACGTTCAGGCGCGGCACCCCGCAGAGCTACCACGCCCACTACCTCCTCGAACGCGGAGCCTTGACCCTCGAGGAACTGTGTCCCGGTGTACGCGAAGAGATGGCGGCCAACGGGGTGCCGATGGTGGACTTCGGCGAGGCGATGCGGTTCCTCCTGCCGTCCGGCTGGACCCCACAGACCACGACGGGTATCTCGGTGCAGTCACTCAGCCGCCCCTTTCTGGAACAGCAGGTACGCCGCCGGGTCTTGAAACTGCCGAACGTGGAACTCATCAGCGACTTCACCGTCGACGCACTGGTGGTGGCCGAGGGCAGCGAGAGCGCGGTCCGCGGCGTACGGGGACGGCACGAGGGCACCCCCCGGGACTTCACGGGAGATCTGGTCGTGATCGCCACCGGGCGCGGTCCCCAGCTGCCCAAGTGGCTCGCCGACGCCGGAATCCCGTCCCCGGCAGAGCGCAGGGTGGCCGCCGAAGTCGCGTACACCACAAGGCTGTACGACGGGCACCCTGACGAGGGGTTCACTGCACGTGCCGTCCTCGCTTACGCCCCCGACCGACGTCGGGCAGGGGGGGTGGTGACCGTGGAGCACGGCCGCTGCCTGGTGACCCTCTGCGGGGCTGACGGCGAGAAGTGCGACATCAGCGACACGGGTTTTGAGGCATTCGCTGAGAGCCTGCCCGACTCCTGCGCGGCCGACTACCTCAAGACCCATACGCCTTTGAATAGGGCACACCGCTTCGTCGACCACGGCAACCGCTGGCGTCTGCTGCACCGTGACCACGCCTGGCCCACCGGGCTGGTCGCTCTCGGGGACTGCCTGTGCCTGTTCAACCCCATCTACGGCCAGGGGCTGACCGTTGCCGCACTGCAGGCGCAAGCCCTCGGCGTCTCGCTGGGCCGGGGCGAGTCCGCCCGGCAGTTCCAGAGCCGCGCCGCCCGGATCATCCGCATCCCCTGGCTCATGGCGACCAGCTCGGACCTCGCCTGGGAGAGCAACGGCATGCGGCTGGTTGCCCGTATGGCGCACTGGTACCTGGGCCGCCTTCTCCAGCTCATTCCCACCGACCCCGACCTCTATCGCCGCTTCGCCCGCGTCCAGCACATGCGTGACGCACCGACGGCACTCATGGCACCAGCCGTCCTGCGCAGGGCCTTCCTTGCGCGCCAGCCCAACACCCGGAAGTGATCGCATGGTTCAGCACGCACCCGCGGATCCGGGGGCCGACCGCACTCGTGCCCTCACCCCCCAAGTCCCCGCTCAGGCTGCCGCACCGTACGAGGGGGCGGCTGGGCTGGATGTGTCTCAGGTGCGCCGCCGCATTGAAGCCGTCGTGAGTTCTTTCGCGCAGGCCAAGACCAGCGAGGCACACCGGCTGGGGCTGCCCGGCGAGCTGCCCGCGGCACTGGCGCGGTTCCTGGCGGCCGGGGGCAAGCGGATTCGCCCGGTGCTGTGCGTGCTGGGCTGGCACGCCGCTGGCGGTACAGGCAGTTGTGATATGGCCGTCCGGGTGGGGGCGGCGCTGGAGGTGTTCCACGCGTTCTGTCTGGTCCATGACGACGTGATGGACCACTCCGACACCCGCCGCGGACAGCCCACCGTCCACCGGGTCATGGCCGAGCGCCACCGCACAGGCCGGAGTCCGCAACAGGGCCAGGACATCGGGGCAGGCGCCGCGGTCCTGGCTGGCGACCTCGCCTTCGTATGGACAGACGAACTCCTGCACACCGCCGACCCGGGCCCCAGCGGGTTCTGGCCGCGGGTGCGTGCACTGTTCGACACCATGCGCAGCGAAGTCATCTACGGCCAGTACCTCGACCTGACCGCCACCGGACGCCCCAGCGCCGACATGGACCGGGCCCTGGCCATCGTCCACTACAAGACCGCGAAGTACACCCTCGAGCGGCCCCTGCAGATCGGCGCCGCCCTCGCCGGAGCCGACACGCACGTCCTGGACCAACTCAGCGCGTTCGCCCTGCCATTGGGAGAGGCATTCCAGCTCCGCGACGACCTCCTGGGCGTGTTCGGCACACCCACCGAGACAGGCAAACCGCGCCTGGACGATCTGCGCGAGGGCAAACACACTGCCTTGATCGCCCACACCCTCACCCACGCCACCCGCGCCCGAGCCGACCAGCTCCGCCTCTTGCTCGGCTGCCCCACCCTCACGGAGGACCAGGCCGAGGTCGCACGCCGCATCATCACTCACGCCGGCTCCCGCGAAGCAATCGAACGGATGATCACCGACCGGTACGAACAAGCCCTCGCTGCCCTGGACCGCGCACACCTGCCGGCGCATGTGGACACACGCCTGCGCGAGCTGGCCCAGCAGGCCGCCTGGAGGACCTCATGACAGCACCCTCCCCAGGCCGTAAGCGGGTGTTGCTCGCCGCCCCGCGCGGCTTCTGCGCCGGCGTCGTCCGCGCCATCCAGGCCGTGGAGAAGGCTCTGGAAATCTACGGCCCGCCCGTCTACGTACGGCACGAGATCGTCCACAACAAGCACGTCGTGAAGTCCCTGGAGGAGAAGGGCGCCATCTTCGTCAAGGAGACCGCGGAGGTTCCCGAGGGGTCCCTCGTGTTGTTCTCCGCGCACGGCGTGGCCCCCGTCGTCCACCAGGAGGCCGCCGCACGGCAGCTGAAGGCGATCGACGCGACGTGCCCACTGGTCACCAAGGTTCACAAGGAAGCCGTCCGGTTCGCGGGTGATGGCTACGACATCCTCCTCATCGGACACGAGGGCCACGAGGAAGTCGTCGGTACGTTGGGACAGGCTCCCGACCGCATCACCCTGGTCGACGGCCCCGAAGACGTCGCGAACGTCGTGGTCCGTGATGGGTCGAAGGTCGTCTGGCTCTCCCAGACCACGTTGAGCGTGGACGAGACGATGGAGACCGTGGGCGCTCTGAAGGACAAGTTCCCGCAGCTCATCAGCCCGCCCAGCGACGACATCTGCTACGCCACGCAGAACCGTCAGGCGGCGGTGAAACAGGTGGGCGCCGAGGCCGATCTGGTGATCGTGGTCGGCTCACGCAACTCCTCCAACTCCAAGCGCCTGGTCGAGGTCGCCAAGCTGACCGGCGCCCGCGAGGCATACCTGATCGACTGCGCCCACGAGGCCGACGATGCCTGGCTCGAGGCCGTCTCCACGGTCGGCGTGACCTCCGGCGCCTCAGTCCCCGACACCCTGGTCGACCAGGTTCTTCAGTGGCTGGCCGCCCGCGGCTACGAGGACGTGTCCACCGTCACCGCCGCCGAAGAACACCAGTACTTTGCGCTGCCCCGACAACTGAGTTCCCCACGGTGACCCTGGCCAGAGATCTTCATCTCGGCCCGCTGGAGAAGTAAGGCCCTTGGGGACCTGAACAGTTCGCCGAGAACACCCAGCGCCGCCACGACGGGCATACGGACTCGCCCCCGAGCGGATTCGCACAGCAGTCCGTCGTCACCCCCTCTGCCACCCGGAGAAAACCGCATGACCACGATCGATACCCATGCCCCTGCCCGCCTCCAAGCTGCCCGCCGACGTCTGTACGACCACCTTTGTGAGCGTGTGGAATCCGACGGCGCGATCCGTGAGCGATGCGGCAGCCGGATCCTGGAGACAGCACTCCTTCTCGATCTGCTACGCAAGGAGCACACAGAGTCAGGCACGCAGCAAGCCCTGCTCGCCTTTCTGCAGCAGGCGCGTCCCAGCGGCTTCCTGGACACAGCCTTCGTCAACGCCTCCCTGGGGCAGCCGGTGGCGGGCGAGGAGCTGCGAAGCGGGCTGGACGGCTTCCGGCACTTCACCGGCGTCCGCAAGCGGATCCTCCTCGAAACGCTCCTCGCGACACTGGGTGCTGTTCCGTTCCGCGACTGCGTGGACCCCGGTGACGTGCGGCAGCAGGAACAGGCGGTGTGGACCGATCTGACCCTCGGCGCGGTGCGGATCCTGCACGCGACCCATCGCGGACGGCATTTCCCTGGACTGGAAGAGGACCGCCGCCGGCTGACCGACTCGTTGAGCTCTTTCACCGCCGGTGCGGCGTGGCAGGGCAACGTGCTGGCCCACTTGATCGCCCTCCACGCCCTGCGCACCTTCCAGTCCGGCGGCAAGCTGCTGCGCGACGGTATGCGCGCCCTGGTCGGGACCGTCAATCCCGACGGTGGGGCCCCGTTCATCGCCGGTCAGGAAGTGTGGGTGACGGCGCTGGCAGGCACCGCGCTGGCCGGTGCGGGAGACCCGGCGGCCGTCGTGCCGCGGATGGCGTCCTACATAGCGGATCGCCAACTCGCCGACGGAGGCTGGGGCTACGACGAGACCACAACGCAAAGCGATGTGGACGACACCAGCCGATGCGCCGTCCTGCTCCGTCTCGCCGACCCGGACACCCACCGCACCCGGCTCACCCGAGCCGACGACTACCTGCTCAACCTGGCAGACCCGACCGGAGGCTGGCCCACCTACGTGCGCGGCCACGATCCCGAGCCCGACCTGACCGCCGGCGCCGTCATCGCGCTCGCCGCCGATCCCCATAGCCACTCGAAAATCTTGGAACGGGGCGTGGGCTTCCTCCTGGAGGCCCAGAGGCACGACGGAACATGGCAGTGCAGCTGGGCGCGGAGCCAGTCCAGCGTCATCACGCACGCGGTCCAAGCCCTCGACGCCAGCGCGACGCACGTCTCGCCGACCCTACGGGCACATATCCGCTCGGCCGTCACCGCGGCGGCACGGCGATTGACACAGACCCAGAACCCCGACGGAGGGTGGGGCCACAAGGAGGGCGCCGCAAGCGACGCACTGTCCACAGCCCATGCGATCCCCGTCATCGTCCGGCACGCCTCCCCAACCGTGGCCGACCGCGCCCTCGCGCACCTCCTGGAACATCAGGACGCCGACGGCGGGTTCACCGCGCCGCCCGACCAAGTAGGGCCTCGGCCCCTGCCCTACAACTTCCCGGTTCTGGCCGGCATCCACGCCCTGACCACACTCAACGCCGCCGGTGAGAGCTACCAGAACAGGCAGCGCCAGGAGGCGGCGGTGGCCCGGTGACCGCCGCCGAGCACCGCAGCCACCGGCCACCCAACGCTCACACCTTCGACGTCGATGGCACCTTGGTGGACTCGGCGGACCTCAGCGCCCGAGCCCAGCGGGTGGCTCTGGCACGGCGATTGACACAGACCCAGAACTCCGATGGAGGGTGTGGGGCCAAAAGAAGGGCGCCGTAAGCCTGCAATGACTGGTCCAGCACGGTTTCGAGGACATGCAGCTAATCCAAACCACCCACGAACAACAGTACTTCGCCCTCCTCCGCAATCTGCAGACAAGGCATGGCGCGAACAGCATTCCGAGCGGCGTCCCCGAACCCCTGCAGTGCAGGACGCCTTTGTCCCCAGGGGAATCTCCATGAGCGAGATGAGGTTGACCATGGAAAGCATCACACGACCAGAGTTCTATATGCCGTTCGCTCCGCCGACGCCGAATGCGGCCGAGGCGGAGGCCGAGGCATTGCTGTGGGAGTGGATCGCCGAGTTCGATCTCTGCCCCTCGGCGGCGTCGCGCCGCCAGATCCAGCGCGGCCGGCCCGCATGGGCGTCGGCGATGATGTACTCCACCGCGGAGATCGACGTCTTGGCCATCGGAGCGCAATGGTCAGCGTTCTTCTTCCTCGTGGATGACGAACTGGATGACGGCCCGGCCGGCCAGGACCCCGCCCAGTGCGCCAAGGCGGTCACCGCGCTCTTGTCGGTATTCGACGGCCGGACACCGGAGACCCCGCTGGGTCGTGCCTTCGCCGATCTATGGGGGCGCCTGTCCCGAGACCGGTCGGTGACCTGGCGGCAGGCGTTCCGCGCCAGCGTGACCCGCCTGTGGTGGAATCAGTACGGCGAGACCGTCGACCGGCAGGCCGGCCGGGTTCCCTCCCTCGCCGAATACCTGGAGTTCCGGCGATACGTTGTTGGGGCGCCTACGTTCATCGACATCGTGGAACCCGCCTGCGGAATCGAGCTGCCCGCCGCGACCCGGCACCTGCCCGCCTTCGTCGAGCTGCGCAATGCTGCCGCCGACCAAATCGGCGCGTCCAACGACCTCTGGTCCGCCCCAAAAGAACTCGCTAACGGCTCCCCGTTTACCAGCCTGGTCACGCTCGTCGACCACCACCAGGGCTGCGGCCTGCGCCGCGCCATGGAATGGGTGAACGATCGGGCGACCGAATGCGTCAACCGCATGATCACGGCGCGCGAGCAGCTCTCCGCTCAATTCGACGCCGCTGGAATAGCCGGTCAGGCCCAGGCGGAAGGCCTCGCGGTAGCCAACGCCTACGCGACCTTCATCTCCGGGGTTCACCACTGGCATAGTGCCACCGACCGCTATGTCGGCGACCTCGCGGAGACCAACGACGCGAGGAGCGGGACACCCGCCTACGTCAGCAATCTCCTGAACACCTGAGCCCAACCACCACCTTGCCGCCGGGGAAGACCACTTCTTCAACCCGTACGCCCTCCATCGCGATCCCGCGCTCTTCCCCACCCCTGACCCCTTCGATCCCGACGCTATCGGGCGCACCGTGCGCCCCGGTGAACAAGGCGAAGCTCGTCCGCCGTTCGCCGCCGGTGCCCGCAAATGCATCGGCGACACCTTCACCTGATCGAAGCCACCCTCGCCCTCGCCACCATCACCGCCCGCTGGAGCCTGAGACACATCCCCGGCCATCAACCGGTCCGCCCTGCGCTGGGAGCGGTATTGATGCCACGCGAACTACGGATGCAGGCAACGCCTCGACTCGCATGCGGCGTTTCATAGGTGGTCCTTGTTGCAACACCGCATCGCATGGGCATCCTCGCAGGCCGCGGTGTTTCACTAGTCGTTTCCTTCTGACCCGACAAGGCCGTGAGAGGCATTGACCGGGCGGGATGTCGAGACCGACGGTGAAGCGGTCGGAGCTGGTCGACTGGGCCGGATATGGGTACTGCGCCTCCCACTCCCGGTTTTCCTGGGGGCTGCGATTGTTCCTGTCTTGCTCCCCGACCAGCATGCCGATCACCTGGGGCCTGGCCAACCCGAAGATCGAAGAACGGGAAGTACCGGCCGCGATGCTGGACCGCGAACCGCACCTGGCCGCCGACCGGCCCGGCCTGCTGCTGATCGCCGACGGGGACTTCGCCTCCAAAGAGTTCGAGACCGATCTCGCCTTCCAGGACGCCGAGCTGCTCTGTCCGTCCTTCAGGCGGGAGAAGCGCCGCACGGGCGAGTCCCTGCTGAAGTCGGTGCGGCAGTCGATCGAGTCGGTCAACGACACCGTCAAAGGCCGGCTCGACCTGGAACAGCACGGCGGACCTTCGAGGGCGTCGCCGTCCGCGTCGCCAGGCGCGTCCTCGCGATGGCCTCGGCTATCCGGCACAGCCACAAGACCGGCGCGCCGGTCCTGCGGTCGCTGACCGCATTCGGTCACTGAACACGTCGGAACTACTCGTCTGGGGGAGCCAGGAAGCGTGTCTGGGAGCAGGAGAAGCCTGTGGGGAAGAAAGCACGGCGTTCAGGTCCGGGGAACGGAACGGTGGGGGCCAGAGGACGTGGTCACGCGCTCCGGGGTGCGGTCTGGGGAGGTGTCCCGTCCGTGGAAGGCTGAAAGGCTGTGGCTTCCGTGGGTGGTGTGGCGAGGCAGACCAGCAGGCCGGCGGCGAACAGGACGAGGTTCTTCACGACGAACTCGCCGGTCATGGTCAGGTCCCACACCCGGCCGTGCAGGAACGCCTGGTCCGGCACGAACAGCAGGACGCCGAAGGTGCCGGCCATGTGCAGGGCGAAGACGGGGGCGGCGTACCGCAGGGCGCGGCCGGCGAGGAACCACAGGCCCAGGGCCACTTCCGCGGCTCCCACCGCCGGGACGAACCAGGCGGGAGTGGGGAACGGCACCGCTTGGCGCACCAGGTGCGCCACGGGTGTGGCCCCGGTCAGTTATAACGCCCCGAACCAGACGTAGACCACGCCGAGCGAGAGCCGTAAGGCGTGCATGCCCCATCGCCGGACCGGCGCGGCAGTACGGGAGAGGAGGACGGACGACAGCAGAACACCGCGGTGCAGCACAGGCTGACTCCCTTCACTTGCTGGACTTTGACACTCCGTTCACTCGTGTTGTTGCGCGGGTGCCGGTGTTTCACTCCAGCTCACGGCCCTTGCCGGGAGCACAGGGAGGCTGCAGAGAGCGCGCGCCGCATCTGGCTCCGCCACATGCCGCCGGCATGCGCCATCTCGTCCACCCGCCCGTCCCTCGTCTGCCGACAGTGCCGTGCAGCATGAGGTGTCCCGCGCCGGGGAACACGCGCCGGAGCGCACATAGCGCGGTCGGCAGATGAGGGGCCGCGCCGTGCCTTGGGGGCCTGCGGGCGCAGTGGGAAGGACTCGCAGTGGGGGATCGGTCGGGGTCCCCGGGTGTCTTGTAGCCGCTGGCGAGATCCGGTGTGCGGCCGCCGCCGGATGTCCGCCTCGCCCCCTTGAGCACTTCGTCGCGCCTTGAGCGCAATGCCGTTGGGCGGATCCCTTTGGAGCGCGGCGCCATCTGCGAAGAGGCGCTCGTGCTGCAGACCTCGTCGTGTGCGCCCCCGTGTGCCGCTGCCACCGGGCATCCCACAGCAGGCGACCGGGGAATTCCTCGGCGGCCTGCTGACGAAGGCGTCGGCTACCGACGGGGCATTCTGGTTCTTCCTCAACTATTGGTATTTGCAGGTGAGTTCGGTGGCCGAAGAGGCGGATCACTGCCTTGCACCGTCGATGAATCCGGTGCCGTGACGAGTCCGTGGGAACGGGATCCTTGGTGAGCCGGTAGCGGTGTGCGCCGGTGCACATCAGGGCCGCGATACGCCGCCCTCGCCGTTGAACTGCGTCTTTGCGCCGTAGCACGGGGATCTGAAGGCCTGGAACATCGCAAAGGCAAGTCCCCGTGCACACGGTGGCACAGCGACTGCCCGCATCACGCGATGGCGTTCTTGGAGCGCGCTCCCAGCCGGAACCCCGCTCCGCCCATCTTCGGGAGACACTCATGCCTGAGACCCTTCACATCATCACCGGGGCGACCGGGCTGTTGGGTGCTTCCATGATCCTGGAGCTGGCCCGTGACACCTCGGACCGGCTGCTGTGCCTGGCCCGTCCCGGCCGGTGTGAGCCCGGTGTCAGGGTCCGGCAAGCTCTGGAACAAGCCGCGCATGCCTATGACCTGCCGCAGGTGCAGATCGAGGAGGCGATGCGCCGTACGACGGCGCTCGCGCACGATGTGCTGGACGAGGACGGTCCGGATCTCCCCCAGCCAGTGGGGCATCCTGATTCCGTCCGGGTGTGGCATCTGGCTGCGCACACGAACCTGAGCGAGCGGGCCCGTCGTCGTTGTTTCGCGGCGAACGTGGGCGGCACCCGCCGTCTGCTGGCCCTGGCACGACGGTGGGGGGCACAGTCGTTCAGCTACATGAGCACGGCGCAGCCGGATTGACCCAAGGGGTCATCGAGGAGCGGCTGGTGGAGGAGGCCCGTCCCCGCAACGGCTACGAGGCGTCGAAGATCTCGGCGGAGCGGCTGGTCGCGTCGGCGGACGACATGGCGGTGCAGATTCTGCGGCCGAGTGCGGTCATCGGGCACAGCCTCACCCGGCGGTACCCGGGGCGCAGCAGCGGCGTGTACACGCTGCAGCAGGTGCTGGCCGCCTACGTGCGCGGTCAAGGCATGCACCGGGGTGGTGAGGCGCTGCGCATCGTGGCCAGTGCGGGGCTGCCGTTCAATCTGGTGCCCGTGGACCGGGTTGTGCGCGAGGCGGTGCGGATCGGGACCACACCGGGCGCACAGGGCGTGTTCCATCTGACCAATCCGGCTCCGCCCCTCGTCGGGGACGTGCTGGCGGCGCTGGTCGACAATGCAGGCGGTCCGCCCGTGGAGTGTGTCGGGTCTCCCGCGTCGCTGTCGGAGGCGGACCGCCGCCTGCACCGGCTGCTCGGCGTCTTCTCCGCCTATGTGAACAACTGCCAGCACTTCGAGCGCACCAGGACGGACCGCGTGGCCGACCCGGGCCCTGCGGATCCCCCGCTGGGCCTGGAGGGCGTCATCCGCGGTCAGCGGCGGCGGACCACCGTGCCTGAGCCGTCGGCACCCCGCCCGCCGGACCTGGTCGACCGGAATTTCACCGCATCCCGGCCGGACCAGCTGTGGGTGGCGGACATGACGTATGTCCGCACTTGGACGGGCTGGGTGTATGTGGCGTTCGTCCTGGACGTGTTCTCCCGGTTGATCGTCGGCTGGCAGGTCGCCAACCACATGCGGACCGAACTCCCGCTGGATGCCCTGGAGATGGCGCTGTGGAGGAGGCGGATCAAGACGGACTCCGGGCTGATCCATCACAGCGACAGGGGGTCGCAATACGTGTCGATTCGCTACACCGACCGGCTCGCCGAGATCGGGGCCGCCGCGTCCGTCGGCTCGGTCGCGGACTCGTATGACAACGCGATGGCCGAGGCGCTGAACGGCACCTTCAAGGCCGAACTGATCGAGATGCAAGGCCCCTGGACCGGCTTCGACCAGGTCAAACGGGCGATCTTCCAGTGGGTCACGTGGTACAACGAGGAACGGCTCCACTCCGCCCTCGACTACGTACCGCCCGCCGAGTACGAACGCGACTGGTGGCGACAACAGGAACCGTTCCCGCAGTCCGCCTGAAACAAGATCACCGGCCTCTACGAAACTCGGGACAGCTCACACCCTTGTCGCACCCCTCCGTAGGCTGGTCGCGAGGTACCGGTGACAGGAGGGGCAAGGTGGCCCGCGCCAAGGACCTCGTCAAGGGCTATGAGCGTGCAGCCCGGCGGAATCCGATCCGCGTGCCGATCCAGACGGACGCGACTGCCGAGGGAGTCTCCATGGCCGGCCGTGACGCCATTGAAAGCAATCCGGTCCTGGCCCGGCTACTGCTGTGGTTGGACGTCCACGCTCAACAGCATCCGGGGACCTACGCCGATGTCACTCTGTTCGTGGAGGAGCTCCTTAGGACGAGGAGCCGACCGTCCTCGCTATGCAGCTTGAGCAGCGCGGCTTGGTGGACGTCGCCCGCAGTTTCGCAAGCTCCACCGACGTCTATCTCACAAAAAAAGGCCGCGTCGCTGTTCATCAACTGAAGAAGCTCCGGAAGGATCGTGCTGCCCGGCTTGGGTACACCATGGATGCCTTTCTACGGTGGGTATTCGACACCGCTGGCGACCAGACACCGGTCCGCCCAGACCTGTTCCTGGAGACACCCGTATCGACCTTCGCCGGAGCTGATGTTTCGGGCCCTGACCTGCATCAGACGGTGGCCTACCTGGCGGAACGCAGCCTCATCGAACGCGTCAACACCGAGCCTGCAACGGTCACCATTTCCCCCGAGGGCGTCAGATGCGTTCTGTCTGGGCACAGCGTGCCCGGGTACCACGGCGCGATACAGGTCGTGCTCCTGGACGAACTACAGTGAGTCAGCGACGCCCAGCTTCTCCAACAGCCCGCGCAGCGTGTACGGCTGGACTTCCAGGCCGACTCCGGACAGCTGGTGCAGCGCCGTCTCGAACTCGAAGCGGCCTCGTCGAAAGGAGGTGGCGCAGCCGCCGGGGACGTTGTGGCGCTCCGCCAGGAGGGGGCGCAGTCCGTCGAAGTCCGTCGTCGTGGTTACTGTTCGGCGGCCTCTCGGGCGATCTGCTCGAACTGGGCGCCCATGGCCTCGCCGAGCGCCTGGGCGGCGGAGAGCGGGCGCACCATCACCGTGAACTCGTCGATCTTCCCGTCGTCGTCGAAGTGCAGGAAGTCGCACCCCTGGAGTTGCTTGCCGGCGACGGTGGCGGTGAAGACGAAGGCGTGATCGCGGCCGTCGGGGTTGGCGATCTCACGGATGTAGGTGAAGTCCTCGAAGACCCGGAGCACGCCGCGCAGGATCGCCGCGGTGATGGCCTTGCCCGGGTACGGCTTGAAGGTGACGGGGCTGGTGAAGACGACGTCGTCGGCCAGCAGAGCGGCCACAGCGTCCAGGTCGCCGCTCTCGACGGCCTTGCGGAAGGGATGCATGAGCCCACCTCTGATACTCAGAAATGTGAATAGGTGTATTGGAGGGTAGAGGGCCCGTTAGAGCCTGTCTACAGGGAAAGGGTGACTATTAGTCACGTTGTTGATTAATCTGCTAGCGTGCATCCATGGCTTTGCGGAACGCGGTGATGGCCGCGCTGCTGGAGGGCGAGGCGTCCGGGTACGACCTCGCGAAGGCGTTCGACGCGACGGTCGCCAACTTCTGGATGTCGACGCCTCAGCAGCTCTACCGGGAGCTGGATCACATGGAGGCCGAAGGACTCGTCACGGCCCGCGTCGTCGAGCAGAAGCGCCGCCCCAACAAGCGACTGTTCTCCTTGACGGAGGCCGGGCGGAAGGCCGTCCACGGCTACACCGCCGAGCCCTTGGGTAAACCGGCGGTGATCCGGGACGAGTTGCTTGTCAAGGTGCAGTGCCTGGACGCGGGCGACATGGAAGCGGTCCGGACCGCCATCACCGCGCGCATGGAGTGGGCCACCGCCAAGCTGGCCCGCTACGAGCGGCTCCGGCAGCGCCTGCTCGACGGGCGCTCCGAGGAGGCGTACTTCGCCGAGGCCGAGCGCATCGGCCCGTATCTCACCCTGCTGCGCGGGATGTCGTTCGAGCGGGAGAACCTCCAGTGGGGGGACATGGCGCTGCGCAGGCTCGAACAGCGCACGGCCGCGCTCCGGGCCGATGGCTGACCTGCGGCGGTCCCAGCCACACAGTTAGTCAACAAAGTGAGGGATGGGGCGGTCGTGCCCAGCTCCACCCCTCACCGGTCGTCGGACTATGCCCGAGCGAGGACCGGCTGCGGTTCCTCGTCGGCGGGAATGCGATGCAGCCCCTTGCGGTCGTAGAACCGGGTCACGCCGAAGCCGAAGAGGCCGGCGACCGCGAGTCCCACGCCCAGCATCACCCAGCCCCGGGCCAGACCCGCGTCGGCCTGGGCGTCGTAGTAGAGGATGGAGCGGACGGCGCCCGTGATCTGGCGCAGGGGCTCGAACTCGCCGAGGACGCGGTAGAAACCGGCGAGGGCTTGGAGAGGGACCGTGGCTCCGGACGTCGGTACCGCCATGGCGATGTAGAAGATCGTGATGAACAGCATCCCCGGCGTGCCGAACACAGCGAGCAGTCCGAGCCCGCCGATGCCGACAACCGCGATCGTGCACACGGAGAAGAGCCACAGCAGGGGCAGGTGAGAGGCGTCCATGCCCATGATGCCCACCGCACCGGCCAGAGCCAGGCTGCCCATGAGCAGGGACAGACCGATCATGAGCGTGCTACTGATGGCCAGGGTCTGGACACGAGTCGCGCGCAGCAGCGGGTTGTGGACCCGCAGCGGGCCCATGTCGCTGTGGGTGTAGCCGAGGGCGTGGTCCACCTGGCCGCTGAGGACGTTGGCGGCGAGCATGCCGCAGACGACGAGGACGAGGGAGTAGTAGAAGGCACTCAGACCGAGGCCACTGTGCGAGTCGAGCGGATGCCCGTCCTCGACCTGCACCACAGCCGGGTCGGCCAGCAGCAGGCGCGCGGCGGCGGGCAGCTCGGCCTGAGCGGTCAGCTGTTCACCCACCTGCGCGGAGGCCGACTGCGCGGCCGTCGTCGTGGCCTGCCGCGCCATGCTCGATCCCACGCTGCCGGCGGACTGGTTGGTCAGCACGGTGAGTGTCGGGCGGACGGGCTTGCCGGCCACCCCGGGGCCGGTGAGTGCGGCGACAGTGGAGGTGAAGTCGCGGGGCACGACGAGCGCGCCGAACAACTTTCCCTTGCCCAGCTCCTCCCTCATCTCCTCCTCGTCCATCACCTTCCAGTCGATCCTGTCTCCGCCCTGGGACGACTTCTTGATCGACTGGGTGATCTGTGCACCGAGGTCGGTCTGCTTGTCACCGACCTTCGCCCCCTCATCGGCGCTGACCAGGCCGACGGGCAGCTTGTGCAGGTGACCGGCAGGGTCGATGTTGGCGCCGACGTAGAACACCGTGAACAGCAGTGCCACGAAGCCCACGATCACGCCGTTGACGGTCCACAGACGCTTCGCGCGCAGGACGCGGAAGGGGTGGGCATTACTCATTTCCAGCTCCGGTACGAGGAAGAGAGAAGTGCAGCAGGAGGAGCCGCCGGCGTCGTCGCGGGCGGGAGCCTCATACGGCTGAGGAGATGTCCCCGGCGGACGCGGCCACCGGAAGCAGCGCCGGCCGCTTGGCCTGGCGGCCGTCGCCAGAGGAGCGGCCACGCAGGCGGCGGCCGACCCAAGGGCCGAGGAAGGTGCCGGCCCAGTGCAGTTCGGCACCCACGGTCCTCCAGACAGAGATGTCTGTCCCCTCGGCCGGAAGGGGAAGGGTCCACTTGTCGTCGCTACCCGGCAGACCGAGCGCCTGGGCCACGGCAGCCGCGATGCGCGTGTGTCCCAGCGGGCCGGCGTGCAGCCGGTCAGCACTCCACAACCGCGGATCGGTCGCCGCCGCGTGCGCGGCCGTCTCCGCCACCACCACGCCGTGGCGGTCGGCGGCCTCCCGGATGCGCGCGTTGAGTGCGAGAACACGGTGACCGATCGGGCGGGCCAACGGCGTGATACGCCCGACATCGGGAAACATGAGGGTCGCGACGGTGGCGCCCTGCGCCGTGAGGGCGGCGAACATCGCCTCGACATGGCCGACCACCTCGTCGAGGTCGCAGCCCGGGCGCAACGCATCGTTGACCCCAGCCACCACGGTGGCGAGGTCGGGCCGCATCGCGAGCGCCGGAGCCAGCTGCTCGGCGCGCACCTGACCGGCCTTACGGCCGCGCACCGCGAGGTTGGCGTAGAGCAGGTCGGGGCTGTGGCGGGCGACCTGCTCGGCGAGCCGGTCCGCCCAGCCCCGAAGACCACGGACGTCGTCGCCGTCCCCGAGCCCTTCGGTATGACTGTCGCCCAGGGCGACATAGCGCAGATACCCACTGCTCGACACGGGGCCGACCGCCTCTCGTCAACGCTGCTGATGGAAGTGGCACACGGCCATCTTTAAACAACTAGGCACCTAGTCGCATTGTTGAATATGAGGATAGCTGCGGGCTCACCTTCCTGCAAAGTGACGCCGCTCAGACAGGCGCTGAAGCCGTCGAGGGCGGTCCACCGCCGCAGTCCACCGCCTTGGTCCCGCCCCGACCTCACTGCCCATTGCCTCTTCATACCTGAGCATCGACCACGGTCTGAGCTGGCACCTGAGCGCCCGGGTCATCAACGGCATGCACAACGAGGACGCGGTCGGCTTCACCACCGCCCGCCGTTTCGCGCCGAACCGCCCGTACCGGGTCACCTTCAACGGCGGCGTCCACGGCCCGGGCGACAACGCCTACTGCCAGGCCGCCATGCCCCCGGCTCACCTCCGGCTCTTAAGAGCCGGGGACGGAGTTCGCCCGGCCAATCCGGCCGGGAGGGCCCGCCGGCGGCGACCGGGCGCTCGGAGCGGGCCCTGTCGAGGGGGCAGACGAGGGATCAGACGAGGGAAATGACGACCGACTTGGTCCTCGTGTACGCCTCCAGCGCCTCCGGCCCGGATTCACGTCCGTAGCCGGACTGCTTGACGCCGCCGAAGGGCACGGCGGGATCGAGCATGGCCCAGTCGTTGACCCAGACGATGCCGGCGTCCAGTCGCGCGGCGACGCGGTGGGCGCGCGCCAGGTCGGAGGTCTGCAGACCGGCGGCGAGTCCGTACGGCGTGCTGTTCGCCAGCGCGATCGCCTCTTCCTCGGTGTCGAAGGGCTGAACCGTCAGCACCGGGCCGAAGATCTCCTCCTGGACGGTGCGGGCGTCGTTGTCCAGGCCGGCGATGACGGTGGGCTTGAAGTAGTAACCGCCGTTGAGTTCCAGGCGCTCGCCGCCGACGACGATGCGGCCGCCGTCCTCGACGGCCGCTTTCACAAAGCGCTCGACGTTCTCCACGTGCCGCTCGCCGGCCATCGGCCCGACGACGGTGGCCGGGTCGAAGGGGTCGCCGACGGGGACGGCCGGAACCGCGTCGGCGAGGATGCCCAGCGTGGTGTCGTACAGGGACCGGTGGACCAGCAGCCGGGGTCCGCCCATGCAGAACTGCCCGGTGTTGAAGACGAAGGCCTTGATGATCGCGCCGATCGCCTTCCCGACGTCGGCGTCCTCGAAGACGATGTGCGGCGCGTTGCCGCCCAACTCCATGGTGACGGGCTTGAGTTGTTCGCCGGCCATGCTCGCCGCCAGGCGGCCGACCCTCGTCGACCCGGTGAAGGCGATCTTGTCGACGCCCGGATGACGCACCAGTGCCTCGCCCAGGACGGGGCCGCTGCCGGTGACGACGTTCACCACTCCCGCGGGAACGCCGGCGTCGGCGAGGATCTCCGCCATCAGCAGCGCGCTGAGGGGGGTCTCGTCGGCCGGTTTGTGGACGATGGTGTTGCCGGCCGCCAGGGCGGGGGCGAACTTCGACGTGCTCAGGATCAACGGGAAGTTGAACGGGGTGATCGCTCCCACCACGCCGATGGGTTCCCTGCAGGTGTAGGCGTGGGCGGGTATGGCGACCTGCCGCGTGGCTCCGTCGAGGCTCTGCGCCTGCGCCGAGTAGTACTCGTACGTCTCGGCCACGGTCTCCACGTCCACCCCCCGGCTGAACGAGACGGGCTTGCCGACGTCGAGGCTCTCCACGGCGGCGAGCTCGTCCGCCCGTTCGCGCACCAGATCGGCCACCCGGTGCAGCACGCGGGCGCGCTCGCGGGCCGGTGTCCGGGGCCAGGGCCCCGTGTCGAAGGCCTCGCGGGCGGCGGCCACCGCGGCGGCGACATCCGCCCCGTCGGCCTCCGCGACCGTGGTGACGACTTTGCCGGTGGACGGGTCGACGACGTCGCGCCGCTCCTTGGACTCCGCGTCCCGCCACTCTCCGCCGATGAACAGCCTGCCCGGTTCGATGTGCGGTCGCTGCACGCTCATGGCCCGCTCGCCCTCCCGGTGCGGCGCGCGGCCGTCACCGTGCTCACGCCGGTCGCGCCACTGCGGCCGGCAGGTTTTCGGATGATGGCCCAGCGGTGACGGCCTGGACAGAGAGCCGGGAGGCGAGCGCCGGAAGTAAGGACGAATGACGTATCTCGTGCGCGACGTTCGGCCTTGCGAGGTCGGTCTGGTGTCGAGTGGTCCGCCTTCACGGTCCGGGCTCGCACCGATCCGGCCGCTTTCCCTCCGATGGGACGAAGGGAGTCTGAGAGTCAGGACATTCGTCGCTGTGGCCATCTACTTGAACTATCAATAATTGACTCCAGGGCGCCCAGCCGGAACGGCACGGCCCGTCTTGTTTTCCGTGGAAGGACGATCGATGACAAGTTCTCTCGCACGCAGGCAGATTCTCGGCGCGGGCATCGCGCTGGGGGCGACGGCACTGATCGGTGGTACGGCACAGGCTGCCCCGGGCACCGCCAGGTCCTGGCCCATGGAGTTCTCGCTGCCCAACGGGTGGGGGCCGGAGGGAGTCGCGATCGGCTCCGGGCCGTACGCCTACTTCGGATCGATCGCCACCGGCGGCGTGTACCGGGTGAACCTCACGAACGGCAAGGGCAAGGTGGTCCACCGCGGCCTGGGACGCATGACGGTCGGGCTGAAGGCCGACTCCTGGGGGCGGCTGTTCCTGGCGGGCGGCAGCAGTGGTGAACTGCGGGTCGTCGACGCCCACAGTGGTGCGCTGCTCGCCAACCACGTCGTCGCCGGAGAGAACAGTTTCGTCAACGACGTCCTGCTCACCCGCGACGCCGCATGGTTCACCGAGTCGTTCAGCGCACAGCTGTTCAAGCTGCCCCTGGGCAGGCAGGGCCGCATCGGCGCCCCGGAGAGCCTTACGCTGAGCGGTGACTGGGTGCAGTCCGGTTTCACGTCCAACGGCATCTCGCTCACCCCCGACGGCAGCGCCCTGCTTGTCACCAACGCGGCCGTGGACGGCGGTTCGCTGATGCGCGTCAACCCCCGCACCGGCGTAGCCCGCAAGGTAGACCTGGGTGACACCACACTGCCCAGCGGCGACGGGCTCGTACTCGTCGGCCGCACCCTCTACGTCGTCCAGCCCAACCCCAACCAGGTGGACGTGATCCGGCTCAACCGGTCGGGCACAAGGGGCACCGCGGTCGGGGTGATCAGGGACGACCGCTTCGACCTGCCCACCACGGCCGCCGCCTACCAGGGTCGGCTGTACCTCCCCAACTCCCGCTTCACCACGCCGGACCGGGATGAGAACACCCCTTACAACGCGGTGTCCGTGCCGTTGGTGTGACGTACGGCCGGAGCACGGCTGGCCCCTGTCCGCTCGAAGCGGGCGGGGTCCAGCCGTGCTCGCAGTTTCTATCCGTGCGTCGTGATGGTGTGCGCTTCGGTGAAGGAGAGCAGACCCTCGGGGCCCATCTCGCGTCCGATACCGCTCTGCCGGAAGCCGCCGAACGGAGCCCGGTCGTCGCACGCAACGGCGTTGGCGTGGTTGATCCAGGTGGTGCCGGTACGCAGTCGTTCCGCGAGGGCTGCCGCGCGGGCGGCATCGGCGCTCCAGACCGAGGAGCACAGTCCCGACCAGTCGTTGTTGACATGGTGCAGTACGGAGTCGACGCCGTCGAAGGGCAGGATCGGCAGGGTGGGGCCGAACTGTTCCTCGGTGACGATCCGCAGGCCGGTGTCCGGATCGAGGACGAGGGTGGGGCGCAGGAAGTGGCCCTTGGAGGTGGCCGCGCCGGGGGCCAGGGTGCCCAGTTCACGCACCTCGGCTCCGGCTCCGGCCGCCTGGGCGAGCATGGCCGCCACCTTGTCGCGCTGGGCGGCGCTGTTGAGGGGGCCCATGGTCGAGGCAGGATCGTCTCCGGGCCCCACACGCTGGGTGTCGAGGGCGGAGGAGAGCGCGTCGACGAGTTCGTCGTAGCGGGAGCGGTGGACGTACACCCGCTTGACGGCCATGCAGACCTGGCCGCTCGTCAGGAAGGCGCCCTGGACGAGCCGTCCGATGTGCTCCTGGTCCAGTACGGCGTCGTCGAGGACGATCGCGGGGTCGTTGCCGCCGAGTTCGAGCGTCACCGAAGCGAGGTTCTGTGCGGCGGCGGCCATGATGTGCTTGCCGGCGGCCGTGCTGCCGGTGAAGACGATCTTCCGTACGCGAGGGTCGGTGAGCAGCGGGGCGACCGCTTCGTTGCTGCCCGTCACGACGTTCAGCACCCCGGCCGGGAGCCCTGCGGCGAACAGCTCCAGCGTGCGCACCATAGCCAGCGGCACGGTGGGCGGGGGCTTGACCACGGCCGTGTTCCCGGCAAGCAGCGCGTACGGCAGGCTCGCTCCGAGGATCGCGATCGGCCAGTTGAACGGCACGATGACGGTGACCACGCCCATGGGGAGGCGGTGGATGTACGAGGTCAGCGGCGGGCCGTCGAGACGCCGCACCTGGTCCAGGGAGTCGACCAGGTCGATCGCCGCCCGGGTGCGGGCCACGAAGACCCCCATCTCAACCTGGCTCTCGAAGGAGATCTTGCCGTTCTCGCGGGTCATCAAGGCCGCACGCTCGGCCTCACTGCCGTCGAGCAGCGTGAGCGCCTCACTGATGATCTCCGCTCGCCTACGGACGGGCATCGCGGCCCAGGCGGGGAACGCGGCATCCGCGGCCGCGACTGCCGCGCGGGCTTGCTCGGGGGTCGCCGCGGCTGCGTGGCCGACGACCAGGTCGGGGGCGGCGGGGTTGCGGACGGCCGTCCACTCCTCGGTCTCGACGGTCTTGCCGTCGATGAGCAGTCCGGTCCGGACGGGCGCCGCCCCGGTCTCCTGCGGTGCTGTATGGATTCTTTCGGACATGCGACTCTCCAGGAAGGAATAAGAAGCGCGGGAAAGAAGGCCTTGCGACGCCTGGCGGACAATCATCCGCATGGCGGACATGGTGGGATCAGGGTCACTTTGGACAATTGACCGTCCCAACCCCCGGATGCGGAAGCCTCGCAGGCACCGCTGTCCGCATCACGGACACACGTTAGGCTGACCGGTCAGAGACCACCCCGACCGCAGCCGAGGAGCCACGTGCCACGCCACGGAACAGGACCGGATTTCATCGAGGCACTGGCGCGGGGGCTGGAAGTCATCGCCGCGTTCCGGCCGGGGCACCCGCGGATGTCGCTGGCTCAGGTCGCCGGCGCCACCGGACTCGCCAGGCCGACCGCCCGGAGGATTCTGCTGACTCTGGAGGAACTCGGCTATGTGCGCTCGTGCGAGACAGGGTTCGCGCTGACCCCCCGGGTGCTCGAACTCGGGGTCGCCTACGTACGCTCCATGGGCTTGTGGGACATCGCGCGGCCCCACATGGAGCGGCTGGTGGAGCGGACCGACGAGTCGTGCTCCGTGGCTCAGTTGGATGGATCGGACATCATCTATGTGGCCCGGGTGGCCGTCCCGAAGCTGGTGACCCTGTCGGTGCAGATCGGAACGCGGTTTCCGGCACTGCAGACCTCCCTGGGAAAGGTACTGCTGGCGGCACTGCCGGCCGATGAGCTGGAAAAGGTGCTCGCCGAACCCTCACGCTCGGGGCTGACGCCGTGCTGGCAGCCCAGCCCCGACGAACGCGACGCGGTCCTGCGCGAGGTGCGGGCTCGTGGGTGGGCGCTGACGGACCAACAGCTGGCGCCCGGCATTCGGTCGGTCGCGGCCCCGTTGCGTGACGGCTCCGGCCAGGTCATCGCGGCACTCAACGTCAACTGCCACGCGGCCGAAACATCGGTCGAGCGGCTTGTCGAGGAGCATCTACCGCTGCTGTTGCAGACCGCGGGAGACATCAGCGCGGATTTCGCCCGCGTCGCCGCCGTCCCGCAGACCTGAGCAGCCACTGCCCCTGGCACGGACCTGAGGGCCGTAAGAGGGGCCGCGTGCGCGTCACGCCTCCTCAACGGCTTCCAGATCGAGGGGTGTGGGCCTGAAGTCCTGGAGTCGGTCCGCATAGGCGCCTGAGAAGAGTTCCGCGACCGATCCGGCGGTCCAGCCGCCCTGCCCGAACCGCTCCTCGACCTCACTGGGGTGCGTCCACAGGGCGATCCGGTCGCCTCCCGCCGCGATGGCCTGTCCGGTGACGTGGGCCGACTCCTTGGACGCGAGGTACACGATCACCGGTGCCACGTCTTCCGGCGATCCCAGCCCCTGCCGCCGGATGGCGTCGGGAACGGGCTCCCCGGCATCGACCTTCGCCACGAGGTCACCGACCCGGGGCATGGTCGCCACCATGCGGGTCAGCGCGGTCGGCACGATGGCGTTGACGGTGACATCGATCTTCGCGAGCTCGAGCGCCCAGGTGCGCGTCATCGCGACGATCGCGCCCTTGGACGCCGAGTACGCGGTCTGGCCGAAGCTGGCGCGCTGCCCAGCCGGTGATCCCACCAGGATGAGCCGACCGCCCTCGCCCTGTTCGCGGAAGCGGGCAGCCGCCGCGCGACCGCAGGTGAACGTACCGCGCAGATGGCTGTTGACGACGAGGTCGAAGTCGTCGTCGGTGGCGTTGCGCAGGGTCCGGTCGCGCAGCGCACCGGCGTTGGTGACCATCACGTCCAGCCGGCCGAACTCGTCGACCGCGCGCCGCACCAGCGCGTCGGCGAACTCGGAACCTCCGACCGCACCGACATGGGCGACGGCCGTTCCGCCCTCGTCCGTGATCAGGTCGACCGTCTCCGTGGCCACATCGGCGTCCAGGTCGTTCACGACGACGGCGGCACCCGCCGCGGCCATCGCGCGAGCATAGGCACGTCCCAGGCCTCGGCCCGAACCTGTGACAATGGCGACTTTGCCGTCGAGCATGCTGTCCTCCTGAACTGGGGGCGATAGGGCGACTCCCCTGAGCGTAGGAACGCCTGGGCCCGTGAGGATCCCGCTGATGACGGCACCTGCGGCCGACCTGTGTCCCGGCCGGTCCGGGACATCCGTCGCGGTCGGCAGGGCGGTCAGCCCTTCGGGGGCACCAGTCCTTGCCGCACCGCGAGCAACGCGGCCTGGGTGCGGGAAGTGAGCCGGAGTTTGCGCAGAACGTTGCTCACGTGGGTGCGGGCGGTGCGCTCGCTGATCACCAACTCGTCGGCGATCTGCTGGTTCGACCGGCCCTCGGCGACGAGGACGAGGACGTCGCGTTCCCGGCTGGTGAGCGAGGCGAGCCCGGTCGGCGGCGAAACGATCTCCTGGGTGAGTCCTCTGGCCACCGCGGGGTCGAGGAAGACCTCGCCCCGGGCGGCCGCGCGGATTGCGGCGACCACCTCACTTGCGTCGGCGTCCTTGAGCAGGTAGCCGGCGGCCCCCTGCGCGAGCGCCGCATGAACGCGTTCCATCTCGCCGAAGCTGGTGAGCACCACAACTCGGAGACCAGGGTGGCTCCGCTTGATCGCTCCGATCGCCGTCGCCCCGTCCATCTTGGGCATGAGCAGGTCAATCAGGACCACGTCCGGCAGTTCCTGGTGAGCGGCCATCGCGTCGAGCCTGGTGAGTGCCTCCTGGCCGTCGGCTGCCTCCGCGGCCACTTCCATGTCGTCCAGGACTTCGAGATAGGCGCGGATTCCGCGGCGTACGACGGCGTGGTCGTCGACGATCAGGACCCGGACCGGGCGGGGTTCTCCGTTTCCCTGAGCGGAACCGCCGATGGGATGCTCCCTGATCCCTCCGAGCCCGGGGGCGACTCCGGCACTCGTACGGGAAGGGGTATGACGACCCGTACGGTCGTGCCGCTCCTGGCGCCGGATCTGATCCTCATGTTGCCGCCCCATCGCTCTGTCCTTTCCCGCATGGTCCTCAGTCCGTAGCCGTGGTGTCGGGTGGCAGTGGCCGCCTCGCCGTCCTCGTTCTCCTGCGCGGCCCGTCGCCCGCCGGATTCCGTGATCCCGCGGCCGTCGTCGCGGATGGCGGCGGTCAGGGTGTGGTCGTGTACGGCGAGGCGGATGGTGACGGTGGTGGCCTCCGCGTGCTTGACCACGTTGTGGATGGCCTCCCCGACGATCCGGTACATGTCCTCGGCCAGTTCCGGTTCGACCGTGTCCACTTGTTGTCCGCACTCCAGCCGGATGCTGAGGCCCGTCCGGTTCACGGTGCTTTTGACGAGCGTGGTCACCGCATCCTCAAGGCCGAGCCGGAGAGAGGAAGCGGGACGCAGTTCGTGCACCATGGCCCTCAGGTCGGCGAGGACGGTTCGCGAGAGGGCCCCGACCTCGTCCGCGAAGGCGCGGACCGCTTCCGCCGGCACCGCTTCGTCCCGCGCGCCCAGCACTCCCACGGCGTTGGCCTGCATGCCGATGGAGAACACCTGCTGCACGATCGAGTCGTGCAGGTCGCGGGCGAGGCGCTGACGCTCGTTGCGGCGGGCGCCCTCGCGCTCACGCTGAAGCAGCATCGCGTAGTCGACGGCGAAGGCGGCCTGTTCCGCCATAGCGGCGAGGAACTCCAGTGTCCGGCTCCCGATCTCCTGCCCGGGGGCGAAGTAGGCGTTCAGCACCCCTTCGGGACGACCGCGCGCCATCAACGGCACACTGACGAAGGAGTCCCAGTTCAGCTCCCCGAGGTAGGCGTGCAGCGGTTCCCAGGCCGGGTCCTCGAGGATCTGGGCCCACCGGTGCGGGACGACGATCGGCCTGCGTTCCTTCAGGGTGTCCAGCATGCACAGCCGGGCGCCCCGGTCACGGCACTCCAGCAGACGGTCGAGGAACGCGTCCCAGTGGCGCAGTCCCGCGGAGCCCATCAGCCGCAGTTCCCGGCCGGTGCTGTCGAGGGTGAGGATCTGCACGCCGGCCAGGCCGTCCGCCTGGACGATCTGCTGGGCCACAGCGTCCAGTGTGGAGCCGAGCGAGCCCTCCGAGGCCAGTGCGATCGACGTCCGGGCGATCGCCGCGATCCTGCGCTGCCGGTGCCATTCGTCGGTGACGTCGCGGAACGACACCACCGTGAACTTCGGGTCGGCCGGCAGACTGCGGGCGCGGTACGCGAACTCACGTCGGGGTCCCCGGGCGGGCTCCCAGTGGGCCACCTGCTCGTCCGACCGGACCTCCAGCAGCCCCGCGCGGCACTCGGCGGCTCCCTCCACCAGGGTGAACGGGGACGGCGCACCGACGAGGTCGCCCTCTGTGTCCGCCCGAAGCAGCGCGGCCGCCGCCGGGTTCAGCCGTACGAACCGGCCCACGCAGTCCAGAACGGCGAGTCCGTCCGGCGCGACGGCGGCGATGTCGTCCCACCCCACGAGCGGCGACGCGGACATGACCGATCTCCCTCAACATCGACGAAGAACCCGCCCCGCAGACCTACTGTGCGATAGGGGCGCGTTCGAAAACCGCGGGCCTGCGTCGTACGCGTCGGCCGGTTCGGGGACGAAGGCGACTTGCGCACGGCCACAGCATCGTAGCCCGGCGTATTCGAGGTGGTCCTACGTCATTCGACCTGTTCGTCGGCAGGTCGAAGCGCCGAGCCGCTTCAGTCATTGCTCGCGTTCCCAGCGGGGAGGGCGCCTGCCTAGGTTGAGGGGACGCCCCGCGGATCGTTACTCCCCCGAAAGGATCCGCGGGGCCCTACGAGCGGCCTGCTCGGCCGTGCGCTCCGCGTAAGCCATCGAGGACGAGGAGGTCCGAGACGTGAACGTGTCCATCGGCACGATCTGGGAGGCGGTCTGCCGCGCGCTGCCCGCGGCCGTCGCCATCACGGAACCCGGCCGTGAGACCACGTACCGCGACTTCGACGAGCGTGCGTCACGGCTGGCCGCCGCACTGGAAGCGGCCGGGGTCGGCGAGGGCGACACCGTGGCCTGCTATCTGTACAACGGCGCCGCCTACCTGGAGACGGTCTTCGCCGCCTTCAAGCTCGGTGCCGTACCGGTGAACGCCAACTACCGCTACACCGGCGAGGAACTTTCCGAACTGCTGACCGACGCCGACGCCGCCGCGCTCGTCTTCAGCGGCGCCTTGGCCGACCGGGTCGCGCATGCCGCGAAGCATGTGCGCACACTGAAGCTGCTGGTGAGGGTGGGCGAGCCGCCCGCCGACGGTCCGGGCGGGCCCGCGGTGCCCGAACTGGAGGAGCTGCTGACCGCGCACGCACCGCGCGAGCCTCAGCGACGGCCCGGAACGGACCAGCTGTTCATGTACACCGGCGGGACCACGGGCAAGCCGAAGGGCGTCATATGGCAGCTGAGCGACCTGCTGCGCGCCCACGTGGTCCCGTTCTACCACCCGCTCGGAGTCACCGAACTCCCCGCAAGCCTCGACGAGGCCGTGGCCGTCGCCGTCAAGGCTCGCCACGAGGACCGCGCGCCGACCACGATGCCTGTCGTACCCCTGATGCACGCCACCGGGCTGTTCAACACCATGGGCGCTCTGATGACAGGAGGCCGGGCGGTCACCGCACGATCGGGCGGCCTCGATCCGGAACATGTCTGGCGCATGATCGCCGAGCAGCGGGTCGATACGGCCATCATCGCGGGCAACGCCGTGTGCCGCCCGCTCGTCGACGAACTCCTGCGGGCTGAGAAAGCCGGGACGCCGCACGACCTGCGCTCGTTGCGCAGGATGATCAGCTCCGGCACCGCGCTCAGCGATCCGCTCAAGAGGGCACTGCACGAACGTGCCGACGTCACCATCACCGAAGCCATCGCATCGAGCGAAGGGGGCCCTTTCGCCTTCGCGATCACCTCATCGGCAGAGGATCTGCCCTCGCGTTTCCGCCCCGTTCCGGCGACGCGGGTGATCGGCTCCGATGACCGCTTTCTCGAACCAGGCAGCGACGAGACGGGCGTCCTCGCCTATTGCGGGCCCATGCCGCTCGGCTACTACAAGGACACCGAGAAGAGCGCGAAGGCGTACCGCATCATCGAGGGGGTCCGGTACGCGATCCCCGGCGACCTGGCTCGACTTGAGGCCGACGGCGCGATCCGGTTCCTCGGACGTGGTTCGGGCGTGATCAACACGGGCGGGGAGAAGGTGCACCCGCAGGAGGTGGAGAACGTACTGCTGGGGCATCCCGAGGTGACGGACTGTGCCGTCGTCGGCGTCCCCGACGAGACCTGGGGCGAGCGTGTGGCGGCCGTCGTGGCGGTCCAGCCGGGCAGTACCGTCACCGGTGACGAACTGCGCGACCTGGTCCGGCAGAGTCTCGCCGGGTACAAGGTGCCGCGTTCCATCGTCCTGACGGACAGACTGCCGCGGACCCCGACCGGCAAGCTCGAGACCGCCTGGGCCAGGAAGACGGCCCAGGAAGCCGGCTCGGGCGACGGAATGTGACCGTGGCGTCTGCCTCAGCGCGCGGTACCGACCTTCTTCCTTCGACCACAGGATCGCGCCGGTCTCGTCACCACCGCCGCCCGGTGGTGGCCCTTGTCGGCGTCGATGCCTGCCCAGACCTGGGCCTGTCGCTTGCTCACTCGCCCCTCTTCGTTCCGCTCGACGTGCCGTCGGCCCGAGGAACACCCCGTCAACTGCGCGAACAGCGACCGAAGCGCACACCTCAATCAGCGACCAGGGCGCCCGGAGGGCCGGGCGGCCGCTCCCCGGAAGCCACTGAAGACAAGTCCCGACAAGCCACACCCGGCCCTCCCGGGCGGCCCAACAATTCACGGAGTCCTGATGACCTCCCACACCTCCACTCCGTCCGAAGGGTCGCTGCTGGTGATCAGCGCGCACGCGGGCGACTTCGTCTGGCGGGCCGGCGGCGCCATAGCCCTCGCCGCCGAACGCGGTCAGCGCGCAAAGGTGTTGTGCCTGAGCTTTGGTGAGCGCGGCGAGTCCGCCCGTGCCTGGCGGGACGGTCTCGCCCTGGACGAGATCAAGGCGCTGCGCCGCACCGAGGCCACGAACGCCGCGGCCGCCCTGGGCGCGGAGATCGAGTTCCTGGACGCCGGGGACTACCCGCTGCTGGAGACACCGGAGTTGGTGGACCGCATGGTGCGCGTGTACCGGGAGGTGGACCCCGCGGTCGTCCTCACCCACACCCTCGCCGACCCCTACAACGGCGACCACCCGGCCGCCGCCCGCATGGCGCTCCAGGCTCGCGTGCTGGCTCAGGCCGTCGGCTACGACGCGCCCGGTGAACCGCTCGGTGCTCCCCCGGTGTTCTTCTTCGAGCCGCACCAGCCGGAGCAGTGCGACTTCAAGCCGAACGTCCTGCTGGACATCACCCCGGTCTTCGACAAGAAGCGCAAGGCCATGGAGTGCCTGGCCGCCCAGCAGCACATGTGGGACTACTACACCGACCTCGCCAAGCGGCGCGGCGTCCAGCTGAAGCGCAACGCCGGCCCCAACCTCGGCCTCTCGCACGGAACCATGGGAGAGGCGTACGTGCGGCTCTACCCGCAGACGACGGGTGTTCTGGCGTGACGGCGCAGGGCGGGACGGGTGTCCGTGGGGCTACGCACATCTGGGTTCCCTTCCGGGACACGTCCCTTTACGTGCAGTTCGCGGACGAACCCGACGGAGCGAACGGAACGGCCTCGACGTACGACCGCCGGAGCCTGTTGGCCGATGCCGTCGCCGAGGACGCGCTGATACGCGACGACCGCTACGGCGTACCGATGTGGCGCACCGACGTCAGACGGCTGCACGCCGTCGTGGAAGCCCTCTGGAACGAGGACGACCGCCAGGTGCGGATCCATCTCGACCAGGCTCCGCAGCTCGACGGGCGTGCCGGGACACCCGGCCCGCGCGACGGATGACGTAGTCGGGGCCACGACCATGCGCCGCCCCGATCCGGTCATTCGAGCGATGACCTGGGCGTTGTCCGGTGGCTAGCGTCGATCGTGGCGCCGCCGACCGCGGCCGGAGCGATCCCTGCCGACCGTACCGAGGAGATGACGAACGTGACGAGCCCCCCAGCCGCCGCCCCGGCGCACACCCTCGGTTTCGCCGAGGCCGGAACGCCGTCCGCCGCCCGGCGCGGCACCGAGTTCGAAGGCACCGCCACCGTATTGGCCCGCCAGACGGTGGCGGATGGTGTCGTGTCGCTGGAACTCGCAGCGAGCTCCGGCGAATCGCTGCCGCCCTGGCAGCCGGGAGCACACATCGACGTCGTCCTGCCCACGGGCGTCACCCGGCAGTACTCGCTCTGCGGCCCGGTGAAAGACACGGCCCGCTGGCGCGTGGCGGTGCTCCGAGAGCCCGACGGACGCGGCGGATCGCAGTGGATCCACGACCACCTCGTGGAGGGCGGCGAACTCCGGGTGCGCGGCCCGCGCAACAACTTCCCGTTGCGGCCGGCGGCCCGGTACCTGTTCGTCGGCGGCGGGATCGGCATCACCCCCCTGCTCCCGATGATCGCCGAGGCCGAGGCGACGGGGGCCGAGTGGTCCCTGCTCTACGGGGGCCGCACGCGCGCGTCCATGGCGTTCCTGCCCGAACTGGAGGGCTACGGCGAGCGCGTGACCGTACGTCCGCAGGACCAGTACGGTCTGCTCGACCTCGCCGGTTACCTCGGCGATCCCGACCCGTCCGCCCTGGTGTACTGCTGCGGCCCCGCGGGGCTCATCGACGCGGTCGAGGCACACTGCGCCGGCTGGCCGACCGGAGCGCTGAACGTCGAGCGGTTCGCCGCGGCGGCCGTGCGACAGCCGGCGGACGATGAGGCCGAGCAGCCGATCGAGGTGGAACTGCGGGCGTCCGGGACGACGCTGACCGTGCCGCCCGGGCTGTCGGTCCTCAAGGCCGTGGAGCAGGCGGGCGTCCCTGTCCTGTCGTCCTGCGAGGAAGGCATCTGCGGCTCGTGCGAGACCTCCGTCCTGGAGGGCGAGGTCGACCACCGCGACTCACTGCTCACCGACGACGAGCGGGCAGCGAACGACACGATGCTGATCTGCGTCTCCCGCGCGCGGGGCCGACGCCTCGTCCTGAATCTCTGACACTTCGTCAATTCGACATTCACACTGCCCTGTTGGGCCGACGTCAAAGGAAGGACCGCCATGACACTGACACAGCACGTGCGCAACGGCTGGTACCTGGGAGCCTGGTCCGACGAGATCGGCCGAACCCTCAAGCAGCGCTGGATCACCGACATCCCGGTCTGCTTCTACCGGCTGCCCGACCAGACCGTCACGGCCGTCGAGGACCGCTGCCCCCACCGCAAGTACCCGCTGTCGCTGGGCCACCTCGACGACGACGGAACCCTCCAGTGCGACTACCACGGCTACCGCTTCGACGGCCAGGGCGTGTGCGTCGGGGTCGCCGAGCAGGCCGACAAGCCCAAGGCGGCACTGCGCCGCTTCCCCCTGGTCGAGCGGGACGGCGCCATATGGATCTGGCCCGGAGACCCCGAACTGGCCGACGAGAGCCTCCTGCCCGACACCTCGTGGCTGACCGACCCGAACTGGACCCACGTGCACGGCGTCGTCCCGCTGAAGGCACGGCACATGCTGCTCCTGGAGAACCTGCTCGACCTCACCCACGAGACGTTCCTGCACCCGACCAGCATCGGAAACGCCGCCGTCGCCGCGACCCCGATCGACGTGACCGTGGACGGCGACCGGGTCGGCTTCAGCCGCCGCATGATCGGCATCGAGGCGCCGCCGTTCTACGAGAAGTCCTGCGGACTGACCTCTCCGGTGGACCGCTGGCAGGACGGCGACTTCTACCCGCCGGGCATCTTCGTCCTCAACATCCGCGTCGCGGCCACCGGCACCGAGGAGCCGGACGGCTTCCACATGAAGGTGCTGTACGGGATGACGCCGGGGCGCGGCAACGAGACGCACGACTTCTACGCGCTCGGCCGCGACTACCTCATCGACGACGAGGAGCTCACGAGGTTCCAGCACGAGCAGCAACTGGCCGTGATGCAGGAGGACGTCGACGCCCTGGAGGCGCAGGAGATCATGTACGCCACCGACCCGGGCGGCACCGCCGAGTCCAGCATCAAGTCCGACCTCGCCGCACTCCGCGGACGCCGGGCGGTGGCGAAGATGCTCACCCGCGAACAGCAGGCCGGCGGCACGCGGCCCCGGGCGTCCGCATGAGCGGCCGCCACGTCTTCGTACTGCTCCACGGAGCCTGGCACGGCGGCTGGGTGTGGCAGCGTGTCGCCCCGCTGCTGCGCGCGGCCGGACACGAGGTGCACACCCCCACGTTGACCGGGGTGAGTGACCGCGCCCATCTGCTGAGCCCGCAGATCGGACTCGGCACGCACGTCGAGGACGTGGTGGCGCTGATCGAGGCCCACGACGCCCGGGACGTCGTGCTCGTCGGCCACAGTTACGCGGGCCAGGTCGTCACCGGCGTCGCGGACCGGATCCCGGACCGGCTTGCGAAGCGGGTTCACCTCGACGCCTTCGTCGGCGACGACGGTGACGCGGCGATCGATCTGCTGCCCGACACCATCGCCGGGCACTACCGGGAGTCCGTGGCCGGACCCGGGTTCGGCTGGCTCATCCCGGTGCGTTCGCTGAGCGTGCTCGGCGTCGAGGACCAGGCGGACCTCGACTGGCTCGGCCCGCGGCTGACCCCGCACCCGTGGCTGACCTACACCGAGCCACTACGGCTGACCGGCAAGGCCGACCAGGTCCCCGGCGCCTTCGTCGAGTGCACCGACTGGATGCGGGTGTTCACCCCGCACGCCGAGCGCACCGCCTCCCGCGGCTGGCCGGTCCACGAGATCGCCACCGGACACGAAGCGATGGTCACCGCCCCCGGCCGACTCGCCGAACTGCTGCTGGAGATCGCGGCAGCCTGACCCGGAAGGACATCCCCGTGGAATTCCTCGTCCGCACCGAGAACACCTTGCCCCCGGACACCCCCGACGACGTACGCGAGGAGCTGCGCAAAGGCGAGCGCGAACGGGCCATGCAGCTCAGGGAGGCCGGCATCCTCAAGCGGCTGTGGCGGGTGCCTGGCCGGAACGCGACCATCGGCCTGTACGAGGCGGCCGACCCGGCACAGCTGCATGACGCGCTG
Source organism: Streptomyces sp. DT2A-34 (assembly GCF_030499515.1). NCBI lineage: Bacteria > Bacillati > Actinomycetota > Actinomycetes > Kitasatosporales > Streptomycetaceae > Streptomyces > Streptomyces sp. DT2A-34. The sequence goes on along the minus strand of NZ_JASTWJ010000001.1, from coordinate 9,854,522 downwards.
GTCTCCCTGCCGATGTGGAAGTGGATGGACATCACCGTCGAGGCACTCGCCACCCATCCGCAGGAGAAGGCACCATGACCGGCCCGGCGAACCGCAGCCCCCGGGTCGCCGTGGTCACGGGCGCCGCCGGCGGCCTGGGGCTCGCCATCGCCCGCAGACTGGCCGGGGACGGTTTCACGGTCGCCGCCCTCGACGTCGACGAACCCGATGACACCAGCTCGATCCCGGGCGGCCGGGCCTGGCGTTGCGACGTCGGGGACCCGGCCGCGACCCGCCAGACCGTATCCGAGATCGCCGAGGCGTACGGCGGGGTCGACGTCCTCGTCAACAACGCCGGCCTGCTCTCCGGCCGGGCGCCGCTGCTGGAGACGACCCCGGAGGAGATGCACCGCTTCTTCGCCGTCAACGCCGTCGGCCCGCTGCTCATGGTGCAGGCGTGCGTGCCCTGGCTGAGCGGCAGCCCGCACCGCGGGCGGGTGGTCAATGTCGCGTCCCGCACCTTCTTCACGGGGTCCCCGGGCCAGATCGCCTACGTCGCGAGCAAGGGCGCGCTCATCGGGATGACCCGGGTGATGGCACGCGAACTGGGCGAGCACCGGATCACTGTCAACGCGGTGGCGCCCGCGCAGGTGGCCACCCCGGGCACCCGGGCGCACTCCGGCGACGAGGTGTTCGCCGCGACCATGAGCCGGCAGGCGATCAAGGAGTTCGTCACCCCGGAGCAGTTCGCGGGGCTGGTCTCCTATCTCGCCTCACCGGACGCGTCCATGGTCACCGGCCAGACGCTCGTCTGCGACGGCGGCGGGCTCCTGCACTGACCGTCATCAACACCGGAGAGGAGAAGAACAGCATGTCCAGCACCACACCCCGGGTCCCCGGCACCTACGTCTTCGACGCCGCGGAGAACCGCCGCGGCCGAGCGTTGAACCGGCTCTGCGGGTCCCTCAAGGACGCCGAGAACCGGGAGAGGTTCAAAGCCGACGAAGCCGCGTACTGCGAGACGTACGGGCTCACGGCCCAGCAGCGGGACGCCGTTCTGCGGCGGGACTGGAACCGGATGATGGAGCTGGGCGGCTCCATCTTCTACGTCTTCAAGCTCGCCATGGTCGACCAGAAGTCCATGCAGTACCTCGGCGGGGTGTTCACCGGCATGACCACCGAGGAGTTCGCGCAGGCGCTGAAAGCGGGAGGGCGGAACTTTGGCTGAGGTGATATGGGGTCTGGCGACCTCGCACGTGCCGTCGATCGGTGCGGCCATGGACCACGGGAAGACGCAAGACCCGTACTGGAAGCCGCTGTTCGACGGATACACACCGGCGCGGGAGTGGATGGCCCGGCACACCCCTGACGTCGCGGTCGTCATCTACAACGACCACGCCAACGCCGTCGACATGAGCGTCACCCCGGCCTTCGCGCTCGGGACGGCCGAGTCGTACCGGGTGGCCGACGAAGGATGGGGCAGCCGCCCGGTGCCCACGGTCACGGGCGCCCCCGAGTTCTCCGACCACCTCGTCAAGAGCCTGATCGACGCCTCTTTCGACCTGACCGTCTACCAGGAACTCGACGTCGACCACGGCCTGACCGTTCCGCTGTCGGTGTACTGCCCCGACCCCGGCGAACGCTGGCCCTGCGCGGTGGTCCCCCTCCTGGTCAACGTCATCCAGTATCCGCAGCCGACCGCCGCGCGGTGCCTGGCCCTCGGCCGCGCGCTCGGCGAGGCCATCCGCTCCTTCCCCGAGGACCTCAAGGTCGCCGTCTTCGGCACCGGCGGCATGTCCCACCAGCTCGCCGGCGCCCGCGCGGGACTGATCAACCAGGACTTCGACCGGATGTTCCTCGACGCGATCGAGCACGACCCCGAGAAACTGGCCGCGCTGACGCGCGAGGAGTACATCCGCGAAGCCGGCTCCGAAGGCATCGAGCTCATCATGTGGCTGATCATGCGCGGCGCGCTGGGACCCCGGATCCGCCGTGTGTACGAGGCCTACCACGTACCGGCGTCCAACACGGCGGCCGGGATGGTGCTGTTCGAGAACCTGAGCCGGTGATACGCCGTCAGCCCAGCTGGGCCGGCGCGCGTGCCGCGGGGGCTACATGGCGCTCGATCCACTGGGCGGGAGCCCCGCCCGGCGGCGCGACGATGGCCTCGTCGATGCCCAGCTCGGCGTACTCGGGCCATGGCCTCGGCAAAGCCGTCGAGCGTACCGCTGGGGTCCATGTAGAGGACGGTCTTGCGGATGGCGGCGTTGGTAATGGTCGCCCGCGAAGGGGCCGTTGTCCTGCGGGTCCCACATCTGCCTGCAGATCCGCAGGGTCTCCGCCAGCCGCTCGAAGCGCTCGGCGACCGGCGGGAACGGCACGCCCAGACCCGTGTGCTCGCGCTCGTACCAGGCCGCGCCGATCCCGAGGAAGGCCGGCCGCCGGAGAGCACGTCGAGAGAGGTGACGATCTTGCCCAGCAGGCCAGGATGACGGTAGGTCACCCCGGTGACCAGCAGCCCCAGTCGTGTCGTCGACGTATGGGCAGCAAGGTGGCCGAGGGTGATGTAGCCCTCCAGCATGGGCTCCGTCGCGCTCAGCCCGTAAGCCTCCATCTGGAAGTAGTGGTCCATGACCGAGAGCCGACTGACGTCCGCCGCCTCCGCCGCCTCACCCGTCGCCGCCGGCTCGGGGCCGAGGGCGGCCGGGCCGTCCGGGTGGTTGAAGCGGGTGATGTGTACGCCCAGCCGCGTGCTCTTCTCCTGTTCGTCGTTCTCTGAGTCGGTGTGCACCGCCGCAGGCGTGCCGTCAGGCGAGGCCGAGCGCGGACGCCTTCCCCGCCCGGACGCATCAGCCGGAGCGGTAGCGGAGCCCGTCGAGCAGGAGGTCGAGCATGCGGCCCGCGCGGTCGCGCAGCCCCTTGTCACTCGTGATCAGCAGGACACCCCCGAGACTGAACCCGACATCGAGCGGGTCCACGTCCGAGCGCAGAACTCCCACTTCGGCCCCGGCGTGCAGCAGTGTGCTGATGGCCGTGCTGATCCGGTCGAGACTCTCGGCGAACGGATCCTCGTCGCCGGAGGCGATGACGGCCTTCAGTGCGTCCGCCATGCCCTGCTTGGTGGCCAGGTAGTCGATGAACAGGTCCATCCACCTCCGCATGGCCTGGTCGGGCGGGAGCTCTGCGAGCAGTTCCGTGACGCTGTCGCAGACCCGGGCGAGTTCATTGCGGTAGGCGGCCTCGAGCAGGGCCTCGCGGGTGGGGAAGTGCCGGTAGAGCGTGCCGATTCCCACGCCGGCGTCCTTGGCGATGGCCTCGAGGGACGCGTCGGTGCCGGTCTCGGAGAACGCGCGCCCCGCGGCTTCGAGCAGGCGTTCCCGGTTGCGTCGCGCGTCAGCACGCAGTCCGCGTGTGGTGGCGGTCACAGCTTTCCTTCCTTCTGGACAATCGGAGGACCCTCCGTTTAAAGTTTCAAGCAACCGGAGGCACCTCCGCTTCGAGCGTAGCAAACAGGGAGCATTGCGAGAATGGCCATGAGGACAGGCATCACCACTCCGTTCACCAGCCGGTCCACGGCTTCCGACGTCATCGCGGGCATCGACCTCACGGGCCGCCGCGCTGTCGTCACCGGGGCGGCGTCGGGCATCGGCGTGGAGACCGCCCGAGCACTGGCCGGCGCCGGCGCGGAGGTCACGCTGGCCGTGCGGGACACCGCCGCCGGCGATCGCACCGCGAAGGACATCCGGGCCACCACCGGCTCCGAAGGCGTACGGGTCGCCGCCCTGGACCTGACCGATCCGGCGTCCGTCCGCGCGTTCACCGCCGCCTGGCACGGCCCGCTGCACATCCTCGTCAACAACGCCGGGGTCATGGCGGCCCCGGAGAGCCGCACACCCCAGGGCTGGGAGTTGCAGTTCGCCACCAACCACCTGGGGCACTTCGCCCTGACCACCGGGCTGCACGAGGCACTCGCGGCGGCCGACGGTGCCCGGGTGGTGTCGGTGAGTTCCAGCGGGCACCTGTTCTCACCCGTCGTCTTCGACGACCTCCACTTCACCGAGCGGCCCTACGACCCGTGGCTGGCGTACGGCCAGTCCAAGACCGCAAACGTGCTGTTCGCGGTCGAGGCCGGCCGGCGATGGGCCGCAGACGGGATCACGGCCAACGCACTGATGCCCGGAGGGATCCAGACCAACCTGGGGCGCTACATGGACGAGGCCCGGATGGGCCTGTTCATGACCCACCTGCAAGCCGTCCTCGGCGAAGGAACGCCCCTGCCCGAGATGTCCTTCAAATCGGTCGAACAGGGCGCCGCGACCTCCGCCCTGCTGGCCACCTCACCCTTGCTCGACGGCATCAGCGGCCGGTACTTCGAGGACTGCAATGAGGCCCCACTGCACCAGCCGGGCACCAACACCGGGGTCGCGCCGCACGCCCTGGATCCGGAGGCGGCCGAGCGACTCTGGCAGGTCTCCGAGCAGCTCCTGGACCGACCCCATCCCGCTCGCCAGCCACGGCTGAGCCCGCGCACGGCCGCAGCAACCCCTTTCGCCCCAGGGCGACGCGCGACCAAGTACTTGAAACTTCAATTGAACCCGAAAACACATAGGAGACACCATGGCAGGCAGCATCCGCAGGCACTGGAAGCGCTGGCTCATCGCCGGTGTGGCCACCGTCGCCGTGCTGTGCACGGCGGGCCCCTACATCTACATCAACTACGTCCAGGACAAGCCACCGGCCGCCCTCTCGCTCGACGACCCGCCAGGCTCGAACTCCTCCGGCAGTTCCTCGGGTTCCGGGGAGGATGTCGAGGGTGCCTGGCGGGTGGGCAGCGGTTCGCAGGCCGGTTACCGGGTCGACGAAGTCCTCTTCGGCCAGAACGTCACGGCGGTGGGCCGTACCGAGAAGGTCACCGGCGAGCTGGAGATCGAAGGCAACCGGGCGGTCAGCGGATCCTTCACCGTCGACCTCGCCTCGGTGAAGAGCGACTCCGACCAGCGCGACGGCCAGTTCCGCGGCCGGGTCATGAACACCGAGCGCTACCCGGAGGCCACGTTCGAGCTCACCGAGCCCGTCGACTTCGGCTCTGCTCCGGCGGTGGGCGAGCAGGTCAGCGCCAAGGCCACAGGCGAGCTGACCGTCCACGGCGAGACCAACACGGTCTCCTTCGAGCTCGACGCCCAGCGCACCGCCGACGGCTTCCGGGTCAACGGCTCCATCCCGGTCACCTTCGCCGACTACGGCGTGGACGCACCCAACTTCGGCGGGATCACGGTGGAGGACGAGGGAAACATCGAGTTCCTCCTCACCTTCGACCGCGCCTGAGCCCACACGGGCAGCCTCGCCCTTTACGCCCGATCTCCCACCAGACACCCGCCGACGCGTTCACCGCCGTCCGCGCATCATTGGAGAACCCCCCATGTCGAACAGCACCAGCCGGCTGCCCCGTAGAGCCATAGCCACCCTCCTGGCTGCGGCGACCGTAGGAGCCGTGGCCGGCGTCGCACCTGCCGCCACGGCCACTGCCTCCGCCTCCACGCCGTCCCACAGCGGCCTGGGCCTCGGCCTCGACGCCTCGTACACGAGCCCCGCCACGCAGGAGCGCAACAAGCGCGTCGCCGTCCACGTCCTCACCCAGCTCTTCGAGGAGGGCAACCTCAAGGTCGCCGACCGGTACATCCGCGAGGACTACATCCAGCACAACGCCGCCGCCCCCAACGGCCGGGAAGCGATCAAGAACTTCATTCGCGACTGGACCGCCCGCTTCCCGGACCACCAGTACAACGTCAAGCGGGTCCTCGCCCAGGGCAACCTGGTCCTGGTGCACTCCAACCCCGTCTACGAGCCCGGCACCCGTGGCACGGCCGTGGTCGACATCTTCCGCTTCGACCCCAAGAGCGGCATGATCGCCGAGCACTGGGACACGGTCCAGGACGTGCCGGCGACCAGCGTCAACGGCAACGACATGTTCGGCACGGTCAGCAACCCGCACACGAACCAGCCCAGCGGTCCCCGCTGGCAGACACACCTCAGCGAGAAGATCGCCACCAGCTACTTCGACACCCTCCTCGTCGACAAGAACCCCGACGCCGTCAAGTACCTCGCGCCGGAGTACTACCAGCACAACCCGACCATCCCCAGCGGCTCGGCCGGCCTGCGTGAGCAGTTCACCAACTTCTTCCGCCAGTTCCCGAACCTGATCGTGGAACGCAAGCGCGTCATCGCCGACAAGGACTACGTCGCCATCCACGCGCACTACCGCCTCAGTCCCGAGGACCGTGGGCAGTCCGTCGTGGACATCTTCCGGGTCAAGAAGCAGAAGAATGGCGAGCTCAAGATCATCGAGCACTGGGACGTCCTACAGGACGTCCCGGCCACCTCCGCCAACGACAACACGATGTTCTGACCTCTCCGGATCCTCGCGATCCCTCGCGATCCCTCGCGGTTCCTCGCGGTTCCTCGCGGTTCCTCGGCTCGTCACCGGTCGGTGACGGGCCACGCATTTCCCGGGTGCGGACAGCAGTCCGATCGGCCCAACCCGAGCCTGGCTCCAACGCAGCCGCCCAAGGGCTTGATTTACGAGTCAACCATGCGCCAGTATGTGTCCGCTGTACGGACTCATGTCCGTACAGCGGTCGAGGCCGGAACGAATCGAGGAGGATTCCATGGCCTTCGCGACGGAGGACAACCTCAGCGACCTGGCGGTGAAGCGGTGGGCCACGGCGCACTCGCCCCGGCTCGCCGAGCTGATGACAGCGTTGGTGCGGCACCTCCACGCGTACGCCCGCGAGGTCGGGCTGACGGAGGAGGAGTGGGCGGCTGCCGTCGAATGGCTCACGGCGACCGGCCGGATCAGTGACGACAAGCGTCAGGAGTTCATCCTCGCCTCCGACGTCCTGGGTCTTAGCACGCTCGTCGTCCAGCTGAACCACCACTTCTCGACGGACGCCACTCCGGCGACGGTGCTCGGTCCGTTCCACATCGACGGCTCTCCGACGGGCCGGTTTCGGAGCCGACATGTTGGACGGCATCCCGGGCACGCCGCTGTTCATCACCGGCCGGGTCCTCGACCTCGACGGCACGCCTCTGCCCGACATCGTCCTGGACGTGTGGCAGGCCGACGCCGACGGCGCCTACGAGGCGCAGCTGCCGGAGATCGACGAGGCCCGGCTGCGCGCGCTGTACCGGACGCGGGCGGACGGCACGTACTGCGTGCGCAATCGCGCCACGCGGCTACGCGATCCCGATGGACGGTCCGGTCGGTGACCTGATCAGCAGGACGGACATCAGTCACTTCCGTCCCGCGCACATCCACCTTGTTTTCGGGCAGGGTGCCCGGTCCTTGAGGGCCGGGGTGAATGCCCGCTCCCGCGTAAGCGAGGCAGGGGAAGCCGAATCGCCGTCAGGGCGATTCGGCGTCGCCGTCCACGGTGCCGAGGAGAACCGCAAACAGGTCGGTGGTGAGGGGGAGTTGAGGGTCCTGCGGCTGGTGGCGGGCGGGTCGGCTGCCGGGAGCGGTCACTCACACAGGTGATGTTGATCGATGATCTGCCCGGTAGGGGAACGTGTGGGCTGGGTTCACGGCATGTCACGTTTCCGGATGTACCCGACGCCCGCGCAGGCAGAGCAGATGCTCACGCACTGCGCGCACGCCAGGTACGTGTGGAACCTCGCCGTCGAGCAGCACTCGCACTGGCGTCGTGGACGGAAAACCGCTCCCGGTTTCGCCGAGCAGTGCCGCCAGCTCACCGAGGCCCGACGCGAGAACGAGTGGCTCGGGGCCGGGAACGCCGATGTCCAGCAGCAGGCGCTGAAGGATTTCGCCAAGGCCAAGAACGCCCGCTTCGTCTCGGGGTTCGGCGAGCCGACTTGGCGCAGGAAGTTCCGGCACGAGGGCTTCCGGGTCATCGGTGCCGACCGCGTCCCCGAGTACAGCGAGGACGGCTCGCCGAAGCTGAACGCGAAGACCGGCAAGCAGGTCATGGGCCGCTCGGTCGTGGTGCAGAAGCTGAACCGGCGGTGGGCGCAGGTGAAGGTGCCCGGCTGCGGGTGGGTGCGTTTCCGGCTCAGCGCCAAGGGCAAGGGCGCCCAACTGCCCGCCGCGAAGACGTTCCGGGTCACCTTCCGCAACGGGCAGTGGCACCTCGCGTTCGCCGTCGTCCCCAGGCCGATCGACGCGCCCGGCACGGGTGAGGTCATCGGCATCGACCGGGGCGTGACCATTACCGCCGCCCTCTCGGACGGCCGGAAGCTGAACTGCCCGCAGCTCACGGTCAAGGAGCGGGCGCAGATCCGTAAGCATCAGCAGCGTGCCGCCCGCGCTCCGAAGGGCAGTGAGAGGAAGACCGCCGAGTACGCGAGGGCCGCCAAGCTCAAGGCCAGGGAGGCGAACCGGCGCAAGGACTGGTGCGAGAAGACCAGCACCATGCTCGCCCGCTCCTACGATGTGGTCCGTTTGGAGAAGCTGAACATCAAGAACATGACCCGCTCGGCGAAGGGAACCCTCGCCGAGCCGGGCAAGAACGTACGGCAGAAGGCCGGGCTCAACCGGGGCATCCTCGCGCAGGGCTGGGGCCTGCTGCGGCAGCGCACCGAGCACAAGGCTCCGGGCCGGGTCGAGGACGTTCCCGCGCCCTTTACGTCTCTGCGGTGCAGTGCCTGCGGGTGGATCGAGAAGAAGTCGCGCAAGAGCCAAGCCGACTTCGTCTGCGTGTCCTGCGGCTTCACCTGCAACGCGGATGAGAACGCAGCGAACAACGTCGCGGCAGGACAGGGCGGGATCCCCCGCCCCCGGCGTACAGCCGGTGCCGGAGGGGTGACAGCGGCCGCCAGCCGTTCGAGCGCCCGTGAACCTCAACCCACCTGGGTTGGAATCCCCCTCTTTTAAGAGGGGGAGGATGTCAATGAAAGGAGCGAGCCCCCTCAGTGGCCGGGCGCATAGAGGCGCGCCAGGCGCCGGAGCCGGACTCTCGGCCGCCTCGCCGCCCAATGCGTCGATCGGGGCGGAGCTCTCCTTCTGTCGCACCGGCTCCCCGTTGAGCCGCTCCAGGAGTCCGACGGCCTTCTGCCGGCCGGAGAGCTGCCTGATACGGGCGCGCAGTCCGTGGTTGAGGCAGGAGCAGGTCACCGATTCACCGTCGGCGACGGCCTTGGAAATCGCCACGCCCAAGTCCGACATTCGGTCAGCCGCTCGTCACTGGCCGCGACGGCCGCCTCGGCCGCGCGCCTTCGCCGACACAGCCGCTGCCGACTCGACAGCCTCCTGCTCGGCCACGTTCCCACTGGTCATCGATGCACCTTCCATGACCGGGAGTTACACCGAACGTCGCACAGTCCCGGCCCGCCCCACCACTGGCGTATCTCTGTCGCCTGTACCCGAACAAGGAAGCCCTGTTCGCGGCGGTGGTCGACCACGTGTCCGTCGTCATGACCGACACGCTGGTCGCTCTCTCGCCGGCGTCGGGTGGGGCCGGTCCGGCGCCCGAGGCGGCGTTGGATGCGGCGCGCGGCGCCTACGCCGCGCTCGTCGCGGACCGGAACATCCTGCGATTCCTCATGCACGCGAACTGTGCCGCCGACGAGCCGCTGGTGGGGCAGGCCGTGCGCCGGTGCTACGCCAAGCAGGTTGACACCGTTCGGCAGCCGCTGGGCGACGACGACGCCGTGCGGCGCTGGTCCGGCGCCGGAATGCTCGACAACGTGGTCACCGTGCTGGGTCTGGCCGACATCGATGAGCCGTGGGCGCACGTCCTCACCGCTCGATGACGGGCGGACGCGGCGCTTAGCGCGGCCTACGGCTCGGCCGACGAGCGCTGCATGGCCATCTCGGCCATCTCGGCCGTCGTCGCGGTCGGCGACGAGCTGGTCGACAAGATCCGCGAGCGCGCCGAGAAGATCAAGATCGGCCCCGGCAACGACCCGACCTCCGAGATGGGCCCGCTGGATCACCGCCGTGCACCGCGACAAGGTGGCCTCCTACGTGGAGGGCGCGGCGGCCGAGGGCGCCGAGGTCGTCCTGGACGGCACCGGTTACACCGTCGACGGCTTCGAGGATGGTCACTGGATCGGCATCTCGCTCCTCGACAAGGTGCCCACGTCCGCGAAGGCCTACCAGGACGAGATCTTCGGCCCGGTCCTGTGCGTGCTGCGCGTCGACACGTACGACGACGGCGTGGCCCTCATCAACAGCTCGCCCTTCGGCAACGGCACCGCGATCTTCACCCGGGACGGCGGCGCGGCCCGCCGCTTCCAGATGGAGATCGAGGCCGGCATGGTCGGCGTGAACGTCCCGATCCCTCCCCGTCGGCTACCACAGCTTCGGCGGCTGGAAGGACTCGCTCTTCGGCGACCACCACATCTACGGCAACGACGGCACGCACTTCTACACCCGCGGCAAGGTCGTCACCACCCGCTGGCCGGACCCGGCGGAGGCCCCGGCGGGCGTGGACCTGGGCTTCCCGCGCAACCACTGAGCCCTGTGGCGAGGGGGCGGCCGTGCACCGGCCGCCCCCTCGCCGTCGCGTCAGCGGGGGCGGCCGGAGGAGCCGACCGTGCCGCCGGCGGAGTCCGTGGTCACCAGTCTTGCCAGGGTTCACACGCCCAGGTCTGACACACCTTTGCCGGCTGGGCGAGCTTGTCCTGGCCGTTGGCGGCGGAGGCGATGCCGGCGCCTGTGGCGATCAGGGCGGCGGTGGCCACGGCTGTGGCCAGGGCCTTGGTGATGAGTCGTTGCATGGCTGCGTTGATTCCTTCGCGTAGTGGGGGATGCGACAGATCATCATCTTGAGGGATCACCGCCCCCAGTCAATGTGAAGTTTCAAGCAATTCTGCCGTGTCGCACGGGGTTTGGAGTCCGGACGCGGCTTGCTGACGCGTGGAGGGGGCGATCAACACCGTCGACGGCGGGGTCGCGATGGCGGAACGCTTCGGGCTCGACCCGGTCGTGGAAGTCGGCGAAGGCGACCGGGCCGTGCCCACCCCACGGCACCCGATCCGCTTCTCCGAGACCCCGGCCGCCTACCGGCAGCCCCCGCCCGAGCTGGACGAACACGGGGCCGAACTGCGCAAGTGGCTGCTGGACTTTCTGGAGGACGACGATGCCTGAGTACCCGACCGCGCTCGGCGCGTCCTCCCTTGACAAGATCACCCTGCTCGGCCAGGACTTCGCGGCCGATGTGATGGGCGAGGTGGGCTTCGGCGAGCTGGCGTTCTGGCTCGCCGCACAGCGCCGACCCACCCCCGGGGAGGCACGGGTGTTCGAGGCCGTGCTCGCCGCGCTGGCCGACCACGGCTTCACCCCGACCGCGATCACGACCAGGCTGACGTACCTGTCGGCGCCCGACTCGGTCCAGGGCGCCCTCGCCGCCGGGCTCCTGGGCGGCGGCTCACGCTTCCTCGGCGTGACCGAGGACTGCCGCAGGTTCCGCAACCCCGTCGCGAACGACATCTTCCTCTCGGTGGACCTCAACAACCGCGCCGTACCGCCGCACCCTGCCGCCGGAGGCGAAGTTTCGGCAAGCGGCTGATCAGGAAGGGACTGATGCCGTACGACGGTAGCGGCCGGGCGCGATGCCCTGTTCCCGGGAGAACGCCCGCGAGAAGGCGAACTCGGACTGGTATCCGACGGCTTGCGCGATGTCGCCGACCGGATTGTCGGTGTCGCGCAGCAGGCGGGCGGCCAGGTCGATCCGCACGCGAGAGAGGTAGGCCAGCGGGGTGAGGCCCACCACCTCCTTGAACTGGCGAGCGAAGGCCGGGCGGGACATCGTGACGGTGCGGGCCAGGCTCTCCACCGTCCAGTCGCGGTGCGGCTCTTCGTGCATCAGTGACAGGGCGGTTCCGATGCGCGGGTCGCGCAGGGCGGTCAGCCAGGACGGTCCCGTCTCGGTGGCGGTGTCGGCCCGTTCGATCCAGGCGCGGATCGCGAGCACGAAGAGCACCTCGGTCAGACGGGTGGCCACTGCCCGGGAGCCGGGCTGCCCGCCCGCCGTCTCGGTGGCGAGGATCCGGACGACATCCTGCAACTGGGGGTCGGCGCTCATGCCGGGCACATGGATGACCTCCGGCAGCGCCGACAGCATCGGATGCCCGTCGGTATTGCCGGCGTAGTGGAACTTGCCGCACACCACCCGCACGACGGGCCCGGCCCCGCCGAGGTCGACCACGCCCTCCGCGCCCGGCGGGTGAGCGGCCTCCAACTCCGCGTACGGGAGGGCCTCTTCGTCGGGGGCCCCGAGCAGCCGGTGCGGCGTGCCGCGCGGCAACAGCACCACGTCCCCGGACACCAGCTGCACCGGTGGCGCCTCGGCGGTCCGCAGCCAGCAGACGCCCTCGGCGATGAGATGGAACCCCGCGGTGCCCAGCCGGTCCACGGCACAGCCCCAGCCGGATCCGGACGACCGCAGCTGGGCGAGCAGTACGCCCCTGAAGCCGGTGGCAGCGAGTACGTCAGCGAGCACGTCCATGCCCCACACTCTAACGCCGGAATGATGCAGAGGATCGAAGGGTGAGACTCTGAGGCAAATTACTGAGCGTCTCCGTCATGGATGCTCTCGGTGCCGATGCCTAGGGTTGCCGACGAACGACGGCGCAGGACGGCGCAGGACAGCCCTGCGCGACCTACGGAAGAGCGCGCGCCGCCTGCTACCGAGGACGGAAGACATGAAACTAGGCATTGCCATGTTCCCCGCGGACTTCGCCGTCCGCCCCGACGAACTGGCGCGTGCGGTCGAGGACCGCGGCTTCGAGTCGCTGTTCCTTCCCGAGCACACCCACATGCCCGCCACCGAGCGCACGCGCGCCGAGGTGGGGGAGCTGCCCGCGCACTTCTCCCACACCCACGATCTGTTCGTCGCTCTCACCTATGCCGCGGCCGCCACCCGGTCCCTGCGGGTGGGCACCGGCATCTGTCTGGCGCCCCAGCGCGACCCGATCGTCACCGCCAAAGCGGTGGCCAGCCTGGACGCCCTGTCGGGCGGACGTGTGCTGTTCGGGGTGGGCGCCGGATGGATCAGCGAGGAGATCGCCCACCACGGCACCGATCCGGGGCGCCGCTGGAGTGTCATGGCCGAGCGGGTCAAGGCGATGCGCCGGATCTGGGAGGACGACGTCGCCGAGTTCCACGGCGAGCACGTGCGCTTCGGACCCCTGTGGTCCTGGCCCAAGCCCCACCGGCCGTCCGGCCCGCCGGTTCTGGTGGGCGGTTCCGGGCCCCTCGTGGCGAGCCGGGTGCTCGACTTCGGCGACGAGTGGATGCCGCACGCCGGCATGCCCGTGGCCGAACTGGCCGAGCGCGTCGCGAAGTTGCGTGCCGCGGGACGTGCGGCCGGACGCGCCGATGACGTGCCGGTGACCGTCTTCGGGGCCGAGCCGGAGCCCGCGCACCTGGCGGAGCTGCGGGACATCGGCGTGAACCGGGCGGTGCTCTACGCGCCCCCGGCCGACGCCGAGGCCGTACACCGCTTCCTGGACCAGGTGACTCCGCTGACCGCCGCGTTCTCCGACTGACCGAACACCACGAGACACTGAAACCGCAGAGGAAATACCCCATGAGCAAGGTCTGGTTCGTCACCGGCGCCTCCCGCGGCTTCGGCCGCCGCTTCGTCGAAGCCGCCTTGTCCCGCGGCGACAAAGTGGCCGCCACCGCACGCGACACCACCACGCTGACCGACCTCGCCACGGCCCACGGGGAGGCAATCCTGCTCCTGAAACTGGACGTGACCGACAAGGCCGCGGTCTTCGCGAGCGTCGAGCGGGCCCACGCACACTTCGGCCGCCTCGACGTGATCGTCAACAACGCGGGCTACGGCCTGTTCGGCGCCGTCGAGGAACTGCCCGAACGGCAACTGCGCGACCAACTGGAAACCAACCTCTTCGGCGCGGCTCCGGCCACGTCGTGCAGATCTCCTCCACCGGCGGTGTGGCGGCCTGGCCGCTGCTCGGCGGCTACCACGCCTCCAAGTGGGCCCTGGAGGGCCTGACCGAATCGCTCGCCCAGGAGGTCTCCGGCCTCGGCATCAAAGTGACACTGGTCGAGCCCGGCGCCTATGCCACCGACTGGGGCGGTCCTTCCGCCGTTCACGTCTCCGCCAACCCCGCCTACGACGGCGTTCGCGAACAACTCGACGCGTTCGTCCAGAGCCTCGACTTCGGCGACCCCACCGCCGCAAGCGAGGCGCTGCTGGAGATCGTCGACTCCGACAAACCCGCCGCTGCGCGTCTTCTTCGGCACCCAGGGCAACCAGATGCTCCCGCAGATCTACGCCGACCGGCTCAAGACCTGGGCCGACTGGGGCGACCTGTCGATCCGGGCGCAGGGCGGACAGGCCGCGTGACCGAGCCGGACCTCTCCGGCCCTCCTTCCCGCACACCAAAGGAATCGGATGTAGCTCCCGCTGAGGGAAGATCGCCGTTCAGGTCGTGAGGTCGTAGTTGTGCTGGTCGGGAGTTGATCACGAGCACGGTGCCGTGCTCGGCCTGCAGCTTCTCGAAGAGTTCCCGCAGCTGGGGTTCGCTGTTGGGCAGCCGCTTGTCGAAGGCTTTGTTTCCCGCCGGGGTGACGGCGGTGGCGTGGTGTTCGCCCTTGCCGACGTCCAGGCCGGGGAAGACGCCGATGTCACTGGTGTCGATCACGTGGGTACTCCGGTCGTGCGTCCCGGCCTCACCTGCGGCACCAGCTGCCGGCATCCACATGACGAAGAGCCTCCCCGGTCTCCCGAGGGAACCGGGGGGCCAGTCATGCCGGGCCCGGAGGCCGGGTATCCCGTTGCGGGGCCGATCAAGAAGGTAAGGGGGAAGCGGGGACCTGACACGAATGCGGTCAGCTCACTGGATCGACTCGGTGCATCAGGTGCCCGAACAGTCCGCCGTCGAGACCGCCTGCCGCTACCTGCCCTGCGGATCCCGGGCAGGCGTGGGCGGCGACTGGTACGACGTGATTCCGCTGTCCGGTGCCCGCGTCGCACTCGTGGTGGGTGACGTGGTCGGCCACGGCCTCCACGCCTCTGCCACCATGGGCCGCCTACGGACGGCCGTCCGTACTCTCGCGGACATCGACCTGATGCCCGACGAACTGCTCACCCACCTCGATGACGTGGTCATCCGGATGCAGCGTGAGCAGGAACGGGGTGCGGACGAGATAAGCGCCACCTGCCAGTACGCGGTCTACGACCCGGTCTCCCGCCTGTGCTCCCTGGCCAGCGCCGGACACGTTCACCGGCCGTCGTCAAGGATGCGCTGGAGCCGCTGCCGCAGGGTGTTGGGGTGGATGTGCAGCCGCGCCGCCGCGGCCGCGGTGTTGCCGAAGGCGTCGAGGTAGCACCGCAGCGTCTCCACCAGGTGCGATCCCTGCTGCTCGTCGACCCGCGCCAGGCGGCCGACCGGACCGTCGAGACGGCCGTGGTCCGCCGCGACCGACCGGGCGGCCTGCAGCAGTACGGCCTCGGCGTGCACCTGGGCGAGGGGTACGGCACGCACGTCACCGCCGGGACGACAGCGCAGGACGTGCGCGGCCAGGTCGGCGTCCTTCCTGGCCAGCGGCACCTCGTCGAGGCTGCGCGCCACCCGGCCCACTCCGGCGACGAGACCGGCCGCCGGGTCGATCCGCTGCAGGAAGTCGTGCGCGACCTCGGTCAGCCAGTGCTCCTCGTCGCCCTGAGCCGAACGGGGCACCGGCACGATCCCGTACACGGCACCGTCCAACACGGCCGTCCTCGCCCGGCCGTGCAGCGCCCCCAGATGCAGGGCGAAGGTGCCGCGTACCCGCTCCAGATCCATCGCGCGGGCCTGCGCGGCGTCCACCGGCAGCAGCACGACGACCGCCAGCCGGTGCCCGGCCTGCTGGGCGACAGCGGCCCCACCGGTGCCGTGCAGCAGGGCCCACACGTCCTCGGTGTACCCGGCGCGCAGTGCGGCCCGGTACTGCGCGATCCGCAGCAGTTGTACGGCGATGGCGTCCACGGCCGGCGCCAGCCGGCGCAGCTCGTCCTCTGTGGGCGGCGCCGCCCCGTGGACCCACAGCACGCCCAGGTACTGCCCGCCGGCGTGGATCGGCACGCCGAGCTTCGGGGCGTTGCCGTGCTCCGGGTAGGCGGGGATGTGCACGGGTTCCTTGCCGTGGCGCAATCGCTCCTCCCCACCCTCCCGTTTCAGGCCGTTGATGGTGCCGTCCGGCAGGCGACGGTGCACGAGCACCCAGCGGTTGGGCTCGTCGGCCTCCTCCTGGCGGCCGGAGAAGGCCACCAGCCGGTACTGCGGGTCGGTCAGGATGACGGGAGCGCCGAGCAGCAGGGCTACGGAGTCGATCACCTCGTCGATCAGAGGCCCGTCCTGCACGGCCAGCGCGTCGGGCACGGGTGAGGCCACCAGGGTGTGGCAGTCGGCCGCGGCGGACAGCCAGGTGATCCGGTCGTCCAGGGCCAGCACCGCGACGCCCGCCGCCACGGCGGCCTCGGTGACCTCCCGCCGTACGGCCGCTCCGCGGACCGCGTCGCCCCGTACGACGACGGCAGTTCCGCCCGCCGCCCCCAACGACCGGACCAGAGCGGGAACGTCGCCCGCGCCGGGGCACAGCAGCACCGCACCCTTCAGGAAGTCCGCCTCGGACTCCAGGACGCGCACCGTGTACACCGCGACGTTCCAGGAGGGGACCGTGACCGGTACCAACGTCTCGCGCCCCAGGAACTCGATCAGGGAGCGCAGGCTCATCGGCGCGGCTTCCGCGGGCCGGCTCCTGGCTGTCGCGGCTTCGTCACTACACATGTTTCATTCCTCAACGCTGACGATCGCCCCGGCCGACGCCGGTCGTGCCGGTCACACCGGCCAGGCTGGCGTCGGCCAGATCGTCCAAGTATTCCTCCGCCTGGGTGCGGTCCTGGCCTCGTGCTTTCGCGAGAGCCGTCCGACCGCGGCCGCCGCAGGCCGAACTTTCGCCGAAGCGGGACAGCGCAGCCTCTACGCAATCCCTGGACCGAGCGAGGAACCGAGAAGCCGACTTCTCCCGGGCTCACCACCTCAGCCGGATCAGCTCACCGTCTCAAACAATCGGAGCGGAAGTAACAACGTGACCGACCTGACCCTCGACGTCTACACCTGCGCCCTGCAGGAGGTGCCCAACGGCGGGGCGTTCTCCCCGACCACCTCGACGATCATCGCCGGACCGACCGAAGCCGTGCTGGTGGACACCCAGTACATGGAAAGCGACGTAGCCGAGCTCATCCGGCGGATCGAGGCTTCGGACGAACGCTGACAACGATCTACATCACCCATACACACGCTGACCACTACTTCGGCCTGGAGCGGCTGCTCGAGCGTTTCCCGCAGGCCCGCGCGGTCGCACTGCCGTCGGTGGCTGCGGCGATCAAGGCAGGCAACGAGGCTCAGCGCAACAGTGGCGGCAGTTCTTCGACGGCCAGGCACTGGACAACACTGTCGTCCCCGACCCCCTCGAGGGCGACACGATCCTGATCGACGGCCAGGAGTCATCGGCAAGACCATCGTCAAGATCGCCAGGGCGCGCCGCCCGCGCACCCGCTACCGGGTGGGTTTCGGGGCCGCCCCCACCATGTTCCTGCGCTGGCTGCCGCCGGACCGCGCCTTCGACTTCGTCATCCGCAGTGCCTTCGGCGTCTGATCCAATCTGGTTCCAGGAGAGATCGGTCCTCTGCGGCCCCGCGCCCCCACCGGTGCGGCAGGTGGTCACGACGGCCGGAGGAGGGCTGCTCTTCAGCGGGGTCTCCCGGCTGATCGACAGCATCCACCGCCATGAGCTACAGGACGATCTACTGACGGCCGTACACCAGCTTTGGTCCCCAGCCACGAAGTCGAAGGCCGACGCAATTGCCGAGCGTCTGCCGTACGGACCTGCCGCCGAAACAGCGCAATGCGGCTGCGGGCGCGCGGGTTCACCGCCAGAGGCGACCCAGAATCTGAGATCCTGCCCGCTTTCGCGTTCGATCTGTTGTGGCTGTCCGGGACGGACACGACCTCTTGGCCGTATCGGCGGCGCAGGGCCGCGCGGGAGTCCGTGTTCACCGCCCGTCGGCTGTCGGCGCCGCGGGTGTTGTGTCCGTCGACCACTGAGGTCGACGTCGTGCGCGAGTGGCTGACGTGGGCGTCGGTCGGGATGGAGGGGGTGGTCTTCAAGAGGCTGGACGACGCCTACCGCCCGTCGGTGAGGGGCTGGCAGAAATACAAGGTCCGCGAGACGAGCGAGGCGATCGTCGGCGCGATCACCGGCTCTCTGGACGTTCCCCGCACGCTGCTGCTCGGCAGGTACGACACCGAAGGCCGCTTTCAGTACGTCGGCCGCACCACCACCCTCGCCCAGGCGGCAGGTGCTGCGGTCGCCGGCCTGCTCGCTGCGGGGCGGCGCGGTCATCCGTGGACAGGCTGGTCGTTCTCCGCCGGGTGGGGCAGCCGGGAGACGCTGAACGTCACGCTGGTGGAACCCCGAACTGGTGGGGGAAGCCGGAGTCGACGTCGCCCGCGACGCCTCCGGCCGGTGGCGCCACCCCGCACGTCGGCACCGCCCACCCCGACCTCTCCCCCACCGACATCGCCCCCCCTGTAGCGCGCCGCTTCTCATCAGGCCGTCCGTGAAGGCGGGGGCCGAGGGCGAGCGCTGGCTGCTACTGGGGGGCGGCGTCCGGTGACGTCCCCGCCCAGGTCGTCGGGCAGGGCGATGCGAGCGGTGACGCGTCTACCGACCGGCTCCCGCTGAACCTCGCAACGAGGCAACGGCAGACCTTGCGAGACGGAACAGCCGCCGAGCTTGTGCGCTCACTGCCCGAACGCTCGGTCGTAGAGGCTCCGCAGCTTCGGGGTGGCCTCGGCATCGCCGTAGCACACCGGGACCTTGCCGTCCTTGGCGTAGACGAGGTAGGTCTGGCCGACAGCGAACTCCTGGCCGAATGACTCCAGTTGTCCTTCGTGGGTGTTGTCGAGCCGGACGGTGGAGGCGTCTTCGCCGCGGTACCAGTGGTCCACTCGGAGAGTGATCTGGTCGCCGTCGACGGAGGTCGCGGTGCCCTCGAAGGCGGTCGTGTACTGGCGCAGGGTGGTGACGTCGAGCTCGGCGCACGCTGTGGCCGGGCCGCCGCCTGTGTCCTGCTGGACGGTCAGGACCAGCGGGGCGGCCACGGCCGGAGGAGTGTCGCGGGTCGCCGTGACTCCCCAGGTGATGCCGGCTCCCACCGTGAGCACAGCGGCGGCCGCTGCGGCCAGCAGCAGGGGGCGGCGGGGGCGGTCCGATGTGCGGGGGGAGGTGCGGACTGTGGTGTCGGCGGTCATGGTGGCCTCCAGGAGACGGTTGATGTCGGGCTGGGGAGCATCAGAGGTCCGCGCCGGGTCGATGGCCCTCATCCGGGCCAGCAGTTCTTCGTCGTTCACCGGTTGCTCCTTCCTTCACCCATCTCATGTCCGGCCTTGTCGTCATTCTTTCGGTCAAGCAGAGCGGCGAGTTTCTTCTTTGCCCTGTGCAGGCGGATGCTGACGGCGTTGGGGGTCAGTCCGGTCACTTCCGCTATCTCGCGCGGGGTCAGCCCCTCCCATGCCCAGAGCAGCACCACCTCACGGTCCAGGGCGCCCAGTGTGCCGAGTGCGGCATGGAGTTCGGGGTGGTCGGCTTCCTCGGGCATTGGCGGCGGTGCGGTACGGGTCAGCCGCTCCACCAGCCGGAGTCGGCGCCCGTCCGCCCGGCGGGCGTTGGACAGGCAGCCGCGTGCGACGCCGTAACACCAGGGCAGCACGCCGTCGAGGTCGGTCACGGGGTCCTTCCCGAGCCCGGGCACGTCCTCGAGGCGGCGCCAGAGCACGAGCATCGTCTCCGCGAGGATGTCGTCTACCGCGTCGGCGTCCGCCCGGCGCAGCAGATACCGGTGCAGCGGCTCCGCCACCGCGCGCGCCAGCGATTCGAAGCGGGCTTCTCGGGCCCGGGCAAGTTCCTGCTCCAGCATGGATTCCACACCCCCACCTGTCCGGCCGGGGACTGTTCCTTTCATCGCCACGGGCACTGTACTTACCCGACCCAAGGGAGGTCCGTCGCGCCGGCCGAGGCGACGGCCGCTTCCCGACTGTCCCGGCCTGCGAGGTCCGGCACGGGTAGGTCGGCCACGACCCTTCGCGCGCGTCCTCCCAGAGTTCGAAGCCGCTGCGGCAGAGATCCTCTACAACGGCGCCCAGCGGGCGCGGGCCTGGCCAGGGGCTGGGTGAGAATAACCGTCGGCCTCATCGCGGCCGCACTCTCCGGCTTCGGGGGTGACGGGCGGCCGCCAGGGGCTGCACCGCGTCCCCGCCCGGACGAAGCCTCAGAAGACCGCCGCCCCGGTAGCGGAACCGTACTCACATGCCCGCCCGGCCCGTGGGCGGCGCTAGATCGCCCCGGTAGGGCGCTGTAAACCGATCGGTTTTCATTTTGTCCACATCGAGTTAACCTCGCGGTATGACCACCGCAGTGAAGTCAAGTACCAGAGAGCGGCTGCTGGAGGCGGCGGCCACGCTCACCTATCGAGACGGTGTCGGCATCGGCGTCGAGGCGCTGTGCAAGGCGGCGGGGGTGTCGAAGCGTTCCCTGTACCAGCTGTTCGAGAGCAAGGACGAACTGCTGGCGGCGAGCCTGGGGGAACGCGCCTCCGCCTTCGCGGCCGGGCTCCTGCCGGCGGCGAACGACGGCCGTTCACCCCGCGAGCGGATCCTGCACGTCTTCGACCAGCTGGAGGAGCAGGCGGGTGCGCCCGACTTCCAAGGCTGTCGGTACCTGGCTGCTCAGGTCGAGCTCAAAGACCAGAGCCACCCTGCGAGCCAGGTGGCCCACCGGGTCAAAGAGAATCTGACCGCCTTCTTCCGTGCCGAGGTCGAACGGGGCGGGGCGGGCGATCCCGATCTGCTGGCCCGGCAGCTCAGCCTGGTCTTCGACGGCGCCAGCGCCCGCGCGGGGATCGGAGCCGACAAGCTGACCGGGCTCGTCACGCCCACCGTGACCACCCTGCTCGATGCGGCAGGCATGCACTGACGCATCCCCTTTCGAGCAGGCGCCGTGACCGTGCCCTCCCCAGGCCGATGACTCCCGCCCCTGATTCCCCGCAATCAAGGGGAGCCCGGTGGCCGTATGGGTGTTGACGGGCGTGCCGCGCGCCAGGAAGGCCGTCGCCTCGTCGACATCAGCGCCCAACAGCAGGTACGCGGTTCCCCAGGGCCTCATCCAGCCGGCCCGGACCAGTTGGCCGCATCACCCTTGGCCTCGGCGGCTGGCCGGCGTAGCCCTACACCTGCATCTGGAGCATTTAGACGTGCCGTAGTAGCCCTTGAGTGCGAAATCGGCGACCGCCGTGCGGATGACACTCTCGCGCCTCCCCTGTGCACTGACCCTATTGCTGCGGATGGCAACCTCAGCCTTGCGCTCGGAAACCGATCGGTTTACGATGATGGAAACCGGTCGGTTTCTCAATGAATCCAAGGGCTGGTCCGGGGTCACGCCCCCTTCGGGCGGCCCTATCCGAATCACCGGTCTGCAGCAGTTCACACAAAGGGAAGCCAGCGAGATGCCCAGCCCAGAGCCACGTCCCACGATTCACATCCCGGGAACCACCAGCCACACCATCGCCCCGCGCGCGGGGCTCGACGGCCGCGAGGGAACCCTGCGTTACCTCAAGGCGGGCACCGGCGCTCCCGTGGTCCTGCTGCACACCGTGCGCACCCAGGCCGAGCACTTCCGCCACCTCATCCCCCTGATCGCGGACCACTACACCGTGTACGCCCTCGACCTGCCGGGGATGGGCTACTCCGAGATCGTGCCCGGCGCGTCGTACGACGAGCCGGGCATGCGCGCGGGCGTCAAGCGGCTCCTGACCGAACTCGACCTCCACGACGTGACCCTGGTCGGGGAGTCCATGGGGGCGGTGCTCGCCCTGACCACAGCGGCCGACCTGCCCGAGCGGGTACGGCGCGTCGTCGCGGTGAACGCATACGACTTCCGCGGCGGTATCGCCCGGTCCAGTCTTCTCGCCCGTGTGGTGGTCGGCGGTGTCCTCACTCCGGGGGTGGGCCCGATGGTCGCCGGGGTGGAGCCCAAGGCCGCCCTCCGCCGGATCCTGCAGGGCGGGCTGGTCGACAAGACCGCGCTGCGGGCGGATTACGTCGACGAGCTCCTCCAGGTGGGCAGCCGCCCCGGCTACCCGACCGTCGCCCGGGCCGTGTACCAAAACCTGCCCAGTCTCATCGCGGCCCGCTCGCGCTACTCCGAGGTCAAGGCACCCGTCCACCTCGTCTACGGGGAGAAGGACTGGTCGCGGCCATCGGACCGGCAAGCCGACAGGGAGCTGCTGCCGGCCGCCGATTTCACGCAGGTGCCGGGAGCAGGCCACTTCATCGCCTTGGAACGGCCCGACCTGCTGGCCGACCTGCTGAACGCGGTGGCGTGACCGCCCCGAGAGCGTCGTAGTCACCCCCGTTCGGGTGTAGTGCGGGACGGGGACCAGGTTCGACCATGTGCCTGACAGCGTCGGGGCATGCAAAGGAGCAGCGCGTGGCAGAGATTCAGATCGAGTTCGACGTTCCGGCGGAGATGCGTGACGGCACCGTGCTGCGCGCGGATGTCTACCGGCCCGGGGGTACGGGGCCGTGGCCGGTGCTGCTGAGCCGGCTGCCGTACGGCAAGCAGACGCCCATGATGGGCGTCATCCTCGATCCCCTGGCGGCGGCCAGGCGCGGCTTCATGGTCGTCCTACAGGACACCCGCGGCCGGTTCGCCTCCGAGGGAGACTGGGAGCCGCTCACGTACGAGGAGAGCGACGGTTACGACACCGTACGGTGGGCCGCTGCCCTTCCCGGAGCGAACGGCTCCGTCGGCATGATCGGCGCCAGCTACTTCGGCAACACGCAGTGGATGGCGGCGCTGTCGAAGCCGCCGGAGCTGAAGGCGATCGCGCCGATGGTCACGTGGTCTGATCCGGACGACGGCCTGTGGACGCGCGGCGGCGCGATCGAACTCGGCATCACCGCGCCCTGGTCCCTCATGATGGGCGCCGACGCGCTGATGCGCCGTCACAGCACCGACCCGGCCACGCTCGGCGGCAGCCTCGGCAGGCTCGTGCAGGATCTCGACGGCCTGGCCGACGGCGGCTACGGCGAACTGCCCGCCGGGCGGTTTCCCGCGTTCGCCCGGCACGACCTGCCCGAGCTGGGCTACGAGCGTTCCCGACGGGAGCCCGAGTGGGCGCGTTCGTCCCGTGTCGCGGGCCGGCACGACGAGGTCGACCTGCCCACCTTCCAGGTCGGCGGCTGGTACGACATCTTCGCCCAGGGCACGCTCGACAACTTCACCGCCATGCGCCGCGCCGGCCGGCCCGCCACGCTGATCATGGGGCCGTGGAGTCACGCCAACCAGCAGCACGTCATCGGCGACGTCAACTTCGGGTTCGGCGCGAACTCCGCCTTCATGGGCATGCGCGGACCCCTGCACGGCCTCCAGCTCGACTGGTTCCAGCGTACGATCGGCGACGGTGAGGCGCTGGAGCCGGACACGGGCAAGGTGTTGCTGTTCGTCATGGGCATCAACCAGTGGCGCGAGGAGACGGAATGGCCCCTGTCGCGGGCCGTGGACACGGACTTCCACCTGCGCGCCGACGGACGCCTGACGCAGGAGCCGCCGTCCACCGCCGAGCAGCCCGAGCAGTTCACCTACGACCCCATGGACCCGGTGCCCACGACCGGCGGCGCGCTCCTGATGTCCGACGAGTTCCGTCCCGGGCCACTCGACCAGACGGCCGTGGAGGGACGCGAGGACGTCCTGGTCTTCACCACCGAACCGCTCACCGAGGACGTCGAGGTGACCGGCCGCGTCCGGGCTGTGCTCTTCGCCGCCACGGACGGACCCTCGACCGACTGGGTGGCACGCCTGTGCGACGTGGACGAGAACGGTGTCTCCCGCAATGTGGCCGACGGCATCGTGCGGGTGCGTGCGGCGACACCGGGCGAGGCGGCCGAGCACGTCGTGGACCTGTGGTCGACCAGCATCGTCTTCCGGGCGGGTCACCGGATACGGGTCCAGGTCACCTCCAGCAACTTCCCCCGCTGGGACCGCAACCTCAACACGGGCGAACCCGAGGAGGATGCGACCACGGCCCGAGTGGCCCGGCAGCAGGTCTTCCATGACCCCGCCCGGCCGTCCCGCATCGTCCTGCCCGTGGTGCCTCCAGCCTGACCGGGAGCGATGGGAGAGCCCGCCGATCCGTTGCTCCGGTGGGCAAGGGCGCCGAAGGAGCCATGTCGGCTCGGTCGAAGGGCGGCAGGCATCCTGCGGCGGAGGCGATGACCTCCCACGGGCGCCTGCCCCTCGGCAAACGCCGCGGTGAAGATTCCTCGGTCAGCAGACCGACCAGGTTCCGCTCGACCGGCCTGCGATGACGCGACCGGACCCGGAGGCGGCGGCCATCCGGTCGAGTACGGCACCGAGGGCCTGGGCCAAGGGGGCATGAGCGGCCCGCCTGCTCGATCTGATGCCAGAGTTGGCCACCGAACTCCAGCTGCTGGTCAAGGCCCGCTACGCCGCCCACGATCCACTTCATCGACGCCCTGCCCAAGACCCCCAGCGGCAAGACCCAGCGCTACCTGCTGCGCAACCGCCGGCGCACCGAACTCGCCGCCCCGGAGCCGCGTTGACCGGCATGGAACCTCTGCTCGTCGAGCAACACGGCACCGTCCGGTGGCTGCTGCTCAACCGCCCCGAGCGGCGCAACGCCCTCGACATCACCCTCATCGAAGCCCTGGACAAACAGATCACCAGCGCTGAGGCCGACCCCGGCACCGCGGTCATCGCCGTGGCAGGCCGGGGACCGAGCTTCTGTGCTGGCGGGGACTTCCACCAGTTCCTGGAGTTGCACGAGCGGGGCGACAACCCGGTCGACTTCCTGGCCGACGTGTCGGCCCGCTTCAGCCGCATCGCGGCCAGCCCGAAACCATGGGTCGCCGTGGTGCATGGTCACGCTGTCGCCGGGGGGCCTCGAACTGGCACTGACCTGCGATGTCGTCGTCGCCGCCGACACCATCCTCATCGGCGACGGTCACCTCAACCGGCGACGGTCACCTCAACCGGCGGCTGGTACCGGCCGGCGGATCAAGCGTCCGGCTTCCCGGTGCGGTCGGACGCGGACTTCGGAGGCGATGATCCTGTGGCCGATGACCATGGTCATGACCCGCCGTCTCGGCCATCGCCGCAGACGAACCGGCCCGGGCCCGGCTCGTGTGCCCAACCCCGCGCGACGAGCCGCTTGAGTTTGCACCGCACGCCCTCGGTCTTCGCCGGAACCACCTCCACCCCCACCAAGGCAGTGATCCCACGGCAGTTCAGTGGCTGGCCGCCAGCAGCACGGCGTTCGGCCAGCCGGTCAGGGCTCGGTCTCCCGGCTCTCGCTCGCCCGGACCGCGGCATTGCTGATCGGCGAGGGCCACGCCGCGGAGGAACCCGAGGTCCGTCTGCCCCTCGACGGGCCGTACGAGGACGGTGTCTTCGTCAGCGGTGACGGCAGCCCGGTGAAACGGCTCCGGTTCCCCGTCGCCGTCGAGGAGAACCCGCTGTTCTGGGAGCGGCCGTTCGAAGCGGTGGGGTCGTCCGCGCCGAGGTGGTCCACCGAAGGCTGACCCCGACCCGGCTCGCCCCCGGCCGTCGCGGCGGTTCATGCGAGAGGCCCTGTTCTCGGTCGGGCTTGTGAGTCGTCGGTCAGTGTGGATACGTCGGCCCAGCCGTGCCACGTCTTGGGCCGCACGGCGTAGACGTGCAGCCGACCTGAACGGGGTCGGCGCCGAAGGAGACCCGGCGCGGCGGGTCCTCGGCGTCCACGAGCATCGGCAGCGCCGGTCCGACCGCGGCGGTACCGCCGATCGCGGCGCTGCCGAATGCGGCGGTGGCCGAGAACGGCCTCGCCGGGACAACCTGCACCAGGCACCACCGTGCAAGGTGCGCTCAACCCCGCGACGGGACCGGCAGGCGTTCGACATTGACATCCTCGTCTTCGTCAACCAGCTCGCCACGGCCTGGGCCGGCAACCGACCTCGTGGACGCGGCCGCCGACCAGGTCCGCGACCCCTCCCCGGCAGCCCGCCGCGCCGCCGTCGTCGCTGCCGTTCAGCGTCTCTTTCCTGCCACCGCAGGCGACGCCGGCGGCGGGGCTGAGAGCTGATCGATCGACATCGGCATCAGCCCGGCCGCATCCCTCGCCTGCGGTGATAGTCGAGGATCTCGGTGATCAGGACCGTCGTAGCCGCACGCCGGGCTCGCAGCAATGCGGCCGGCACGCGGTGGTGGTACTCGAGTTGACCGATTCCGCGAGCTGATGGGCGCAGGCGGGGACGTCCGGTGTGCCGGGTCAGGTCACGGTCGGCAACCATCTGCCAGTCGTCGGCGATCTGGTCGATCAGGGAGTCCAATTCCCGGCGGGGCACGCCGGTCAGGCCGGATCCGGCAGCCAGGCGGTGGCTCCGGGGCCGGGGCCGGGGCCGGGGCCGGGGCCGGGGCCGGGGCCGGGGCCGGGGCCGGGGCCGGGTGGAGCGTGTGGTTCCAGTCGCCGTGGAAGTTGTCGCGGGCCAGCGCAAGAACGGCGACCTGCAAGGGGGCCGGGTTCTGCCCGGTGAGGTAGCGGCGGGTGTCCGGCTCGTACTCGTACTCGCAGTCGACCTTGGTCGTGGCGCTGCCGGATCTCCAGCGGGGTGGGGTAGTCCCAGGTCGGGTGCTTCCGCAGCTGCCGGCGGTTGCAGCAGGTCTCGATGACTCCGTTGCCAATTCGGGGGATTTCCAATTGATCACCCTCCCGATGGTCATCCAGAGGGGCGATCCTGCTGGTCAGGGGCGGTCCGGATGGATCGAAGCGGCCCCTTTTCGAGCTGGGGGTGACGGCGATGTCGATGGGGGCGACTCGTGGCTGTCCCGTCGGGCGAACGCCCTACGGCATCGTGTGGTCGATCGGCGCCATCCGCTCGATCGACAGCCGGGTGAGCCGCATGGCCTCGATGAGTTCCTCGGTCCTCGCGGGGCTCAGCCGGTCGATGGGGATCGAGCAGCTGATCGCGTCGATCGGGGGCGTGGTGAACCGGAGTGAGAATCCGTAGCAGACGACGCCGACGAAGTTCTCCTCGTTGTCGATGGCGTATCCGCGCTCGGCGGTGGCCCGCAGGTCCTTGATCAGAGCGTCGTGGTTGGTGTGGGTGTTCGGTGTGAGGGGCTTCAGCGTGTCGGGGACATGGTCGGCCAGGTCGGTGTCCAGCCGCTCGGCGAGCAGCGCCTTGCCCAGTGCCGTGCTGAAGGCCGGGAGCCGGCGGCCGACCCGGCTGAAGGGGCGGAGGTACTGGCTGGATTCGTGCGTCGCCAGATAGACGATGTCCGTGCGGTCCAGTCGCCCGTAGTGGATGGTCTCGTCGAGCCTGGCGCTCAGGTCGTTGATCAGCGGCTGGACGATGCGCAGATAAGGGTCCGCGTCCAGGTAGGTCGTCCCCGCGAGGAGGGCGCGGATGCCGACGCTGTAGAGCGTGCCGGAGGGATCGGTGCGGACCCAGCCGTGCTCCGTCAGGGTCCGCAGCAGAGCGTAGACGCTGCTGCGCGGGGCGCCGAGGGCCTCGCTGAGTTCTCGCAGCCGGGCGGGCCGGTTCTGCCGCGCGGCCAGGAGCTCGAGCAACTCGACCGTACGGGCTGCCGACTTCACGCCCCGTACGCCACTGACCGCCTCAGGCTCACTCATCGCCAACCCCTTCCGAACGCACTCGAAGAATTCTTGCACCGATGCTTGACGGTTATCAGCCATGTAGCCATGCTCTCCATCACGAGACGACTGTCTACATACAGAGACAGGTGGCATGCATGGAGACGACTCGGGATATCGAGCGCGACCGCGAGACGGCGGATCGGCTGCGCAAAGGGATGGCGCAGGGTGTCCTGTCCTTCCCGCTGACATCCTTCGACGCCGAAGGCGGCCTCGACCTCGACGGCTTCCGCACCCACCTGGCTGCGCAGCTCGCCGCCGGTCCGGGTGCCGTCTTCGTCGCCTGCGGAACCGGTGAGTTCTTCTCGCTGTCCGCCGAGGAGTACCACGCCGTCGTACGCGCCGCCGTCGAGGTGGTGGCGGGACAGGTCCCTGTGGTGGCCGGCGTCGGGTACGGCTGGTCGCTCGGGCTGCAGTTCGCCCGGCTCGCAGAGGGGGCCGGCGCGGACGCCGGGCTGCTCATGCCGCACTACCTCATCTCCGCCCCGCAGCGCGGATATGTGGACCATGTCCGCGCGGTGGCGGGCGGCTCGCCCCTTCCCCTGATCGTCTACCAGCGCGGGCAGGTCAAGCTGAGCACCGCCGCGGCCAGGGAACTGGCCACGGTCGACGGCGTCGTCGGCCTCAAGGACGGGCACGGCGACCTCGACCAGATGCAGCGGCTGCGGCTGGTGGCGCCCGACGACTGGCTGTTCTTCAACGGCGTGGCCACCGCCGAGATGCAGGTACGGGCGTACGCGAGCATCGGCATCCCCGCCTACTCCTCGGCGGTCCACGCCTTCGCACCCGAGATCGCGGGCGCCTTCTACGCGGCGCACCGGGCCGGAGACCACCCAAGAATGGAACACCTGCTGAGGGAGTTCTACCTGCCTCTCGTCGAACTGCGCGACCAGGGCACGGGTTATGCGGTGTCCCTGGTCAAGGCGGCGGCCCGGCTCCGCGGAGCCCCGGTCGGCCCGGTCCGCGCGCCCCTTATGGATCCGGCCCCTGACCACCTGGGGCAACTCGAGGCCCTCCTGCACACCGGCCTGGCACTCGCAACGGACAGGTGAGGAAGTGAGGGACCGTCGTGCTCAGCAGCGCGCCTCGCATCGCCAAGGTGACCGTCACCCCCATCCTCATCAGTGACCCGCCGCTGTTCAACTTCCTTGGTGCGCATCAGCCGTACACACCCGGCAGCATCGTCGGGACAGAGACCTCCGACGGCGTCGTCGCATCGGTGAGACCTACGCCAGCCGCGACCACCCCGACGAGGAGATCGCGGACGTCCACGCCCTGGTGCCAGCCCGCCTGCACGACCAGCCCGCCTGCACGAACGGTTCAACCGGACGCCGCAGTGCCACGACTGCGACGACGTCGCGGCCATGCGGCGCGAGCACCCCGACTGGACGCAGCCACCGCTCCCGCGGTGGTGACCCCGGCCGGCCAGAACCCCACCCATGAAGGAGAACAATGATGTTCCAGGCCCGACTGCGCCAGGGCCGGCACCTCGCCGGCGCGGCTGTCTGCGCCGCCGCTCTTCTCACCCTCACCTCGTGCGGAGGGGTCCAGGGCGGCGGGGGCAGCGGCGAAGACGCCGAGAACTATCCCACCAAGACCGTGGAGTGGACCGCGCCTTCCGACCCGGGCGGCAGCACCGACCTGATATCGCGCGCCGCCGCCAAGGCGTTGGAGGACCCCCTGGGACAGTCCGTTGTGGTGGAGAACAAGCCCGGCGCCAACGGCGCCGTGGGCGGCAAGGAGATCCTGGGCCGCGAGCCCGACGGCTACAACCTGGTCATGCTCTTCCAGTCGCTCATGTCGATCGGCCCGCACACCGTCGTCGACGATGACCCGATCAAGATGTCCGACATGGACGTCATCTCCGGGCTGACCGTGGAGGACTACGTCCTCGTCGTCCCGGCGCAGTCGGACATCGAGACCCTCGACGACCTGCTCGCGAAGAAGTCGGTCAAGTACGGCACCACAGGCGCCGGCACCGGCAGTGAGCTGGCCCAGGCCCTCCTCTTCGGCGACGCCGGCGTCAAAGCCAGCGGCATCCCGTTCGACGGCGGCGCGCCCACAGTGACCGCGCTGCTGGGCAGCCAGGTGGACGTCGGCGCCGTCCACGTGGCCGAGGCCGCTCCCCATCTCACGTCCGAAAAGCTGCGTCCACTGGCGGTTTTCGCCAAGGAGCGCATCGACTTCCTGCCCGACGTGCCCACCGCTGTCGAGTCCGGCCACGACGTCGTCGTGGACCAGCGCCGCTGGGTCGCCGGCCCGGCAGGACTGCCGGACAACGTCGTCTCCGAGCTGCGAGCGGCGCTGAAGAAGGCCTTCAAGGACCCGGAGTACGGCAAGTTCCTGGAGAGCAACTACATCGGCCGTTGGGAGGCCTCGCCGGACGCCGTCGTCAAGCAGGTCGAGACCGCCAAGAAGCGCTACGGCGAGCTCATCGACAAGTTCGGTCTGGACCTGAAGAGCGAGGGCTGAGGCATGAGGACCCAGGCACGACTGGGGGCGCTGGTGCCGCTCGGCATCGGCGCCCTCGCCGCCCTGGCGGCCGTATCGATGGGACTGGGTTCGCCCGCCGACCCCGGCCCCGGGCTGTGGCCCCTGATCGTGAGCCTCACCATGGTGACGCTGTCCGCCTCGCTGCTCCTCAATCCCGGCGCGGACACCGAGCAGGAGCCGTTCAGCAGGCAAACCGCCGTGGTGGCCCTGGGCGCCCTGTCGCTGGTCGCGTACACCCTGCTCATCGAGCAGGTGGGCTTCGAGGTCATGACGGTGCTCCTGCTGGTGCTGTGGATGCGCGGCTTCGGCCGGGACAGCTGGCGGCTCAGCCTGGCCGTGGCGCTGGCCGCGTGTGCAGCGTCTTATTTGCTCTTCATCGTCGCGCTGGGCGTCTCGCTGCCTCATCTCGTCGCGTTCTGATCCCTCAACACCTGTGAGAACCCGATGGACTTCCTCGCTCCCGCTCTGGACGGCTTCGGCGTGGTCTTCGAGCCGCAGAACCTGCTGTACTGCCTGATCGGGGTGACCCTCGGCATGCTGGTCGGCGTGCTGCCCGGCCTCGGCCCGGCCGCCACCATCGCCATCCTGCTGCCAGTCACGTACACCCTCGAACCGGCCTCGGCGATCATCCTGCTCGCCGGCATCTTCTACGGCGCCCAGTACGGCGGCACAGTCACCTCGGTGCTGCTCCGCCTGCCCGGAGAGGCCTCGACGGTGGTGACCGCCATCGACGGCTACGAGATGGCCCGCACGGGCCGCGCCGGATCCGCGCTCGGCATCGCCGCGATCGCCTCCTTCATCGGCGGCACCGTAGGCATCGTCGCACTGACCGTGGCGGCCCCGTTGGTGGCGGGCTGGGCTCTCGCCTTCGGCCCGCCGGAGTACGCCGCGCTCGCGCTGCTCGGCATCCTGATGATCTCCACCCTGAGCACCGGATCCCTGCGCCGCAGCCTCCTTGCGGGCAGCATCGGGCTGCTGCTCGCCACCGTGGGCCGCGACCCGCTCCTGGGCAGCGCTCGCTACACCTTCGGCAGCGACCAACTCGCCGACGGGCTCGACTTCGTCATCCTCGCCATGGGCCTGTTCGGCATCGGCGAGATCCTGCACAGCCTCGAAGGCCTTCGCCAGGGCGCCCCGCCGAAGCCCCGCGTCGGCCGGGCCCGGCCCAGCCGGGCGGAGTTCGTGCAGTCCAGGTGGGCGATCGCCCGGGGGACGGTGGTGGGCTTCTTCCTCGGCATCCTTCCCGGCGGCGGCGCCACGATGGCCTCGATGGTCGCGTACACGGTCGAGAAGCGCTCCTCCAGGACGCCCGAGCGGTTCGGCAAGGGCGCGATCGAGGGGGTCGCGGGCCCGGAGGCGGCCAACAACACCGCCGCCACCTCCTCGTTCATCCCGCTGCTCACCCTCGGCATCCCGGCCAACGCGACCATGGCCGTCATGTTCGGCGCCCTGCTGCTGGCGGGCGTGACCCCGGGCCCGCAGATGATCGACGAACATCCCGAGGTGTTCTGGGGCGTCATCGACTCCATGTACATCGGGAACCTGTTCCTGATCATCCTCAGCATGCCGCTGATCGGGCTGTTCGTCCGCGTGCTGCGCGTCCGGGCCAGCATCCTGGCGCCGCTGACCGTGCTCATCACCATGATCGGCGTCTACACGATCCGCTCCAGCATGTTCGACATGCTCGCCGTGGTCGTGCTCGGCGTCGTCGGCTACCTGATGAAGAAGGTCGGTTTGCCGCCCGGCCCGCTCGTCCTCGCCTTCGTGCTCGGCAACCTGCTGGAGACAGACTTCCGGCGCTCGATGCGGATGTTCGACGGCGACGTGACCGGCTTCCTGGGCCGCCCCGTCTCCGCCACGCTGCTCGCCTTCGTCGTCGTCTTCACGGTCGCCGTACCCCTCCTCAGCCTCCGCAAGAAGCTCCGGCAGCCCGGACCTCCCGACACCCCCGCGACCGTCCCCCACCCCGACACCACGACCACCCCGGAGCGAACCCCGGACCACCCCGGTACGGCGGCCGAACCCGGCGGCCACAGCGAGGAGCCACAGCATCCGGGCTGAGCCCTGGACCGGGCCAGGCTGCTGTAGGGCACCGGGTGGCCGTGGGCAGCGAGCCGCCGGCACGCGACTACGAACACCAGCCCCGCACCTGACGAGTCGCGGGTGTACTGGGCGATGACCGCGGTGATACCGCGTCGGCTGACCGGAGCGACCGCGCCCTCCTGGCACACCGCATGAGGGGCGATCAGCTCACCCTCGGCGCGGTGCCAGCACGACTGGAGGAACGGGAGCGGGAGATCACCGCGCAGGCCGACGCGGCCAAGGAGCGGATCGCGGAGCTTTCCGCGCAGTTGGAGGAGTTCCACCGCACCGCCGAAGAGATCCGGATCACCCGCAAGACGCTGCTGGAGCTGCCCGAGCCGGCCTCGCCCGCGCCGCCACCCCCGAAGCTGCCGGACCATCCGGCCTACCAGCAGATCATGGCGGTGTTCGCCGCGACCGACGCCCCGCTGCGGGCACGGCAGGTGTGCGAGGCGATGGACCTGGAGATCGCGCCCAACAACATCAACAACACCCGCCTGAAACTCAAGCGACTGGCCGAGCGCGGCATCCTGGTCGAGACCGAGCAGGGCTTGTTCGCCCAGCCGCGGCCGTAAGCCGCCCTGCGTCGCCGCGACCAGCCCGCTCACCCTCGACGAAGCGGCACATCAGGCATCAACCCTTGTAGGGGCCGTCGGGAATCTATGTGTTGCTTCCCGGGACCTGGGCTCGTTGACGTGGTATGGGGCGTTTCGATGAGTGCTCGGACACGGTGGGATCGCCGCCGTCGCCTCGGCCGCCGGGGTGTCGAAGGGCTGTGTCAGCCGGGGCATGGCCGATCTTGAGCAGGGTGCCGAACCGGAGGGCCGGGTGCGCCGCGCCGGCGGGGGCCCGCCCGGCTGCGGCCGACAAGGACCCCGGACTGCGTACCGCGCTGCTGGACCTGGTCGACGACAGCACGCAGGGCGACCCGATAGGGCCGCTGACCTGGACCACGAAGTCGCTGCGGAACCTGGCGCGGGAGCTGGCCGCCCGGGGACACGACGTCGGACGGGACACGGTCGCCACTGCTGAAGGAGGCCGGGCCCAGCCTGCGCGGAAACGCCCGCGTCCTGGCGGGCAGCGCGCATCCCGACCGCGACGCCCAGTTCCGGCACCTCAACGCCCAGGTGAGCCGGTTTCTGGACGCGGGCGACCCGGTGATCAGCGTGGACACGAAGAAGAAGGAACAGATCGGACTGTTCGCACAGGCCGGACGGGCGTGGGTCCCGCCGGGCAGTCCGCTCAAGGTCCTCGACCACGACTTCCCCTCCCAGGCCACCGGCACCGCGATCCCCTACGGCATCTACGACGTGGGACGCAACGCCGGCTTCGTCGTGGTCGGCACCGACCACGACACCGCCGCGTTCGCCGTCGCCGCCCTGCGCCGCTGGTGGAACGAGGAAGGCCACGCCGCCTACCCCGACGTGAAGCGCCTGCTGATCACCGCCGACGGCGGCGGCTCCAACAGCTCCCGCGCCAAAGCCTGGAAGGCCAACCTCGCCGTTCTGGCCACCGAGACCGGCCTGGAGATCAGCGTGTGCCACCTGCCGCCGGGAACATCGAAGTGGAACCGGGTCGAGCACCGGCTGTTCTCCTTCATCTCCATGAACTGGCGTGCCCGCCCGCTGACCAGCCTCGACGTCGCGCTGAACCTGATCGCCTCCACCACCACCCGGACCGGACTGCGCGTGACCTCTCGGCTGGACGAGACCAAATACCCCATGGGAATCGAGATCGACGCACAACACGCCGCCGCCCTGAAGATCAACACCGATGGCTTCCACGGCGAGTGGAACTACACCATCCCGCCCCAGCCCGGCGTCCCACCGGTGCCGCTGCAGCCGCCCGGCCGCCGCGCTCACCCCCGCACGGCCCACCTTCGACACGGTCCTGACCACCCACCCCGCCCTCACCGGCATCACCCGCCAGGCCCTGGACCGCCTCGTCGCCGAGCTCCGCGACATGATCGACGCGATGCCGCCGGAACAACGGCACCGGCACCGGAAACCGGCTGTCGAGAACATCATCTGGGCCGCCGTCCTGGACCAGCGCGGCCTGCCCGCCTCGCTTCTCGCCCACCTCTTCCATATCGGCGAGAACCAGATGCGCACCCCCTCATCCAGCAGACCCGCCCCCTGCTCCAACGGCACGGCCACCACAGCGAGCCACTCCCAGTCCGGCTCATCGACCCCACCGAACTGGCCAGATACGTCATGAACGCGACGTCAGGCACGAGTTGACACGACACGCACTACCAATTCATCGACGGGCCCTGGCTGCGGCACCGGGCGATGAGCCCGATCGGATCGAGCCCGGCCCGGTGACGCCGCAGATCGGTCAACGGTCGGGACGCCTTCGCCACCCACGCTGCACGGCCCGACCCAACGAAGCCGCCTCGGCGCGCGTCCGTTGCCCGCCGAGTCGGTACACCGGTGCGCCGGGCATGTCAGGCCAGGGCTTGGCCTCTACCTGCCACGACCTCGGGGCGGAGCAGGTCGGCGAGCATCTCGGCCGGCAACAGGCGTCGTTCCAGGACGAGTTCGGCGACGCCGCGGCCGGTGACGAGGGCTTCCTTGGCGATGTCGGTGGCCGCCGTGTACCCGATGTGCGGGTTCAGGGCCGTGACCAGGCCGATGGAGTTCTCCACGCTCGCGCGCAGCGCCTCGGTGTTGGCGGTGATGCCGTCCACGCAGCGCTCGGCGAGCGTCACGCAGGCGGCCCGCAGATGCGTGATGGACTCCGACAGGGAGTGCAGGATGATCGGCTCGAAGGCGTTGAGCTGGAGCTGTCCGGCCTCGGCGGCCATGGTGATGGCGACGTCGTTGCCGATCACCTCGAAGGCGACCTGGTTGACGACCTCGGGGATCACCGGGTTGACCTTGCCCGGCATGATCGACGAACCGGCCTGCACCGGCGGCAGGTTGATCTCACCGAGGCCCGCACGCGGCCCCGACGACAGCAAGCGCAGGTCGTTGCAGCTCTTGCTCAGCTTCACGGCGATCCGCTTGAGCACGCCGGACATCTGCACGAACGCCCCGCAGTCCTGGGTCGCCTCGACCAGGTTGGCGGCGGTGACCAACGGCAGCCCGGTGATCTCGGCCAGGTGACGGCGAGCCGACTCGGCGTAGCCGGCAGGGGCGTTGAGGCCCGTGCCGATCGCCGTGGCGCCCAGGTTGATCTCATGGATCAACTCGACTGCCTCGGCAAGACGGGACCGGTCCTCGTCAATCATGACGGCGTACGCCGAGAACTCCTGACCGAGCGTCATCGGCACCGCGTCCTGCAACTGCGTACGGCCCATCTTCAGCACGTCCCGGAACTCGACGGCCTTGCGAGCGAAGGCGTCCTGGAGCACGGCCATCGCCTTGAGCAGCCCGCGCACGGCGAAGACGGTCGCGACCTTGACGGCCGTCGGGTAGACGTCGTTCGTCGACTGCCCGAGGTTGACGTCCTCGTTGGGGTGCAGGTGCCGGTACTCGCCCCTGGCATGGCCCAGCAGCTCCAACGCCCGGTTGGCGATAACCTCGTTGGCGTTCATGTTGGTCGACGTGCCCGCGCCGCCCTGGATGACGTCCACCACGAACTGCTCGTGCAGCTTCCCGGCACGGATCTCACGGCAGGCGGCGACGATCGCGGCGGCCTTCTTCGCGTCCAGCAGACCGAGCTCCTCGTTGGCCAGGGCGGCGGCCTCCTTGACTGCGGCGAGGGCGTCGATCAGGTGCGGGTAGGCGGAGATCGGCGTCCCGGTGATCGGGAAGTTCTCCGTGGCACGCAGGGTGTGGACGCCCCAGTACGCGTCGACGGGGACGTCACGGTCGCCGAGGAGGTCGTGCTCGCTGCGGGTGGCGGCGGTCATGGCTGTGCGGACCTTCTCTTGGAGCGGTTTCAGGCATGGCAAACGGGGCGCACCGCAGTCATCGGGGCGTTAGCCGCCACACGAACGTCTCAAGGGGGACGCGGTGTCCCGTAACGGCGGGGGGCTTCCCACGACCACTTCGCGGAAAGCCCCCGCAGTGTCACCGAGGTCGGCAGCGGCTCAGCGCAGGCGGTCCTTGGCCTTGTAGTAGGCGCCGCCGAACGGCAGGAACCAGGGGGTGCCGTTGTAGAAGGGGACGGGGACCTTGGGGAAGCCGAGTCCGCGCAGGGGGTTGGCCTCCGGCTTGCCGTCCATCATCTCGGCGACGGCACGGCCCATGTAGGTGGCCATCTGGACGCCGTGGCCGCAGTAGCCCATGGAGTAGTACAGGCCGTTGACCTCGCCCGCGTGCGGGAGGCGGTCCCAGGAGAAGCCGACCATGCCGCCCCACACGTAGTCGACGCGGACGCCCGCCAACTGCGGGAAGATCTCCGTCATCTCCTGCTTCAGGATGTCGCCGCTCTTGACGTCGGAGGCGGGGTTGGAAGGGGCGAAGCGGGCCCGGCCGCCGAAGGCGAGGCGGTTGTCGGGGGTGAGGCGGAGGTAGTGGCCGACGTTCTTGGAGTCGACCACCAGGCGGGCGTTGGGGATCAGTTCCTTGGCGCGCGCCTCGCCGAGCGGCTCGGTGACGATGATGAAGCTGCCGACGTTGATCAGCCGCTTGCGGAACCAGGGCAGGGCCTTGTCGGTGTAGGCGTCGGTGGCGGCCATGACCTGCTTGGCACGGATGGTGCCGTGCAGGGTCTCGACGAGGAAGCCACCGCCGGGGAGGCGGGTGAGGCCGGTGGCCGCGTTGCGTTCGTGGATCTCCGCGCCGGCGCGTTCGGCGGCCTCGGCCAGGCCGTGGACGTACTTGCCGACGTGCAGGGCGGCGCTGAGCGGGTCGAGCAGGGCACCGTGGTAGTAGTCCGAGCCCAGCTCGGCCTTCAGCTCGCTGCGGGTCAGGAGCTGGGTCTCGTGGTCGAAGTTGTCGGCCAGGTCGCGCTGGGTGGCCTTCATCGACTCGAAGTGCTGGGGCTTGAAGGCGACTCCGAGGCGTCCGGCGCGGTTGAAGTCGCAGTCGATCTTCTCGGTGTGGGTGAGTTCCTCGACCACGTCGACCGCCTCGCGGAACGCGTCGTAGAGCTCGCGGGCGCGCTCCTGGCCGTAGCGCTTGCGGGCCTCGCCGACACCGATGGTGATGCCCTGGGTGCACATGCTGCCGTTGCGCCCGGAGGCGCCCGAGCCGACCTTGTCCTTCTCGACGAGGACGGTCCGGGCGCCCTTGCGGGCGGTGTGGTAGGCGGTGGACAGGCCGGTGAGGCCGCCGCCGATGACCACCACGTCCGCCTCGTCGGGCAGGTCCTTTCCGGACCGGTCGGGCAGGGCGGGGGCGGTGTCGAGCCAGTAGGGGATCTGCTTCATGGCGTGCGTCCTCTGTGTTCTCTGTCCTGTGTCGCCGTGTAGCCGTGTCGTCAGCAGCCGAGCAGCTTCGGCAGACCCGTCATGTCGGTCAGCTCGTCGTAGGGCTGGTAGTCGGCGCTACCGGGGCGGCCGTAGCGGTTGATCCACACGCGGCGCTTCAGGCCGAGGTCACGGGTCGGGATGTGGTCGTACTCCCAGCCCTGGGCGGTGTGGATGACCTGGGACGGCTCGACGCCCATCGTCTTGAAGGCGTGCTCGAAGGTCTGCCGGTCCGGCTTGTACGCGCCGGCCTGCTCGGCTGTGATGACGTAGTCGAAGTCGACGCCGATGTTCTCGACGTTCCGTGCGATGAGGTTGTCGTCGCTGTTGGTGATGATGGCGATCTCGTACTTGGTCTTCAGCGCGCGCAGGGCGTCCGGGACCTCCGGGAAGGGGCCGAAGGTGGGGACGGCCTCGACGAGAGCGTCGCCGTCGGAGGTGCGGTACTCCAGACCGTGCAGGCGCATGGCCATCTGGAGGCTGGAGTGCAGGATCTCGTGGTAGGGGCGGTATGCCTCCAGGACGGCCTGGAAGCGCATGACGCGGAAGTCGTCGAGGAACTCGTCGACGTCCAGGTTGTCCAGGTCCAGCCGGTCGGAGAGGACCTTGAGGGTGGTGGGGCCGAGCTGGAAGTCGACCAGGGTGCCGTAGGCGTCGAAGGTGACGATCTCTCGCATGGTGTTCAACCTCGGTTTCAGGTTCTTACAGGGACGGGGGAGGGTCAGACGATCCGCTCGCCGGGGGTGACGATCGCGTCGAGTGCGGCCAGGTCGGCCGCGTCGGGGAGCCAGTCGGCCGCCGCCGCGTTGGCGGTGACCTGTTCGGGGGTCATGGCGCCGCAGATGACCGAGCCGACGGCGGGCAGGGCGGCGAGTCCGCCCACCGCGACCTGGAGGAGGGTCAGGTCGCGCTCGGTGGCATACGAGGTGAGCGCCTCGACCCGGTCGAGGGCCGCGTCGGTCAGCCAGCCCTGCCGCCAGGACAGGCGGCTGCCGGGCGGGGGCTGCTCGCCGCGCCGGTACTTGCCGCTGAGCAGGCCGTTGGCCAGCGGGTAGTACGGCAGCAGGCCGAGGCCGTGGCGCAGACAGGCCGGGATCAGGTCCTCCTCCACACTGCGGTCGAGCAGGTGGTAGCGGGCCTGGGTGCTGACGAACGCCTCGGACAGGTCCTCGGCCGGAAGGTTGGAGCAACCGATGTGGCCGATCTTGCCCTCGTCGACCAGTTCCCGCAGGGCGGTCACAGTCTCGTCGAGCGGGGTGACGCCGTCCGGCTCGTGGTACTGGTACAGGTCGATACGGTCGGTGCCCAGGCGGCGCAACGACGCCTCCACGGCGTGGCGGATGTAGCCGCGGGCGCCTCGCGGCCCGTACAGGTCGGCATCCCGGCCCATGTCCATGCCGAACTTGGTGGCGAGGACGACCTCGTCGCGGTGGCCCTTGAGGGCGGCCCCGAGGAGGCGTTCACCGTCCCCGCGCGAGCCGCCCTGGTCGCCGAACCCGCCGTACATGTCGGCCGTGTCGAACAGGGTGATGCCCGCGTCGAGGGCAGCGTGCACGACGGCCTTCGTGCCGTCCTCGTCGAGACGGGAGCCGAAGTTGTTGCCGCCGACGCCCACCACCGAGACGGCCGGCCCGCGTTCACCGAGCGTGCGGTACCTCATGTCCGGCTCCCGAATCCGATGCAGACGTTCTTGGTCTGCGTGTAGCTGGCCAGGGCTTCGAGGCCCTTCTCCCGGCCCCAGCCGCTGTGCTTGTAGCCGCCGAAGGGCAGTTCGACGCCGGTGCCGACGCCGGTGGCGTTGACGTAGACCTGGCCGGTCCGGACGCCCTCGGCGAGGCGCATCGCCTTGTCGATGTCGCGGGTCCAGATGTACGAGGCCAGGCCGTAGGGGCTGTCGTTGGCGATCTCCAGAGCCTGGTCCGCGTGGTCGAAGTCGATCACGGTGATGACGGGGCCGAAGATTTCCTCGCGGGCGACACGGGCGTCGTTCGTCAAACCGGTCAGGACGGTCGGCTCCACGTAGTACCCATCCGCCAGCTCCGGGTCGGAGGGTGCGCCACCGCCCACGCGGACCGTCGCGCCTTCCTGCCGTGCCAGATCCAGGTAGCCCAGGACCCGGTCGCGTTGCCGGGCGGCGACCAGCGGGCCGACGTCCGGATCCGTCAGGCCGGGGCCGACGCGCAGAGTGGCGATCTTCTCGACCAGCCGGTCCAGGAACTCCTCGGCGCCGCGCTGGAGGAGCAGCCTCGTCCCAGCCGAGCACATCTGTCCGGCGTTGCTGAACGACGCCCCGAGGATCGCGGTCAGCGCCAGGTCGAAGTCGGCGTCGGCGAAGACGACGATCGGCGACTTGCCGCCCAGCTCGGTGGCCGAGGGCACCACGTTGGCGGCGGCCGCCTGGGCGACCTTGATGCCGGTGGGCACAGAACCGGTGAAGGTGACCTGGTCGATGTCCGGGTGCCCGGCGAGGGCCGCCCCGGTCTCGCCGTCGCCGGGGACGACGTTCAAGACGCCCGGCGGGAGGCCGCATTCCAGGGCGATCCTGCCGATCTCCAGCGGGGTGATCGGTGCCTCGGGAGAGGGCTTGAGCACCACCGTGCAGCCCGCGGCCAGTGCGGGGGCGGAGCCTCGCGCGGTGTTCTGCAGCGGGTAGTTGAAGGGGATGATCTGCCCGGAGACGCCGATCGGCTCGCGGACGGTGTAGTCGATCAGACCGGGGCCGAGGGGAATCGTCGTGCCGCCGAGCTTGTCGGCGACGCCCGCGTAGAACTCGAAGTAGCGGGCGGCGGCCTCGACGTCGGCCTTCGCCTGGCTGAGCGGCTTGCCGACGTCCTGGCTCTCCAGGCGGGCCAGGCGTTCGCCCTGGTAGCGGATGGCCTCGGCGATCCGGTACAGGATCCTGCCCCGGTCGGCGGCGCGCATCCGGGCCCACTCGGGGGAGACGAAGGCCGCGTGTGCCGCCGCCACCGCCTGGTCCACGT
Organism: Streptomyces sp. DT2A-34; assembly: GCF_030499515.1. Classification (NCBI taxonomy): domain Bacteria; kingdom Bacillati; phylum Actinomycetota; class Actinomycetes; order Kitasatosporales; family Streptomycetaceae; genus Streptomyces; species Streptomyces sp. DT2A-34. The sequence continues at coordinate 9,813,885 of NZ_JASTWJ010000001.1, read as the reverse complement.
CCGCCGCTCCGGCCAGCGCCACCTGGGCGAAGGCCGTGCCGTCCGACGGGTCGAGGACGGTGAAGGTACGGCCGTCGGCGGCGGGAATCTGTTTGCCGTCGACGAGAAGCAACCGCGTGTCGCCGCTCATGGCTGGATTTCTCCCTGCACCTCGCCGAAGATGACGACCTCGTCGCCGGGGCGGACGGTACGGATCCGGCGGACCCAGAGCACGATGCCGTCCTGCGGGGCGCGGACCTCCTCCAGCGTGTTGCCGTAGTGGTCGACGATGTGGGCGATCAGGTCGCCTTCCTTGCACGTCTCCCCCGGCTCGGCGTGTCCCAGGAAGAAGCCGCCGGCGGCGGAACGGGCGAAGGTGCCGGAGGTCGTCGTGTACTTCTCCCGCAGCTCCGTCTCGCCGTCGATCATCTTCAGCTGCCGCATGATGTTGCGGATCGAGCCGATGTGCAGCTCGACGTTGGCCTCGCGGTAGGTGCCGCCACCCGCCTCGATGGTGATGGCGGGCTTGCCCGCCGCAAGAGTGGGGTGGCGGACCGTGCCGCCCCACTTGCCGCCCTTCCAGACCAGCTCGTGCCCGGCCGCGAGGGCGAGGTCGGTGGCCAGTTCCTCGTAGCCGCCCTGAAGGATGACGAGCGGGGCGATCTCACCGAAGGTGCCGCCGGTGTGCAGGTCCACCAGGGCGTCGATGGCCGGGACGACCTGCTCGACGAAGGTGGCCGCCAGACGGAGGGAGTACGAGCCGTCGGCGTCGCCCGGGAAGATGCGGTTGAGGTTCAGGTAGTCGAGGCCGCTGGTGCGGGCCGCCGCCTCGAAGGCCGGGGTGTTCATGCAGGGGATGCCGACGAGCGTGCCGCGCAAGGTGGCCGGGTCGATGTCGGCGAGGACGCGGCGGATGGCCTCCTGGCCGTCGTACTCGTCACCGTGCACGCCCGCGTCCACGCAGAGCACCGGGCCGTCGTGGGCACCGTTGACGACTATCAGCGGTATGCCGAGCTCCACGCCGTAGCTGCTGGTGCCGACCGGGATGAGGCCCTGGGCGCGCTCGCCGGGGGCGACGGACAGCGGACCGATGGAGTACATGAGGGTGGTTCCTTTCGAATGCGGGGCGGGTGCGGGTGTCACAGGCGGGCGGACGCCTCGGCGAGGGTCTCCGCGAGGATGTCGGCGATACGGTCGAGGAGGTGCCGGTCGCTGATCAGCGGGGGCGCGATCTGCACCAGCGGGGCGGAGCGGTTGTAGACGCGGGCCAGGAGGCCGGCCTCGCGAAGTCGGCGTGGGATGAGGTCGACGATCAGATCGGCGCGGGCCTTGTCGCTGAAGCCGCCGCCGTCGAGGTCGCCGACGAGTTCGCAGGCGTAGAAGAAGCCGGCGCCCCGGACGTCACCGACGATTCTCAGGTCTCCGAGGGAAGCCATACGCGTCGCGAGATGGTCCTGCAGACCGCGGACGTTCTCCAGGATCCGGTCCCGCTCCATGATCTCCAGGCTGCGCAGGGCGATGGCCGCGCTCAGCGGGTGCCCGGCGAAGGTGTAGCCGTGGTTGAGGACCGCGCCCGGTTGATTGATGACCTCGACGACGCCGTTGCTCACCAGAGTTGCTCCCATAGGGGCGTATCCGGCGGTGATGCCCTTGGCGACGGTGACGATGTCGGGGCGAGCGCCGTAGCGGTCGCCGCCGAACCACTCCCCCAGCCGCCCGAAGGCGGTGATCACCTCGTCGGCGACGAGGAGGAAGCCGTACCGGTCGGCGAGCGCCCTGAGGCCCGGCCAGTAGCCGTGGGGCGGGGTGATGCAGCCGCCGCGGTTCTGCACCGGCTCGGCGATCAGCATCGCGATGCTCTCCGGGCCCTCGGCCAGGATCGCGGCCTCCAGCTCGGCGAGCAGACGGGAGGTGTACACGTCGTCGTCGACGTACTCGGGGGCGAGGCCGAAGCGGTTGGTGTTGGACACGAACCGGGTCTCGATCGCGCCCGGCCCGTAGGGTTCGCGCAGCCCGGGGTCGTCGGTCAGGGAGAGAGCCCCGATGGTCAGCCCGTGGTAGGCGCCGCGACGGGAGATCGCCTTCACCCGGCCCGGTTCCCCGCGCAGGGCGTGGTAGCGGCGGGCGATCTTCCAGGCGGTCTCCACCGCTTCCGCCCCGCCGCCGGAGAAGAACGTGTGCTCGACATCGACGGGCGCGATCCGCGAGAGCCGCTCGGCGAGTTCGATGGCGGTGGGGTGCGCGGAGGAGGACCACAGCGGGCTGAAGCACAGCTCTCGCAGCTGCTTGTCCGCCGCCTCGGCGAACTCGGGGGCGTAGGAGTAGCCGAGCTGGCAGCAGTACAGGCCGGAGAGACCGTCGATGTAGCGCCTGCCGTCGGCGTCGTCGACGTACGGGCCCTCGCCACGCTGGACGACGAAGAGGTTCTCGCCGTCCTGGCCGAGCGAGCCGTTGGGGGTCATGTTGAGCAGGAGGTGTCTGGCCGCGGTGGCGGACAGTTCACCGGTGGGTGTGCGGGTGCTGGTGGTCATGATGCGGTCTCACTTCCGGCGGGGAGGCCCAGTCCGGGTTCTGTGGGCAGCAGGCCGTCCTGTTTGCCGGAGCCGCTGAGCTTGCGGACCACGCCGACCAGGGCGAGGGCCACGACGGCGACGGCGATGAGGATCGCGCTGACGGCGGTCACCGACGGGTCGACGTTGTACTGGAGGACGTTGAACACCTGCACGGGCAGGGTCACGGTGTCCACGGAGGACAGGAACTGCGAGATGAAGAACTCGTCGAAGCTGGTGATGAAGGAGAAGATGCCGGCGGCGACCATGCCGGGCATGGCCAGCGGGAGGGTGATCCGCCGCCAGACGGTCAGCCGGTTCGCGCCCATGCTGGCGGCCGCGTCCTCCAGCCGTTCGTCGATGCCCTTCAGGGTGGCCATGAGGATCATCACGGCGATCGGTGAGGCCAGCACGGTGTGGCCGAGAGCGATGGCGATCGGGCTGCCGAGCATCGCGGCCGGCTCGAAGAGCAGGAACAGACCGAGGGCGATGACGACCTGGGGGATCACCAGCGGGGCGAGTACCAGGCCGTAGACCGCCGACCGCAGCGGAAGTTCGCTGCGGACGAGGGCGGTGGCCGCGGTCATCCCCAGGATCAGGGAAAAGACCGTGGTCATGGCCGCCACCAGGGCGCTGAGCGACAGCGCGGCGGGCCACTTGCTGCCGTCGGCGAACAGCTGCGTGTACCAGTCGAGGGTCCACGCCTCCGGCGGGAAGGAGCCGAAGGCGTCCTTGCCGAAGGAGGTGACGACGATGACGATGATCGGCAGGGCCAGGAACAAAAGGATCAGCGTGGACAGGACGGCCAGGGTGATGCGTCCGGCCAGCGTGGAACGGAGCTCGATCATGACGCCGTACCCCGGTTCCGAAGGGCCTCGCCCGCCGACTTCAGCAGCCTGAGCAGCAGCAGTCCGGCGAAGGTGAGGAGCAGCAGGATGATGCCGAGCGCCGAGGCGCCGTTCCACTGGTTCTGCTTCATGACCTGCTCGTCGATGAGCGAGGCGACCATGGTCTGCTTCTCGCCGCCCATCAGGGCGGGCGTGAGGTAGTAGCCGAGGCAGAGGATGAAGCACAGCACGCCGGCGTTGACCAGGCCGGGGGCCACCAGGGGCAGGTAGACCCGGCGGAAGATGGTGATCCGGCCCGCGCCCATGCTCGCCGCGGCGGCCATCAGGCGCCGGTCGATGCCCTTCATCACCGCGAACAGCAGCAGCACGGTGTACGGCAGCATCACGGCGGTGGTGCCGATGACGACGCCGATCTCGTTGTAGAGCAACTGGACGGGCGCGCCGGGGACGTGCATGTCCGTCAGGGCGTTGTTCACCACGCCGTTGTCACCGAGCAGGATGATCCAGCCGTAGGTGCGCACCAGCGCGCTGATGAAGTGCGGGACGACCACCACGAGCATCGCCAGGCCGGCCCACAGCGGCTTGAGCCGCGAGATGGCCGAGGCCAGGACGAACCCGACGACCAGCGCGAGCAGGGAGGTCTCGGCGGAGATCCGCAGGGTCGTGAGCAGGATCTCCAGGTTCGCGCCCTGGAAGGCGTCGGCGTACCAGTGGAGGGTGAAGCCGCCCTCCTCGCCCTTCAGGCTCAGCATCAGGGTGCTGAAGATCGGATAGACGAAGAGGATCAGGAGGTAGACGACGACGGGGGTGGCGTTGAGCAGTCCGAAGCGGGTGCGCCGTTCGGACAGCGCGCGGCCCAGGCCGCGCTTGCCCGGGGCGGGTGTGGGTGCGGCGGGCGCCGGGGTGGGCGCCAGTGCGGTTCCGGCCATCGTCATCCCCCGTGTTCCGCGTCCGGGAAGACGCTGACGTTCGCGGGGTCCGCGGTGAGGCCGATGCGCTCGCCGAGGTCGGGGGCTCGGCCGGCGGGCAGTTCCAGCCGTACGAGTTCGGTGGCCGCCTCGCCGAGAGGGCGGACGGTGACGCGTACGAGCGTGCCGACGTAGGTGACGGTCCCGACCGTCCCGGTACAGAATCCGTCGTCGGGGGGACACAGGGCGAGCCGGCCGGGCTGGACCGCGGCACGGACCCGGGCTCCTTCGGGCCCCGCCTGCGGGCGGGCCTTCAGTACACCGCCGGTGTCCAGACGTACCAGGGTGTGGCCGGACGTCTGCTGCTCCACTTGGCCCGGGAGGAAGTTGGCGGCACCGAGGAAATCGGCGACGAACGGAGTGCGCGGACGCTCGAAGAGCTCCTGCGGGGTGTCGAACTGGTCGATCCGGCCGTCCCGCATCACCGCGATGCGGTCGGAGAGGACGAGGGCCTCTTCCTGGTCGTGCGTCACGTAGATGACGGTCAGGCCGAGTTCCTGCTGGATGCGCTTGATCTCGGTCTGGAGCTGGTCGCGCAGCTTCTTGTCGAGGGCGCCGAGCGGCTCGTCCATGAGGATGACCGGCGGCCGGTAGACCAGGGCCCGGCACAGCGCGACGCGCTGCTGCTGGCCGCCGGACAGCTCGCGGGGGCGGCGGCGGGCCATGGCGGACAGCCCGGCCATCTCCAGGGTCTCGCCGACCCGGCGGCGCTGTTCCGCCTTGGACACGCCCCGCAGTTGCAGGGGGAAGGCGACGTTCTCCCAGACGGTCATGTGCGGGAAGAGCAGGTACTGCTGGAAGACGAAGCCCAGGCCGCGCTTCTGCGGGGCGAGGCGGGTCACGTCACGGCCGCCGACGACGATGCTGCCGGAGTCGGGCTCGCAGAACCCGGCGATCATCATCAGGGTGGTGGTCTTGCCGGAGCCGGAGGAGCCGAGGAAGGTGACGAACTCGCCGGCCGCGATCTCCATGGAGACCTCGTCGACGGCCGTCACTCCCCCGTAGGTTTTCCGAAGCCGTGTCACGGACAGGGGCTTGCCGGAACCGGTCAGGTCGGCCGCTGAGGCCAGGGACAGCTCGGGCATCACGTCGATCTCAGGCATGCGTCCACTCCTGCCAGCGCTTGGACACGGCGTCCTGGTTCTTGATCCACCACTCGACGTCCAGGTCGAAGCCGGACTCCAGGTGCTCGGGCGAGCTGGCCAGGTTCGCGGCGGTGGCGGGCTTGAGCTTCTTGTAGGCGGCCGGCACCGACGGGGCCATCGGGTAGATCTCGGCGTAGGCCGCCTGCACCTCGGGCCGCAGGGCGAAGTCGATGAGCTGGTAGGCGGCGTCGAGGTTGGCGGCGCCCTTGGGGATGCCGAGGGCGTTGCTCTGCCGGCGGGCGCCGTTCCACTGGTAGGCGAGCGGGGAGCCGCCCTTGATCAGGGCGTCCAGGCGGCCATGCCACACGCTGGAGGCGTCAACCTCCTTGCGGCCCAGGAGCACGCCGGGCAGAGCGCCGGTGTCCCAGAACTTGCGGACGTGGGGCTTGATCTCGCTGAGGACCTTGAAGGCGCGGTCCACGTCGAGCGGGTAGAGCTTGTCCAGCGCCACGCCGTCGGCGAGGAGGGCGAACTCCAGCTCGGGCAGGTCGGCGTCCAGGGCCTGCAGCGCGCGGTTGCCGGAGAAGGTCTTGGTGTCCCAGAAGTCCGCCCAGGAGGAAGGTTTCTTCCCCCCAAAGGCGTCCGTACGGTACGCCATCACGCTGGCCCAGTAGTTCTTGCCGACCGCGTTGGAGGTCACCAGGGTCTTGGCGATGCCCGCGTTCTTGAAGTTCTTCAGCCGGTCGTAGTCGAGGTCCTCGGTGGCGTCCTGCTGCTTGAAGAGCACGAAGTCGGCCATGGAGTCGTCGATGACGTCGAACTGGGGGCGCCCCTGCTTGATCTGGGCGAGCATCTGGGCGTACTCGACGTTCACCACCTTGACCTGGATGCCGGTCTCCTTGGTGAACGGCTCGTAGATCGCCTGCTGGTTGGCGTCGCCGTACGAGCCGCCGCTGTTGCGGACCACGAGGGTCTTGGAGCTCTTGCCGCCGCTGTCGACGGACCGGCTGGTGCCGGTGCCGCAGGCGCTGAGCGATGTGGCGGCGGCGATGCCTGCGGCCACGCCGCCGACTCCGCGCAGAAACCCTCTGCGGTCTATCCGGACATCTCTCACCGGGTGCCTCCTGGTGGTGCGGTACGTGAGGAAGGGGAGCGTGGGGGTGCGTGCTGGTGGGATCTCGTTCTGGTGGTGCGGGGAGGGGACTTGCTGGGGGGGGTGGGGTCAGTGGCCGCCGGAGTCCTGGGGAGCCGGGGCGGCGATGGCGGCGAGTTCGGCGCCGGGGGCGACGGTCAGTCCGTGCATGCCGTAGAAGATCCGGCCGGTGGCCGGGGTGTGGACCTTGTGCTCCTGGCCGTCGGCCGGGTCGATGACATGGCCGATGACCTGGCCCTCCGTCACGTCGTCGCCGGCGGTGAACTCCGGATACCAGAGGCCGGTTGCCTCGGCGGTGATGCCGGCGGCCCAGACCCATGCGCGGACGGCCGTGTCGTCCTGGGGCTTGGTGTCCAGGACGCCGAGCCGGCCCAGTACCCCATGCAAACCCTCGACGAGACGACGGGCGGTGTCCGCGTCGCGTTCGCCGAGCTGGCCGGTCTCCACGAGGATCGCCGGGATGCCCTGGCGGGCGGCGGCCGCGTGACTGTTGCCGCCGTCCGCGTTCATTCCGAAGATGACGTCCTCGATGCCGAGCGCGCCGGCCATGTCCGCTGTCCGCGCGTCCAGTTCGGGGTCACCAGTGAGGCGGTAACCGACGAAATCCGTCAGGACCTCGTCGATGCCGCCGGAGTGCAGGTCGACGTAGGCGTCGGCACCGTCCACGAGGTTGGTGAACAGCCACGCCGCGAGACGTTCGGTGGGGCTGCCGTCGGGGTCGCCGGGAAAGACGCGGTTGATGTTCACGCCGTCGAGCGGGGAGGCGCCGAGGCGACCCTGGTAGACGGCCGGGGGGTTGGCGACCGGGCAGACGATCACCTGACCGTGCACCTCGCCGGGCTCCAGCAGAGCGGCCAATCGGGTGGCCGCGTCGACCCCCGTGAACTCGCCGCCGTGCACGCCCGCCGTGATCAGAACGCGGGGGCCGGGGTGGGCGCCGTTGACCAGGGTCAGCGGAATGTCCAGGGTGAGGGTGCCGAGGTCGGCGGGGACGGTGCCGCGGGTCTTGGTCCCGGGCTCGGCGCGCAGGACGCCGACGGACAGGGGGGCGGTCATGGTCGTCACGCCTCCGCTCGGTCGAGGGTGGAGATGAAGTCGATGGGCCGGGGCGAGGTGCCGTCCAGCGCGAGGTCGGCGGCGATGTCGCCGAAGGCGGGCGAGAGCTTGAAGCCGTGTCCGGAGAACCCGGCGAGCAGGACGACGTTCTCCGCGCCCGGCAGCGGCCCGACCAGGGGACGGCTGCTCTCGGTGTAGCCCTCCATGTAGACGGAGAGCCGGGTCGGATCGGGGTTCAGGTCCGGCATGTGACGCCTGATCAGTTCCGTGAAGATCTCCAGCTCCTCCGGGGCCACCTCTCGGTCGAGCCGGTTCGGGTCACCGGCCGGGCGGTGCAGGGCGCGGGAGAGACCGAGCTTGACGGAGACGCCGTCCGGGGAGGGCAGGCCGTAGCAGTGGGTGGGCGCCGTGCGGATGAAGGCGGGGCGCTCCTCGCCGAACCAGGCGTCGGTGGTGGGCACGTACCAGGCGCTGATGAGGCGGCGGATGTCCACCTCCCAGGGCAGTTCGGGGAGCAGGTCGTTGACCCAGGGGCCGACCGTGACGACGGCGGTGTCGAAGTGCTCGCTGCCGGCGTCGGTGCGGATCTCGACGCCGCCTGCGACGGGGACGATCTCGCGGACCGTGGTGTAGCGGTGGATGCGGGCGCCGAGCTCCTCGGCGCGGCGGGCGGCGGTCTGGATCGTCAGCTCGGGGCGGATGAAGCCGGCGCGGCGGTCGAGCACGGCCGCGTCGCCGTCCTCGATCCGGAACTGCGGGAAGCGCTTGGCGAGCAGCTCGGCGTCGAGGACCTCGTGGTCGAGGCCGTGCTCGGCGATCGACTCGAGGACCGTGGCCATCTGGTGGTGATCGGTCGGCCCCATGAGCAGGCAGCCGGTCAGGCGGCGCAGCTCACGGCCGGTCTCCTGCTGAAGCTGCTCCCAGAGGGCGTCGGCGTGCTGGAGCAGCGGCACGTACCGGGAGTCCTCGAAGTGGGCGCTGCGGAAGATCCGGGTCTCGCCGCCGGCCGCGCTGCGGTCGTGGCCCGGGGCGAAGCGGTCGTAGCCGACCACCTCGGCTCCACGGGCGGCCAGGCGCCAGGCGGCCTGGCTGCCCATCGTTCCGACGCCGACGACGGCGACGCGCTTCCTGGCAGCTGACACAGGGCTTTCCTTTCGTTTCGCCGCGGCGCATGCTGGGCCCCCGGCGTGAGGCTGATCGATTCGAGGCGGTTTGGACGGGGCCGGGCCCTTCGGCGGGACCACAGCTCGCAATCGTCCGTATCTCGTAGCTCCGGCTCACTTGCGCGGGATCCCTCCCGAAGCCGTGCCACATTGTGGAATGCTGTGCTAGAATCTGGCACGAGAATGACAGCGGTAGAAAGGGGAGTCAAGAGGTGTCCGCAAAGAATTCTGAGGATTAACGGGGGGAAACCGGATGGAAATGAAGAGCGTCACCAGATCGCTGCGGATCTTGGAGGCGGTCGCCCAGCATCAGCCAGTGACCGTGGGCGAGCTGACCAAGATCTTCGGCCTGCCGAAGTCGACCGTGCAGCGCACCCTGGTCACGCTGGCGGAGGCCGGCTGGCTACGGGCCAGCCGGAAGGACACCACGCGCTGGGAGGTCGGCGCCCGGGTGCTGGCCGTACGCCCCGCCGCCCTACAGGGGTCCAGCCTGTTCGCCGCCGCCCGCGAACCCATGGTGCACCTGCGGGACAAGGCCAACGAGACCATCCACCTGTCGGTGCCGGACGCACTCCAGTGCATGGTCGTGGTGGACCGCGTGGACTGCGACCACGCCGTACGAACCTTCCACGCCATCGGCGACACCTCACCCCTGCACGCCACCGCCACCGGGCGCGCGGTCCTCGCCCACCTGCCGAAGCAGGACATCGAGGAGCTCATCACGCAGGGCCTGGAGCGCTACAGCGAGTCGACGCCCGCAGACCCCGAGGACCTGCGCGCCGAGCTGCGGCGGATCCGCACCGACGGTTACGCGGTCAACCGCAACCAATACCGGCCTGGCGTCTGCGCCATCGCCGCGCCCATCCTCGACGAGGACGGCACGCCGCTGGCCACCGTGGCCATCTCCATGCCCGATTCGCGGTACGACGCCGACAAGCTGCCCGAGTGGGGCCGCCTGGTCGCCGACACGGCCGCGGAGATCACGGGGCGCCGTCTCGGCGCCTGAGCACGTCGCGGCGGCCCGACTTCGGCCCCGCATCGCCATGGGCCGGTTCCCACGTACGGGAGCCGGCCCATGGCCCGTTTCACGGCACGCCCTGCGCCCGGCCGGGGGAGAGTGCCGGGCACAGGGCGGCCGCCTCACACGGCGGCGCGGTACGGCGCGTTCAGGGCGCGACCAGCGTCAGACGCCGCGGAGCATCAGAACAGCACGGTCCTTGACGTCGGTCCGACCGCCGGAGACATCAAGATGCGTGCCGCATTGTGGAACGCCATGCTAAAATACGGCATGATCATGCCTGTGGCTCCGGAAGCGAGTCAAGAGGACAGCACGACGAATCCGCAGAACTGAGGGGCCAGGATGGAAATGAAGAGCCTGACCAGGTCGCTGCGCGTCCTGGAGGCCGTGGCGCAGCATCAGCCGGTGACCGTGGGAGAGCTGACGAAGATCTTCGGACTGCCCAAGTCGACCGTGCAGCGCACCCTGGTGACGCTCGACGAGGCGGGCTGGCTGCGGGCGAATCGCAGGGACACCACGCGCTGGGAGGTCGGCGCCCGGGTTCTGGCCGTACGCCCCGCCGCCCTACAGGGGTCCAGCCTGTTCGCCGCCGCCCGCGAGCCCATGTTCCGGCTCCGCGACACACTGAACGAGACCATCCACCTGACGGTGCCGGACGCCCTGCACGGCATCGTCGTGGTGGACCGCGTCGACTGCGACCACGCCGTACGAACCTTCCACGCCATCGGCGACATCTCCCCACTGCACGCCACAGCCACCGGACACGCAGTCCTCGCCCATCTGCCGAAGTCCGAGGTCGACGAGGTCACGGCGGGCGCACTCGAGGGTTACGGCCAGGAGACCATCACCGACCCGGCGGAGCTGCGTGCCGAGCTCCGCCGCGTCAGAGACCGCGGATACGCCGTCAACCACAACCAGTACCGCCCGGGTGTCTGCGCCATCGCGGCACCCGTCCTGGATGAGGACGGCACGCCGCTGGCCAGCGTGGCCGTCTCCATGCCCGACTCACGCTTCGACCCCGGCCGGCTCGCCGAGCTGGGGCGGCTGGTGACCGACACCGCGGCGGAAATCACCGCCCGCCACCTGGGCTGAGAGCAGCGGGCGGCCAGAACGACAGCGCAGCGCTCTCTCCGCCCAGGGAGCGGAGCCGTGGCGGGCAGCGCCGGCCTCCTCGCGGCGTACGGCGCCCTGGGCGCATGGGGCGAGCCTTCCAGTAACCGCCCCTCCGCTCCTCACGGGCGGGCGACGAACCGTTCGGGCAAACGCCCGCCCCCACCGGGCGGAGCAGAGGGCCGCACGTCGTGGCTTACTTGTCAGCCGCGTCCGCCGCCCAGGCCATGCAGCGGCCCACCGGACCAGCGGCCGACCCTTGCGCCATGCGACGCATGCGCAGCCTGCCTGCGCACAGTGAGAGACCCGCGCCCGCCGCCAGGTGGCGGAAAAGCCGCTGCCCCGTGCCCGGTGGCGTGGAAACCGGGCACGGGGCAGCCCGTCGCGGTGCGCGATGCGGGGTAGTCAGGGCATGACCACCGTCATCGCACGGGCACCGCGAGGTACTGGTACTCCAGGAACTCGTCGATCCCCACCCGGCCGCCTTCACGGCCGAGCCCGGACTGCTTCACCCCTCCAAAGGGGGCGGCCGGGTTGGAGACGAGACCGGTGTTGAGGCCGACCATGCCCACTTCGAGGCGTTCGCTGACGCGCAGGGCGCGGTCGAGGCCCTCGGTGAAGACATAGCCGACCAGGCCCCAGGGCGTGTCGTTGGCACGGCCGACGACCTCGTCCTCGTCGTCGAAGGTGAGGATCGCGGCGACGGGGCCGAAGATCTCCGTGTCCATCAGGCGGCTGCCGGGGTCGACGTCGGTGAGCACGGTGGGCGGGTAGAAGCAGCCCGGACCCTCGGGCGTGCGGCCGCCGACGAGCACCCGGGCGCCGCGCTCCACCGCGTCGTCGACCAGCTCCGCCACCTTGGCCCGCCCGGCCGCGTCGATCAACGGGCCGACATCGACCCCGTCCCGGGTGCCGGGCCCCACGACGAGCGCGCCCATGCGCTCGGCCAGGCGCCGTCCGAACTCCTCGACCACCGACCGGTGGACGAAGAAGCGGTTGGCGGCTGTGCACGCCTCGCCCATGTTGCGCATCTTGGCGAGCATCGCGCCGTCCACGGCCGTATCCAGGTCGGCGTCGTCGAAGACGATGAACGGCGCGTTGCCCCCGAGCTCCATCGAGGTCCGTACGACGGCGTCGGCGCACTGGGCGAGCAGCAGGCGCCCGACGTTGGTGGAGCCGGTGAAGGAGAGCTTGCGAATCCGCCCGCCGCGCAGGAGCGGTTCGCACACCTCCCCCGCACGGGAGGTGGTGACGACGTTCAGCACGCCGTCCGGCAGCCCGGCCTCCTTGAGGATCGCGGCGAGGGCCAGGCTGGAGAGAGGAGTCTGGGGGGCGGGCTTGAGGATCATCGTGCAGCCGGCGGCGATGGCGGGGCCGATCTTGCGGGTGCCCATGGCCAGCGGGAAGTTCCATGGAGTGATCAGCAGACACGGGCCGACCGGGCGGCGGGAGAGCAGCATGCGGTTGCGGCCGTCGGGCAGGACTCCGCCGCCGCCGTCGATGCGCACGGCCTCCTCGGAGAACCAGCGGAAGAACTCCGCCGCGTACGCCACCTCTCCCTTTGCCTCGGCGAGCGGCTTGCCCATCTCGGACGTCATCAGGTGGGCCAGCTCGTCGGTGCGCTCAAGGATCAGCTCGTAGGCCCGGCGCAGGATCTCGCTGCGTGCACGGGGTGCCGTACGGGCCCACGCCTCCTGCGCGGCAACGGCCGCCTCCTCCGCGAGCCGCGCGTCCTTCGGGCCCGCGTCGGCGACATGGCAGAGGATCTCGCCGGTCGCCGGGTCGTCGACGGGCAGGGTGGCGCCGTCCGCGGCGTCCACCCAGGCGCCGCCGATGAACAACTGCGTGGGTGTGTCGGTCATGAGGTCTCTCCTGGTTGATCGGCGGCGCGGTCGAGCAGTTCCGCGAGATGCAGGGCGCGGATGCCTCGGTCTCCGGCGAGGTGGTCGATCTGGGTGGCACAGCTGAAACCGTCGGCCACGACGACGCTCGGAGTGTCCTGGTCGATGCCGTCGAGGCGTGGCTTCAGGGCCAGGTCGGCGACGGCCATCGAGGTGTCGTAGTGCTGCTCCTCGAAGCCGAAGTTCCCGGCGAGTCCGCAGCAGCCCTCGGCCTCGTCGACCTTGCCCACACCCAGCCGGCGCAGCAGGTCGGCGGGATGACGGCCCTTGAAGGTGGCGTACTCGTGGCAGTGGGTCTGCAGGACGACGTTGTCCGGCAACGCGGGCCGGCTCCAGTTCGGGGCAGCCAGGTCGGTCAGGGCACCCGTGAAGGTGTGGACGCGGTCCGCGACCCGACGGGCGGCGTCAGTTCCGAGGAGTTCGGGCACGTCGCGCTTGAGGGCCGCGGCGCAGCTGGGCTCGGCCACGATGATGGGCCGCTCGTCGCCGGTGTCGAGGTGGGCGACGGTACGGGCCATGATCCTGCGGGCCACGGACAGCTGACCGGTGCTGACCCAGGTCAGACCGCAGCACAGGCCGTCCTCCGCCGTGCAGGGGATTCCCGCGTCGGCGAGGACACGGCTCGCGGCACCGGCCACCTCGGGACGGAAGGCGCGGGTGAAGCTGTCGACGAAGAGCAGGGCTTTCGCCGGTTCGCCGGTCCTCGCATCGCGCAGGACCCTGCGCAGGGCGTGCCGGGAGGCGAAGGCCGGGATCGTGCGCTTCGTGGTCACGCCTCCGAGGCGGGCGAGGAGTCGGCCGAGCGATCCGCGGAGCAGCGCGTTGAGCGGGCGGGCGGCGTATCCGGCGAGGGCGGAGGTCAGGGGCAGCCAGCCCAGCGAGTAGTGCGAGCGGGGCCGGAGCCTGCCCTTGTAGTGCTGGTGCAAAAACTCCGCCTTGTAGGTGGCCATGTCTACACCAACCGGGCAGTCGCTGGAGCACGCCTTGCAGGACAGGCACAGATCGAGCGCGTCGCGGACCTCCGTCGAGCGCCAGCCGTCCTGGACGGTCTCCCCGCGCACCATCTCCTGGAGCAGTCGGGCCCGGCCCCGGGTGGAGTCGTTCTCCTCCCCCGTGGCCCGGTAACTCGGGCACATCACACCGCCCGCGTCGCTGCGGCACCGGCCGACGCCGACGCAGCGGCGGGCCGCGCCCGCGAAGCCGTCCTCGTCGTGCGGGAAGGTGAACTCCGTGGCCAAGGGTTGGATCTGGTGCAGCGCGAGATCGGCGTCGAGGGGGGCCGGGGCCACGATGACGCCGGGGTTGAGCAGCCCTTCGGGGTCGAAGATCTCCTTGAAGTCGGCGAACGCCCGGATCAGCCGGTGGCTGTACATGACCTCCAGCAGCTCACCGCGCGCCCGCCCGTCACCGTGCTCGCCGGACAGGGTCCCGCCATGCGCGACGACCAGCGCGGCCGCCTCGTGCAGGAAGCGACGGGCGGCGGCCCGGCCGGTGTCCGTGGCGAGGTCGAAGTCGATGCGCACGTGGACGCACCCCGCGCCGAAGTGCCCGTACATCACGCCCGTCAGCCCGTGGTCGGCCAGGAGCTTGCGGAAGTCCCGCAGGTAGCCGGCAAGGTTCTCGGGCGCGACCGCCGAGTCCTCCCAGCCGGGCCACGACTCCCCGCCGTCCACCAGGCGTGCGGCAAGACCGGCCCCGTCCTCGCGGACCCGCCACAGGGAGCGGCGCTCGGCCGCGCTCTCCACGACCCGCCCGCCGGTCATCCGGCCCTGCGCCTTGAGCACATCGAGGAGCTCAGCCGCACGGGCGTTCACAGCGGCCTCGTCGTCGCCGTCCAGCTCGACGTACAGCCAGGCCCGCCCCTCGGGCAGTCCGGTGACGGAGTCGGGGCCCCGCCGGGCACGCATGGTGGCGACGATCGCCTCGTCCATGCCCTCCACAGCGGTGGGATTCCAGCGCAGGATCTCCGGCACGTCCTCGGCCGCGTCGACGACGTCGTCGTAGCCGAGAGTGAGCAGCGCCGAAGCCTGTGCAGTCGCCACCAGGCGGACCGTCGCTGCGGTGACGACCGCACAGGAGCCCTCGGTGCCGACCAGAGCGCGGGCCATGTCAAAGCCGCGCTCGGGCAGCAGATGGTGCAACTGATAGCCGGAGACCTGGCGCGGAATGCGGCCCAGCTCGGTCCGGATCGGCGCCAGGTTGTCGCCGATCAGACGTCGTACGTCCGCTTCGAGACGGGCGACGAGCTCCGCCTCCGCAGGGTCCACCGGGTGCAACCCCACGTGGTCGGCGACGGCCCGCACTCCGTCGGCCGTCACGATCTCCAGCGCCTCGATGTGGCTGCTGGTCCGCCCGTGCCGCACCGACCGGTTCCCGCACGCGTCGTTGCCGATCATGCCGCCGAGGGTGCAGCGGCTGTGCGAGGACGGGTCAGGGCCGAAGGAAAGCCCGTGCAGGGCGGTCGCGCTCTGCAACGCGTCGAGGACGACTCCGGCCTCGACACGCGCGGTCCCGGCGGCCGGGTCGATGTCCAGGATGCGGTTCATGTACCGGGAGAAGTCCAGGACGACGCCCGGCCCGACCGCGTTGCCCGCCATGCTGGTGCCACCGCCGCGAGCGGTGACCGCGACGCCCGTCTCCTTGCAGGCCCGCAGCACCGCGACCACATCGTCCGTGGAGCGGGGGAAGGCCACAGCCTGCGGGGGGACGCGGTAGTTGGAGGCGTCGTAGGCGTACTGGCCGAGGGTGCCCAGGCCGGATTCCACCCGCAGGCCAGGAGCCGTCTCGGCGAGCCGGGCGGCCAGCCGCGCCACGCTGTCGCTCATCGTGCCGACGCTCCTGAGGTACCGGCCTCCACGGCGGTCGCCCATGCCCGGAGTCCCTCGTCCACCGCCGTCTCGTCGATCACCAGCGCCGGGATCATCCGCACCACCTGGTTCCAGGCCCCGCACAGCAGCAGGAGCAGACCCTCGTCCACGGCGGCGCGCTGCACGCGAGCGGCGGTCTCGGGGTCGGGGCTGCCGTCCTCGGTGACGAACTCGGTGGCCAGCATCAGCCCCAGCCCCCGCACATCACCGATGCCCGGCGTCCGGTGGGCGACCGCCTCCAGGCCGTGCCGCAGCCGGGCGCCCATGGCCTCCGCGTTCTCGACGAGCTTCTCGTCGCGTACGACGTCGAGGGTGGCGCAGGCCGCGGCGCAGGCGACGGCGTTGGCGCCGTACGTTCCGCCCTGCGAGCCCGGCCACGCCTTGGCCATCAGCGCCTCGGAGGCGGCGATGCCGGACAGCGGGAAGCCGCTGGCCAGGCCCTTGGCGGTGACGAGGATGTCCGGGGTGACGCCGAAGTGGTCGTGGCCCCAGAAGCGGCCGGTGCGGCCGACGCCCGTCTGCACCTCGTCCAGGATGAGCAGGAAGCCGTGGCGGTCCGCACGCTCCCGCAGTCCTTCCATGAACGCGCGGGTGGCGGGCACGTAGCCGCCCTCGCCGAGCACCGGCTCGACGATGATCGCGGCCGTGTCGGCGGGTGAGGAGATGGTCTGGAGGGTGTAGTCGAGCTCCTGGAGAGCGAAGCGGGTCGCGGTCTCCTCGTCCCAGCCGTAGCGATAGGCCGACGGGAACGGGGTGACGACCACACCGCTCATCAGCGGGGAGAAGCCGGACCGGAAGCGGGTGCCGGACGTCGTCATGGAGGCGGCGGCCACCGTACGGCCGTGGAAGCCGCCGTGGCAGACGATGACGTTGGGGCGGCCGGTGGCCTGGCGGGCCAGCCGCAGCGCGGCTTCGACGGCCTCGCTGCCGGAGTTGGTGAAGAACAGGCTGTCCAGCCCGGTCGGCAGCACCTCGCCGAGCTTGTCGACCAGCTGCCGCAGCGGCTGGTGCATGACCGTCGTGTACTGCCCGTGGACCAGCGTGCCCACCTGCTCCTGCGCCGCCGCCACCACCTTCGGGTGACAGTGCCCGGTGCTGGTGACGCCGATGCCGGCGGTGAAGTCGAGGTAGCGGCGGCCGTCCTCGCCGAAGAGGTGGACGCCCTCGCCCCGGACCGCCACCACGGGTGTGGCCTGGCGAAGGTGCGGCGACAGTGCGGTCATGTTCGTCTCCCGGCTTCGGTGTTCGGTCTGCTGCGGTATCCCGAGCATCTCCGTGAACCAGGGGTGCGCCAACGTGCGATCTGTCCGGTCGGGCCGCGACATCCGGACGTTGTGTCAGCCTCATCGGGGACATGCCGGGCTCCGACCGCTCACGGACCGCTCTTGCGCAGGTCAGCCACGCTTGTCACAGTGGCCGGACACTCCCGGGCGCTCAGCCGTGCTCGATCAGGGGACCCCATGGAGACACCGTGAACGACAACCACCCGGCCGGCCATGGGCCCACCCGCGCACTCACCGTCGCCGACGTCCTGGCCCTTCCTGTCCTGGCCGCCGGACAGCCCCAGGTCGTCACCGGTGTGGCCCACCTGGAGCGGCCGGTCGGGTGGGTCCACATCACCGAACTGACCGACCCCGCGTCCTTCCTCAAGGGCGGCGAACTCGTCCTGACCACCGGAATGCCGCTCCCTGAAGACGTGTCGGGCGTACGCAGGTACGTCGACGAACTCGCCGACGTCGGGGCCGCGGCGCTGGTCATCGAACTCGTACGTCGCTATCACCGCCCGCCGGACGCACTCGTGGACGCCTGCCGCCTGCGTGGCCTTCCCCTCGTCACCCTCGCCAAGGACGTCAACTTCCTGGAGGTCACCCAGGTCGTGCACGCCCTCCTGCTCGGCAACCAGGCGGACGCGATGCGCCGCACCCAGCGCATCCACGAGGCGTTCACCGCCCTGACCCTGCGCGGTGCCGGCCCGGAGGACGTGGTGCGCGCGGCGGCGGAGATGAGCGGCCGCACGGTCGTCCTGGAGAACCTGGTGCACCAGGCACTGATCTGCGAACCCTCCGGAGGCACGCTGGAGGAGGCGCTCACCGGTTGGGAACAGCGCTCCAGAGCCACCGGGGCCGACGACCACACGGCGACATGCGGCCCGGCGGGCTGGCTCACCGCACCCGTCGAGTACCAGGGCGAGCGCTGGGGCCGTGTGGTCATGCTCCCGGCCCGCGCCGACGGCCCCGCCTTCGGGCCGGAGGAGATCACCGTGCTGGAGAGGACCGCGATGGCACTGACCGTCGCCCGCCTCATCCATTCCACCCCCTGGGAACGCACCGCCCACCGAAACGCCCTGCGCGACCTGGTCGACCAGCGCCACCGCTCCGCCGAGGACGCCCACGCCCGCTGCGCCGCACTGGGTCTGCCGACCGACCGAAGCCGGTTCGTCGCGACCCTGGTGGACCTCCGCGCAGGCAGAGGGGGGACCGACACCGAGACCCGCCTGCTCCAGGAGCTCCGGACGGCAGGCGTCTCGGCCCTCGTCGGCGAGCTGGCACCCGGCCGCCTCGGCATCCTGTTGGCTCTGCGTCCCTCCCAACCCTGGCGCCCCATCGTCGAACGACTGTGCAGCACCGCACTCAGCCTGGCCCCACAAGCAGTGGTGAGCGTCGGCTCGGAGATCACGGAACTCTCCGACACCGCCCGCTCGTTCCGCGAGGCGGCCCGCGTCGCCGAGGCCACCCCACCCGGCCAGCCCCTCCCCCAAGACCGGTCCTTCCACGAGCTGTCCGACATCGGCCTGGCACGCCTGCTGTACGCCCTCCGCGAGGACACCCGGATCCAGGAGTACGCCGAACAGCAGCTCGGCCGGCTCATCGATCACGACACCCAGCACGGCACCGACCTGCTGACGACCCTGCGCCACTACCTCGACGCGGCCGGCAACAAGACCACCGCCGCACGCCGGGGCGGCCTCTCCCGCGAAACCATGTACCAACGCCTGCGCACCATCGAGCGTCTCCTCGACCGCGACTTGGAGTCCGGCGAACAGCGCACCGAACTCCACGCGGCTCTCATGACACTCGACGTGCTGCGAGCCCACTGACGAGCTGCGGCCTCGCCAGCGCTGCTCCCACCACCGGCCTGGTCACACCCAGGCTACGAGAGGCACGACCGCACGGGCTTGCGTCGGCCTTACCGAGGACGCGCATCAAGTGGTCACGGTCGCTGAACGCTGTCCTGTGTCAGGAGTGAGGCCCGGACCCGGGACAGCATCCACCCATTCTCCCGCCCGTCACAGTCCCTCCCCCAGAAACACAGAGCATGCTCAGTGCCAGCACCCGGAGCACCCTGGATCAGACCCGGCCGATCATTCCGCGGCACAGAGACCGACATCTTGGTTCAGGTTGCTTCACCACCAGTGCGGCGCCTCTCGACGGCAGTAGGACAGGGCACCAACGAGCTGGCGTTCGGGTGGCCGCGCGGCGGCTCTCGTTGTGGGCCCTCAAGGAGGCGTTCGCAGACGCCGCAGCAGGATCGAGGAGCGGACGCTCGCTGCTCAGGAAGGCTGAGGCCCCCGCCCTCATCTGCCCGGCAGGGGCCTCGGTGGCGGGCCAGACGGGCCGCAAGTGTCGCCCGTTACATAATCGCCGCAGCTCACGGGCTCGCGCGCGCCGTACCACCAGCAGACGAAGAATCTGCCGGCAATCCAGTGCCAGGTCGACGCCGCCAAGACTCGTCGCGCTAAGGGCCGCCAGCAGATGAGTTCCGTTTGGGACTTGAGGCTGCGGGATGTGTGTCGACCCAGGACAATCCTCCTAGGTCGAGTCGGCGGCGTGCACGTGTGACGGCGACGTATGCGAGTCGGGCGTCAGTCTCGTTGACGGGTTCCGGGATGGGACGGCCCTCGGCGTCGTGTTGGCCGGTGTCCTTGGGAGGTGGGAAGTCGTCGCCGATCCGGACGGTTGGCCATTCACGCCCCTTGGCTTTGTGAGCTGTGGACACGGTCACGTCGGCATGGTCCTCGTCGGTGAGCTCGTCGACTGCGGCCAGGATGGCGTCGGGTTCGCCGAAGCGCTGACGGCTGTCGAGGAGTACTTGGAGATGCCGTACCGCATACGGCGCCGCCCCGAATCCTCGTCCGCCGTACGACAACAACTCACCGACGAGGTCAGCAGTCTGCTGGCACGAATGCCCTTCCACCAGGCATGGCTCCAGATCGAGGCCACAACCGTCGCGGGCCCTTACGCGATCCTCGTGGCCACGGCGCGAGCGGAGGCCGGCGCGCAGATGAGCCTCACCTGGCAGCAGCCACCGATCGGCAGACAGCGGCATGAACCTTGGAGTCCCGTACCCCCGGGACCGATCGAACGCGGCCCGAGCTGGATGCATCGAAGTGATGCGCCGTCACCTCTGAGAAATGGCGGTGATATTGATGCCAACTATCCCTCTTTTGTCACTAACGCCGCACCCTCGGCATCCCCAGACCGATCCACGAGATGATCTCCCGCTGGATCTCGTTGTTGCCGCCGCCGAAGGTGAAGATGACGGCCGAGCGGTAGCCGCGCTCCAGCTCGCCGTGGAGCACCGCCCCCGCCGAGCCCTCCTTGAGCGTGCCCGGTGCGGCGACGATCTCCATCAGCCAGGCGTATGCGTCGCGGCGCGCCTCGGAGCCGTAGACCTTGACGGCGGAGGCGTCCTGCGGGGTGAGCGTGCCCTCCTGCACGGCGCTGACCATCTGCCAGTTGAGGAGTTTGAGGGCGTCGAGCTTGGTGTGGGTCTGGGCGAGGCGGCGGCGCACCCAAGGGAGGTCGATCACTCGGCGGCCGTCGGCGAGCTTGGTCTCCATGGCCCAGCGCTGCACGTCGTGCAGGGCGCGGATGGCCATGGTGCCGTGGGCGGCGAGGGTGACGCGCTCGTGGTTGAGCTGGTTGGTGATCAGGCGCCAGCCCTGGTTCTCGGCGCCCACGCGGTGGGAGACGGGGACGCGGATGTTCTCGTAGTAGCTGGCCGTGGTGTCGTGCGAGGCGAGGGTGTTGATGAGGGTGCAGGAGTAGCCGGGGTCGGTGGTCGGGACGAGGAGCATGGTGATGCCCTTGTGCGGCGGGGCGTCCGGGTCGGTGCGGACGGCCAGCCAGACCCAGTCGGCCGTATCGCCGTTGGTCGTCCAGATCTTCTGGCCGTTGACGATGTACTCGTCGCCCTCCCGTACCGCGCGCGTCCTGAGCGAGGCCAGGTCCGTGCCCGCGTCGGGCTCGCTGTAGCCGATCGCGAAGTCGATCTCGCCGGAGAGGATCTTCGGCAGGAAGTACGCCTTCTGCTCGTCCGTGCCGTACTGCATGATCGTCGGGCCGACGGTGTTCAGGGCCATCAGGGGCAGCGGTACGCCGGCCTGGGCCGCCTCGTCGAAGAAGATGAACTGTTCCATCGCGGTCAGGCCGCGTCCGCCGTACTCCTTGGGCCAGCCCACGCCGAGCCAGCCGTCCGTGCCGAGCCGCCGGATGGTCTTGCGGTAGTAGCGCTTCTGGGCCGCCGGGTCGGTGAATCGGGTCTGTGCGGGGTCCGGGACCAGCTCGGTGAAGTAGTCGCGCAGTTCGCTGCGCAGCCGCTGCTGCTCGGGCGTGTATTCGAGGTGCACGGCGCCTCCAGGCTCCCCAAGGCCGGTCCTGACGGCGCACACCGTAGAACGTGTTCCAGAAATTGGGAATGGCGAGGAGCGGGCGGATCCGCTACCGGAGCCGCCGCCGACCCGGCGCGCACCGCTCAGTCGAGCGTGGCCAGGAAGTCCATGCAGGCCTGTGCGCACTCCCGGCACGCCTTCGCGGTGTCCTCGGCGCCCGGGTACCGGTCGAAGAGGTGCGCGCACTCCAGGCACACCGTCCGCGTCCATTCCAGCTGGACGCGGAGGGCGGCCTCGGCGCCCTCGTCCGCATGCTCCTCGGAGAGGACACGGCAGGTCGCGTCGCACACCTCGGCGCACAGGATGCCCTTGCGGCGCAGAAGGTCCTGATCCTCGGTCCCGTCCGGGTCCACCAGGCTCGCGCGCAGCGCACAGGCTCGAGCGCACTCGGTGCAGGCCTGCGCGGCGGCGAAACGGTCCTCCAGGAACTGGACGAGCTGCTGCTGGGACGTTGTCTGTGTCACACCGGTCGGGTAGCCGGAGCGGGTGTGCCCAAACCCGGCGCGCGCCAGGCTTCCGGCCGGGTCAGCGGGCGTCGCGGTCGGGTGAGCCCGCCACCGGGCACGCCAGGTGATCGGGTTCACGCGGGGCGCCGGGGGTACTCGCGGCCCCATGGACATCGCATGGACGACCATCGCCGCGGAAGGTGCGCTCGGCATCGGACTGGTCGTCGCCGGTCTGGTCGTCGTGGCGCTGCTCATCGGCGCCTTCGTGCTGGGCGCCCGGATCAGGCGTCGGGAACCGCCTCCGCCACGCCCCGAGGAGCAGCCCCATCTGCCCGCGGAGGGCCCGGTCCACGAGGTCCGGGAGCACCGGGAGCCGGACGAGGTACCCAGAAGCGACCGCCGGCTGACCCCGCACGAGCTGCCCGCCCACGGCAACGTCCCCTCGCGCACCAGCCCCTCGCAGAAGCGGCGCCGCTGGACCGAAGGCGGCAGCGGGTCGTTCGGCAGCGGCGGTCCGGGCACCACCTGACGCCTGACCGGCCGGGGCAGACCAACGAGTGATCGTACGTGACTGTCCGTTTCCGAGAGCGGTGCCGCGGGCACTCGTGATCCGTGCTGTGGAGGAGGAGCAGGGCCCGTGCCGACGCGCGAGCCCGTCATGCCGCTCAGCGCACCGCCGACTACGTCGACGCGCGACTGCCGCTCTCCGAGGGCGGCGGTCTGCTGCGCAAGGCCTTTCCCGACCACTGGTCCTTCCTGCTGGGTGAGATCGCCCTCTACAGCTTCGTCGTCCTGCTGCTGACCGGCGTGTGGCTGACGCTGTTCTTCCACCCGTCGATGACGGAAGTCGTCTACCACGGCTCGTACCAGCCCCTCAACGGGATGCGCATGTCCTCGGCGTACAAGTCGACGCTGGACATCAGCTTCGACGTGCGCGGCGGTCTGCTGGTCCGTCAGGTGCACCACTGGGCGGCCCTGGTGTTCCTCGCCGCGATCGGGCTGCATCTGCTGCGGATCTTCTTCACGGGCGCGTTCCGCCGGCCCCGCGAGGTCAACTGGCTGATCGGCGTGACCCTGTTCATGCTGGCGCTGGCCGAGGGCTTCGCCGGCTACTCGCTGCCGGACGACCTGCTGTCGGGAACGGGCCTGCGGATCGCCCAGGGCATCATGCTGTCGATCCCGGTGGTGGGGACGTATGTGAGCATGTTCGCGTTCGGCGGCGAGTTCCCGGGCGAGGAACTGATCCCGCGGCTGTACGCCCTGCACATCCTGCTGCTCCCCGGACTGCTGCTCGCGCTCGTCTCGGTGCACCTGATCCTGGTCTTCTACCTGAAGCACACGCACTGGGCGGGCCGCGGCCGCACCAGCCGCAACGCGGTCGGCAAACCCATGTTCCCGCAGTTCACAGCGACGTCGGGTGGCCTGTTCCTCATGGTGTTCGGGGTGCTGACGCTGCTCTCGGGGGTCGGGCAGATCAACCCGATCTGGGCGTTCGGCCCCTATCGCGCGGACGTCGTGTCGACGGGTTCGCAGCCGGACTGGTACGTCGGCTTCCTGGAGGGCTCCCTGCGACTGGTGCCGCCGTGGGAGACGGTGGTGGCCGGGCACACGGTGATGTGGAACGTGCTGTTGCCCGCGGTCGTGCTGCCGGGCCTCCTGTTCGCGGTGCTGTACGCGTACCCGTTCGCCGAGCGGTGGGTGACCGGTGACCGCGAGGAGCACCATCTGTGCGACCGGCCCCGCGACAGGCCCGTGCGCACGGGGCTCGGTGTCGCGGCGCTCAGCTGCTACGCCGTCCTGCTGGCGGCGGGCGGCAACGACGTCATCGCGCACGCCTTCAGGATCTCCGTGAACGCGCTGACCTGGGTGTTCCGGATCGCCTTCGTGCTGCTGCCGCCGCTCGCGTTCATGGTGACCAGGCGCGTCTGTGTGGCGCTGCAGGAGGCGGACCGGGAGCGGCTGACGGAGGGCGAGGAGACCGGCGAGGTGCGGCAGACCATCGCGGGCGGCTACGAGGAGAGCCGCGAGCCGCTCGACGAGGAGCAGCGGTATGTGCTGAGGAGCTATGGCTACCGCGTCGAGGAGGAACGGGAATCGTCGGCGGAGGAGCTGGAACGCTGAGCGTCCCGGCCCACGTACTGGAACACCATGCCGAATACCCCGTGCCCGAGCACGCCGACGCCCAGCAGGAACAGCCACAGGCCGTAGACGACGCCGAGCGCCGCCAGGACGGATCCCAGTGCGGTCGTGATGGGCCAGGGGCTGTGCGGCGCGAAGAAGTGGAGCGGGCCCGCGGTGTCGGCGACTTCGGCGTCCGGGCGGTCCTGTGCCCTCAGGCCCCGCCTGCGGTACTGCATGTGCAGGAAGAACGCGACGAGGGCGGCCATCAGGAAGGCGATGGTCAGGACGGCGGTACCGGCGGGTTCCTTGGAACGCCAGCCGTAGCCGACCGCGGTGACGAGGAAGAACCCCGCCACGCCGATGAACAGACGGGCCTCGGTCTTCACTGCTGATGCCTTTGGTCGAGGCGGGCGAGGTCGGGGTGGTTCAGGTCGAACGCCGGGGACTCGGAGCGGATCCGGGGCATCGCCGTGAAGTTGTGGCGCGGGGGCGGGCAGGAGGTGGCCCATTCGAGGGAGCGGCCGTATCCCCAGGGGTCGTTCCGGTCCACGGGCGTCGCGTAGTGGGCGGTGTGCCAGACGTTGTAGAGGAACGGCAGCGTGGACAGGCCGAGGAGGAACGCGCCGATCGAGCTGATCGTGTTGAGCAGCGTGAAGCCGTCCGCGGTCAGGTAGTCCGCGTAGCGGCGGGGCATGCCCTGTTCGCCGAGCCAGTGCTGGACCAGGAACGTGGTCTGGAAGCCGACGAAGAGGGTCCAGAAGTGGATCTTGCCGAGGCGTTCGTCGAGCATCTTGCCGGTGAACTTCGGCCACCAGAAGTAGAAGCCGCCGAACATCGCGAAGACGACCGTGCCGAACAGCACGTAGTGCAGATGGGCGACGATGAAGTACGAGTCGGTGAGGTGGAAGTCGAGCGGCGGGGAGGCGATGATGACGCCGCTCATGCCGCCGAGCAGGAACGTCACCAGGAAGCCGCAGGCCCACAGCATGGGTGTCTCGAAGGACAGGGAGCCGTGCCGCATGGTGCCGATCCAGTTGAAGAACTTCACCCCGGTCGGCACCGCGATGAGGAAGGACATCAGGGAGAAGAACGGCAGCAGTACGGCCCCGGTGGCGAACATGTGGTGGGCCCACACCACCGCGGACAACATGGTGATGGCGATGGTGGCGCCGATGAGGCCGACGTAGCCGAAGAGCGGCTTGCGGCTGAACACCGGGATGATCTCGGAGATGATGCCGAAGAACGGCAGCGCGACGATGTACACCTCGGGGTGGCCGAAGAACCAGAACAGGTGCTGCCACAGCAGCGAGCCGCCGTTCGCCGCGTCGTAGATGTGCGCCCCGAACTTGCGGTCCGCCTCCAGGGCGAACAGGGCGGCCGTGAGGACGGGGAAGGCGGGCAGGACCAGGATCGAGGTGAACAGCACGTTCCAGGTGAACAGCGGCATCCGGAACATGGTCATGCCGGGGGCGCGCAGGCACAGGATCGTGGTGATGAAGTTGACCGCGCCGAGGGTGGTGGACACACCGGTCACCACCAGGCCCATGGTCCACAGGTCACCGCCCGAGCCGGGGCTGCGCACCGCGCTGTTGAGGGGTGCGTAGGCGAACCAGCCGAAGCTCGCCGCTCCCCCGGGCACGACGAAACCGGCCACGACCATCAGGCCGCCGCCCAGGTACAGCCAGTACGACAGGGCGTTCAGCCGCGGGAACGCCACGTCCGGGGAGCCGATCTGCAGCGGCATGATCGCGTTGGCGAATCCGGCGAACAGCGGGGTCGCGAAGAGCAGCATCATGACTGTGCCGTGCACGGTGAACAGCTGGTTGTACTGGTCGTTGCTGAACAACTGGAGCCCGGGGCGGGCGAGTTCGGCCCGCATGAGCAGCGCGAGGACGCCGCCGAGGAGGAAGAAGCCGAAGGCGGTCGTCATGTAGAGGTTGCCGATCACCTTGTGGTCGGTCGTCGTCGCCCACCGCAGCAACGCCCGGCCGAGTCTCCCGCGCCGCCGGGGCGGCGTCGTGCGCGCCGGCTCGGTCCTGCTGTCCACCGCCATGCGCCGCTGGGTACCCGGGCAGCGGTGGTGTCAGTCCTCCGCACCAGGGCATTCACCCATGCGCCTCACCTCGGCCGGACAGGTGACGTTCTCCGGCCACGACGACGTCATGGCGTACGGATCGACACCGTGCATGAGCCCATCCTGCCCGCTCGCCGCCGGCCCGGGCGAAGCGCGCGGTTCCGCGTCCGGGGTGCGCGGCTCCTCATCGGTCAGTACGGTGCTGTTCTGGTGTTCGGGCAGGCGGCGGGAGGCGGCATGGCCGGCAACAAGGCGGGGAAGCTGCCGCGCAAGACGTACGAGAAGGAACTGCTGTGCCTTCAGACGGAGTTGGCAAAACTGCAGGAGTGGGTGCGTACCGAGGGCGCCCGTCTGGTCGTCGTCTTCGAGGGGCGGGACGCGGCGGGCAAGGGCGGCACCATCAAGCGGGTCACCGAGCACCTGAACCCACGCGTGGCGCGCATCGCGGCCCTGCCCAAGCCGACCGAGCGCGAGCGCACCCAGTGGTACTTCCAGCGGTACATCGGGCATCTGCCCGCGGCCGGGGAGATCGTGCTGTTCGACCGCAGTTGGTACAACCGGGCCGGGGTCGAGCATGTCATGGGCTTCTGCAGCAAGGAGGAGTACCAGCTCTTCCTGCGCCAGTGCCCCCTCTTCGAGCGGATGCTGGTGGAGGACGGGATCCTGCTGCGCAAGTACTGGTTCTCGGTGAGCGACGAGGAGCAGCAGGACCGCTTCCGGCGCCGTCTGGAGGATCCGCTGCGGCGCTGGAAGCTGTCCCCGATGGACATGGAGTCGATCACCCGCTGGGAGGAGTACTCCCGGGCCAAGGACGAGATGATGGTGCACACCGACATCACCGAGGCGCCCTGGTATGTCGTCGAGAGCGACGACAAGCGCCGGGCCCGGCTGAACATGATCGCCCATCTGCTGGGCTCCGTGCCGTACCAGGACGTGCTCCTGCCGGTCCCGGACCTGCCGGAGCGGCCGGAGTCGACCGGCTACCAGCGGCCGCCGCGCGATCTGCAGAACTACGTCCCGGACCACGCGGCCGGCCTCTGAGCCGGACGCGCCGACCGCTCGCCCCCGTCACCCCTCACCGGACCGCACGACGGCGACCGGGCAGTGCGCGTGCTGGAGCACGGCCTGGCTGACCGAGCCAAGGAGCAGCCCGGCGAACCCGCCGCGTCCGCGTGCCCCGACCACGACGAACCCGGCCTCGGCGCTCGCCTCGATGAGGGTGTGGCGGATCCGGCCGCGCACCAGCCTGCGGTCCACGGCGACGTCGGGGTACGTGTCGCGCAGCCCGCCCAGCGCCTCGGCGAGCACGCGCTCCTCCTCGTCGCGCAGCCGGTCCTCGTCGTACGTCACGAAGGGCGGGTCGGCGGGAGCGTCGTAGGCGCGCTCGGTCCGGGTGCTCCAGGCGTGCAGCGCCACCAGGTCCGTGCCGTGCAGGGAGGCCAGGGCGAAGGCGAACTCGACGGCTCCCCGGCCCGCGGGCGAGCCGTCGACGGCGAGGAGGACGGGCCCCTCGGCGTTCGGCCTGCCGCGCACCACCAGCACCGGGCAGGCGGCGTGGGCGGCCAGATGACCCGCGGTGGAGCCGAGCAGCAGGGCACGGAAGCGGCTGTGGCCCCGGCTCCCGACCACGGCCAGGGACGCGGTGCGCGACTCGATCTCCAGCACCGTCACCGGTTCGCCGACGACGACTTCCCGCACGATGTCGACGCCGGGCGCCGTCTCGTGAGCGCGCCGCTCGGCCTTGGTGAGCGTGCCGTCGATCAGCTCGCGCAGCCCGGCGCCGCTCGGCTCCCACGGCCGCCCGCCGGCCGGTATGTGCGCGCCCGGCCAGCCGAAGGCGTGCACCAGCCGCAGCCCCACGCCCCGCAGCCCGGCCTCGCGCGCCGCGACCTCCACGGCCGCCATGCTCGACGGCGAGCCGTCCACCCCTACGAAAACCGGGCCGTACATCGCGCTCCCCTTTCCGTGCAGGAACCGCGGGTTCCGCGCAGGATCCGCTGTCCTTCCAGCCTCTCCCCGTCGGCCGCGTCCCGCACAGGGCCGCGTCACTCCGGAAGGACCAGTCGTCCCGTCTCCCCCGGCGGCAGGGTGACCTCGCGGCCCGGCAGCCGTACGTCGATCGGTGAGACGTCGTGCGACGGCACCGCGATCTCCAGCAGGCCGCGTTCCAGGTGCAGCCGTACGCCCCAGTTGCCCTGGTAGCGCAGGGCGAAGCCGTACGAGGACAGCTCGGGCAGCGGCACGGGGTCGAGCCACAGGGCGCCGCCCCGGGTCTCCAGGCCGGTCAGCCCGCGCTGGACGAGGTCGAGGGTGCCGGCCATCGCACCGAGGTGGATGCCCTCGCCGGTGGTGCCGCCCTGGACGTCGGCGATGTCGCCCAGGAGAGCCTCCTGGCAGAACTTCCACGCCTCGGTGCGTCGGCACCGGGCCAGCACCCAGCCGTGGACCAGGCCGCTGAGGGTGGAGCCGTGGCTGGTCCGGTGGATGTAGTAGTCGAGGGTGCGCCGCCAAATGTCCTCGTCCAGAGGCACCCCCAACCGGCGGAACAGGCCCTGCAGTTCGGCCGGTGCGAAGAGGTAGCCGAGCATCAGGACGTCGGCCTGTTTGGAGGCCTTGTAGCGGTTGACGGTGTCGCCCTCCGCCTCCAGGATCCGGTCCAGCCGCCGGATGTCGCCGTACTTGCCGCGGTAGCCGTGCCAGTCGAGCTCGGCGAGGTCGCCGTAGCCCGCGAACTGGCTGATGACGTCGTCGTGGAAGGGGACGTGGAGGGTGTGCGAGACGTCCTCCCACAGTTCGAGCTCCCCCCGGTCCAGGCCGGTGCGTTCGACGAGTTCGCGCCGGCGGGGCTCGGGCAGGGTGTCCAGCAGTTCCATGGTGCGGGTGAGCACCCAGGCGGCCATGACGTTGGTGTACGCGTTGTCGTCGAGGCCGGGCACGTCGGCACCCGGGTAGGACTCGTGGTATTCGTCGGGGCCGACGACGCCCTTGATGCGGTGGCGGCCCAGGCTGTCGTCGTAGACCGCCATGTCCGCCCAGAAGCGGGCGATCTGCAACAGCATCTCGGCGCCTTTGGTGTGCAGGAACTCCATGTCGCCACTCGCCTCGCAGTACTGCCACACGTTGTACGCGATCGCCGAGCCGACATGGTGCTGGAGCCGCGAGTGGTCGGGCAGCCAGCGTCCGGAGCGCGGGTTGAGATGCAGCTGCTGGGTCTCCTCACGTCCGTCGCTGCCGCTCTGCCAGGGGTACATCGCACCCCGGTGACCGGCTTGCACGGCACTGGTGCAGGCCTGTTCGAGGCGGCGGTGGCGGTAGCGGAGCAGGGCGCGGGAGACCTCGGGGAAGTGCAGGTTGAGGAAGGGCAGGACGAACAGCTCGTCCCAGAAGACGTGGCCGCGGTAGGCCTCGCCGTGCAGTCCCCGGGCGGGCACGCCGACGTCGAGGTCGGCGGTGTGCGGGGAGAGGGTCTGCAGGACGTGGAAGAGGTGCAGCCGCAGGATGCGGCCCGACTCGCCGGGGACGTCGAGTTCGGCGCGGCGCCAGAGCTGACCCCAGGCGGTGCGGTGCGACTGGGCCAGGGAGTCGAAGCCGGGGGCGCGTCCCACGCGGTCGACGGCGGCGTGCAGCGGGTCGCTGATGGCGGGGTCGTGGGAGGTGTGCAGGGCGACCGTCTTGTCGACGGTGACGGTGTGGCCGGGGGCCATGTGGAGCGTCAATCGCTGGAGGGCGTACGGCCGTTCGTGACGGTTCGTGACGGGCGCGTCGGCGGTCAGGCGGGCCGCGATGCCGATCCGGATGTCGGAGGTGCGGGTACGGCAGCGCAGCCAGACCGTGTCCGGGGCGGCGGTGCCGGTGTGGATGTGGGTCAGGTGACGGCCGTCGAGGTCCCGGTAGCGCGGCACACCGGAGTTGGTGACCGAACCGTCCAGGGCAGCCTCCACCTCCAGCGGGCCGGAGAATCCCTCGGCCGTGAACTCGGTGCGCAGAGCGGCCAGATGGGGGTCGGCCATATGGACGATACGCTGCTGACGCACCGTCAGCACCCGGTCGTCGCCGAGGTCGTACCGCGTCCGGCGCTCCAGCACCCCCACGGACAGGTGGAGCAGTTGCCGGTGGTCGAGCACGGTCGCGGTGTCGGGGACGATCCAGTGCCCGCCGGGGAGCCGGAAGCGCAGGGGCAGCCAGTTGGGGACGTTGACCATGTCCTCGTTCCCCACACGGCGTCCCGCAACATTGGAAGTGAGCCGGTTGTAGATGCCGGCCACATATGTTCCCGGATAGTGGACCTCGTCGGCGGCGCACTCGGGAAGCGCGCCCCGCGTGGCGAAGTAGCCGTTGCCGAGCGTGCACAGCGACTCCCGAAGGCGTTCGTCGGCCGGCTTGTAGCCTTCGTACTCCCAGCTCCAGCCCGCTGCCTCGGCCCCCGAGCTCCAGTCGGTCACTTCGGCGCTCCTCCCGCGCAGAGTTCTCCGAGGTCGTGGACGACGATGTCGGCGCCGTGCCGCAGCAGCCGGGCCCCGGTGTCCGCACCGGCGGCCCGGTCCACGCCCACCACCAGGGCGAATCCACCGCGCCGGCCCGCTTCCACGCCCGCCAGCGCGTCCTCGACGACGGCGGCCCGGTCGGCGGGGACGCCGAGCCGGCGGACCGCCTCCAGGAACAGGTCGGGCTCCGGCTTGCCCGCCAGGCCCAGCCGGGCCGCCTCGCCGCCGTCCACGAGGACGTCGAACAGATCGAGCACCCCTGCCCGGCTCAGCAACTCGCCGGCGTGCCGGGACGCGGAGGCCGCGGCACAGGGCACTGCCGCCGCACGCAGCGCCTTCACCAGCCGTACGGTCCCCGGGTAGGCCTCCACGCCCTGCTCGCGCAGCCTCTGTGTGAAGAGGCGCTCCTTGTCCGCGGCGACGGACCGCACCGTCTGGGCCGACGCCTCGATGCCGCGCGCGGCGAGGAAGGCCTCGGCTCCGTCGAGGCGGGACCTGCCGTCGACGTGCCGCAGGTAGTCGTCCTGCTCGTCGAAGGGGCGTCGCCGGTCGGGGTCCTCGGGCGGGTGGGCGCGCAGGAAACCGTCGAAGGCCGCCTTCCAGGCCGCGGCGTGCACCTTGGCCGAGTCGGTGATCACCCCGTCGGTGTCGAAGACGACGGCGCGTACGTCACGCAGGACATCCCGGGGATGCCCGTGTGGGCCGGTGTCAGGGAACGCGAACCGCACGGCCTGCTCACCTCCATTCGACTCCACTCCACTCGACTCCACTCCACTCGTCTCCACTGGACGGCCCTCCCGCGCCCGGTGTGATCCGCTCATGGGTACCCGCCAGACCCGACCTGTCACCCCCGGATCCGGCTCCTCGGGTACCCGGAGCGGCGGCCCTGGCGCATTCGCCGCGCGCATGGTGTGCTGGAGGTGACGGGAAGGACCCGGAACGACGCGGGGAAGCGGATGACGGCCGCGCACCGCGTAATCAGGATCCGCGAGAAGTGGATAGGGCCCTTCCCGCCCTGCTGTCCCCGTACGCCGAGGGCCGTCGAGGGTGTCAGTCGCCCCGGTACAGCGCCGTGACCAGCTCGATCACCGCCTGCGCGGCGGGGGGCTGGTCGTCGCGCCACCAGGCCAGCCGTACGGCGATCGGTTCGGCGTCCCGTACCGGCCGGTAGACGATGCCGGGGCGCGGGTACTGGTGGGCGGTGGCCTCGGCGGTCACGCCGATGCGGCGGCCGGTGGAGATCACCGTGAGCCAGTCGTCGACGTCATGCGTCTCCTCGGTCGCCGGACGGGCGTCGGGCGGCCACAGGTCGGTGGTCGTGGTGCCGGTGCGGCGGTCGACGAGGAGGGTACGACCGCTGAGGTCGGCCAGCCGGACCGCGCGACGCCGGGCCAGCGGGTCGTCGGCGGCCAGGGCGCACAGCCGCCGCTCCAGCCCGACGATCGCGGAGTCGAACCGCCGGTCGTCCACCGGTCGGCGTACGACGGACAGATCGCAGGCGCCCTCCGCGAGACCGGCGGTGGCGGAGTTGACGCGCACGAGGTGCAGATCGGTCCCGGGGTGCGCGGCGGCCCAGCGGCGCTGGAAGGCCGGGGTGTGCCGGCCGAGCGCCGCCCAGGCGTAGCCCATCCGCAGCCGGTCGTGCCCGGAGCCGGCCTCCCGGACCAGGTCGTCCACCTCGCCGAGCACCCGCCGGGCGTGCGCCAGGACACGCAGCCCGGTCCCCGTGGGGCTCACCTCACGCGAGGTCCGCCTCAACAGCCTTACCCCCAGGGCCCGTTCGAGCGAGGCCAGCGAGCGGGAGACGGCTGCCTGGGAGACGCCGAGGGCGAGGGCGGCGTCGGTGAAGCTACCCTCGTCGACGATCGCGACGAGACAGCGCAGCTGCCTCAGCTCCACATCCTTGACTCGAGCATCCATGACTCAAGCGTATAGATGCCGACGATGACGCATTTTGCGCAAAGACCGGACGGCCGGACGATCGGCTCATGCGCACCCGACCCGCACCCGCACCCGCGCCGGTCCAGGCGATCCCGGCCACCCAGGTGGCCCCGGCAGCCCCGGTGGCCCCGGCAGCCCCGGTGGCTCCGGTGGCCCCGGCAGCCCCGGTGGCTCCGGTGGCCCCGGCAGCCCCGGTGGCTCCGCTCGACGGGACCCCCGAGCACACCGGCGGCCGTCTCGCAGGCGTGGCCACGATGATCGGCAGCGGTCTGTCCAACCAGACCGGCGCCGCGATCGGTTCCCTCGCCTTCCCCGTCCTCGGTGCCGTCGGCGTCGTCGCCGTACGCCAGTACGTCGCCGCCCTGGTGCTGCTGGCCGTCGGCAGGCCGAGGCTGCGTTCGTTCACCCGGCGCCAGTGGTGGCCGGTGATCCTGCTGGCCCTGGTGTTCGGCACCATGAACCTCTCGCTGTACTCCGCGATCGACCGCGTCGGCCTGGGTCTGGCGGTGACCTTGGAGTTCCTCGGCCCGCTCACCCTCGCCCTGGCCGCCTCGCGCCGCCGTACGGACGTCTGCTGCGGGGTGATCGCCGCGGCCGGCGTCGTCATCCTGATGCGCCCGCAGCCCTCGACCGACTACCTCGGGATGGCCCTGGGCCTGCTGGCCGCCGGCTGCTGGGCGTCGTACATCCTGCTCAACCGCACAGTGGGCCGACGCGTCCCCGGAGCCCAGGGCGCCGCCGCAGCGGCCGGCCTGTCCGCCGTGATGTTCCTGCCGATCGGCATCATCGTCGCCGTACGGAATCCGCCGACCGCCGGAGCCGTCGCCTGCGCGGTCGCGGCCGGTGTCCTCTCCTCGGCCGTGCCCTACCTCGCGGACCTGTTCACCCTGCGCCACGTGCCGCCGCGGGCCTTCGGCCTGTTCATGAGCGTCAACCCGGTCCTCGCGGCCGTGGTCGGCTGGGTCGGTCTGGGCCAGGGTCTGGGCGGGCCGGAGTGGGCGGGCATCGGCGCCATCGTCGCCGCCAACTCGTTGAGCATCCTGACGTCGCGGAACTGACACGCGGTCAGTGAGCCAGGGCGGCCGGCAGGAAAAAGGCTTGCCGACAC
Source organism: Streptomyces sp. DT2A-34 (assembly GCF_030499515.1). Lineage (NCBI taxonomy): Bacteria > Bacillati > Actinomycetota > Actinomycetes > Kitasatosporales > Streptomycetaceae > Streptomyces > Streptomyces sp. DT2A-34. The sequence goes on along the minus strand of NZ_JASTWJ010000001.1, from coordinate 9,780,343 downwards.
GCAGATCCCCGGCCTACGGTGCTGCGCATGGGTTCTCTGTGACAGTCCCCGCGCGACCGCGTTGAGCTCCGCTCCGCCGTCGCGCGTTCTCATCCGTGCTTGCGCTCCTCCCGTGCTGCCGCCCGTCCGGCGTGCAGCGGAGTGATGCGGTGTGCACGGATGCGTCCATCCGCCCGTTCCTATCGGTTCGGCCGAGAACTGGGGACTCTTCCATGTTCACCGCACAGCTATCTCTTCAGAACGTCACCCGCCGCTACGACGACCACGTCGTGCTGGACGACGTGACCTTCACCGTCAGGCCGGGCGAGAAGGCCGGCGTCATCGGCGACAACGGAGCGGGGAAGTCCACCCTGCTACGGCTGATCGCCGGTCAGGACCGGCCCGACAACGGCGAACTGACCGTGATCGCGCCCGGCGGCGTCGGCCATCTCGCCCAGTCGCTCGCCCTTCCACCCGAGGCGAGCGTCCAGGACGCGGTGGACGTGGCCCTTGCCGATCTACGCGATCTGGAGGTGCGGATGCGCCGCGCCGAGGCCGCGCTCGAGGGCCTGGCGGAAGCGGCGCTCACCACCGCCCTTGACGCCTACGCCCAGCTGGTCGCCCAGTACGAGGCACGCGCCGGTTACGAGGCCGACGCCCGGGTGGACATCGCCCTGCACGGGCTCGGGCTGCCCGGCCTGGCACGGGACAGAACCCTGGGCACCTTGTCGGGCGGTGAGCGGTCGCGGCTGGCGCTGGCCGCGACCCTGGCCTCCCAGCCGGAGCTGTTGCTGCTGGACGAGCCGACCAACGATCTGGACGATCAGGCGGTGGGCTGGCTGGAGGCCCACCTGCGGGCACATCGCGGCACCGTGCTCGCGGTCACCCACGACCGGGTGTTCCTGGAACGGGTCACCACCACGATCCTGGAGGTCGGCGAGGGCAAGGTGGCCCGGTACGGCGACGGCTACGACGGCTACCTCGCCGCCAAGGCCGCCGAGCGGCGGCGCCGTCTGCGGGAGTACGAGGACTGGTGCGCGGAGCTGGCCCGCAACCAGAAGCTGGCCGCCACGAACGCGGCACGGCTGGCGGCGATCCCGCGCAAGCTGTCGCTCGCCGGGTTCGGCCACGGCGGCTTCCGTGCCCGCAGCCGCGGCCACGGGGCGATGGGCCGCATCCGCAACGCGAAGGAGCGTGTCGAACGGCTGACGGACCATCCCGTCGCGCCTCCGCCCGAACCTCTGGTGTTCGCCGCCCGTATGACGACAGCCGACGGCCGGACGTCGCAGACCGCGGCGGAGCTCACCGGCGTCCGTGTCGGAGACCGGCTGCACGTGCCGTCACTGCGGATCGGCGGCGAGGAGCGGCTGTTGATCACCGGGCCCAACGGGGCGGGCAAGACGACGCTGGTGCGGGTGCTGGCGGGTGAGCTGCGGCCCGACGAGGGGACGGTACGCACGCGGGGCCGAGTGGGGCACCTGAGGCAGGAGGAAACTCCGTGGCCGCCGCGCCTCACCGTCCCGCAGGCGTTCGCATACGGCCGTGGAGGCGACCTGGACGAGCACACCGACCACCTCCTCTCGCTCGGCCTGTTCAGCCCCTCCGACCTGCGCCTGAAAGTGGACGAACTGTCCTACGGGCAGCGGCGCCGGATCGAGCTGGCCCGCCTGGTGAGCGAACCCGTCGACCTGCTGCTGCTCGACGAGCCCACCAACCATCTCTCCCCGGCCCTGGTCGAGGAACTGGAAGGAGCCCTGGCCGGCTACCGGGGCGCGGTGGTCGTCGTCACCCACGACCGCCGCATGCGCACCCGCTTCACCGGCACGCATCTGGAACTGAACGCCGGCCAGGTGGCACAGGTTCAGGAGGCCGCAGCGAGCTGAGCCCCGCAGGGCCCGACGCCAGGCGGGACAGCGCACTCAGGCTGTCCCGCCGACGGCGCGGTAGCGACGGCCGTTGCAGCCGCTACGGCTTACGCGCCACACCGCCGAAGTCGTCGACCTCGGCGGGGGCTTGCTCACCGACCTCGCTGGGGCGCCACCGGGAGACGGAGACCACGCCGGGCTCCAGCAGCTCCAGGCCCTCGAAGAACCGGGCGAGTTCCTCCGGGCTGCGGTTGACGCGGGGGTTGTCGCTCGCCTCGTTCCACTGCTCGATCATCTCGCTCATCTGCCGCGGGTTGATCACCTCGGTGTCGTCGCAGAGCACGAGGTGGCTGCCGGAGGGCAGAGCGTCCATGAGGCGGCCGACGATGTCGTAGCCGGTGTCGTCGGTGATGTGGGCGGTGATGCCCAGCAGGATCAGCGCGACCGGCTGCGCGAAGTCCAGCGTCTTGGCGGCCTGTTCCAGGATGGCCTCGGGGTCGCGCAGGTCGGCGTCGATGTAGTCCGTGGCCCCTTCGGGCGTGCTGGTGAGCAGGGCCTCGGCGTGGGCCAGGACGACCGGGTCGTGATCGACGTAGACGATCCGGGTTTCGGGGACCAGTCTCTGGGCGACCTCGTGCGTGTTGTTCGCGGTGGGCAGGCCGGTACCCACGTCGAGGAACTGACGTATGCCTGCCTCACGGACGAGGTACTCCACCGTCCTGACGAGGAACGCCCGCTGTGCCAGGGCGATGTCGAGGATCGCCGGGTTGGCGCCGGCTATCTGGTCGCCGACCTGCCGGTCGATCTCGTAGCAGTCCTTGCCGCCGAGCCAGTAGTTCCAGATCCGGGCGGAGTGCGGCACGCCGCTGTCGATGAGCGGACGTTCAATTGACATGGGGGCTCCCCGAGTTGAGCGGACGTCACTGCATAACCTAGACGGGGGAGGGTGCTCGTCGGGGAGTCGGAGGGCTCTGGTGCGTGCGTATCGGCGGGTGCCGGAGCGTACTGGATCTCGTTCCGCGGGTCAGCGGCGCGCCGCCGGTCGCACCGGCCGGGTCCGGGCGGACGGCTCGTGTTCTTGACCGACTGCGACGTGCAGAACCAGCCGGCGTTCTTGATGAGGTTCCGGCTGCCCGTGGCGCTGTCGTCGACCCACGCGACGAGCCGCCCGCTCGGCAGTTGCGCCGACTTCGAGCAGACCCCGTGGTTGCCCCGCTCGGCAGTGCGCCGACTGCGGGTAGACCGCGCGGTTGCCCCGCCGGCCGGACCGCGACCTTGCCGATGGCCCGGCGCCGGCTCGTGCAGCCGGCTCAGCGGGCCGGAGTACCGGTTGGGTCTTTCCCATGGCAGACAACACGGTCTGCCTGTTCGAGACAGGGCGGAGTGCCGATCGACTCAAGCCGAGCGTCGTCTCCGCCGCAGCGTTCCACTTGGCACGTCGACAGGCCCGCCGTCGGCATCTTCAACCTCCCAGCGCTTCGCGCTCGGATCGGAATCAACGTCACGCGGCTTCGACAGGACCGTTTCCTCGACGAGGCACGAGAGACCGCTGCCCGGTCCCACCCAGGCGCGAGCCTTACTGACGCCGCTGGCCAAGGACACAGAACTCGTTACCTTCGGGGTCTGCCAACACAACCCACGATTGATCACCCTGGCCAATATCAACACGCTGTGCGCCATGAGCCACCAGACGGGCCACCTCGGCGTCCTGGTCATCTGGCCTGAAGTCGAGATGCAGCCGGCTCTTGGCCTTCTTGCCCTCGTCGAGCCGGACGAAGTCCAACCCCGGCAGGCGATCCGGCGCCGGGCGGATCTCGAACTCCTCGTCAGAGGAATGGACCACAACCCAACCAAGGGCCTCGGCCCACCACTGCCCCAAGGCCACCGGATCGACTGAGTGAACGATTACCTGTTCCCATTCCAAGGTCATCCGCCGAGCTTAGACCTGCCAGACCTTCGAACAACAGGCGCACCGAACCGGTGCGGTGGCGGGCGCCCGCTTGGGTGCCAGTACGGGCAGACACAGGCTGAGGCCGGCCGGCCGGGTTGGTCCGCCGCGCGCACCCGTGCGCCGTCTGCTCCTCCAGGCGGACCGGGAGGAAGTCGGCGGCCAGATGGCAGCCACCTCTGAGGCGGTCAGTGGATCCGGCGGCCGGGCATTTCACGAACCGGCAGGGGCCACGGCGACGAAGCCGTGCCGCGCAGCACGCCGACCGACGCCGACCCGCTGCGTGCCCAGTTGGAGCGTCCGCGCGCCGACGGCCACGCGGTGGGACGCCGTCGGCGACGGCGCCGTCTCCATGCCGGACGGCGGAGCCGCCCCGGCCCGTAGCGACGGTCCGGCTTTCGGACCGGAACACGTCACCGTCCTGGAGCGGACGGCGATGGCCCTGACCTCGCGCGGCTCATCCATTCCACACCTTGGGAGCACGCAGCCCACCGAAGTGTCCCGCGCGACCTGGCCGAACAGCACCACCACTCCCCCGAGGACGCCCGCGCCCGCTTCTGCGCGCTGGCTCTGCCCACCGAGGGCTGCCGGTTCCTCGCGATCCTCCTGGACCTCCGCACGGCGGACGAGGGGCCGGTGCTGGAGGACCGCCTGTCCCATGAACTCCGCGGGACAGGGGCGCAGGCACTCGTCGGCGAGCTGACCCCCGGCCGGCTCGGCATCCTGCTGGCCCTGCGCGCGTCCCGGCCCTGGCGACTGATCGTCGAGCAACTGAGCGTCTTGGCACGGGACTTGGCCCCGCAGGCGGTCGTCAGCGTCGGTCCCGAGGTCACCGATCTCTCCGACACGCCCGTTCCTTCGGCGAGGCGGCCCGGGTCGCCACCGCCACCCCACCCGGCCAGCCTCTCCCCCCGGACCGTTCCTTCCACGAGCTGCACGACATCGGCCTGCGCCGCCTGCGGTACGCGCCGCGAGGACACCCGCATCCAGGACTACACGGAACGACGGCTCGTCCGGCTCATCGACCACGACACACGGCACGCCACCGACCTGCTGACGGCCCTGCGCCACTACCTCGACGCGGCCGGCCGTGAAGACGCGTGGACGTACACGCGAAGTGCTGCGCGAGATCCTGCTCCGCGTCGCGGCGGAGCGCCACAATGCGATGCCGCATACGACCTGATGCTGTGACCGGAAACGATCACCGGGTTGTGCTGGTCGGGCCTGTGCCGGTTGGAGGTGGCGACACGTCCGATCGAGGCGGGGAGGTGGGATGGCACAGCCAGTTCGGGTGCACGGGCTCACCGAGCAGGAGGGGCGGAAGCTGCAGCGGATCGTGCGCCGGGGCAGCACGAGCACGGTGCGCTACCGGCGGGCTGCACTGCTGCTGTGCCGGCCCGCCGTGGAGTCACCTTCCAGCACACCAAGACCTGGACTGGCGCATGCGCCGCCGGGCCGCGCACAACAAGGCCGCGGTCGACGGCCACGCGGACGCCGCTTTGTTTCACGCCGAGAATGCGTCCTGGGCGAACCCGGTCGAGGCGCATTTCGGGCCGCTGCGGCAGTTCACCCTCGCCGACTCAAATCATCCCAACCATGCAGTACAGACACGGGAGTTGCACCGCTGCCTGCGCTGGCGCAACCACAACGCCCGTCACCCCGACGTCCTGGCCGCTCAACGCCAGGAACGCGCACTGGTCCGCAGCGAGAAGGGCATCCGCTGGGCCGGACGACCCCTCGCCGCCTCAGTGTGATCACTCAGCCGGGTGATCCCGGGCACCTGATCAGCGGTAAAGAGGCCAGTGCACGGTGTGGCCGTGACGAAGTACCGTGAAGTGCCCGTAGTTTGCGTGCGTGGTCGGTACCTCGCTTCCTCCGCAGGCGTTTGCCCGCCCTGCAGCATCCGGCAATCCTCAGGCGTCAAGTGCGCGCTCCTGGTGGGCCGGTGGGCTCTGTGTGGCGGCCCTCTCGCTGGCTGCCTATACGGGGTTTCGGCTGCCGTCGCTCTGGTCCGCAACGCTTCAGACGACGTCGCTGGCCGACGGGTTCCACCGCCGCTTCCTCGTCGCCACCGTGCTCTATCCGCTCGCCGAGTGGGCAGGGAATGCCTACTGGTTCTATGCGGCGCTCTCGTTCGGCATCCTGGCGCTGCTGCTCGCCGTCATCGTCACCACTGTGGTGCGGGCCACGACGCCGGTCCGGCGATGGCTGCCGGTGGCGTTCCTCCTTCACCCGGCGGGTGGCTACCTGTTCCATGAGGTCGGCTACCTCGACCAGGTCCTGTTCCTTCTGCTGTTCGTCGCTCTGTGGCTCGGCTGCCGCGGCTGGTGGCGGACGGCGACGCTGGTGATGATGCTGGCGCCGATGGCCCATGAGATCAGTGCGCTGACCGTGATCCCGGTGTGGCTGCTGGCCGTATGGCGCTCGTCGCTGCCGACGCGCACCGCGTTCGCAGCAAGCATCCTGCCGGTGGCGGTGAACGCACTGCTGTTCGCCGTGCCGCCTGCGGTTCCAGGAGCGCGAGAACATCTGATCACGCGGATCGGTGAGGGTGGATGGAACTGGCGCGAAGACGCGCTCGCGCTCTTCTTCCGTACGCAGGCCCAGAGCTGGAGTGCTTACGACCCGTGGAACATCGCGCTGTATCTGGCTCCGCTCGTCCTTGCCGTCATCGTGGTGACGGCCGTCGTCGTCGGGCCCGGCCACGACGCGCGCGGCTGGGTGACACGCTCCCTGGCCGTGGGCGCGAGTGGCGCGCCGTTCCTGCTGTCTTTCGGCGGGTGGGATCAGCACCGGTGGGCGTTCTTGCTCTGCGTGAACCTCACCATCGTGGCGTGGGTGTGGTGCGACGGTCACGAGAACATGAAGCGTGCGGTGGTCGCACTCGGGCTGGGACTCATGCTGATCGCACATGCGCCACTGCACTATTTTGACGGGTTCACGTCCGTGCCGCTGACCGGTACCGCGGTCATGTCCTACGAGGAGGGGGCACACCCAGGCCCCCACGGTGGTCCGTTTGATGTGCCGCTTCGCTGGTAGCAAGGCATGGGGAGCTCGGCACATGGGCGGCGATGTCAATCGCCTCGAACGGCGGCCGGCCGTGAGCGGTCTTGGGTCCTGGGTCCACCGGTCGGCTACGCCGCCACGGGTGCGTAGGTGCGGACCCGGGCCGGACGCACGACACAGCAGCGACTAGCACGGGTCATCCCCCCTCAAGATGCAGATTCTTACCGGGAGATGAGCAACAGAGCCCCCCTTGCTATGGTGCGCCGATGTCATCGATCAAGCAGTTCCAAGTCACCTTCGACTGCGCAGAACCTGAGCGCGTCGCGCGCTTTTGGTGCGAGGTGTTGGGGTACGTCGTATCGCCACCGCGGGGGTTTGCCACTTGGGACCATTTCGATCGCTCGCGGCCGCCTGAGGATCGGGGTTCGTGGTTCGCATGCGGTGATCCCTCAGGTGCGGGCCCGCGACTGTTCTTTCAGCGCGTTCCCGAAGGCAAGGTCGTCAAGAATCGGGTGCATCTTGACGTGCGGGTCGGCACCGGGCTCGTGGGTGAAGAGCGCCTGGCCACGCTTGAGGCCGAATGCGCACGACTGGTCGCGCTCGGCGCGGTACGCGTGCGACTACTGGCTGACGACAACGATTCGTGCATCGTGATGCAGGACATCGAGGGCAACGAGTTCTGTCTCGACTGAACGTCCTCCGAGACGGCGAGGTGGGGAGCCGTCTCCCTTGGGCTCTCACAAGGTGGTCCCCTATAGAGCGGGAGTATCCAGTGAGGGCGAGGTGGTCGAGTCGGGCGATGCCAAGCATCGCGTGTGCTCCTCCTTCCAGCGGGACCAGCTGCCGGAAAGTGAGGTTCTCCGCCAGTACGCGGCGACCAGTAGGACCCGATCCTCTGGCGGCAGGCTCCACGGCTGACCCTTGCGGATCGGATCGGCGCCGTCAGGGGCTCCACTCCGCACGAGTTCACACACTGCTTTCAGCGCAGACCGAGCAGCATCACGTCATGGAGGTCCGCGCCCTCGCCCCACGGCCGCGCCTCGCCGATCTTGCGGTAGCCCCACACCCGGTAAGCGGTCGACGCCGCCTTGCTCGCCGGGTGGACGTTCAGTAGCACCCGCTCGGCCCCGACGGCGTCGAGCAGCGTCTTGTGCAGGCGCCGCGCAACACCCTGTCCGCGCCACGGTCCGCGCACGGCGAGTTCCATGAGCCCGAAGGTGCGGTGCCCGTCCTCGCGCCGCATGTCGTCGGGCACGGGCTCGGTCAATTCGTCCCACCACACCGTGTCGGGCCCGAGCAGGTAGCCGCACGCCATGCCGATCGGCTCGCCGTCCTCGGTACGGGCCAAGGCAGCGCGAAAGGTGGGGTTGCGAGCCTGCACGGGGAAGCGGTGGAAGGCGGCGGCGACATCGTCCTCGGTCTCGTTGTAAGGAGGCTCGGCGAACGCTTCGGCGTAGATCAGCTTGAACGCGTTCTCGGCCTGCACAGCGGCCGATCCATCCATGCGCTCTATCGCGATGGTCCCTTGCTGCGTCATGTGGTGCCCCCTCGAACAGTCACGCAAATGCGCTCGCCGCGCGCCAGCGTCCACTGAAGCTCCCGGATCTTACCCACCGAGGGCAGGGAGAGGGCGCTGGGCAACGGCTGATCGTGGGCAGGACGCAGCCGGCGCCGGGAGGCCTCCCCCTCCCAGGCAAGTACTTCGTCAGACGCTTCATTGAGGCCGCCAAACGGTGCGACCAGCGGTCCCGCCCAAGCACCGGGCACGCCAGGAGCATCCGTGCACGTGACCTTCGCTTGCGCAAGGTCGATACTGCCGACAGCAGCGTTCCCGCCGACCCGACTCCGACCGCCCAAGGAATCCGACACCACGAACCGCCAAGATCGACTATCGAGCCGACTTGCTCTGACCTGCAAAAAGAGCAGGTCGTGAGCCCATCTACCAGCCTCACCAGGAGGTACCTATGAAGATGCTGATCAACGTCGCGGAGACCGTCGTCGCGGACGCGCTGCGCGGCATGGCGGCTGCCCATCCGGAGTTGGTCGTCGATGCGGAGAAGCGGGTGATCGTACGGCGGGACGCACCCGTCGAGGGGAAGGTCGCCCTCATCTCCGGTGGCGGGTCGGGGCACGAGCCGCTGCATGGTGGGTTCGTGGGTCCGGGGATGTTGTCGGCGGCCTGTCCGGGTGAGGTGTTCACCTCGCCGGTGCCCGACCAGATGGTGCGGGCCGCGGCCGCCGTGGACAGCGGGGCGGGTGTGCTGTTCATCGTGAAGAACTACACGGGTGACGTCCTCAACTTCGACATGGCCGCGGAACTCGCCGAGGACGAGGGCATCCAGGTGGCGAAGGTGCTGGTCAACGACGACGTGGCGGTCACCGACAGCCTCTACACGGCCGGGCGGCGCGGCACGGGCGCGACGCTGTTCGTGGAGAAGATCGCCGGTGCCGCGGCGGAAGAGGGGCAGCCGCTGGAGCGGGTGCAGGCCATCGGACGGCAGGTCAACGAGAACTCCCGCAGTTTCGGTGTCGCCCTCAGCGCCTGTACCACCCCTGCCAAGGGCAGCCCCACCTTCGATCTGCCGCTCGGCGAGCTGGAGTTGGGCATCGGCATCCACGGCGAGCCCGGCCGGGAGCGGCGGGCGATGATGACGTCGGGTGAGATCGCCGACTTCGCCGTGGGCGCCATCCTGGAGGACATGACCCCGCGCAACCCCGTCCTCGTCCTGGTCAACGGCATGGGCGGCACGCCGCTGTTGGAGCTGTACGGCTTCAACGCCGAGGTCCAGCGGGTGCTCGCCGAGCGCGGTGTCGCCGTCGCCCACACCCTCGTCGGGAACTACGTCACCTCGCTCGACATGGCCGGTGCCTCCGTCACCCTGTGCCAGGTCGACGAGGAGCTGCTGCGGCTGTGGAACGCGCCGGTGAAGACGCCGGGGCTGCGGTGGGGAATGTGATCCGGAGCCGGACGCCCGCAACACACCTGTCACGCAAGGAGATCCAGTGCTCGACGCCGATTTCTTCCGCCGTTGGATGACGGCGACCGCCGCCTCCGTCGACCGTGAGGCGGAGCGGCTCACCGCTCTCGACTCGCCCATCGGGGACGCCGACCACGGCAGCAATCTGCAGCGCGGGTTCACCGCCGTCACGGCGGCGGTGGAGAAGGAGGCCCCACAGACGCCGGGCGCGGTCCTGATGCTCGCCGGGCGGCAGCTCATCTCCACCGTCGGCGGGGCGTCGGGGCCGCTCTACGGGACGCTGCTGCGCCGGACCGGCAAGGCCCTCGGGGACGCCGGCGAGGTGAGCGAGGATCAGTTGGCCCAGGCGCTGCGGGCCGGGGTGGACGCGGTCATGACACTCGGTGGGGCTGCGCCGGGCGACAAGACCATGATCGATGCGCTGGTGCCGGCCGTGGACGCGCTCGGCGACGGCTTCGCCGCGGCACGGGCCGCCGCCGAGGAGGGAGCCCTGGCTACGACGCCGTTGCAGGCCCGCAAGGGGCGGGCGAGTTATCTCGGGGAGCGCAGCATCGGACACCAGGATCCCGGGGCCACGTCCTCGGCGCTGCTGATCGCCGGCCTGGCGGAGGCGAACGGTGAGTGACGAGACGGTGAGTGGCGAGACGGCGGGTGGCGAGACGGCGGGTGGCGAGACGGTGAGTGACGACAAAAGCGGACGGCTCGTCGGCATCGTGCTGGTCTCGCACAGCGCACAGGTGGCCGCGTCGGTGGCCGAGCTGGCGCAGGGGCTCGCGGGCGGCGGGACGGGCGTGCCGGTCGCCGCGGCGGGCGGCACCGAGGCCGGCGGGCTCGGCACCAGCGCCGAGCTGATCGCGGCGGCGGCCGCCTCCGTGGACCGCGGCGCCGGGGTCGCCGTCCTCACCGACCTGGGCAGTGCCGTCCTCACCGTCAAGGCGCTGCTCGCGGAGGGCGACGAACTCCCGGACAACACACGCCTGGTGGACGCCCCGTTCGTCGAGGGCACGGTGGCCGCGGTCGTCACGGCGGCCACGGGCGCCGACCTCGCGGCGGTGGAGGCGGCGGCCGCGGAGGCGTACACCTACCGGAAGGTGTGAGGACGACCTACGGCATCCGCCACGCCACGGACTTGAAGCGAGGCGGCCCGCGGCAGCCATGGCACCGCGGGCCCCTCGGCCGCGATCGAGCAGGCGGGCGGCGGGGCGGTCGCCGTCGTCGGCGACCCTGAGCGAGCAGGCCGTCGTCGACCAGGTCGTCGAGACCGCCGTCGAGCGCTTCGGCGGCGTGGACGTGCTGGTGAACAACGCCGGGATCATGGACCGGATGTCGGCCCTGGCGGACGTCACCGACGCCGAGTGGGAGCGGGTCATACGGGTCAACCTCACCGCCCCCTTCCTGCTCACCCGGGCGGTCCTGCCGCACATGTTCCAGGCGGGCAGAGGTGCCATCGTCAACACGGCGTCCGAGGCTGGCCTGCGCGGCAGCACCGCGGGCGCCGCGTACACGGCGTCCAAGCACGGCGTGGTGGGGCTGACCAAGTCCCCTGCCGTGATGTACCGCAAGCAGGGAATCCGCGCGAACGCCATCGCTCCGGGCGGCACTCGGACCGGCATCGTCGCGGACGCCGCGCCGGACGCGCACGGACCGGCGGCTCTCGGCCCGCACTTCGTCAACCTCGGCAGGGTGGCCCAGCCCGAGGAGCAGGCCGCGGCCATCGTGTTCCTCGCCTCGGACGCGGCGAGCAACATCAACGGCGTGGTCCCGCCGGTCGACGACGGCTGGTCGGCAGTCTGACGCCTCCTCACTCACCGCGCACGAATCAAACGCCGTTCACGAGCAGTTGCCGTACCCGCGTCAGTTGCCGGGTACGAACGCCTTCCCGTGCACGAACTCCCTGGCCAGCCGCTCCCCGGCCGTCACGGCGGCCGCATGGTCCTCGATGGGCGTCACCCGCGTGTCCGTGAAGACGATGTAGGTGACCCCGGATGCCGTGCCGCCGCCGTGCGGGTCGGGCGAGATGCCCAGGGCCTCGGCGGCGGCGTACGACGCCTCGCCGATCATGTCGTTCGGGCCGACGTCGCCGACGACCGCGTACCGCACCCGGCCCTGGTACACGACCGCGGCGACCGAACCGCCGCGGATGCCGTGGTCAAGTGGGCTCCAGATACGGCTCGGAGCGGGCACGACGATGTACGGGAGCCGTTCGGCGCTCAAGTGGCGTCCGTCGGACTGCTGATAGGCCGTCGCGGCGGAGAAGTACGGATCGGTACGGCCGTTGCAGTGGCGCGTGCGCTGACCGTCGCAGTCGATATCCATATCAGCCTTCCAGAACACCGCGTCCCGCCCCTCGCAGACCCGGATCGTCGCGGGCGCACCACTGTCGCTGCGGTAGCGCCCACGGGAGACGGCGGCGCACTCACGCACCTTTGACAGCAGGTCAGCGGCGCTGACACCGGCCTCACGGTGCGCCATTGCCCCTTCCTGAGTGGGGGGCGGGGTCGGCGGCGGCATCGTCGGGGCGAGCAGGGCGGCGCCCGCCGCGGCCAGCGTCAGCGAGTGGAGACGCACGATAGGGGACCCTCTCGTCGAGGAAACTGACGGATACTCAGCCCATCCGATGCTGTGTCGATCATGCTGCCACCAGCAGGGCCCCGCGGCGCGCACCCCGACGACACGACGACACGACGATCGTCCCCGAACTTCCGGCAGGGGCCGGGGGCCTGAGTCTGCGAAACGGACCCCGGGCCCTCCGGCCACCCGCGTCCGGCGCGGGATCAGCGACGACAGCGGCCCGCGCCGGCGGCGTGAACTCTCCATCCCACGTGGAGAGTTCAGCCATGAGCAGCTTCAGCATACGTAACGCTCCTGGCGGTTCACCAACGACCGCCCTCTTGAGGTGATCGCGTCAGCGGCGACATAGTGGACCCCTATTGGTCCGCACCATTACCGCCAGTTGGCTCCGGGAGGCAGAGTCGTGCGACGTGTTCCCGTCCTCGCGCCCGTGCTCTGCGCAGTGCTCGTCCTGCTCTCGTCCTGCGCGTGGAACGGTGCGGAAGAGGAGAGCGGCCGACTGCCCGCGGCGCCCACCGGTGTCACGGCCGCCGTGGGCAGCGCGACCAGCGTGCACGTCATGTGGAACGCGGTCTCCGGACCTTCGGCGGGCAGTGAAATCCGTGTCTACGAGGTGTATCGGGGACCTATGAAGGTCAAGGAAGTGCCGGGCTCTGCACACATGGTGGATGTCACCATGCTCAAGCCGTCCACCGCATACGCCTTCACCGTGCGGGCCCGTGACACCGACGGGCGGCTCGGGCCGCCAAGCAAGGAGGTCCGGGCGACGACTCCGGCAGCCGTGGCCACCGACCACTCCGCCCCGACGCGTCCGGGGCGGGCCGAGGGCCGGGCGGTGGGCAGCCGTGCGGTTCAGCTGTCATGGTCGAAGGCGACGGACGATCGGGACGTGGTGTCGTACGACATCTATCAGGGCCACACAAAGATCCACAGTGTGGGCGGAAACCAGACGGCGACCGTGGTCACCGGGCTTCGGCCCGGCACCCGCTACTCGTTCACCGTCCGAGCCCGGGACGCGGCCGACAACCTCTCGCCCGCCACGGCAGCGGTCGGCGTCACCACGCCCGGCACCGACGACGGGCGAGGCACCGCGCCGACCGCCTTCCGGGCGACGACCCATCACGCGGACGGGGCGTACCACCTCGACCTGAGCTGGGTGCCGCCGCGCACGGACGGCGTGGTCACGGAGTACCAGGTCGAGCTCGACGGCCGTACGGCCACGTCGCTGGTGTACGGCGGAAGCGCGCCGCGCGAGCGGGCCACGTACAGCTTCTATCTGGGCCGGGAGGCCGGAGTCGGTCACCGGGTGCGGATCCGGGGCAGGCTACCGGACGGCACCTGGGGCGGCTTCTCGGCGGAGCGGACGGTGACGACCGGCGGGCGGGAATGACGTCCGGTCCGGCGTCCCCCGGATGCAGCAGTCCGTCACCTGTCCGGCGGAGGTCCGCATGCGGGCCGGAGTCGGGAGGCGTTGGCTGACCCTGAGGCAGCACGGGCGTTCCCGACCCTCGGCGGCGCAACGGACGTACCGCCAACCGTGCCGCCGGAGGGCATCACATGCGCAACTCATCGCTCTTCCTCCGCTCGGGCCTGACCGTGGCAGCCGCCTCCGCTCTTCCGTTCGCCCTGGCCGCCGGTCCGGCCGCCGCGGTCTCGGGGATCTCCGTGAGCACCACCGGGTCCACGGTCTCCGTCACGACCAGCGCGTGCACCAACGTCAACGGCAGCTGGGGCACCGCCTCACTGCTCAACAGCAGACAGGCGAACTTCGCCCAGGGACGGCAGGTCTCCCTCTCGGGGACGGCCTCGCTCCAGTCGGCGGCCTGGGCGGGCGTGAACCCGGGCACGTACACCGTCATCGTCGTGTGCTCCAACGGCTCGACGGCGGGTACCCAGTCGGTCATCGTCACGGCCCCCAGGGTCTCCGCCACGGCCTCGCCGTCGCGCGGCGTCATGGGCGGCATGGGCGGGGGCAGCAAGGACTACGGCACGCTGACGCTGGTGGCGGGCGGCGCCCTGGTGGGCACGGGCGTCCTGGCCACGGCGGCCTGGGCCCTGCGCCGCCGTGCGAAGCCGTACCGGCTCTGAATGCCGTACCTGTCGCGAAAGCCGTACCCACTCCGAACGCCGTACCGGTTCCGAAGGGCCCTCGGCTCACGCCGTCTCGTGGTCCGGCAGCTCCGCGAACTCCTCCAGGGCGCGTGTGAGCCACTGCGCCCAGAAGGTCTCCAGATCGATGCCGGCGCGCAGCACCAGGTGCCGCAACCGGTCCTGCGAACTGTCCTTGCCGGGCGGGAAGTCGCGCTTCTCGATCTCCTCGTACTCGGCCAACTGCCGTCGGTGCAGATCGAGATGGCGCCTCAGATCGGCCTCGATGCCCTCGGTCCCCACGACGGCCGCGGCACGCATCCGCAGCAGCAGCGTGTCGCGGTGGGGCCTCGGGTCCTGGGACGCGGCGGTCCAGCGGGCCAGTTCGGCGCGGCCCGCGGGCAGGACCTCGTAGCTCTTCTTCTGCCCGCGGGCCGGCTGTTCGCTCGGCAGGGTGCGGATGAAACCCTCGGCCTCCAGTTTTCCCAGCTCGCGATAGATCTGCTGATGCGTCGCCGACCAGAAGTAGCCGATCGACCTGTCGAACCGGCGGGTCAGGTCCAGTCCGGATGACGGCTTTTCGACCAGGGCGGTGAGGATCGCGTGCGGGAGTGACATGGGCTCATCCTAGGGACGCGCTCGGGCGCCCCTACAAGCTCGCCGCCAGCTCCGTGCCCTGCTTGATGGCGCGCTTGGCGTCCAGTTCGGCGGCCACGTCGGCACCGCCGATGAGGTGCGCGCTACGGCCCGCGGCGAGCAGTTCCTCGTACAGGCCGCGGCGCGGCTCCTGTCCGGTACACAGGACGATGGTGTCCACCTCCAGCACCGTGCTCTCCTCACCGACGGTGACGTGCAGTCCGGCGTCGTCGATACGGTCGTAGCGCACGCCCGGGACCATGGCGACGCCCCGGTGCTTGAGCTCGGTGCGGTGGATCCAGCCGGTGGTCTTGCCGAGACCCGCGCCGACCTTGGTGGTCTTGCGCTGGAGGAGGTGGACGGTACGCGGCGGGGCGGGGCGTTCGGGGGCGGCGAGGCCGCCGGGGCCCGTGTAGTCCATGTCGACGCCCCACTGGCGGAAGTACGTCGCCGGGTCCTCGCTCGCCTTGTCGCCGCCGTCGGTGAGGAACTCGGCGACGTCGAAGCCGATGCCGCCGGCGCCGAGGACGGCGACGCGGTCACCGACGGGGGCGCCGTCGCGCAGGACGTCGAGGTAGCCGACGACGCTCGGGTGGTCGATGCCGGGGATGTCCGGGGTGCGCGGGGTGACGCCGGTGGCGACCACCACCTCGTCGTAGCCGGCGAGGTCCTCGGCCGCCACCCAGGTGTTCAGCCGTACATCCACGCCCTGCCAGTCCAGCTGGTGGCGGAAGTAGCGCAGCGTCTCGTCGAACTCCTGCTTGCCCGGCACCTTGCGGGCGACGTTCAGCTGGCCGCCGATCTCGCTCGCGGCGTCGAACAGCGTGACCTCGTGGCCGCGTTCGGCCGCGCTCACGGCGCAGGCCAGCCCGGCGGGTCCCGCGCCGACGACCGCGACGCGCAAGCGCCGCCGGGTCGGGGACAGGGTCAGCTCGGTCTCGTGGCAGGCACGGGGGTTGACCAGGCAGGAGGTGATCCTGCCGCTGAAGGTGTGGTCGAGGCAGGCCTGGTTGCAGCCGATGCAGGTGTTGATCGCCTCCGGCTTCCCGGCGGCGGCCTTGGCGACGAAGTCGGGGTCGGCGAGCATCGGGCGGGCCATCGACACCATGTCCGCGCAGCCGTCCGCCAGCAACTCCTCGGCGAGTTCGGGGGTGTTGATGCGGTTGGTGGTGACGAGCGGGACGGACACCTCGCCCATCAGCCGCTTCGTGACCCAGGTGTAGGCGCCGCGCGGCACGGACGTGGCGATGGTCGGGATGCGCGCCTCGTGCCAGCCGATGCCGGTGTTGATGATCGTCGCCCCGGCGGCCTCGACGGCCTTGGCGAGCGTGATCACCTCGTCGAGCGTGGAGCCGCCGGGGACGAGGTCCAGCATGGACAGCCGGTAGACGATGATGAAGTCCTCGCCGACGGCCTCGCGCACTCGCCGGACGATCTCGACCGGGAAGCGCATGCGGTTCTCGTACGATCCGCCCCAGCGGTCGGTGCGCCGGTTGGTCTGCGTGGCGATGAACTCGTTGATGAGGTAGCCCTCGGAGCCCATGATCTCCACGCCGTCGTAGCCGGCCTGCCGGGCGAGGCGGGCGGCGCGGGCGTAGTCGTCGATGGTCCGCTCGACGTCGGCGTCGGTGAGCTCGCGCGGCGGGAAGGGGCTGATCGGCGCCTGGAGCGGGCTCGGGGCGACCAGGTCCTGGTGGTAGGCGTACCGGCCGAAGTGCAGGATCTGCATCGCGATCCGGCCGCCCTCTCGGTGCACGGCCTCGGTGATGACCCGGTGCTGCTCGGCCTCCGCCTCGGTGGTGAGCTTGGCGCCGCCCTCGTACGGCCGGCCCTCGTCGTTCGGGGCGATGCCGCCGGTGACGATCAGGCCCACTCCCCCGCGCGCCCGCTCGGCGTAGAAGGCCGCCATGCGCTCGAAGCCGCGCTCGGCCTCCTCCAGGCCCACGTGCATGGAGCCCATGAGGACGCGGTTGGGCAGCGTGGTGAAGCCCAGGTCGAGCGGGCTCAGCAGGCGGGGGTAACGGCTCATCGGGGCCTCCATGCGCGGTTTCATGCCTCTGTAGTTGTAGAGGACCGCGAGATGTTTATGCAACTAGTTGCACAACCAGGGAGGGGTGACACGGACCACGCCGGGGCACAGTGGGCCCATGACCGCACCCGCCGACATGATCGACCTCGCCCAACGGCTGATCCGCTGCCCCAGCCGCGCCGGGATCGACGACTACGGGCCCGTCCTCGGCATCCTGGAGGACTGGCTCGCCAAGCGTGAACTGCCGTATCGCCGCCTCTACGGCGACACGGGCGGCGCCGTCGGTCTGCTGGTCGAGGTCGCGGGCGGCCGGCCCGGCCGCTGGTGGGCGCTGGACGCCTGCGTCGACACCGCGCCCTACGGCGACGAGGCCGCCTGGTCGTTCGCCCCGGACTCCGGCGAGGTCGTCGACGGCCGGCTGCGCGGCAGGGGCGCCGCGGACTCCAAGCTCGCGGCGGCGATGTTCTGCGGCATCGCCGCCGAGCTGCACGGCGCGGCCGACGGCCTGCACGGCGGGCTCGCGGTGCTCCTCGACGCCGACGAGCACACGGGCGGTTTCGGCGGCGCCCGCGCCTACCTGGCCGACCCGGAGGCGGTGCTTCCGGCCGGGGTGCTGATCGGCTACCCGGGGCTCGACGAGGTCGTGGTCGGCGGGCGGGGTCTGTGGCGGGCCACGATCGCCGTGCACGCGGCCTCGGGCCACTCGGGGTCCCGCCGCACGGCACCGGGTGCCGTCTCCCGCGCGGCACATCTCGTACGACTCCTGGAGGAAGCCGAACTCGCGGGCGGGGACGGGGATTTCGCCCTGCACCCGAAGCCGACGGGGCCAGACGGGGACTTCCCCCTGCCGCCGAAGCTGACGGTGACCTCCTGCCACGGCGGTCAGGGCTTCTCGGTGGTGCCCGACCTGTGCGAGCTGGGCGTCGACATCCGCACCACTGCGGCCTTCGATGCCGACGCCGCCGAGCAGCTGGTGCGTGCGGCGGTGGGCGAGCTGGACGTGCGGGTGCCCGCGCCGCGGCCGACCACGATCACCCCGGTGGCCGCCTGGCCGCCGTATCGACTGGTGAAGGACCAGCAGCCTGCCGCGGCGCTGCTGGATGCCGCCGCCCGGGAGGGCCTGGCCGTTCGGCCGAAGATCGCAGGTCCGTCGAACATCGGCAATCTGCTGGCGGGTGAGGGCATCCCGGCGACCGCCGGCTTCGGCGTGCGGTACGAGGGGCTGCACGGGGTGGACGAGCAGGCCTTTCTGGAGGACCTGCCCGCCGTCCACGCCGTCTACCGGCGTGCCGTGCTCAGCCTGCTGGGGTCGCCCTGACCGAGCCCCTCATGGCCGGGCTCGTCATGAGCCGCGGCTCTCCAGCACCACGTGCAGCTCCCTCTCCTGGTCGCCCGAGGCCGAGGACAGGTCGTGCACCGCGAACAGGGAGTCCAGCGTCGTGCGGAGCCGTTCGATGGCCCAGTAGCCGCCCTGCGCGTCGGCCTCGACGGACGACGAGAGCCGGGCGGGAGGCGGGCACTCGTGCGTGTCCGTCACCTCGAACGTGCCGAGCCACACCATGGGCCGCGTCTCATGGAGCTGCTGCGGCACGTCCTCCGGGCCCCGGTCGGACTCGAAGCACGCGCACAGCGTGTCGAAGACGATCCGGGCGTCCTCCTTGCTGCATCCGCTGATCTCGACGGAGACGGGCTCCTCGTGCAGTCGTTCACGGTCCATCGTGATCGCTCCTCTCGTGGCCGCGCCGCGGTACCACGGGTTGCCCGCGGAAGCGGACCCCAACCCCAAGAAAAGCACCACGGGCCGCGGAGCACTACCGGCGGCGCAGCAGCGTCCGCGGCCCGCGGGCGCCCTCAGCCGCGCGTGAACCGGTACGTCATGCTGTCCGTCAGCACGCAGAAGCCCGGCGAGATGACGATCACGCGCAGGGTTCCGGTGCGGCGGTCGTAGTCGATGCCCTCCGTCTCGAACTCACCCGAGCAGGAGCTGCGCAGCGGGAGCCGGCGCAGGGCCGTGACGTGGCCGGTGACGTCGGAGGTGCCGGGCTCGGCGGAGAGGTCGATCCGGAGCAGCGGCTTGGTCATGCCGAAGAGGGTGCCCGCCGGGTCGTCGGAGGAGCACAGGAGGGTCGTGGCGTCGAGGAAGTCGCAGCCCTGAACGTCCCGTACGGCGTGGTCGAGCCGGATGCTGGACGTCCAGGGGAGGTTCGCCGACGGTGAGGTGGCGGGGTTGACGCCGGGTGTCGGGTGGACCAGCAGGCGGGTCATGGTGCCCCACTCGCCGGAGACCATCCACTGGCCGCCGGGCGAGACGGCGACGAAGGAGTTGTTCAGCGCCTCCCCGGAGCCGAGCGTGTGCACGTACTCCGACCAGGTCCCGTCCGGCGCCTGCACCCGGAACATCTTCGCGCTGCCCGAGTCCGCCTGGTACGGCTCGATGTAGTAACCGCTGTAGGAGGCGTCGGGGTCACCCACGTGGTTCCAGCCGCGGCTGCTGACCGAGGTGGGGATCGTGCCGATTCCCGTGTAGCGGTTGGGGCTGTTCGCCGGGACCTCCACGGAGGTCAGGCCCTGGCTCTCGGTCAGCGGGTCGACGCGGTCCGAGCCCACCTCCGTCCAGGTGTCGGCGGCCTGCGCGGGCGTCGCCGTGGACAGTACGGCGGCGCAGGTGAGGGCGACGAGGCCGGTGAGGGCGGCGTGACAACGTTGCCGGGCACGCAGGGCCATGGGAGCGACTCCTTGGGGGGCGGGGGCGTGTCGGCGGACAGTTTCGCGGGCTTGCGTGGTCATGTACAGACCAAGCAAGCGAACGTGTGCTGTCTGATCGGCCACAGTCCCGTGCCCTCGGGATGTCTTCGGCGGACGTTCGCGGTCATGTTGAGGGATGGTGGAGGTGGACGACCATAGGGGGCCCGGAGACGGTTGAACGCGGTAGAACAAGGGGAGTCGGCACGGGGGAACGGCGTGCCGCGTGAAATGGGCGAAGGCGGTGCGTGGGATGTCTGCAGCCGAACGTCCCGTGACCGAGGGCGACGAGCCGGTGCGCGGGCCGGTGGGGCCGAGCGGGCTGCTCGACGTGCTGGGCGTGGCCTCGGTGGTGCTGGACACCGAGGGGCGCATCGTGCTGTGGAGCCCGCAGGCCGAGGAGCTGTTCGGCTATCCGGCGCAGGAAGCGCTGGGCGAGTTCGCCGCCCGGATCATGGTCCACGAGCAGCACCTGGATCTGGTCGTGAAGCTGTTCGCCGACGTCATGGAGACCGGCAAGGGCTGGGCCGGGGCCTTCCCGATCCGGCGCAAGGACGGCAGCACCCGTCTGGTGGAGTTCCGCAACATGCGGCTCCTGGACGACCGGGGGGACGTCTACGCGCTGGGCCTGTGCGCCGACCAGTCGACGGTCCGCCAGGTGGAGCGGGACGTCGCCTTGTCGACCCGGACCATCGCACAGGCTCCGATCGGCCTGGCCGTCCTCGACACCGAACTGCGGTACGTCTCGGCCAACGAGGCGCTGGCCCGGCTCAACGGCATCCCCGCCGAGGACCACATCGGCCACACGCCGCGCGAGCTGCTGCCGGACATCGACGCCGACGCCATCGAGGGGGCGCTGCGTGAGGTACTGCGGACCGGTGAACCGCTCATCAACCAGCGCATCACGGGCCGGACCCCCGCCGACCCGGACCAGGAGCACTTCTGGTCCATCTCGCTCTACCGGCTGGAGGACACGGCGGGGACCGTGCTCGGCGTCGCCGGGATGGCCGTGGACATCACCGAGCAGCATCAGGCCGCCGTCGAGGCCGAGACGGCACGGCGGCGCCTGGCGCTCATCGCCGACGCCTCCGCGCGGATCGGCACCACCCTGGACCTGGACCGCACCGCGCGCGAGCTGGCCGACGTCGCCGTGCCGGAACTCGCCGACGTGGCCGCCGTGGACCTGCTGGAAGCCGTGGTCGAGGGCAGACCCAGCAGCCTCGGGCCCGCGGAATCCGCGGTGATCCGCGCCCTGGCCGTCAAGGCGGAGGACGGCAGGGAAGCTCTCGACGCCGCCGACCAGCCGGGCCAGGTCGCCCGCTACGGACCCGACCGCCTGGTCACCGAGTGCGTGCGCACCGCGAGTCCGGTCATGTTGGCGCACGTCGAGGAGAAGGACCTGCCACGCATCGCCCGCTCCCCCGAGGCCGCCGACCAGCTGGGCCGCGCGGGCGTGCACTCCTATCTGGCGGTTCCGCTGATCGCGCGCGGCGAGGTGCTCGGCGCCCTGGACCTCAAGCGCACCCGCAATCCGCTGCCGTTCAGCGAGGACGACCTGCTGCTCGCCCGTGAACTGGCGTCCCGCGCGGCCGTGCAGATCGACAACGCCCGCTGGTACCAGAACGCCCGCGACACCGCCCTCACCCTGCAGCGCAGCCTGCTGCCCAGCCATCCGCCGGTGACCGGCGGGCTGGAGGTCGCCTCCCGCTACCAGCCCGCGGGCGCCAGCGCCGAGGTCGGCGGCGACTGGTTCGACGTGATCCCGCTGGACGGCGGCAAGACCGCGCTCGTCGTGGGCGACGTGATGGGCAGCGGCATCGACGCCGCCACGACCATGGGCCGGCTGCGCACCGCGACGCACACGCTGGCCTCCCTCGACCTGGAGCCGACCCTGCTCCTGGAACACCTCGACAAGATCACCGAGGGCCTCGACCACTCCATCGCCACCTGCGTCTACGCCGTCCACGACCCGCAGCTGCGGCAGTGCCGGATCGCCAACGCCGGGCATCTGCCGCCCGTCCGCGTACGCCACGGCCACCCCCCGGAACTCCTCGAACTGCCCACCGGGGCACCGCTGGGCGTCGGCGGCGTCGCCTTCTCGACGACGACCGTCGCCCTCGAACCCGGCGACCAGCTGGTGTTCTACACCGACGGCCTCGTCGAGACCCGGCAACACCCGCTCGACGAACGCCTCGACGCGCTCCTCGAACTCCTCGACGACCCCGACCGCCCCCTGGAGGAGTGCTGCGACCTCCTCCTGCGCACCCTGCACCGGCCCGACAACTCCGACGACGTGGCGCTGCTCATCGCGCGCGTGCTGCCGCCGAGTTGACGGCCGCGACACCGACGCCGAGGAGAGGGGCGGGGCGCGGGGCGGGGCGGGCGCCGACGCAACGTACGGCCTCCTATGTGAGCGAGGACGGCGCCTCGTGGACGTGGACCGTCGGCTTGGACACCACCGTCCTTGACGGCGCGGACAAGAGCTCCGGCGGCACCGACCTCAAGAAGGGCGGGGACGTTTTCCTCGTCGGCACGCGGGCCGGCGACGGCACCAGGACGGCCTCCCGTGTGCCGGCGGGCAACTGGGCGGAACGCGAGTGGGCGGAACGGAAAGAGGAGAAGGGCGAGGAGCGGGCGCCGGGCGAGTGGCGGGGCAAGTTGCCCGGGCCCCGCCACTGGCACCGGCATGGTTCCTGCCCCTCGGAAAGCCCTTCGAAGAGCGGGGCGACGACCTGGTCCGGCCCAGCAGGGCGGCTAGTTGAGGCCGACCACGACCGTCGCGTACAGCTCCTCGGAGGCGACCAGACGCGCCGACAACCCACTACGGGTGAAGGTCTCCAGGGCCGTCGGCGCCTGGCGTTCACTCGTCTCGACCAGTACACAGCCGCCGGGTGCCAGCCACCGGGTCGCCTCGGCCGCGACGCGGCGCAGGACGTCCAGCCCGTCCGGACCGCCGTCCAGCGCGACCCGCGGCTCATGGTCACGCGCCTCTGCCGGCAGGAGGCCGACCTCGCCGGTGGGTACGTACGGCACGTTCGCCGCGAGGATGCCGACACGGCCGCGCAGGCTGTCGGGCAGCGCCTCGAAGAGGTCGCCCGCGTGCCCCTGACCGTCGAAGGCGGCCACGTTGCGGCGGGCGCAGCGCACCGCCGCCGGGTCGATGTCGGCGGCGTGCAGCTCGACCTCGCCGAGCGCGACGGCCAGTGCCGCGCCGACCGCGCCCGAGCCGCAGCACAGGTCCACCACGACGGACGCGTCGGGGGCGTGGGCGAGGGCCTGTTCGACCAGGAACTCGGTCCGGCGGCGGGGTACGAAGACGCCGGGCTCGACGGCGATGCGCAGGCCGCGGAACTCGGCCCAGCCGACGACGAGTTCGAGGGGCAGGCCGGTCACGCGCCGGTCCACCATGGCGGCCAGCTCGTGCGGGGTGCGGGCGGCGGCCAGGATCAACCGGGCCTCGTCCTCGGCGAAGACACAGCCGGCGGCACGCAGCGCGGTCACGACGGCGTCGCGTGAGAGCGGCGAGGGGGACGAGGGCGAGGAAGAGGAGAGAGGGGGCATGGAAGCCGAGAGCCTTTCGGAAGCCGAAGGGTGCTCTCGCGGGCGCCTACTGGCGGTGATCCGCGCCGATCCGAGGTGGGAGCACCCGACCTGATACAGCGGAAATGGGTCTCACCTCCTGGGCTCCGCAGGGCCGGGACTGTCCCGACCGAACGGCAACCCTACCCCAACGATCACCGACGCTCCCGCGCATCGACGAAGGTGGACCAGGGCACGTACGGTTGAATGACAAACGTACTGATCACGCTCGACCCACGGGCCGTCGCCCACGGCGGCGACCTGGAGGCACCACCCGTATGAACGTCACGAGAGGCTTCACCGGGCGCCCACGCGTCCCGAACGCCGCACTGCCGCCCGGCCAGTACGACGCGGGCGACGACTGGCCCGTCCTGTCCGCAGAGGTCACCCCCGAGCTGACGCCCGCCGACTGGTCCTTCCGCGTCGACGGCCTGGTCGAGGAACCGCGCAGCTGGAGCTGGGAGCAGGCACATGAACTGCCGGCGTCGGCGTACGAGGGCGACATCCACTGCGTGACGAGCTGGTCGAAGTTCGGGGTCCGGTTCGGTGGGGTCGCGCTGGACGCCTTCCTCGATGTGGTCCGGCTCCATGTGTCCGCCACCCATGCCGTCGCCTATTCGCACACCGGGTACACCACCAACCTGCCGCTCGCCGACCTGACCGGTGGGCGGGCGTGGATCGCCTGGGAGTTCGACGGGGAGCCGCTCGCCCCGGAGCACGGGGGCCCGGCACGGCTGCTGGTGCCGCACCTGTACTTCTGGAAGAGCGCCAAGTGGATCGCGGGCCTGCGGATCCTCGACCACGACGAGCCGGGCTTCTGGGAGCAGAACGGCTACCACGCCCGCGGCAACCCCTGGGAGGAGCAGAGGTACTCCGGTGACTGAGGTGACTGTGACCGAGACGTTCACTCCCCCGACCCGTTTCGCCGTGCCCGGGCGGATCGCCGTCAGCAAACGGGCCGCCGCGGTGTGGCAGACCGCCACGATCACCGAGATCCACCGCGAGACGCCGCACGCCGCCACCTTCCGTCTCGCGGTGCCCGCCTGGGCGGGCCACCTTCCCGGCCAGCACCTGATGCTGCGGCTGACCGCCGAGGACGGCTATGTGGCCCAGCGCCACTACTCGATCGCGTCAGCGCCGGACGACGCCGGGCACATCGAGCTGACTCTGGACCATGTCGAGGGCGGTGAGGTGTCCGGCTGGTTCCACACGGTCGCAAAGCCCGGTGACACGGTGGAGGTGCGCGGCCCGCTCAGCGGCTTCTTCGCCTGGCCCGGGGACCGGCCCGCGCTGTTGGTCGGCGCCGGCTCCGGCGTCGTACCGCTGATGTCGATGGTGCGGCACCACAAGGCGCGGGGCCTGGACGTGCCGCTGCGGCTGCTGGTGTCCGCGCGCAGCCCCGAGGAGCTGATCTACGCGCGGGAGTACGGCGCGGAGACGACGCCCGTGTTCACACGGAGCGCGCCGGAGGGTGTGCGAGTGGGACGTATGGCCGCCGCACATGTGGCGCCACTCCTGGCCGAGCAGCCTCCCGGTGGGTGGGAGGCCTATGTGTGCGGCTCCAACGGATTCGCGGAGCACGCCTCGCGGCTGCTCGTCGCGGCAGGTCAGCCCGTGCACCGCATCCGGATCGAGCGGTTCGGCTGATCGGCGGTCCGGCACCGGCCGCGGGTCGGTCCGGGATCGTCAGGAACGATGTCCGGTGTACGGGGTACCTGGACGCCATGCGATACCCGGTGCGTGGCCGGCGCCTGCGGCACAGTCCGCTGCGACGCCGGTCGGATGTCGTCGAGGCGTGGACGTTACTGGCCGTGGCGGTCCTGCTGCTCGTCGTCGCTCCCCTGGTCGGCGTACTCACGGCCTGGTGGGCCCATGACGACGCCCGGGCCACCGCCCGGGAGCAGCGTTCGGAACGCCGTCACATCCGGGCCGAGGTCGTCGGCAGGACCGCCGACGCGCTCCCCGTGACACAGGACGGACGGCGGCCGTCCGCGAGGACGACGGTCCGCTGGACGGAGCCGGACGGCGGTCCGCGTACGGCCACGGCGCGCGTCCCGGCGGGCACACGCAACGGCGACACGGTCGACGTGTGGCTGGACTCCCGGGGCCGGAGCGTGGCCCCGCCCGCGGACAGCACGGCGGTCTGGCAGCACACCATCATCATCGGCGTCTGTGCGACGGGCGGCGCGGTCGCCGTGATCCTCTCCGGCCACGCGGTCGTACGCCATGCCGCGATGCGTCGTCGCCTGGCCGAATGGGATCAGGAGTGGGCCCGGACGGAGCCGGAGTGGACGGGCCGCCGGGCATGACCGGCACCGACGGTGCTACTCACCCTGCTGCACGCTACTCACCCTGCTGCATACGGCGTGCGATCCGGTCGTGCGCGCGCAGGGCGTCCGCCAGCCCGGTCAAGCGGGGCTCGCCGCGGTCGACCAGGATCCGGCCGGCGACCACCGTGGTCCACGCCCGGGCCGGCCCGCAGCGCAGCCAGGCCTCCACGGGGTCGCTGACCGCGCCGGCGAGCGAGACCGCGTGCAGATCCCAGACGACCAGGTCGGCGCAGGCCCCGGGCCGCAGATGGCCCAGTTCGTCGTCCCGGCCCAGACAGCGTGCCGAGCCGCGGGTGGCGATGTCGAGGGCGTCGCGGGCGGTCATCGCGCCGGGGCCGCCGCGGTAGCGGCCCAGCAGCAGGGCAGCCCTGGTCTCCATCCAGAGGGAGGCGTGGTCCGTGGAGGCGGATCCGTCACAGCCGATGCCGACGGGCAGGCCCAGTTCGCGCATCTCCTTCACGCGCGCGGTGCCGCCGCCGATGAGCATGTTGGAGCTGGGGCAGTGCGCCACGCCGACGCCCGCGTCCGCGAGACGGCGCAGTTCGGCGTCGTCCGGGTAGATGCAGTGCGCGACCCAGCTGCGGTCGCTCATCCACCCCGTCTCCTCGAAGTACTCGACGGGACGGCAGCCGTACGTGTCAAGGCAGTACGTGTCCTCGTCGTGGTCCTCGGCGAGGTGCGTGTGCAGCCGTACGTCGTAGCGCTCGGCGAGTTCGGCGGTCGCGGTCATCAGCGGCTTGGTCACCGAGAACGGCGAGCAGGGCGCGAGCGCGACCCGGACCAGCGCGCCCGGTTCGGGGTCGTGGTATGTCCTGATGAGGCGCTCGCTGTCGGCCAGGACCTCGTCCTCGGTCTGGGTGACGCTCCGCGGAGGCAGTCCACCGTCCTCGACGGAGCGGGTCATCGAGCCGCGGGTGGCGTGGAAGCGGAAGCCGATGTCGCGGGCGGCGCGGATCTCGGCGTCGACGAGGCGCGGGCGGGGATGGACGTAGAGGTGGTCGGACGACGTGGTGCAGCCGCCCATCAGCAGTTCGGCCATGCCGACGTACGCGGACACGTACGCGGCCTCCTCGTCGAGGCCCGCCCAGAGCGGGTAGAGGGTGGTCAGCCAGTCGAACAGCGAGCCGTTCACGGCGGGCGCGTAGGAGCGGGTCAGGTTCTGGTAGATGTGATGGTGCGTGTTGACCAGGCCCGGGGTGACGAGCCGTCCGGCCGCCGAGACGGTCGTGCGGGCCTCGGGTTCGCTCCCGGCGGTACCGACGCCGGTGACCCGACCACCACTGACGGCCAGCCAGCCGCCCTGGATCTCCCGCTCCCCGTCCACGACCAGCAGTTCGGCGTCCCTGACCAGCAGGTCCGCGGCCTGCACCGGAGTATCGACGGCAGACGTCATGGCGCCATCGTAGGCGCTGGGCACGTGAAGATCTGGCGAGTCCTCCGATCATCCACGTACGGTGTGATCATCCGTACTCACTCTTAGCAAAGGCGGTCCTTCATGGCCCTGTTCGACCTTCCGCTCGACGAACTGCGCGAGTACCGCAGCAAGTCCGTCGAACCCGAGGACTTCGACGCGTTCTGGACCAAGACCCTCGATGAGGCCCGTGAGCACCCGCTGGACGCGCGCTTCGAGCCGGTCGACACGGGCCTTTCCACGGTGCAGGTGTACGACGTGACGTTCGCCGGGTTCGGCGGTCACCCGGTGAAGGGCTGGCTGCGGCTGCCCGCCGGGGCCGGCGAACCGCTGCCGCTGGTCGTGGAGTTCATCGGCTACGGCGGGGGGCGCGGCCTGCCGCACGAGAACCTGCTGTGGGCGTCCACGGGTCGGGCGCACTTCATGATGGACACGCGCGGTCAGGGCAGCGCGTGGGGCGCCGGTGGCGGGACGCCGGACCCGGTGGGAGCCGCGCCGGCCTACCCGGGTTTCATGACCCGTGGCATAGACGCGCCCGAGAACTACTACTACCGCCGGGTGTTCACGGACGCGGTCCGTGCCGTGGAGGCCGCCCGCTCACATCCGCTGACCGACGCCTCGCGCACGGTCGCGATCGGTTCGAGCCAGGGCGGCGGCATCACGATCGCGGTCGGCGGCCTGGTGCCGGATCTGACGGCGATCGCGCCGGACGTGCCGTTCCTGTGCGACTACCCGCGCGCGGTGACCACCACGGACCGCCACCCGTACCGCGAGATCGGCCTCTACCTCAAGACGCACCGGGGCCGCACCGAGGACGTCCTGCGCACCCTGTCCTACTTCGACGGCGTCCACTTCGCGGCCCGCGGCCGGTCGCCCGCCCTCTTCTCGGCGGCCCTGGAGGACCAGACCTGCCCGCCCTCCACCGTGTACGCGGCCTTCAACGCCTGGGCCCACGACGAGAAGGCCATCGAGGTGTACGACTTCAACGACCACGAGGGCGGCGGCCCGTTCCACGAGGCAGCCAAGCTGGACTGGCTGCGCTCGCACGCCTGAGAGGCCACGCATGAAGACGCGTGAGGCCGCGGAGCGGTTCGTCCGGGTCTGGCAGCGGGCCTGGGCCGGGCATGACGTGGACGCGCTGCTTGAGCTGTACGCCGAGGACTGCGTCCACCGCTCGATGCCGTTCCGCGCACCGCACCGGGGGCGCGCCGAACTGGCCGCCTATCTGCGCTGGTCGTTCGCCGGCGAGCGGGTGACCGACGTGCGCTTCTCCGCGCCGGTCGTCGCCGCGGACGGTGTGGCCGTGGCCGAGTTCCGGGTCCTCGCCGAGGAGGACGGCGCGCCGGCCACGCTCGCCGGCTGCGTCTTCGTGCGTTTCGACGCCGCAGGGCGGGCCGTCGAGACCCGTGACTACTGGCACACGGTCGAGGGACATCAGGAGCCGGAGGGGGCGCTGTTCTTCGGGTGAGTTCGGCGTGTTCCGCGCCTTCCGCCCTGTCCGACCAGTCGGTACGTTCGGCGACGCCCGGGTCGCGCTGTCGCGGCCCGGGTTTCCGGCGGACGACGAGGGGTGGGCCATGGCGGAGCACGAGGCACAGGTGCACGGGTACTGCGATCCGCGGTTCGCGGCGGTGCGGACGGCGTTCGAGGCGAATTTCCGGGAGCGCGGGGAGCTGGGCGCCGCGGTCGCCGTCACCGTGGCCGGCGAGACCGTCGTGGACCTGTGGGGTGGCTGGGCCGACGCGGCGCACAGCCGCCCCTGGGAGCGCGAGACGCTGGTCAACGTATGGTCCACGTCCAAGGGACCGACGGCGTTGTGTGCGCACATCCTCGCCGACCGGGGACTGATCGACCTCGACGCGCCGGTGGCCGCGTACTGGCCGGAGTTCGCCGCCGCGGGCAAGGAGCAGATCCTCGTACGGCATCTGCTGTCGCACCGGGCCGGTCTGTCCGGGGTGCGGGAGCCGCATTCGCTTCAGCAGCTGTGCGACTGGGAGTTGACGACACAGCGGCTCGCGGCGATGGAGCCGTGGTGGGCGCCGGGGACGCGGTCCGGGTATCACGCGTTCACGTACGGCTTCCTGGTCGGGGAGGTCGTGCGGCGCGTGTCGGGGCTGCTGCCCGGGGCGTTCCTGGAGCGGGAGGTGACCGGGCCGCTCGGGATCGACTTCGCGATCGGGTTGCCGGAGAAGGACTCCGGGCGGGCGGCCGAGCTGGTGCAGCCGCCGGTCGCGACGAGCACTGAACAGGCCGCGATCTTCAGCCAGTTGAGCCCCGCCGCCCTGGCCGCGGTGGCCAACCCCGCCGTGGGGGCGGCTCAGGCGAACTCGCCCGAGTGGCGGGCCGCCGAGATCCCCGCGGCGAACGGGCACGGCACCGCACGGGCGGTCGCCGCGCTGTACGGCATCTTCGCGGGCCGTGGGTCGTACGACGGCCACCGCGTCCTGTCCCCCGAGGCGGCCGAGCGGGTGCGCGAGGGGCAGGGCCGCTGCCGTGATCTGGTGCTCGGAGCCGGGCTCGGGAGGGAGACGGAGGTCGGCCTCGGCCTCTGGCTGAGCGGGCCGAACGGCTCGTACGGGCCCAACCCCCGGGCTTTCGGACATGACGGCTTCGGCGGCTCCTGCGGTCTGGCCGATCCGGAGGCCGGGGTGTCGCTGGGCTATGTGATGAACCGGATGGGGCCTCATATCGCCGACGACCCCCGGAAGATGGCGCTGCTCGACGCCCTCTACAGCGTCCTATGACGACCGGTCCGCACGGGCCGTTTCGGCCGAAGTGACAGACCGCCCTTCCCTGATGGTTTAGACCAATGATTGGATTTGGTGGCGCAACGAACCCGCACGGCTACGACACGTCACCAACAGGAGGCGCGGCATGGCCCGCACCACCCCGCACGACCGCCCGCTCACCGAAGCGCAGCCGCTGTACCGGAGGATCGCCACCCAGCTGGTCGGCGAGCTGCGCGACGGAACCATCCCGCCCGGCGAACGGCTGCTGGGGGAACGGCAGTTGGCGGAGCACTTCGAGGTCAGCAGGGAGACCGTACGGCAGGCGCTGGAGGTGCTGCGCCGCGGCGGACTGGTCGCCACCGACCGGCGGGGCAGCCATGCCACCCTGCCCGGTCCGCCGGTCGAGACCCCGGCGTCCCTCACCTTCCCGGTCGGCGCACTGACCACGAGCCCAGGCGCGGTGGACCGGGCCACGGTCGCCTGGGAGGCTCCCCCGCCGGAGCACGCCGAGGCCCTGGGGCTCGCCCCGCACCGCCCCACCCTGGTGCACCGCTACGAGTCCGCGGGCGCCGACGGACGCGGCCGGCGTACGGCCGTGACGTCCTTCTCCGCGGTGGCACTCGCCGAGGTGGCCGAGCTCGCCCGCTATCGCGACCGCGCCGACGGCACCGGATCGGCCCAACTGCGCCGCGCCTACGACTGGATGCGCAAGGCGGGCCTGAAACCCTGCACCACCGGGACGCCATCACTCGG
Organism: Streptomyces sp. DT2A-34; assembly: GCF_030499515.1. NCBI lineage: Bacteria > Bacillati > Actinomycetota > Actinomycetes > Kitasatosporales > Streptomycetaceae > Streptomyces > Streptomyces sp. DT2A-34. Next base: position 9,749,699 of record NZ_JASTWJ010000001.1, on the reverse strand, counting down.
CCCCCGGGCGCCCCTTCGGTGCGGGTCACCCGGCGCGTGCACGACCAGTACGCCCGCCCTCTGGAGATCACGGACCTCGTCGTGGACGCCCAACAGGACGCCCTGGTCTACGAGTTCACGGTGCCGTCGGCGGGCTGAGCGGGCGTCGAGCCACGACCATCCGCACCCGCGGGCTGCCGTCCCGCCGCCGCCCGAACTCGGACAGAGCCCGCAGTTCCACCTGGAAACCGGCACGGGCGAGCCCGCTCCGCACCTCCCCGAGCCGGAAGGCCCGGTAGTACATGACGAAGGGCGGGCGCCACACGGCGTTGCGCACCCGCATCACCGCGTCGAAGACCACCAGCATCCAGAAGGCGGGGGACGTGGGACGGGCCGGGGCCACGACCGGGAACGCGAAGATCCCGCCGGGCCGCAGCACGGAGTGCACCTGGGCGAACAGGCCCGGCAGCTCACGGGGCAAGAAGTGGCCGAACGCCCCGAAGCTCACCACGAGGTCGAAGGCGGGGGCGAACGGCAGGGCACGGGCGTCCGCGCGGACCCAGGCGACGCGCGTGTCCTCCGCCTTCACCTGCCGCCGGGCGACGTCGAGCATGCCGGCGCTGAAGTCGACGCCGGTGACGCTGCGCCGGCACACCTCGGCCAGCACCTCGACACCCGCGCCCGTCCCGCAGCACAGGTCGAGGCCGTCGTCGTACGGGCCGGTCCGCGCGAGGGCCGACGTGACGGCGGAGAGCACCGAGTCCGGCGTACGGAACGGGGTGTGGTCGAACTTCGGGGCGAGCAGGTCGTATCCGCGCTGGACGGACGACAGCGCCTGGACGGTGAGTTCGCGCAGGGAGGGGCCTTCGGGGCTGAACATCCGCGTCACCTCGCCGCGACGCGCTGCTTCAGAACGGCCAGAACGCGCTCGCACCAGCGCAGGTTCTCCTCCTCGAAGGAGATTCCGCGCAGCAGCGTCAGATACGGCCCGATGTGGTCGGAGTCGCGCAAGTGCTCCTCCTCGCTCCGCCCGTCGAGGAGGCGGCCTCGGACGCGTTCGTAGCGGTCGAGTTTGCCGCGCGCCCACGTCATGCGTTCCTCGATCAGGGCGCGGGCGGCCTCGGGGTCCTCCATGGCCTGGAACTTGATCAGGAGTTCGTCGCGGATGACGGTGGGCCGTCGGGGCGGCTCGGCGGCGAAGGCGCGCAGGTCCTCCCGGCCGGCCGCGGTGAGCGTGAACATCCGCTTGTTCGGCCGCCGTTCCTGCCGCACGAACCGGGCCTCGACCAGGCCGTCCCGCTCCAGGCGTTCCAGCTCCCGGTAGAGCTGCTGCGGGGTCGCCGGCCAGAAGTTGGCGAAGGACACGTCGAAGACCTTGGACAGCTCGTAGCCCGAGGCCTCGCCATCGAGGAGGGCGGCGAGGACGGCGTACTTGAGGGACATGTGGACAGGCTAACAGCAGGTGATTATTGCCATCGGCACTTACACAACCAATTGACTATGAGGGGATCCGATGCGCGCGTTCCGTGAGGCGGTCGAGGCAGGCGACTTCGATGCCGTGGATGCCCTGCTGGCGGAGGACGTCGCCTTCACCAGTCCGGTGTGTTCAAGCCGTACCCGGGCAAGGCGATCACCGCGGCGATCCCGCGCGGTGTGGTGCGGGTCTTCGAGGACTTCCGCCATGTGCGGGAGATCAACGACCCGGGCGGCCGTGATCACGCGCTGGTCTTCACCGCGCGGGTGGGCGACCGGGAGATCACCGGTTGCGACTTCCTCCGGGTGAACGAGGACGGCCTGATCGATGAGTTCATGGTCATGGTCCGTCCGCTGTCGGGCGCGCAGGCGCTGGGCGAGGCGATGGGGGCGCAGTTCGAGCGGATCGCGAAGGAGGCGGAGGCGCGGTCGGTTTGAGGCCCGCGCGAAGGCGCCCAGTGTTGACACGCGGCGGCGGCCCCGCTGCTCGGCGATCCGGCCGCCGAGCAGCGGGCCGCCGAAGCTCGGCGGACAGGCGCTCGCGGCGGATGCGAGCGGCCATCGCGGCCTCCGGTGCCGTACGGGCGCTTACACCCCACCGACGAACGAGGCCGGCCCGCCTCGACACCCCGGTGCCTCATGTCCGGAATTCCTGCCGTCGGACGCGGCCGTTCGCGGTTGGATGTCCTCATGACCACCGACGAGCACGCGCGGATGATGTCGGCGAACCAGGCGAACTGGGACGCCCGCACTCCCGTCCATCTCGCCAGCCGGTTCTACGGCCTCGACCAGGATCTCGATCCCGCCCGCTGGTTCGCCTCCTTCGAGTGGGACGACCTCGGTGAGCTGGCCGGCCGCGATGTGCTCCATCTGCAGTGCCACCTGGGCACCGAGACGATCGCCTTCGCGCAGCGCGGGGCGCGGGCCGTCGGCCTGGACTTCTCCGCGGCGTCGGTGGCCGCCGCGAAGGGCATCGCCGAGAAGGCGGGGCTCGACGTCACGTACGTACGGGCGAATGTGTACGACGTCGTGGAGGCGCTGGGCCGACGGCAGTTCGACGTGGTGTACACGGGCAAGGGCGCCCTGTGCTATCTGCCCGACCTCGACCGCTGGGCGGGCGTCCTGGCCCAACTCCTGCGTCCCGGCGGGCGGTTGTACATCGTCGAGTTCCACCCGCTGCTCAACTCCCTCGGCCCGAAGCCCGGTCCGGGCGAAGGACCCGAGCTGCTGCTGCGCCACGACTACCTGGGCGGCGACCGTGCCGTGCACCGGGACGCGACGCGCACCTACACGGACGGCCCGGCCGTGGAGGGTGCCACCGACAGCTATGAGTGGACGCACGGAATAGGAGAGGTCGTCGGCGCGTTGACCGGAGCGGGACTGACCGTCCGGCGGCTGCGCGAGAGCGAGGAGTTGCCCTGGCAGCGCTGGCCGCAGATGGTGCGCACACCCTCCGGCTGGTGGCGGCTTCCCGAGCCGCGCATTCCCCTGCTCTACGGTTTGCTCGCCACACGCTGAACCACCGTGGTACCGTCCCCTTAGTACCTCTGTACGTCCCGTCGTGGACGCTGGTACTGGTTCTTCTTCAGTTCGCCGGTCGTCGTACCGGCTTCACCTCACCACCTCGTGACCAGTGGTTCTGCCGTATCCGAGGTGCTGTTTCCCGCCGCCCGAAGGCGCTCTGTCCGCCTTCCCGATGTCCGCGGCTCATTCCTTCCCTCCGCATGTCTCCTGCCTTCCGTCCGTGAAAGGACCGACCCTCATGACCACCACACTCGAACACCCCCCAGTCCAGCAGCAGCTCCCGGCCCGGGCCGTCACCGGCGTGCTCGACATCGACGCGAACGGGAAGGGACACCTGCGCGCCGAGGACCTGCTGCCCGCGCCCTCCGACCTTCAGGTCTCCCCCGCTGTGATCCGCCGGTACGGCCTGCGCAAGGGCGACCTCGTCGACGGCGTACACGGCGCCCAGCGCGCATTCACCGAAGTCGCCCGCGTCAACGGGCGGACGCCCGCCAGGAACCGCCGCAGCTTCGGCGAACTGACGCCGCTCCACCCGCGGGAGCGGATCCGTCTCGAACACCCGGCATCCGGGCTGACCGGGCGGGTCGCCGATCTGATCGCGCCCGTGGGCAAGGGTCAGCGCGGGCTGATCGTGGCCCCGCCCAAGACCGGCAAGACCGTGCTGCTCCAGCAGATCGCGGCGGCCGTCGCCGGCAACCACCCCGAGTGCCGGCTGATGGTGGTGCTCCTCGACGAGCGCCCCGAGGAAGTCACCGACATGCGACGTTCGGTGCGGGGCGAGGTGTACGCCTCGACCTTCGACCGGGCGCCCAAGCAGCACATCGCGATGGCCGAACTCGTCATCGAGCGGGCCAAGCGGCTCGTCGAGGCCGGCGAGGACGTCGTCATCCTGTTGGACTCCCTGACCCGGCTGTGCCGGGCGCACAACAACGCGGCCGCGTCCGGCGGCCGCACCCTGAGCGGCGGCGTCGACGCGGCCGCGCTGCAGGGGCCGAAGCGGTTCTTCGGCGCCGCCCGCCTGGCCGAGGAGGGCGGTTCGCTGACCATCCTCGCCACGGCCCTGGTGGAGACCGGCTCCCGGGCCGACGACTTCTACTTCGAGGAGCTCAAGAGCACCGGCAACATGGAGCTGCGCCTCAGCCGCGACCTCGCCTCCCGTCGTGTCTTCCCCGCCGTCGACATCAACCCGTCCGGGACCCGCCGCGAGGAACTCCTCCTGCCCCCGGCCGAGTTGACCACCGTGCGCGGCCTGCGCCGGGCGCTGCAGACCCGGGACGGCCAGGCGAACCTGGAGACCCTCCTGGAGCGCATGCGCGAGACGCCCGACAACGCCACGTTCCTGCGGCGGATCCAGCCGACGCTGCCGGGCGAGTGACGCGTCGCGCAGGCATCGCCCGTCCGGGTGCCGGCGCGCCCCTCCCGGCCCGGGCAGCGCGGTGTACGACGACTGCCTTCCTACGTTGACGGTATGACGATCGGATTTCCCACCCGGGTGCTTGTGTCCACCTGCGCACTGTGCGCGGCCGGCCTGCTGGCGCTCGCGCCCGCCACCGCGGTCGCCCGTACCGGGCACGACCCCGATCCGCCGGGTGGGCCGAGTGCGGCGAAGCCGCGGCCCGCGCTGCTGTACCGGTCCGGCACCCATGTGCGGCCGGATTCCGCGGTGCCCCGCCTTCCGCGCGTCTCCGCGCTGTCGTGGCTGGTCGCCGACGCCGACACCGGCGAGGTGCTCGCCGCGCACAACGCCCACCGGAAGTTGCCGCCCGCCAGCACCCTCAAGGCGCTGTTCGCCCTCACCGTGCTGCCGACCCTGCCGGCCGGCGTCCCGCACACGGTGAGCGAGAAGGAACTGGCGGGGATCGGGCCCGGCAGCAGTCTCGTGGGGCTCGCCGAGGGACGTACGTACCGCGTCGCCGATCTGTGGCGCGGGGTGTTCCTCAGCTCCGGCAACGACGCCGTGCGAGTGCTGGCCGCGCTGAACGGCGGCTGGCGCGCGACGGCCGCCCAGATGCAGGCCAAGGCGATCGCGCTGGGCGCCCTCGACACGCGCGTGCTGTCGCCCGACGGCTACGACACCCCCGGCCAGGTGTCGTCGGCGTACGACCTGGCGGTGTTCGGCCGGGCCGGGCTCCGCAACGCGGAGTTCGCGCGGTACTGCGGCACGGCCGAGGCGCGGTTCCCCGGAGGGGGCGGCTGGTCGTACGAGATCCGCAACACCAATCGCCTGTTGACCGGGGCGGACGGGGTGGACCCCTATCCGGGGCTGATCGGCGTCAAGAACGGCTACACCAGCAAGGCGGGCAACACGCTCATCGCCGCCGCCCGCCGGGGGGATCGCACCCTCGTCGTCACGGTGATGAACCCCCGGGCGGGCGGCTTCGCCGTCTACGAGGAGGCCGGCGAGCTGCTCGACTGGGGGTTCGACGCGTCCGGGCGGGTCGAACCGGTCGGGTCGCTGGACGCCTTGCGGGCCAAGCCGAGGCCGGGGCCCGCGACAGTGCCCGTGGTGGCGGACGTGGTACCGGAGGGCGGGCTCGCCGGGGCAGGCTGGGCGGAGGCGTGGGCGATCGCGGGCGCCGCCGGGATGGGGGCCGGTGCCACGTCGCTGGTGCTCCGCGGCAAGGCTTTCGAGCCCGCGGCACCGGAGTGACCGAGCGGCAGCCACAGCAGCAGGCCGAGGGTGATCCACGTGTAGGTGTTGCTGCCGAGGAAGCCGTCGACGCCGGAAGCGTCGTCGAACCACAGCCACACCACGCTGGTGCACAGCAGCGCGTACAGGGCGCCCGCGATCCGCAGATGCCCGGCGCGGATGAGGACGGCGAAGGAGGGCAGCAGCCACACCAGGTGGTGGACCCAGGTGATCGGGCTGACCAGGCAGGCGGTCAGCCCGGTGAGCGCGAACGCCGCCGTCCAGTCCCCCGCCGCGACCGCCCGACGGGTCCGCGCCACCCAGACACCCAGTACCAGCAGGACCACCACCGCCCAGACCGCGCGCTCCGACACGCCCAGGCGGGCCAGGATCCCTTGCAGCGACTGGTTGGAGACGTAGTCGAGGCGGCCCACCCGGGTGGTGTCCCACATGGCGTGGGTCCAGTAGAAGCGGGACGCGTCGGGGGCCACCCAGGCCGCGAGCGCCGTCGCCGCTGCGGCAACGGCCGTCGCCACGGCGGCGGTTCGCGGGCGCCGGGCCACCAGCAGCATGCCGATGAACGCGGCCGGCGTCAGCTTGATCGCGGCCGCGAGGCCGATGCCCACACCCGCCCAGCGGCCCCGCCCCGTGGCCAGCAACCAGCAGTCGAGCAGCACCAGCGCCAGCAGCAGGACGTTCACCTGGCCGAAGCTGAAGGTGTCCCGGAGTGGCTCGAACAGGGCCAGCGCGCAGGCGGCCAGCGCACAGCCGTACCAGCCGTGGCGCCGCCAGGCCCGGCCGGCCAACACGCGCAGAACAAAGACCAGCGCGGCCAGGTTGAGCAGCAGCGCCACCGCGATCGCCGCGTGCAGGTCGAGCAGCGCCATGGGCAGCATGGCCACGGCGGCGAACGGCGGGTACGTGAAGCCGTACGTGGTGCCGGGCACCCGGTAGTCGTAGATACGGCCGCCGTGGTGGATCCAGCTGTCCACGGTGCCGTAGTAGACGCGCAGGTCGAACCAGTCGCGCAGCAACGGCACGGTCGCCGTGAAGACGGTCACCGCGGCGGCGAGCAGGAGCACCAGGACGGCCCGGCCGCGATCGGTGCGCGGAAGCCTCATGCGGTGCGCTCCAGCGCCGGGGCCTGCGCCGCCAGATGCGCCTGCCACAGGACGACCACGGCGAGCGCGCCCCCGGAGACGGCCAGCACCAACTGGCCGACGTCCGCGGCGGCGCCGCTGGGCAGGACGGCGAACGCGAGCACTCCCGTCAGGGCCGCCACCCGATGCCGTACCGAAGTGCTGGGCGCGGCGGCGGCGATGAGGAACAGGCCCCACAGGGCGTACCAGGGGCGGATCGCCGGCCCGAAGGCGGCCACGGCCGCAAGGCTCAGCCCGAGCGCGTAGACCGGGCGGGGCCGCCAGCGCCACCATATGAGGGCCACGAGGACCGCCGTGAGCACCAGCCCGAAGACGTGCCACACCGGTACGGCCAGCGGCGCCAGATCGCTGCCGGCCTCTTCCAGCAGCGAGGCGGTGGCACGGCCGAGCAGGCTGGTGAGGGCCCAGTTCTGCGGGGAGACCGGGGTGTCCAGGGCGCCTATCCAGCCGTATCCCGTGCCCGCGACGGCCGTGGCGGCGACCGTGGTGGCGGCGGACGCGAGCGCCGTGGCGCAGACGGCCTTCGCCGGGTGGTGACCGGCTCGCACCTGGAGCAGCACGACCGCGGCGAGGCCGAGTGCGGCCGGCGCCTTGACCAGGGCGGCGAGCGTGACGAGTACGGCGCCCACGGCCGGCCACCGGCCGAGGGCCGCGACCAGACCCGCGCCGAGCAGGCCGAGCATGATGGCGTCGTTGTGGGCGCCCGCGACCAGGTGCAGCAGCACGAGCGGGTTCAGGGCGCCCAGCCACAGGGCGGCGGACGGGTCGGCCCCGCTGTGCCGGGCGAGGCGCGGCAGCGCGGCCGCCATCAGCGCGACGCCGAGCAGCGCTATGAGCCTCATGCCGAGGAGACCGGCGGGGAGTTCGCCTCGGGTCAGGCCGGACAGCGCGGAGGCGACGCCCATGAACACCGGGCCGTAAGGGGCCGCCGTGTGCCGCCACAGCGGGGCCACCTCGTCGGCGAGCGGGCCGCCGAGGTGGGCGGGGCCGTACGCGTACACGTCGATGTGTGCGTCGACCATGGCGCCTTGGGCCAGGTAGCTGTACACGTCGCGGCTGAACAGGGGCGGCGCGATCAGCAGCGGGGTCGCCCACACGGCCAGGACCAGCAGCAGGGCGCGCGGGGTCGGCGGGTCGGCGCTGCGTACGAGCCGGCCGAGCAGCAGCCAGGCCGCTATCAGCAGGACGACGCCGAAGTAGACGCCGACCAGGCCGAGGGCCGCGTGCGCGGAGCTCGGGGCCAGGAGTTCCCGGACCGGCAGCGCGCCGGCCGTCTCACCGCCCAGGGCGAGGGAGGCGGTGCCGGCCAGACCGAGTATCTGGCAGCGGCGGAGATCGACGGGGAAAGCCATGGCCAACACTCGGTCAGCGTGGCAACGTGGGGTGGCCGCGAGTTGACGGGGTTCCCTCCGGGGGGAGGCCGCGATGTGTCCGGCGCGTGATCGACTGCGGGTTGTTGGGTTCGCCGCGCCCCTTAGGGGCATGCCGGCACCCGGCGTTGAGCAGCCCCCTCAGCTCAGAAGACCGACAGGCCCGTCAGCGTCGTGAACCTGTCGAGGGCCGCCACTCCTGCCACCGAATTGCCGTGTTCGTCCAGCCCGGGGCTCCACACGCACAGCGTGCAGCGGCCCGGTACCACCGCGATGATTCCGCCGCCCACTCCGCTCTTGCCAGGGAGGCCCACGCGGTACGCGAAGTCGCCTGCCGCGTCGTATGTCCCGCAGGTCAGCATCACCGCGTTGACCTGTTTGGCCTGGCTGCGGGTGAGGAGGCGGGTGCCGTCGGCGCGGACGCCGTGGCGGGCCAGGAAGGTGGTGGCGAGGGCGAGGTCCGCGCAGGACGCCTTGATCGAGCACTGGCGGAAGTACTGGTCGAGCAGGGCCGGGACGGGGTTGTCGATGTTGCCGTACGACGCCATGAAATGGGCGAGGGCGGCATTGCGGTCGCCGTGTGTGGACTCGGAGGCGGCGACGTCCTTGTCGAAGTCCAGGGTCGGGTTGCCGCTCTCGGCGCGGAGGAAGGCGCGGAGTTCGCCCGCCGCGTCTCCGGTACGGGTCTGGAGGCGGTCGGTGACGACGAGGGCGCCCGCGTTGATGAACGGGTTGCGCGGGATGCCGTTCTCGTGCTCCAGCTGGACGAGCGAGTTGAAGGGGTTGCCTGAGGGCTCGCGGCCCACGTACTCCCAGAGTTCGTCGCCCTCGCGGGCGAGGTCTAGCGCGAGGGTGAAGACCTTGGTGATGGACTGCGTGGAGAACGGCTCGCGCCAGTCCCCCACGCCGTACACCGAGCCGTCGAGTTCCGCGACGGCCATGCCGAAGCGGCGTGGGTCGCAGGCCGCGAGTGCCGGGATGTAGTCGGCGGGCCGGCCGCGGCCGGGGGTCCGCTCGATCTCCTCCGCGATGCGCTCCAGGATCGGCTGGAAGGTCAGTGACGACGTCGACGCTGCCATGATCACCATTGTGCCTCCCTGCCGGTCCCGGTGCGCATCCGCGGCTTCCGGCCTGATCAGGCCAGGGCCTGGCCGCTGCCCGCGACGACCTCAGGCCGCAGCAGGTCGGCGAGGGCCTCGGCGGGCAACAGGCCCTTTTCCAGGACGAGTTCGGCGACGCCGCGGCCGGTGACGAGGGCTTCCTTGGCGATGTCGGTGGCCGCCGTGTACCCGATGTGCGGGTTCAGGGCCGTGACCAGGCCGATGGAGTTCTCCACGCTCGCGCGCAGCGCCTCGGTGTTGGCGGTGATGCCGTCCACGCAGCGCTCGGCGAGCGTCACGCAGGCGGCCCGCAGATGGGTGATGGACTCCGACAGGGAGTGCAGGATGATCGGCTCGAAGGCGTTGAGCTGGAGCTGTCCGGCCTCGGCGGCCATGGTGATGGCGACGTCGTTGCCGATCACCTCGAAGGCGACCTGGTTGACGACCTCGGGGATCACCGGGTTGACCTTGCCCGGCATGATCGACGAACCGGCCTGCACCGGCGGCAGGTTGATCTCACCGAGGCCCGCACGCGGCCCCGACGACAGCAAGCGCAGGTCGTTGCAGCTCTTCGACAACTTGACCGCGATCCGCTTGAGCACGCCGGACATCTGCACGAACGCCCCGCAGTCCTGGGTCGCCTCGACCAGGTTGGCGGCGGTGACCAACGGCAGCCCGGTGATCTCGGCCAGGTGACGGCGAGCCGACTCGGCGTAGCCGGCAGGGGCGTTGAGGCCCGTGCCGATCGCCGTGGCGCCCAGGTTGATCTCATGGATCAACTCGACTGCCTCGGCAAGACGGGACCGGTCCTCGTCAATCATGACGGCGTACGCCGAGAACTCCTGACCGAGCGTCATCGGCACCGCGTCCTGCAACTGCGTACGGCCCATCTTCAGCACGTCCCGGAACTCGACGGCCTTGCGGGCGAAGGCGTCCTGGAGCACGGCCATCGCCTTGAGCAGCCCGCGCACGGCGAAGACGGTCGCGACCTTGACGGCCGTCGGATAGACGTCGTTCGTCGACTGGCCGAGGTTGACGTCCTCGTTGGGGTGCAGGTGCCGGTACTCGCCCCTGGCATGGCCCAGCAGCTCCAACGCCCGGTTGGCGACGACCTCGTTGGCGTTCATGTTGGTCGACGTGCCCGCGCCGCCCTGGATGACGTCCACCACGAACTGCTCGTGCAGCTTCCCGGCACGGATCTCACGGCAGGCGGCGACGATCGCGGCGGCCTTCTTCGCGTCCAGCAGACCAAGCTCCTCATTGGCGAGGGCGGCGGCCTCCTTGACTGCGGCGAGGGCGTCGATCAGATGCGGGTAGGCGGAGATCGGCGTCCCGGTGATCGGGAAGTTCTCCGTGGCACGCAGGGTGTGGACGCCCCAGTAGACATCGACGGGGACGTCTCGGTCGCCGAGCAGGTCGTGCTCGCTGCGGGTGGTTGCGGTCATGAAGCTGAGGGTCCTCTTTCTGAGGTACGGGGTGAGAGCGCCCCCGAAAGGGGCGCGGGGCGTTATCGATTTGCGGCTACCGCCGCGTGGGCGCGACCAGCCACATCAGGCCCGCAGTCGCCGAACGACATGTCCGGGCACATGTTCAGGCGCAGGCCGGAACCACAACGGGCTCAAGCGAACGAACGGGCCGCACACACCCGACCTCCCGACCGCCCCCAAGAAGCGCCTCACCCTGAAACTCGGTGAGCAGCCCCGGATCCACCCCGGCCCTGGCCAGAGCCGCGGCAGCCACCGGCACCCGCGCCCGATTCGCCCCGTCGGCAATCTTCACGGCAACGGCCCGACCGTCCGGCAGGGCAGCAACCTGCACGCCCTCGAACCCGTCCTTGGCGAGCAGCCCCGGCACGGCCCGCATCAACGCCGCCACGTCCCGCCCCGCGCCGGAGGCCATCTCGGCATGCTCCCGCATCGCGTCGGCGACCCGAGCCTCGGGCGTACCCGGCGCCGCGGTGGTGATACGAGCCGCCGCCCGGGCGAGCCCGTGCAGCGAGACGGAGAACAGCGGCGCCCCGCACCCGTCGACGGTCACCCGCGCGATGCGCTGGCCCGTGAGGTCCTCGACGATCTCGGCGATCGCCTGCTGGAGCGGGTGCCCGGGGTCGAGGTAGTCGTCCAGGGACCAGCCGTTGAGCGCGCAGGTGTACAACATGGCCGCGTGCTTGCCGGAGCAGTTCTGGGCGAGCCGGGAGGGCGCGCGGCCCTCCCGTACCCAGGTGTCCCGGACGACCGGGTCGAACGGCATGTCCGGGACGTTGCGCAGGTGGTCCTCGGTGAGCCCGGCGATGTCGAGGATGCGCCGGGTTCCGGCGAGGTGGCGTTCCTCGCCGGAGTGGCTGGCCGCGGTGAGCGAGAGCAGGTCGCCGTCGAGCGGGAGCCCGGCCCGCACCATGGCGACGGCCTGGACGGGCTTGAGCGCCGAGCGCGGGTAGAAGGCGGCCTCGATGTCACCGAGCTGGAACTGGACCTCGCCGTCGGCGCCGAGGACGACGACGGAGCCGTAGTGGATGCCTTCGGTCATTCCGCCGCGTATGAGGTGGGCGACGGGGGCGTGGAGGGGTTCGCGGACAAGGGGTGCGTCCGCTATGGAACTGCTGTACATCACTGCCTGATGGTGGTGGGTCGATGAGGGGTCGTCGGCCGACACGGGTGTCACGCGTCGGCCTTGGTCGCACTGCGCGCGGCCCGGCTTCGGATGCCGTACCAGCCCGCGACCAGCGCGGCGACGATCAGCGGCAGGCACAGCACGGTGGTGCGGCCGGCGCCTCCGTCGGCGTACATGAGGACCAGGACGGAGGCGAGGAAGGCCAGCGTCACGAGTTCGGTCCAGGGGGAGCCCGGCAGTCGGTAGCTCGGGCGGGTGAGCTCGCCCTTCTGGGTCTTCTGCCAGAAGAGCAGGTGACAGAGCATGATCATGCCCCAGGTGGCGAGGATGCCGATCGCCGCGAAGTTCAGCACGATCTCGAACGCCTCGGCGGGGACGACGAAGTTGAGGCCGACGCCGAGGACGCAGAAGCCGCTGGTGAGCAGGATGCCGCCGTAGGGGACCTTGCTGCGGCTCATCACGGAGGTGAACTTCGGGGCGGAGCCGGACATCGCCATGGAGCGCAGGATGCGGCCGGTGGAGTACAGGCCGGAGTTGAGCGAGGACATGGCCGCGGTCAGCACGACCAGGTTCATGATGCCGCCGGCCGCCGGGATGCCGATGTTGGAGAGCACGGTGACGAAGGGGCTCTCGCCCGCCTTGTACGAGGACCAGGGCAGCAGCATCGAGAGCAGGACGACGGAGCCGACGTAGAACAGGCCCACGCGCCACATGATCGAGTTGATCGCCTTCGGCATGATCTTCTCGGGGTTCTCGGTCTCACCGGCGGCGACGCCGACCAGCTCGACGGAGGCGTAGGCGAAGACGACGCCCTGGACGATCAGCAGCATGGGCAGCAGGCCGTTGGGGAAGATGCCGCCGTGGTCGGTGATCAGGGACGGGCCGGGGGTGGTGCCGTCGACCGGGTGCTGTGTGACCAGCAGGAAGATGCCGATGCACATGAAGACGACGAGCGCGCCGACCTTGACGATCGCGAACCAGAACTCCAGTTCACCGAAGATCTTCACCGAGATCAGGTTCACGGTGAGGACGACGGCCAGGGCTATCAGCGCGAGCACCCACTGCGGGATGTCGGAGAACATGCCCCAGTAGTGGGTGTAGGTGGCGACCGCGGTGATGTCGGCGATGCCGGTGGTGGCCCAGTTGAGGAAGTACATCCAACCCGCGGTGTACGCGCCCTTCTCCCCCATGAACTCCCGGGCGTACGACACGAAGGCGCCGGAGGACGGGCGGTACAGGACGAGTTCGCCGAGGGCGCGCACGACGAGGAAGGCGAAGATTCCGCAGACCGCGTAGGCGATGAACAGGGACGGGCCGGCGTCGGCGAGTCGCCCGCCGGCGCCGAGGAACAGGCCGGTGCCGATGGCTCCGCCGATGGCGATCATGTTGACGTGCCGGGACTTCAGCGACTTGCTGTAGCCGGCGTCTCCGGCGTCGACGTGTCCGGACGATGGGCGCGTCTCTTCTTTGAGGTGCTGCTCGCTCACGCCTCGGGTCCGCCTTCCGTGGGGCTGTCCGTGCGCGCGGGGCGCACGATGTCGGTGAGGGTCGTCTCGACGCGGTCCAGGTGGTGCGCCATGGCGTCGGTCGCGTCGAGTTCGGAACCGTCGATCAGCGCCTCGACGATCGCCCGGTGCTCGCGGTTGGACTGCTCGCGGCGGCCGCCCAGCTCGTTGAGGAAGGCCGACTGACGCGCCAGTGCGTCGCGGATCTCCTCGATGACCCGGCGGAAGACCGGGTTCTGGGCGGCCTCGGCCACGGCCAGGTGGAAGAGGGTGTCCATCGCGACCCACGCGGTGGTGTCCGTCTCCCGTTCCATACGGTCGAGCAGGTGGGCGAGGTGGTCGAGGTTCTCCGGGGTGCGGCGCAGGGCCGCGTACCCGGCGACCGGGATCTCGACGTGTCGGCGCACTTCCAGCAGGTCGCTGGCCGCGTAGTCGCCGAAGGTGGGGTCCTCGACGGCGTTGGCGACGACGAAGGTGCCCTTGCCGGTCTTGGAGACGGTCAGGCCCATGGTCTGCAGGGCCCGCAGGGCCTCGCGCAGGACGGGTCGGCTGATCTCCAGGGTGCGGCAGAGTTCCGCCTCGGAGGGGAGCTTGTCGCCGATGGCGTACTCGCCGCGCTCGATGGCGCTGCGGAGGTGCGCCAGTACCGCTTCCATGGCGCTGACGCGCCGCGGAGGCTGTCCGGCTGTCCGGCTGTCTGACAGGTTCACGGGAGAGATACTCCGGGTGAGCCGAGGGTGGTGTCAAGGGCGTAGAAAGGAAAGATTCATCGGATGTGAAGCCTGAAAACAGACTTCACATCGATTCCCCGTCCGAACCCGTCAACTGTTGATCACACCTGCGCCCAGCAGCCCGAACAGCAGCACTCCGACGACGATCCGGTAGATCACGAACGCGTTGAACGAGTGCTTGGCGACGAACTTGAGCAGCCAGGCGATGGAGGCGTAGGCCACGACGAAGGAGACCGCGGTGCCGACAGCCAGCGGCAGCGCGCCCGTGCCCGTGGTACCGAGGGCGTCCTTCAGCTCGTAGATGCCGGCGCCGGTCAGGGCCGGAATGCCGAGGAAGAAGGACAGGCGGGTGGCGGCGACCCGGTCCAGGTCGAGCATCAGCGCCGTGGACATGGTGGCGCCGGAGCGCGAGAAGCCGGGGAAGAGCAGGGCGAGGATCTGGGAGCTGCCGACGAGCATCGCGTCCTTGAAGGAGGTGTCGTCCTCCCCGCGCTTGTGCCGACCCATTTGATCGGCCGCCCACATCACGCCGCTGCCGACGATCAGCGACCCCGCGACGACCCACAGCGAGGCGAGCGGCCCCTTGATGAGCGGCTTGGCGGCCAGGCCCACGGCGATGATCGGGATCGTCGCGTAGATCACCCACCAGGCGAACTTGTAGTCGTGGTGGTACCGCTCCTCCTTGTCCCGCAGCCCGCGCAGCCACGCGGAGACGATCCGCACGATGTCCTTGAAGAAGTACACGAGCACGGCGGCGATCGCACCGACCTGGATGACGGCCGAGAACCCGACGACCGCGTCGTCGTCGACGGGGATGCCCATGAGCCCCTCGGCGATCTTCAGATGGCCGGTCGAGGAGACGGGCAGAAACTCGGTCACCCCCTCGACGGCTCCGAGGACGACGGCCTGACCGACGCTGATGGCGCTCATGGGATCCAGTTCCGGGGGTTCGGCGGGACAGTGGCGCGCACTGTCCTACCAGGTGCGGGTATGGATCCGTGGTGTACGACGCCCCTGGGCCGGTCGCTACGACCACACCGCCTCGGCGATCGAGACCCCCAGGAACGCCGCGCCGAGGCCCGCGGTCACGCTCCCCGCGATGTTGACGACGGCGTAGAGCCCAGCCCCCGTCTCGGTCAGCCGCAGGGTCTCGTACGAGAAGGTCGAGTACGTCGTCAGCGCCCCGCACAGGCCGGTGCCCAGCAGCAGTTGGAGGTGGGAACTCGCGGCGCCTGCGGCCACCGCTCCGGTCAGCAGACCGAGGATCAGGCAGCCGGTGACGTTGACCGCGAAGGTGCCCCAGGGGAACACCGAGTCGTGCCGTGACTGGACCGCGCGGTCGGTGAGGTAGCGCAGGGGGGCACCGACCATGGCACCCGCGATGACCAGGAGCCAGTTCACGACGACTTCTTACCCTTCGTGTCCGATGTGCGCAGAGTGTCGTCCCGGCCGACGTACCGGATGGCCTCGCAGTCGTCGAGGGTCACGAGCCCTTCGGTGACGAGTTCGTCGAGCTGCGGCAGGAAGGCCCGTACGCGCTCCTCGGTGTCGACGATCACGATCGCGACCGGGAGGTCCTCACTCAGGGACAGCAGCCGCGAGGTGTGGATCACGCTGGACGCGCCGAAGCCCTCGATGCCGCGGAAGACGCTGGCGCCCGCGAGTCCGGCCGCGTGGGCGCGGTGCACGATCTCCGAATAGAGGGGCTTGTGGTGCCAGGTGTCGTTCTCGCCGATGAAGACGGTCACGCGCAGGGCGCGCCCGGTCAGCCTCGTCATGGCCGCCTCCACTTCAGGACACGGCGGGTCGTCACCACCGCGAGCCACACCGCCGTCAGCGCCGCGACGAGGGTCGCGGCGAGATAGGCCAGTCCGATACGCGGATGGCCGCTGTCCACCAGCTTCTGGATGTCGACGGCGTACGTCGAGAAGGTGGTGAAGCCGCCGAGCACGCCGGTCCCGAAGAAGGGGCGGACGAGGCGGTGGGCGGCCCACACGTCGGTGATGACCACCATGAACACGCCGATCACGGCGCAGCCGACGACGTTGGTCCACAAGGTCGCCCAGGGGAAGCCGCCGGGCTGGGCGGGCCACCACAGGGACCATGCGTAGCGTGCCGTGGCGCCGACGGCTCCGCCGAGTGCGACGACCGCGACGATCGGCGCCTGGGTCCGCCAGGCGTGCCGCCGTGGCGGGGGCGCTGGGGCGCGGAGGGTCTCGGTCTCCGGGGCGGTCATGGTCGTGCGTCTCCTGACTGGCCCTCGCCACCGCACCTCGTGTGGTGATCGCGGCCGGTCAACAGGGTACGCCGCTACGCCGGGCTCATTTCGGGACGGGCGCCTCGCAGACCGCGACGCCCCGCTCCCAGAGGCTGCCCAGGATCAGCCGGCCGCCGGTCTCGCACACGCTGGTGACCGTGCGGAACCGGGAGTGGCGGCGGGCCAGGTGGTGGACGACCCGGCCGGTGTCGTCGACCGCGAGCACGCCGGTCGTGCCCGTGGGGTGGAAGGGGGCGTGCACGGCGACGCGGGCGGCGGTACGGCGTACGGCCGGGGCGGCGCGGTGGAGCAGGTCCAGCGGAGGTACGCGCGGGCCGGCCGGCGCCACCCAGATCGGGCCGTCCGGTGTGCCGCGCCAGAGGTTGTCGGGCATGCCCGGCAGGTCCTCGGCGAAGGGTTCGCCGTGTCCGGAGCGGGGTCCGGTGAGCCAGTAGCGGGTGAGTCGGCAGGCCCCGGTCTCTGCGACGACCAGGAAGGATTCGTCGGCACTCGAAGCGAGCCCGTTGGCGAACTGCAGCCCCTCCAGCAGCGCCTCGGGGGTCTTGCTGCCGGGGCGCGGCGCAGCAGGCGGCCTGTTCCGGTGTGCTCGAACGAGGTCGCCGATCCTCCCCCACTGCCTGAAACGGAGTGGGGGACCCCCAGGTCAACGGGGTAGCGGCGGCTGGATACGGTGAAGCAGACGCTTCCGTCGGACAGGGCGACCACGTTGCTGCAGAACCGCAGCCGCTCCCCCGCCACCGAGTCCGCCAGGACGCGCACGGCGCCGTCGACGCGCAGGATGCGGCCGTCCTCGACGCCGGTCAGCACCCGGCCCCGGTCGTCGGCGACCACATCCTCCGGGCCACGGCCGCCGATCGCCACGTACCGGCGCGGGACGAGCCCGGTGGGACGGTCCATGGAGGCGTTCCCTTCGGTGTCGGACGGTCCATCCTGGCAGGCAGGAACCCTGGTGCGGGCGTCACGACGAAGGGCGCCCGGGTAACCGGGCGGCGCCGTGTCATCCGCCCCGTGCCGCGTCCTGTATGCCACGGTTTACGGGGTACGTCCCCTGGCCACTCGGTCAGGCGCGCACAACGGGCGAGAGAGGGTGGTCGTATGTCACGTCCGCCCCGGTGGCGCGCGGAACGCCGCCCCGGTAGAGGGGCCCGTGACCTACGGCGGTCGCGTTGAACGTCCGGCACTCCTGGCTGCACACGGCATGGCACCGGCTGGAACTCACGGAGCTCTACCGGCGTGGCAAGGAGCTGGAGCTGTTGCACCGCGCCATGGGTTTCGCCGCGCTCGCCCTGGTCACGCTGGCTCCGCTGCTGATCGTGGTGGCGGCCGTGGATCCCCTGGCACAGGGCGGATTCGCCCTGTGGCTGGTGGACGGCATGGACCTGTCCGGCCGGTCGGCCCGCGCCCTCTCGCAGGTCTTCACCCCGCCACGCAAGGTGGTCAGCACGACCAGCGCGCTGAGCGTGGCGCTGCTCGCCGTGTTCGGTGTGTCCTTCGCCGCCAGCGTCCAGAACGGCTACGAGCGGATCTGGCGGCTGCCCGCGGGGCCCTGGCACCGGGTGTGGCGGCAGACCGTCTGGCTGATCATGCTCATGGCGTACGTGTACGCGCAGGTGCAGACCCGCACCGTGCTGCAGGGCACCCCCCGCATCCTGCTGAGCATGGCGGTCGGCGTGCTGTTCTTCTGGTGGGGGCCGCACTTCCTGCTCAGCGGTGAGGTGCGCTGGCGTGACCTGCTGCCCGGTGCGATCGCCACCATGGCGGGGCTGGTGGGGTTGCGCTTGTTCTCGTACCTGGTGTTCACCCCGCTGCTCGTCACCAACGCGATCAGCTACGGCCCGGTCGGGACCGTCCTGGTGGTGGAGTCCTGGCTGGTCGGTGTGGGGTTCGTGGTCTACGGCGGTGCGCTGGTGGGCAGGCTGCTGTGCGAGCGGTTCGAGGACTTCGACCAGCCGGCCCGCACGGCCCCGAAGCGGCGGCGCCGTCGGCGAGGGTCGACGGCCGACCGTTCCGCGGACCATACGCAGCCTGGTGGGCCCGAGTAGACGTACGGCCGCAGCCGTGTCCGGGACGCCTGGACCCTTGTTCCGGTACCGGAGGGCC
The DNA here is from genome assembly GCF_030499515.1 of Streptomyces sp. DT2A-34. Classification (NCBI taxonomy): domain Bacteria; kingdom Bacillati; phylum Actinomycetota; class Actinomycetes; order Kitasatosporales; family Streptomycetaceae; genus Streptomyces; species Streptomyces sp. DT2A-34. Next base: position 9,731,240 of record NZ_JASTWJ010000001.1, on the reverse strand, counting down.
ATGCATAAGGCGGTTCGGCGCCTGACGCGTCGGGGCCCGGCCGCATGGGTGCGGCCGGGCCCCTTTGTCACGGAGTCACGGAACTCAGCGGTGGCTGAACCACGCCATCGACGAGAGCGCGGTGTCGTCGTAGCCGAACAGGGCCTGGTTCTCCCAGCCGTTACCGGACGAGGCGTCGGTCGGGTCCCAGCCGTTGCCGGAGACGGCGGTCCAGGTCGCCTCCCAGTAGAAGACGCCGAGGCCACGGCCGTTCGGGACGGCCTCCACGATGCTGGCCACATCGTTCATCCAGCGGCGCTGCCCGGCCGTGTTCGCCGGGTAGCCGGAGACCAGCTCACCGGTGGTGTTGATGATCTCCTCGTGCGCGTCCTCGCTGTCCAGCCGGAACGGGTAGGCCGTCTCGGCGACGAAGACGGGCTTGCCGTAGCGGGAGGCCGCGTCGTCCAGCGTCGTCTGGAAGTCGTAGAGCGAGCCGTGCCAGTAGCCGTAGTAGGACAGGCCGATCGCGTCGAACTTCACGCCGTTCGCGACCGCGCTGTCGAACCACGAGCGGGTGCCGGACAGGTCGCCGCCCTTGGCGAGGTGCAGGGCGACCGTGGTGGACGAGTTGACCGCCTTGACCGCGTCGTAGCCCGAGTTGAGCAGGCCGGCGAGCTGCGACCAGTTGCTCGTGGAGCCCTCGTTCCACAGCATGCCGCCGTTGATCTCATTGCCCACCTGGACCATGTCGGCGGTGGTGCCTTGAGCCTTCAACGCGTTCAACACGTCGTACGTGTGGTTGTACACGTCGGTCCTGAGTTGACTGTACGAGTGCCCCGCCCAGGCGGCCGGCTTGCTCTGGGCTCCCGGGTCGGCCCAGATGTCCGAGTAGTGGAAGTCGACCAGCAGCTTCATGCCGGACGCCTTGATCCGCTTGGCCATGGCGAGGACGCGCGTCTTGTTGTTGTAGCCGTCGGCCGGGTTGACCCAGACCTTCAGGCGCGCGTAGTTCATTCCGGCGTTCTTCAGGATGGTGATCGCGTCGCCGGTGGTGCCGGAACTGGTCTTGTAGACGCCGCCCTTGGCCTCGCTCTTGGCGAGCGAGGATATGTCGGCACCATGGATCGACGTGCCGCCCGTGCCGGACGCGAAGGTCAGGTCGTCAACATTGATCCAGTTGCCCGCGTTCGCGTCACTGTTGATGCTGATGGTGCACTGGTTGTTGGTCACATTGACCGGCACGACGATACGGATCCACCCGCTCGCCGAGACCGGCAGGTCGGTGCGCTGTTCCGTGCCGCCGCAGTTCTTCAGCGCTATGTACGCCGAGTTCTGGCCGCCGCCGGAGCGGACCCACGCGGTGAGCCTGTAGTTCCCGTTGGTCAGCCCGGACAGGTACTGGTACGTCTCCACCTTGTACGCCGATGACGACCAGTGGCTCAGGCGGTAACTCCCGCCGTGGCCGCCGGCCTCGGTGAAGGAGGCGGAGTTCTGGCCGGCCGCCGAGTACGTGGACCAACCGGCCGGGGTGGCCGTGCCGGTGCCGTCGGACTCGAAGCCGCCGTTGGTGAGCGTGCTGGCCGCCGAGGCGGTCTGCGCGGGCAGGGCGGTGAGGGCGAGGCCGGCTGCGAGCGGCAGCAGCAGGACCCGGAGGGTGCGTCTGGGATGGAACATCTTCGTCCGTCGTCCCTTCGACGTAAGTGGGATCGGGGGTGTCCCTCACCTGGAGGGTGAGGAGCCCCTTCACCCGCGGCTCGTGGCGCGCGCGGGCGGAGGGGAGTTCGGCTCAGCCGTCGAGTCGTACGACCCGGACGGCTCCCGCGGGGACCTCGAGGCGGCCCGCGGCACGTTCACCGGTCAGCAGCTCGGTACCGGGTGCCTCCAGCGGCACCTTGGCGTCCGACGCGGTGTGGTTGACGGCGAACAGGTAGCTGCCCGACTCGCCGGCGCGGCGCACGACCTCGACGTCGCGGGGCAGGTCGACACGCGGGGCGACCTGCGCGTCCTCGATCGCCCAGCCCAGCAGCGCGTCGAGGCCCTCGGCGCCCAGGCGGGTGGAGACGTACCAGGCGGTGCCCTCTCCGAGGCGGTGCCGGGTGACGGCCGGGTGACCGGCGGTCAGGCCGTCGGCGTACGTCCAGACGGTCTCGGCGCCGCGCGGGACGACGAACTCGGTCCACACGTCGCCGCTGAGCTCGGAGCCGTCCGGGCCGGTGATGCGCACCAGCTGGTCCGGGAGCAGTGGCGAGAACTCCTCGATCGTCAGCCCGAGGACGTCCCGCAGCGGGCCGGGGTAGGCGCCCTCGTGCACGGCGTCGTGCTCGTCGACGATGCCGGAGAAGTACGACACGACGAGGGTGCCGCCGTTCTCGACGTACCGGCGCAGATTGCGGCCGGCCGTCTCCGTCATCAGGTACAGCGCGGGTACGACGACAAGGGGATAGGCCGACAAGTCGGCTTCCGGGTGGGCGAAGTCGACCGTGAGGTGGCGGTCGTAGAGGACCTCGTAGAAGGCGTCGGCGCGCTCGCGCGGGTCGTGGTCCTCGCTGGGACGCCAGTCGAGGTTCTGCGCCCACCAGGAGTGCCAGTCCCACAGCATCGCGACGTCTGCCTGTGTGCGGGTGCCGCGGACTGAGCTCAATGAGTCGAGGGCGGCACCGAGTTCGACGACCTCGCGCCACACGCGTGTGTCCGTGCCGCCGTGCGGGAGCATCGCCGAGTGGAACTTCTCGGCGCCGCGCCGGGACTGCCGCCACTGGAAGAACATCGCGCCCTCGGAGCCGCGTGCCACATGGGCGAGAGAGTTGCGGGCCATCTGGCCGGGGGCCTTGGCGGGGTTGCGGGCCTGCCAGTTGACGCCGGAGGTGGAGTGCTCCAGGAGGATCCAGGGTGCTCCCCCGGCCACCGAGCGGGTGAGATCGGCGGCCATCGCGAGGTTGACGTGGGTGCGGCGGCCGTCGGTGATCAGGTAGTGGTCGTTGGTGACGAGGTCGACCTCACGGCCCCAGGCCCAGTAGTCGACGGAGTCGCACTGACTGAGGGCCGTCATGAAGTTGGTCGTGACGGGGACGCCGGGTGAGAGACGGTGCAGGATGTCCCGCTCCATGACGAAGTTCTCGCGCATGGTGGCGTCGGCGAACCGCTTGTAGTCCAGCGCCTGGGCCGGGTTGACGGCCGTGGGCGTCGCGCGCGGCGGGTTGATCTGCTCGAAGTCGGCGTAGCGCTGGCCCCAGAAGGCGGTGCCCCAGGCCTCGTTGACCCCGTCGACCGTCTCGTACGTGGCCGCCAGCCAGCGGCGGAAGTGCGCGGCGCAGGAGTCGCAGTAGCAGGCCGAGACGGGGACGCCGTACTCGTTGTGCACATGCCACATCGCGAGCGCCGGGTGGTCGCCGTAGCGCTCGGCGAGCTGGGTGGTGATGCTCGCGGCGGCCGCGCGGTAGTCGGCGTTGCTGTGGCAGATGGCGGCGCGGGAGCCGAACTCGTAGCGCACGCCCTCCGCCGTCACGGGCAGGGCGTCGGGGTGGGCGCGGTAGAACCACACCGGCGGGCAGACGGTGGGGGTGCCCAGGTCGACGCGGATGCCGTTCTCGTACAGCAGGCCGAAGAGGCGGTCCAGCCAGCCGAAGTCGTACGCCCCGGGTACGGGCTCCAGCAGGGCCCAGGAGAAGATCCCGACACTCACCATCGTGACGCCGGCCTCCCGCATCAGCCGGACGTCCTCCTGCCAGACGCTTTCCGGCCACTGCTCGGGGTTGTAGTCCCCACCGAAGGCGAGCCTGGTGAGGCCCCTGGGGGTGGTCTCCGGCATGGATCTCTCCCGTTTTATCGATCATTTGGGAACGTGCACACACCGGATCGGCGGTGCGAGCCCAACATAACCGCACAGCAACAACCATTGACAAGTGTCCAGGATGTTTCTCTACTGTGAACGCTCACAGAAGCATGGCGGGCCCTCGCAGCAGGCTGGGGCCCCAGGTCAGGGGAGAGATCCATGCCCATCACGAAGCGTCGGCGACTCGTTTTCAGAACTGCGGCCAGCTGTGTCGCCGCCGCCCTCGGCGCCACCGCCCTCGCCGCCTGCGGCTCCGAAGAAGCCGGGGAGGACTCCTCGGGGCCGGTCTCGCTGACGTACTGGACCTGGACGCCCGGCATGGACAAGGTCGTCGACCTGTGGAACAAGGGCCAGGGCAAGAAGGACCAGATCACGGTCACGGTGAAGAAGCAGGCGTCCGGCGACACGCTGGTCACCAAGATCCTCACCGCGCACAAGGCGGGCAAGGCCCCGGACCTGGTCCAGGCCGAGTACCAGGCACTGCCGACACTGGTCAGCAATGACGCGGTCGCGGACATCGCGAGCGAGGTCGGCGACGCGAAGGACAAGTTCGCCGAGGGTGTGTGGCAGCAGACCACGCTGGGCACGGACGCGGTCTACGCGGTCCCGCAGGACATCGGGCCGATGATGTTCTACTACCGCCAGGACCTCTTCAAGAAGTACGGCCTGACGGTCCCGACCACGTGGGAGCAGTTCGCCGAGACCGCCCGCGCGCTGAAGAAGAAGTCCCCCGACACGGACCTCACCACCTTCTCCGCCAACGACTCCGGTCTCTTCGCGGGCCTGGCCCAGCAGGCCGGCGCCAAGTGGTGGACGACCTCCGGTGACAAGTGGAAGGTCGGCATCGACGACGCCGCCTCCCAGAAGGTCGCCAAGTTCTGGGGCGACCTCGTCGAGGAGGGCGCCATCGACAACCAGCCCATGTACACCCCGGCCTGGAACAAGGCGCTCAACACCGGCAAGCAGATCGCCTGGGTCAGCGCCGTGTGGGCCCCGGGCACGCTGACCACGGCCGCGCCCGACACCAAGGGCAAGTGGGCCATGGCCCCGCTCCCGCAGTGGTCGCAGTCGGAGAACGTGACCGGCAGCTGGGGCGGCTCCTCCACCGCCGTCACCACGGACTCCGAGCACAAGGCCGCCGCCGCGAAGTTCGCCGCCTGGCTGAACACCGACGGCGACGCGCTCAACGCGCTGGCCAAGGAGAGCGGGATCTACCCGGCCTCCACCTCCGCCCAGCTCAGCGGCGCCTTCACCACGCCGCCGGACTACTTCTCCAACCAGCCCGACTTCTACACGAAGGCCGCCGAGATCGCCGAGACGACGGCGCCGTCGGCCTGGGGCCCGAACGTGAACGTCGCCTACACGACCTTCAAGGACGCCTTCGGCAAGGCCGCCAAGAACAAGTCGGACTTCGCTGCCGCCCTGAAGGCCATGCAGGACGACACGGTCGCCGACCTCAAGAAGCAGGGCTTCGAGGTCTCCGAGTGACCAGCACAAGCCGGAGGGCGTACGGGGTGAAGGGGGCCCCGTACGCCTTCCTTCTCCCCGCAACCGTCCTCTTCCTGCTCTTCTTCGCGCTGCCCATCGGCTACGCGATCTGGCTCAGCTTCCACAAGGTGAAGGTCTCCGGGCTCGGGCTCGGCTCCGGCGCCCGCAAGGAGGTCTGGGCCGGTGTGGAGAACTACACGGACGCCCTCACCGACAGCGAGCTGGTCGACGGCGCGCTGCGCGTGCTCGGCTACGGCTGCATCGTGGTGCCGGTGATGCTGGGCCTGGCCCTGCTGTTCGCGCTGATGCTCGACTCCGACAAGGTGCGGCTCGCGCCCTTCACCCGGCTCGCGATCTTCCTGCCGTACGCCATCCCCGGCGTCGTGGCCGCGCTGCTGTGGGGCTTCCTGTACCTGCCGGACGTCAGCCCCTTCTACTACGTGCTCGACAAGCTGGGCATGCCGCAGCCCGACCTGCTGGACGGCGGCCCGCTCTACCTCGCCCTGTCGAACATCGCGGTCTGGGGCGGCACCGGCTTCAACATGATCGTCATCTACACCTCGCTGCAGGCGATCCCGGCCGAGGTGTACGAGGCGGCCAAGCTGGACGGCGCCACGCCGCTCCAGGTCGCGCTGAGGATCAAGATCCCGATGGTGGCGCCCTCGCTGGTGCTGACCTTCTTCTTCTCGATCATCGCCACGCTCCAGGTGTTCAGCGAGCCGATGACCCTCAAACCGCTCACCAACTCCGTGTCCACGACCTGGAGTCCGCTGATGAAGGTGTACCAGGACGCCTTCGGCAAGGGCGACATCTACGCGGCGGCCGCCCAGGCCACGATCATCGCCCTGGCGACACTGCTGCTGTCCTTCGGGTTCCTGCGGGGCGCGAACCGTCGTAACAAGCAGGAGGCAGCACGATGAGTTCTCTTGCCGTCGGCAAGGCCGACACGACCGCGGGCGCCACGCCCGGCGCCGCTCAGAGCCGCCCGCCGCTGCGCCGCCGAATCGCCCTGATCCCTACGGTCACCCTGCTGCTCGGGGCGCTCTACTGCCTGCTGCCCGTGGCGTGGGTGGTGATCGCGGCGACCAAGTCCGGCAGTGAGCTGTTCTCCACCTTCACTTTCGTGCCGGGCACCGGCTTCGCCGACAACATCTCGGACCTGAGCGCCTACCGCGACGGCGTGTACTGGCAGTGGATGGGCAACTCCGCCCTGTACGCCGGGCTCGGCGCCCTTCTGTCGACGGTCGTCTCGGCGTTCGGTGGCTACGCGCTGGCGATCTACCGCTTCCGCGGCCGCGAGACGCTGTTCAACGTGCTCCTGGCGGGTGTGCTGATGCCGCCGGTCATCCTCGCCATTCCGCAGTACCTGCTGCTGGCGAAGGCCGACCTCACGGACTCGTACCTGAGCGTGCTGCTGCCGCAGCTCCTCTCGCCGTACGGCGTCTACCTCTCGCGGATCTACGCGGCCGCCGCCGTCCCCACCGATGTGGTGGAGGCCGGCCGGATGGACGGGGCGAGCGAATGGCGGATCTTCGCGCGGGTCGCGCTGCCGATGATGGTGCCCGGCATGGTGACGGTGTTCCTGTTCCAGTTCGTGGCGATCTGGAACAACTTCCTGCTGCCGTACATCATGCTCAGCGACGACGAGAAATTCCCGATCACGCTGGGCCTGTTCACGCTCCTCGAACAGGGCGCCAACACGCCCGCGCTGTACACGCTGGTGATCACCGGCGCGTTCCTCGCGGTCATTCCGCTGGTGGCGCTCTTCCTGGTCGTCCAGCGGTTCTGGAGCCTGGATCTGCTCTCCGGAGCCGTAAAGTCATGACCATGAGCAACACGGGGGGCCGACGCAAGCCGCCGACGATCCACGACGTGGCGCGCGAGGCCGGAGTCTCACGGGGCACGGTTTCGCGGGTGCTCAACGGCGGGCACTACGTCAGCCCGACCGCCCAGGAGGCGGTCAACGCGGCCATCCGCAAGACGGGTTACGTCGTCAACCGGCATGCGCGCTCGCTGATCACGGGGCGCTCGGACTCGATCGGCTTCCTGCTGACCGAGCCGCAGGAGCGGTTCTTCGAGGACCCCAACTTCAACGTCCTGCTCAGCGGATGCACGCAGGCGCTCGCGGCGCATGACATCCCGCTGCTGCTGATGCTGGCGGGCACGCCGGACGAACGGCGGCGCATAACGCGGTACATCACGGCAGGTCACGTCGACGGGGTGCTGCTGGTGTCCAGCCACTCCGGGGACCCGGTGGCCGACGAACTGCGCGAGGCGGGGGTGCCCCTCGTCCAGTGCGGCAAGCCCATGGGACTCGGCTCCAAGGTGAGTTACGTGGCGGCGGACGACCGGGACGGCGCCCGTGACATGGTGCGCCACCTGCTGTCTCTGGGTCGGCGCCGGATCGGCGTGGTGAGCGGCCCGCTGGACACCCCGGGCGGTGTCGATCGCCTCGCCGGCTACAAGGAGGTGCTCGGGGAAGCGGGCGTCGAGATCGACGAGCGGCTCATCGTCTCCGGCGACTACAGCCGGGCCAGCGGCGAGGCGGGCACCGAGCGGCTGCTGGCGCAGGCCCCGGACATGGACGCCTTGTTCGTGGCCTCCGACCTGATGGCACAGGGCGCCCTGACGGCGCTCCACCGGGCAGGCCGCCGGGTGCCCGAGGACGTGTCCGTGGGCGGCTTCGACGACTCCAGCGCGGCGACGGAGGCCACCCCCGCCCTCACGACGGTGCGCCAGCCCTACGACCGCATCAGCGCCGAGATGGTGCGCTTGCTGCTCGCGCAGATCGGCGGTGAGGACCCGGCGGCGGTGATCCTGCCGACGGAGCTGGTGAAGCGGGAGTCGACGTAACGGCGTGAGCGGGCCTCGAGGGCGCGCCACACGGCGATCCAGCCGTGGGCGCGCCCTCGGCGTGTGACCGGTCAGGAATCGAGAAGCCGCCCACCGCTCCCCGCCCTAGCGTGAAACCACCGACGAAAACCGTCGGCGCACCCTTCACGTCAGGAGTAGGCCATGACCGCCGGAGTCAACACGATCATCTACCCCGTCAAGGACCTCGACGGGACGAAGGCCCTGTTCAGGGCACTGCTGGGCACGGAACCGTATGCGGACGAGCCCTACTACGTCGGTTTCAAGGACGCCGGGCAGGACGTCGGCCTCGACCCCAACGGGCACGCGAAGGGCATGACCGGCCCGGTCCCCTACTGGCACGTCGACGACATCAGGACGACCCTCGCGGCCCTGCTGGACGCGGGCGCCGAGACGCTCCAGGACGTCCACGACGTCGGCGGCGGCAGGCTGATCGCCTCCGTGAAGGACGCGGACGGCAATCTCGTCGGGCTGATCCAGGACCCGACCGGCTGAGAGCCCGCCATCGGCCGAGCCACCCGCCCGCCCTTGCGCGTGCACTAATTGCACAGTCAACGAATGGCCGATTTGGTGCTACCGTGCCGGTATGGCAGCGAAGACGGCCGACGCAGGGCTTGAGGAACGGTGGCGGGACATCCTGTCGGTGCACGCGCGCACCATGTGCGAGATCGACCGCGCGCTGCACCCGCACGGCCTGGGCGCGAGCGACTTCGAGGTGCTCGACATGCTCGCGTCGGCGACGCCCGAGGAGGGCGACCAGTGCCGGGTGCAGAACCTCGTCGGGCAGGTCCATCTCAGCCAGAGCGCGCTGTCGCGACTCATCGGCCGGCTGGAGAAGGACGGCCTGGTCGAGCGTTCCGTCTGCGCGGAGGACCGGCGCGGCGTGTTCGTCGCACTGACCAGCAAGGGCCGCGACCTGCACGCCGAGGTCCTGCCGCTGCAGCGCGACGTACTGGCTCGGATGCTGGGCGACTGACGCCCGGCGGCGGATGTCCGGCGGCGGATGTCCGGCGGCGAATGTCCGGCGGCGGATGTCCGGCGAGGTGTTGAGCAGCGACCAGTCGGCGGCGTTGCCGGAGCCGGCCGCGCATTCCGGGGTGCGGGCGGGCAGCTTGCCGTCACGGGCGGCGGCGGTGCCGAGCAGGACGGCCAGTCCTCCCGGTGGGATCTCTCCTCTCCGTACGGCCGAAGCACCCTGCGACAGGGAGCAAGTCCGGCCGACCTTCGCGCGTTGATGTCGGGGTCGCCGGCACGTCCGCGGCCGTCATTCCTGACGCAGCAGTTCCCGTACGGCGCTGAAGGCGGCCTCGGTCGTCGCCGGGTCCGCGCCGGGGCGGGCGAGGGCGCTCATGGGGATCGGAGTGACGGGTGACAGCCCCTCGTACGGGGTGAGTCCGTCCGGGGCGGTGCCGACCGACGCGAGCAGGGCCACGCCCTGGCCGGTGCGGGCGATGTCGAGGACGCCCGCGAGGTAGCCGGCGTCGCCGACGACCGTGGCGGGCGCTCCGTGCGTGGCGAGGGTGGCGATGGCCCGGCGGCGGATCGCGCAGGGTCGCTCGACGGCGACCAGCGGTACCGGAACCGGTGCGGGCGGGGGCGCCCAGCCGGGGACGGCGTGCCAGGTGAGCGGGAGACCGCCGACGGGCGTGCCCTCGGTGGCGGCGGCCTCGGTGACGTACACCGCGACATCGACGCTGCCGCGTTCCACGGCCTCCACGGGCCGGGCGGAGCGGTCGATCCGGAACCGCACCCGGCAGCCGGGGCGCACCCGCTGGACCGCGGCGGTCAGCCGGGGCAGGAACTGGTCGGCGGCGTGTTCGGTGGAGCCGACGGTGACGGTGTCGCCCTCGGCGTCGAGCAGTGCGCGTACGGCCTCGTCGTGCACGGCGAGGATCCGCCGGGCCTGTTCAGCAGCAGGCGCCCTGCGGGGTGAACCGGGTCCCACCGCCCTCGCGTTCGACGACCGCCCGCCCCAGGGTCTTCTCCAGTTTGCGCACGTGCCGGCTGACCGCGGACTGGCTCAGGGAGAGCGTCCGGGCGGCGCGGTGGAAGCCACCCCAGTCGGCTATCGCGGTCAGGCTGCGCAGGGCCACGATGTCGAGGACGGGTTGGGGCATGCCGTGACAAGTAGCCCGGCACGGCGATCGATCGTGATCGCTGATCGGTTTCGATGCGGAATCGTCGTTGGACGTGGTCCGCCGCCTGGCGTCATGCTGCGCGCATGCTGCACGCGACCGCTTCCGCTGCCCTTCTGACGCAGCGCCGAGTCATCGACTTCGGCGTGGCGTGCAGCGCGCGCTGTTGCTGACTTCCAGCCGCCTCCCCCTGTAGTCCGAGTCGCTCACGTCGTCCAGCTGCGAGCCGTCGACCCGGCGCTGCGGGAGCGGGGGGGCGGCGCTGCTGGTCGTGCAGTGCGACGGCGCGGGTGCGGCGGCGGAGGCCGCGGTGGTCGCGTGGCTGCTGGGCCCACTGGCGACGACCGTAGAGACCACTGAGGATCCCGCGGAGGCGGAGGCCCCTGCTCACCGCCCGTCGGCTCGCCCTGCCGGCGCTGGAGCGGCTGGGGCGCCCGCTGATCGAGGACACCGCGGTTCCGCGCCCCCGCCTCGCGGAGGCGGTACGGGAGATCTCGGCGATTTCCGTACGCCATGACGTCCCCGTCTTCACCCTCGCGCACGCCGCCGACGGGAACCTGCACCCGACCATCGTCGTGCGACCCGTCCCTGGAGCGGCTGCCCGACGCGGCGTGGGAGGCGGCGCGGGTGAGATCTTGGCGCCGACGCTGCGGCTCGGCGGAACGCTGACCGGGGAGCACGGAGTGGGTGTGCTGAAGCGGCAGTGGGTGGCCGAGGAGCTCGGGCCCGCGGCCCATGCCGTGCAGCGGCGGCTGAAGGAGGCGTTCGATCCGCGGAGGATCCTCAATCCCGGTAAGGCACTGTGAGCGCGCGAAGGGGATGAGCGGCTTCGGTGCCGCTCATCCCCTTGGCGTCGTCGTCCGGCGCTACGGCCGCGCCAGCAGGGTCCGTACGCCCTCCGACGTCAGCGTCAGAGGGTGTGGGGAGCCGGCGTCTATCGTCAGGGCCAGGTCGTCGGCCGGCCACTGCGAGGCGAGTGCGCCCAGCGGTACCAGGCGGTAGCGGGAGACGAAGGGCAGCAGTTCGGCCATCGCGGGCTCGGAGGTGAACACGGGGACGACCGGTTCGCCGCCCGCCCTCTCGATGACCGGCAGCGCCACGGCGCCGGGGTCGGTGGCGTCCTGCTCCGCGTCGTCCGGGACGGGGACGAGGACGTCGCTGCTCGCGAGCGTGTCCATCGCCGCCCTGTCCTCGGTGTTGTCGGCCAGCGCGTCCAGCGCCCGCCGGGCCGGTGTGGCGGTGTTGTCGTTCGCGGGTGTTTCCATGGCAGATCCCCTGGTAGCGGCGGTCGGGCGGTCCTGCTCGCGTACCCGATCCGGACCGGAGCATTCCTATGGCTGACCAGGGAATCCGCCGGGTGGCAGAACGTCCTCAGGGGATCAACGGAATGTGGTCGGAAGCAAGCCCCAGGCGGTCGCAGCCGACCCGGCGGGCGAGCGGCTCGGCCATGCTGGGGCCGACGTGGGTCCAGTACGTGGCCGCGTCCCGGAAGTACCGCTGCATTCGCTCGCCGTCCCGCGCGTGGCGGGAACCAGCCGTGCGGAAGAGGGTGCCCTGCAGGACGTCCCAGGTCATGCGGCCGGCGTTCAGGAACATGAGCGCAAGGCGGTTGTCCTCCGCGAGGGAGAAGGGGGCGTCGCCGGTGGCGTTGCGGCGGCAGGTCTCCATCCAGTCCTCGGCGGTGCGCTGCAGCGCCGCCTCGGCCGTGTGGATCACGCCGAGGGCCTCGCCGAGGTGCCGCTGGTAGTCGTGGAGCTCGGCCCGGGTGCGGTCGGGTTCGAGGACGAGGGGGCGGTCGGCGACGGCACGGGCGTACTCGTCGGCGGCGGCGTACGCGGTGCCGATCATGATGGCGGCCAGTTCGCCGTGGAAGAAGCTGGGCGCCCGCCCGGCGTACATGGGGTTGCCGTGCAGCTCGGAGCCGACGCTGCCGCCCTCGACGGGCAGGTCGAGCAGGCTCGCCTCGCAGGTGAGGTACGCGGGGATGCGGGCCTGTTCCATGTGGATGCTGTTGGAGCCGCTGCCGCGCAGGCCGAGGACGCCGTGCCAGTCGTCGAGCACCGTCCACACCGAGCGCGGGGCGACGAACAGCAACGGCGGTCCGGGTGGGGCGCCGGGGCGGTCGGGGGCGCGCAGGGTCTGGCCGACGTAGTGGGTGGAGTAGGGGGCGCCCGAGGAATACGGCCAGGTGCCGTCGAGGACGACATGGCCGTCGCCGTCGGGCTGGGCGACGCCGATGGGCGCGACCGTGGACGCGGCTCGGAAGTCGCCGTCGGCGCCGAAGATCTCGTCCTGCGCCTTCTCCCCGAAGACCGTGGCGACCTGCAGGACGTGGGCGGCGGTGAGGGACAGGGCCCAGCCGGTGGAGGGGCAGCCGCGGGCGATCTCGGTGACCACGCGATAGAAGGTGGGGAGTCCGAACTCGTAGCCGCCGTACCGGCGCGGCTGAAGGATCCGGTAGAAGCCCGCCCGCAGGAAGTCGTCGTGGGTGTCCTTGGGGTAGTGCGTCAGCCGTTCGGTCTCCGGCTGGCGTTCGAGCAGCACGGGCCGCAGGTGCACGGCGCGTTCGACGAGGTCGCGTTCGGTCGGGCCGGGCTCGGGAGCGGCGATCACGATGCCTCCTGACGTGTGGGGCCGTCCGTTCGTGCCGTGATGCGTGACGCGGTACGAGTGATTGAACACGGCAACCGCCGTGGCGGTACCGACCGGATATCGCCAAGTGCCGGGACCCGGGCGAACAGTCGTAGCCTGAAGAGGTAGGGACAGGCTCCCGCCCTTGCGGGCGCGGGAGGCGGCGATGCGATACGACGACCGCAGGGCGGCCGGGCAGCTGCTGGCCGAGGGGCTTGCGGAGCTGCACGGCCAGGCTCTGGTGGTGCTGGGGCTGCCGCGGGGCGGAGTGCCCGTGGCGGCCGAGGTGGCCCGGCGTCTGGGCGCCCCGTTGGATGTGCTGGTGGTGCGCAAGCTGGGCGTGCCCGAGCAGCCGGAGTGGGGTTTCGGGGCGATCGGCGAGCACGGGGTCCGCGTCCTCAACCGGGACGTGATCGGCGAGGCCGGGCTGGATGGCGCCGCGCAGGAAGCTGTCGAGGCGGCCGAGCGGGCCGAGCTGGAACGGTGTGTGCGGAGTTACCGCCAAGGGCGGGACGCGCTGCCGGTCGACGGCCGTACGGCCGTCGTGGTGGACGACGGGCTCGCCACCGGGGCCACGGCCGAGGCCGCCTGCCGGGTCGTACGAGGTCAGGGCGCGGCCCGGGTCGTGCTCGCGGTGCCCGTCGGCCCTGACCACAGCGTCGCCCGGCTGCGGCAGGTGGCGGACGACGTCGTCTGCCCGCAGACGCACCGGGTGCTCGGCTCGGTGGGTGCCTGGTACCGGGACTTCGCCCAGGTCTCGGACGCCGAGGTCACCTCCCTGCTCGCGGAGGCCGCACGGTCCGTACCCAGCTCCCCCGCCACAGCCGCGCCCCCGAACCGTGAGGTGCTGATCCCGGCCGCCGGAGCACAGCTGGGGGCCCGCCTCGTGGTTCCGGAGGGAGCGCCGGCCGCCGTGGCGTTCGCGCACGGCAGTGGCAGTGGGCGGCACAGTCCGCGCAACCGGTATGTCGCCACCGCCCTCAACCGGGCGGGCCTGGCCACCCTGCTGCTCGACCTGCTCACCGACGACGAGGCGCAGGACCGGCACAACGTCTTCGACATCCTCCTGCTCGCCCGGCGCCTGCACGCCGCGTCCGTGTGGCTGCGCCGTGAATGCGGCCTGCCCGTCGCCTACTTCGGGGCCAGCACCGGCGCCGCCGCCGCGCTGGAGGCGGCCGCGCTGTCCGGCTCCGAGGTCCGCTCGGTCGTCTCCCGGGGCGGCCGCCCGGACCTGGCGACCCCGGCGGCGTTGACCCGGCTTCGGGCGCCGACCCTCCTCATCGTCGGCAGCCGCGACACCCAGGTGCTCAGCCTCAACCGCCTCGCCGCCGACCGGATGCACTGCGAGCACCGGATCGCCGTGGTCCCGGGCGCCACGCACCTCTTCGAGGAACCCGGCACCCTCACCACCGTCGCCGAACTGGCCCGCGACTGGTTCACCGCCCATCCCGACCGGCCGACCGCGGACACGCCACCGCGCCGGTCGGCGTGAGGACCGGGCTCCCGCGGCTTGTTCTCGACGGTCCGGAGGCCTCGGTTCCACTCAACCGCCGGGGTCATGGAGATTATGTGCAGGACATATGCCTAGACTCTGGATCCCGCACGGAGAGGGACCCCTACGTGAGTGAACCGAACGGCCCCGTCTGCCCGTTGTGCGGTGCGCCCCGGGCGTCGGACGGAACTCCGGCCTGCTCCTGCGCCCGCCGCGCCTCCGAGGCCCGTCGCAACGCGCGCACGGCGGAGGCGGCGGCCGCGGAGGACTTCGATCCGGTACGGATACGACCGTTCGTCGAGCTCGGTGACGACACCGGGGCAGCACAGCCGGTCGGGGACGAAACCCCGCAGGAGCCAAGGGACTTGGCCGACCCGTACGACATTCCCACGTCCCCGGCCGGGGCAGAGGCGGCGCCCGACGGGACGCCACTCCCCGACCCGGCCGGCGGCCGGGAAGGCCCCCGGCGCAGGCGCCGCACCCTCCTCATCACCGGGGCGGGCGCCACCCTGGTCGTCCTGCTGACGGGCGCCTTCCTGGGCGGGCTGTTCCTGTACGACAGCCCTTCGCGGGACAGATCCGTGTCCGCCGACGTACGGGCGCCCGTCCCGGACGGCTCCGCCGAGGACGGCACATCGCCGGAGGGGCAGTCCGCCGGCACGGCGTCCGCGTCGCCGTCCAAGAGCCCTACGTCATCGCCGAGCGCGACCCCGAGCAACAGCTCCGCCCCGCCGACCGGCTCCTCCGCCGTCCCGACCGCGGCCCCCTCCAGCGCGGGCGCCACCACCAGCGCCGCCCCCGAACCGAGTGACGCGGCAGGGCAGCCACCGGTCCTCCGGCTCGGTGACCAGGGGCCGGAGGTCACCGAACTCCAGCTCCGCCTGCGCCAGATCGGCCACTACGGCGGAGACATCGACGGCGACTACGACCGTGAGGTCGAGAGCGCGGTGCGCGCCTACCAGCTCACCCGCGTCATCCTCGGCGACGAGCCCGGCGTCTACGGCACGGCGACCCGGAAGTCACTCGAATCCGAGACCTCTGAGCCGTGATCGCCGAGCGGTGAGGACCCGGCACGGAAGCGCTCGCTCGCCGGCCTCACCGCCCCCGCCCGTCACCCGGTACACGGACGCGCCCGAAGCCCGGGAGACGGCCTCCGTGAGCCGACCGTCCGTGAAGAGGGCTCCGGTGCCGTCGTCGAGGGCCCATCCGGCGGGCAGGGCGCCCGTCGCCACGGCCGACCGGTAGGAAGGGCGGCGCCCGGGTTCGCTGTCGTAGTGCGGGCACACCGAACCCGGCAGCAGGCCCAGGCCGTCCGGCAGGAACGTGAGCGGGCCGAAGGAGTCGGTGAGCGAGCTCTCGGCCCAGCAGTTGGCGCCCGCGCTGATACCGCAGAGCAGGCTTCCCTGGTCGTAGGCCTCGCGCAGCAGGCGGTCCACGCCGTGCGCGCCACACGGCGAGGAGGTTCGCGGTGTTGCCGCCGCCCACATAGATGACGTCCTGAGCGAGCACGAACGCGCGCAGCGCGTCGTCGTCGAGCTCCCTCTCGAACAGCCGCAGGACGGAGGGCTCGCAGTCCGGCCGGTCGCGGAAGGCGGCGAGGAACTTCTCGATGTACGCGGGCGCGTCACCGCTGGCGGTGGGCAGGAAGCAGACCCTGGGGCGAGGCGCCCGCGCATGTCGCAGTACCCAGTCGTCCAACAGGCCGTCCTCGTCGGTGGAGAAACCTCCGCCGACGAGGGCCAGGCGACGCGGGTGGCTCATGTCGTCCCCTCCAGCAGTTCGGCGACCGTCGTCACCCGGATCAACGGCCGGTACAGGTCCAGCACCTGCAACGCCTTGGCGTGCGAGTCGTCGTCCGCACCCGCGCAGGCGTCGGCGACGACCAGCACCTCGACGCCCGCGTCGGCGGCCGCCAGCGCCGTCGACAGGACGCAGCAGTCGGTGCTGACACCGGCCAGGACCAGGGGGCCCGCCGGGGCGGTGCGTCGGGCCAGTTCCGGGGTCCATTTGCCGAAGGTGGTGGCGTCCAGCACGTGCTGTGCCTGATCCACGAACTCGTCCGTCAGCTGCCACAGTCGGGCGTCCGGAGGTTGCAGGGCGAAGGGGTGCTGCTCGTAGTACGCCCGCCAGGCCCCTTCCGGTTCGCCGGGTGCCACGAAACGGGTGAACGTGACCCTGTCCCCGAAGGCCGGCAGCAGGCGCCGTACGCCTGCCGCAGCTTCGGCGAAGCGTGGGGAGGCCCAGGGGCTGCCGGCGTCGGCGAAGACGCGCTGCATGTCGATGACGGCGAGCCATCCGGTGGTCATACGGTCGCCTCCTCGTCCGACGTCGGGCTCGGTGTCCGCGCCTCCTGTGCGCGGACGCGTCCGCGCCACAGCACCAGCGTGCCGAGGAAGCCGAGCGTGAGGGCAGCGAGGACGCCGAGGTTGGCGTAGGCCCAGGCGCCGGACCTGCCGCCGAGGCCCAGGGGGCCGAGCAGATAGCCCTGCCAGTCCAGCCAACTCGCCGTCGAGTTGGTGACCAGGCCCCAGCCGAGGGCGGTGGCCGTGAGGGTCAGGAGCAGCGGGGTGAGCGGTACGTCGCCGTAGCGGCCGGTCGGGCGGTAGAGGTCGGGTTCGTCGTAGTCGCGGCGGCGCAGGGTCAGGTCGGCGAGCATGATGCCGCACCAGGCGGCGATGGGGACGCCGAGGGTGGTGAGGAAGCCCATGAACGGGCCGAGGAAGTCGTCGGCGACGAACACGATGTAGATCGAGCCCACGATCATCAGTACGCCGTCGATCAGCGCGGCCAGGTAGCGGGGCACGCGCAGGCCCGCCGAGAGCAGGGCCAGGCCGGACGAGTAGATGTCGAGGACCGCGCCGCCGACGAGGCCGAGGACGGCGACGACGGCGAACGGCACCAGGAACCAGGTCGGCAGGATCGTCGTCAGCGCGCCGATGGGGTCCGCGGCGACGGCGGCGCTGAGTTCGCTGGAGGAACCGGCCAGCAGGAGGCCGAAGACCAGCAGGAGCAGCGGCGCCAGTGAGGCACCGAAGGCGGTCCAGCCGATCACGCCCCGGCTCGACGCGGTGCGCGGCAGATAGCGGGAGTAGTCGGCGGCCGCGTTGACCCAGCCGAGGCCGAAGCCGGTCATCATGAAGACGAGCGCGCCGATGAACTCCTGGGCGGAGCCCGCCGGCAGGGCGCTGACGGTGGACCAGTGGATGTGGTCGGCGACCAGGGCGACGTAGACGACGGTGAGCACGCCCGTGACCACGGTGATCACGGTCTGCAGCCGCATGATGAGGTCGAAGCCCATGACGCCGACGACGACGGTCAGCGCCCCGACCAGGACGAGGGCGATCACCTTGGTCCCGGTGCCGCCGCCCCAGCCGAGCCGGCCGAACACGGTCGCGGTGGCCATGGTGGCCAGGGCGCACAGCACGGTCTCCCAGCCGACGGTGAGGACCCAGGAGATCACCGACGGCAGGCGGTTGCCGCGCACGCCGTAGGCGGCGCGGCCGAGCACCATCGTCGGCGCGGAGCCGCGCTTTCCGGCGACGGCGACGAACCCGCACAGCAGGAACGAGAAGACGATGCCGATGACTCCGGCGAACAGCGCCTGCCAGAAGGAGATCCCGAAGCCGAGCGCGAAGGCACCGTAACTCAGGCCCAGGATGGACACGTTGGCGCCGAACCAGGGCCAGAACAGGGTGCGGGGCGTGCCTTTGCGTTCGGCGTCGGCGATCACGTCGAGACCGTGGGTCTCCACCTGGAGCCTTCGGCCCGGGGTGCGGTCGTCGCGTGGGTCCGGGGATGTGATCATCCCGGAATCGTCGCACCGCTCCCCCCGCCGGGGAAGACGGACGCCGATCAGCGGCCGTCGAGCCGGTGGGTGCCCGGGGCTCAGCCCAGCTTCTTCAGCAGTTCGGCGGCGAGCGGGGCGGAGGAGGCGGGGTTCTGGCCGGTGACCAGGTTGCGGTCGACGACCACGTTCGGGACCCACGGCTCGCCCACCTGGACCTGGACGCCGGCCTCGGTGAGCCGGTCCTGCAGCAGCCACTTGGCCTGGTCGGCGAGGCCGGCCTGGGTCTCCTCGGCGTTGGTGAACGCGGCCACCCGGTAGCCGGCGAAGGCGTTGGTGCCGTCGGCCTCGGCGGCGAGCAGTGCGGCCGGGGCGTGGCAGACGACGCCGAGCGGCTTGCCGGACTCCAGGGCGCGGGTCAGCAGCCTGCCGGAGTCGGCGTCGACCGCCAGGTCCTCCATCGGGCCGTGGCCGCCGGGGTAGAACACGGCGGCGTAGTCGTCGAGGTTCACGTCCTCCAGCCGGATCGGCTCCCGCAGCTCCGTCATCGCGGCGAGTACGGCGGCGATCCGGTCGGCGTTCTCCTGTCCGCCGTTGGCCTCGGCCGCGAGGCTGCCCTGGTCGACGGGCGGTACGACGCCGCCCGGCGTGGCCACGACGACCTCGTGGCCGGCGGCCTTGAACGCCTCGTACGGGGCTGCCGCCTCCTCGGCCCAGAAGCCGGTGGGGTGCTTGGTGCCGTCGGCCAGCGTCCAGTGGTCGGCGCCGGTCATCACGAAGAGGATCTTCGACATGGGGTGCTCTTTCGAGAGGGTCCAGTAGGTCGTCGCCTCGACCGTACGCACGTCCTGCCATTGGAATCCAATAGGCTCATGCATATGAGACATAAGGATTCCAATGGAGAGGGGGAGAGCGTCCAGCCCGGCGGTGCGGCGCAAGTGGACCTGAACCTGTTGCGCACTTTCCTGGCCGTGTACCGCACCGGCTCCTTCACCGCCGCCGCCCGTCTCCTGGGTCTGTCCCAGCCGACGGTCACCACGCAGATCCGCTCGCTGGAGCGGCAGCTGGACCGGGAGCTGTTCCAGCGTCTGGCGCGCGGCGTCAGCCCGGCTCCCTACGCGGACGAACTCGCCGCCCGGGTCGTCGAGCCGCTGGACGCCCTCGCCGGCGTCACAGGTCAGGGCGGCTCCCCCGACGTCCACCAGCCGGAGCCGGTGCATCTCGCCGGTCCGGCCGAACTGCTCACGCACCGCGTCATGCCGGCCCTCGCGCCGCTGGTCGACAGAGGCGTACGGCTGCGCATCACCCCCGGCCTGACCGACCCGCTCCTGGAGGAGCTGCGGGCGGGCCGCTACGACCTGGTGATCTCGACCTACCGGCCGCGCGGTCGCGCCCTGGCCTCGGTGGCTCTGCTGGACGAGGAGTTCGTGCTGGTCGCGGCCCCCGCCTGGGCGGAGCGCATCGGCTCGGCGGCGCGGATCGCGGCCGACGGGCCCGCCGCGCTGCACGGCGTGCCGCTGGTGGCCTACGCCGAGGACGTGCCGATCGTGCGCCGCTACTGGCGTCACGTCTTCGGCAGGCGCCTGGTGCGCCACCCGGCGGTCACCATGCCCGACCTGAACGCGGTGAAGGCCGCGGTGGCGGGCGGTACGGGGTTCAGCGTGCTCCCCCGTTACCTGTGCGCGGCCGAGCTGGCCTCGGGCGCGCTGATCCTGCTGCACGCCCCGGACGACCCGCCCATCAACACCGCCTTCCTCGTCGAGCGGCCGGGCTCGTCCGGCAACCCGCATGTCGCCCTGGTCCGCGACCACCTGCTGGGGATCCTCCGCGACGGGTGACTCCTTCGGCCACGCGGCACGTTCAGTACTTCTCGGCGCCCGCCACGATCGCCTCGCGGATGCGGTCGTACGTCCCGCATGGGCAGACGTTGCGGATCTCGTCGAGGTCGGCCTCGCTGATCTCGCGGCCCTCCTCGCGGGCCTGGCTGACCTTGGCGACGGCGGTCATGATCTGGCCGGGCTGGCAGTAGCCGCACTGGGCGACGTCGTACTCCAGCCAGGCCTCCCGCATGGGGTGGAGCGCCTTGCCGACCGTGGCGGGCAGGCCCTCGATGGTGGTGACCTCGTCGGTGGGGCGCAGGTCCTCCACGGGGACCGAACAGGGGTTGAACGCCATGCCGTTGATGTGGCTCGTGCACGCCTGGCACACGCCGAGGCCGCACCCGTACTTCGGGCCGGTGACGCCCGGCTCGGGCCGCAGCACGACGCTGGCGAGTCTCGCCGTCTCGCTGCTCGCCTCCGGCACCCGGCTCGTCGTCCTCACTCCGCGGGACTCGCCGCTGCGCGCCCTGGAGGCACATCCGGGAGTACAGCTGCTGGCGTCCCGGGCGCCCACGGAAGCGGAGTTCGCCGCCGCCGTGGGGGCGGGCAGCGGGCCTCGCGTGGTCCTCGTCGACGACGCCGACCTGCTGCCCCTGCCGGGCATCGACCAGGACCTTCGGGCGCTGGTCGGGTCCGGCAGGGAACGCGGCATCGGCGTGGCCGCCGCGGCCACGGGCGACACCATGGCGGGTGCGAGGGGCTGGCTGAGCGCCCTCAAACGGCAGCGCAAGGGTGTCCTGCTGGACCCCCAGAGCCTGATGGAGGGCGACGTCCTGGGCGTCCGGCTGACCCACGCTCAGCTGCGCAACCGCAGGCCCGGGCGGGGGCTTACCGTCGACCCGCGCTCCGGGGAGCTGATCAGCGTGCAGATACCGCAGACCGATCTCGGCTGACGGCTGCGGGGGTGTTGCAGGCGCCGGCGGCGCACGCCGTCAGCCACTGGTCGAAGTCGGCGTCGTACCGGGTGCCGATGTCGGTGGCGTAGACGGCGTGGCCGCCCGCGTAGTCACCGACGCGGAAGCGGGCCAGCATGCGGTGGATGTCGGCCGGGTGACGCTCGAACATGTAGCGGACCGCGAGGTAGCCCCACGGGTAGGTGCGGGTCACGTCGCTGTTGGCGTAGGTGTTCTGGAACAGCGTGCTCAGCCGGTACGTGTGCTTGCCCGCCTCCGCGACCGCCTGCTCGTCGGTGATCCCGCGGTAGCCGTAGGAGACGTACTCGGCCAGGCCCTCGATCCACCACACGTCCGGCACCGACGTCTGCTCGGCGAAGTCGCCCTTCATGTTGTACCGGGCGTCCAGGTAGTGCGTGTACTCGTGGTTGAGGTTCCAGATCCTGGCCGCGTGTCCGTCGTCCCGGCTCTTCTGGTACATGACGGCGAACGGTTCGTTGCCGGGGTCCGCGGGGTCTCCGATCAGGGTCATGCCGCCGTTGTCCGTGCTGATCCCGAAGATCGCCCCGGCGTAGGTCCGGTAGTCGGCGCTGCCGGCGAAGACGACGAGGTCGAGGGTCGACAGATACTGCCCGGGTATGGGGCCGTCGTCCCGCACGAGATCGTGGAAGTACCGGTCCTGCCCCAGCACGCTGGCGCACGCCGCGTCGAGGTCGGCCGACGTGAGCGCCTGGGCCCGGATGGTGTGCGTGGCGTCGCAGGAGTGGGTGATCGGCAGGGCCGCCCTGGTCAGCTGGCCGGCGAGGTCACAGACGCCGTAGTAGGAGCAGTTGGGGCCGTCGTAGTGCTCGGCCTGGGTCGCCACCGCCACCCACAGTCCGGCCGTGGGGCCGGTGATCCGCGAGGCGCCCAGCAGTTCCCTGGCCAGGGGGCGCACCGTGGCTCGCAGTGCCGGGTGTTCGACATAACGCGCCAGGTTCATCCCGGCGTTGGACGCCAGGTACGCCCGGTCGGTGGCGAGCAGGTCGAGGTGGTCGAGCGCGAACCTGCGGAGGGTCCGGACGATGGACGGGTCGGCGGCGACGGCGCTGACGTAGGCCGGGTTCCAATTGCCGCGCCAGAGCGGGGTGTAGACGGCGTTGACGGCGGCCAGCATGCTGCGGATGGCGTCGTAGGAGCTGTCGTACGCGTTCAGCGTCCGCCGGTAGATCTTCAGATAGCGGGCCTGCTGGTCGGCGCTGTCGGTGAGGACGACGACCTCGCCCAGCACGTCGCCGTTGGCCGCGGTGACGTCCCTGGAGTGGGGGCGCGCGAAGAAGGTGTCCAGGCCGCTGGTGGTGTTGCGGGCCAGGGGTGCGCCGTACGGGCCGACGTCGTCCGGGTGGTTGAACTGCACGTAGTAGCCGGCGCGCAGGAACAGGACGAGCTGCCACACGCGGGCCGAGTTGTCGCCGCGATAGGTCCGCGCCGTACGCGTGAAAGCCTTCGCGACGGTGACCATCTGGGACTCACGGAAGATGTCGCGGGCGTCCGAACCAGTCACCGAGAACAGGCTGTTGACGCAGTCCGTGGTCGAGGCCCTGACGAACGCGACGAGTTCGGCGCCGGTCCGGCGGCCGAAGTCGTCCGGGCTGCACGAGGCCGCCTTCTCGGCGGCGTCCGTACGCGGCGGGGTCGGTGCGGACGTCGGTGCCAGGGGCGGGAGTCGGTCCGGGGTGAGCGGCTGCCTGTCTACGGCGGGACGGACGGCCGTGTTGGCCCGCGCGCCGGTCGGCGGTGGTGGTTGCGTCGCCTTCCGGGGCGAGGTCGCGGCGGCGGTGTGGCCGGTGTCGGCCGGGGGTGCCGCGAGCGCGGGCGTCGACAGCAGGCCGGAGAGCGTGGCGCAGACGGCGAGGGCGCCGGCCGTGCGTCTGGGCAGCACGAAGCGGTAGCGCATCTGGGTTCCTCCACGGATGTGATGCGCCTCGATAAGGGTGCTGAGGCGTGTGAGGCACTGTCCCAGCGCCAACCTGCCTCAACAATGGCGTGTGACATAGCACATGGCACTGTCGAGCCATAACCTCCGGCGTCGGCTACGCCTTGGGCACGCTCCACGTGCGCGCCGCCCACGTCCGCAAGCGGGGGGAGCGCGCGACGAGTTCGCGGTAGGCGCTGGTGGCGGACTGCAACAGCGCGTCGACCGCCGGCTCGGTGACCGTGTCACGCCGCCAGGCCAGCACATAGCGGCACCACAACGGCGTACCGATCAGCGGCTTTACGACGACCTGGGGGATCGGCCGGGTCGTCGCCTGGACGACGGCCACGCCGAGCCCGTCGGCGATCATCCCCTGCAACTGCAGCCGGTCGCCGAGGAATTCGTGCACCGCCTTCGGCGTGAAGCCGGCCGCCGCGCAGGCCGCGTGGAAGACGCCGGGCCAGCCGGCCCCGTCGTCCGGCGTCAGGAACCAGGCCTCCTCGGCCAGATCGGCGAGGGCGATCTGAGGGCGCCGGGCGAGCGGATGCCGGGAGGGCAGGGCCACGAAGTTCGGCTCGGTGACGATCCCGCGGTGGGCCACCGCCTCCGAGTGCTCCAGCTCCTTTCCCGGGTAGTCCGCGGCGATGGCCACGTCCGCCGCACTCTCCTCCAGGAGCTCGACGATGCGCGAGGAGGCGTACACACTGCTCACCGCGAGCGAGACCTCCGGAAGCCGGGCGCGGACCCCGGACACCATGCCCGCCAGCATCGGGGAGTTCGTCGCCGCCACGCGCAGGGTCCGAGGAGCCGACGCCGCGCCGGGTCCGGTACGGCGCCCGATCGCGGCGGCGCGGGCCAGGACGTCCCGGGCCTGGGCGACCACCTCGACGCCGTACGGAGTCGGCCGCACGCCCGCCGGGCCGCGCTCGAACAGCGGCTCACCGAAGTGCCCTTCGATGCGCCGGAGTTGGGTGCTCACGGCGGGCTGCGAGTACCCGAGGTCGGCCGCGGCCCGGCCCACGCTTCCCGCGTCGGCGATCGCGCACAGCACACGCAGATGCCGCAGCTCCAGCTCCACCCGTCACTCCCTCGATCGGCATTTCATGCAAACAACCGCAATATCGGGCATCTCGCCCCACGTGTAGCCCCCCCTGTGAACACCCGTCGCACCGCATGGTTAGCATATGAGCGCCACCTAGCTCGAAAGATAGGCCCGTGACTGTCAACGACGACTCGTTCACCAACTGGAAGAACCGCGAGGAGATCGCGGAGTCGATGATCCCGCTCATCGGGAAGCTGCACCGGGAGCGGGACGTCACCGTCCTCCTCCACAGCCGCTCCTTGGTGAACAAGTCGGTGGTCAGCATCCTGAAGACGCACCGGTTCGCCCGGCAGATCGCCGGTGAGGAGCTCTCGGTCACCGAGACGCTGCCCTTCCTCCAGGCGCTGACCGCGCTCGACCTCGGCCCGTCCCAGATCGACATCGGCATGCTGGCCGCGACGTACAAGACCGACGACCGCGGTCTGTCCGTGGCGGCGTTCACCGCCGAGGCCGTCGCCGGTGCCACCGGCGCCAACAAGATCGAGCGCGGCGAGGGACGCGACGCCGTCCTCTACGGCTTCGGCCGCATCGGCCGCCTGGTCGCCCGCCTGCTCATCGAGAAGTCCGGCTCGGGCAACGGCCTGCGGCTGCGCGCCATCGTCGTGCGCGGCGGCGGGGAGCAGGACATCGTCAAGCGGGCCTCGCTGCTGCGCCGTGACTCCATCCACGGCCAGTTCCAGGGCACGATCACCGTCGACGAGGCCAACAGCACGATCATTGCCAACGGCAACGAGATCAAGGTGATCTACGCCAACGACCCGTCCGAGATCGACTACACGGCGTACGGCATCAAGAACGCCATCCTCATCGACAACACCGGCAAGTGGCGCGACCGCGAGGGCCTGTCCAAGCACCTGCGCCCCGGCATCGACAAGGTCGTCCTGACGGCGCCGGGCAAGGGCGACGTCCCGAACATCGTGCACGGCGTCAACCACGACACGATCAAGCCGGACGAGCAGATCCTGTCCTGCGCCTCCTGCACGACCAACGCCATAGTCCCCCCGCTGAAGGCGATGGACGACGAGTTCGGTGTGCTGCGCGGCCATGTGGAGACCGTCCACTCGTTCACCAACGACCAGAACCTGCTGGACAACTACCACAAGTCCGAGCGCCGCGGCCGCAGTGCGCCGCTGAACATGGTCATCACCGAGACCGGCGCCGCCTCGGCCGTCGCCAAGGCACTGCCCGACCTCAAGGCGAAGATCACCGGCAGCTCGATCCGCGTCCCGGTGCCGGACGTCTCGATCGCGATCCTGAACCTCCAGCTCGCGCGGGAGACCGACCGCCAGGAGGTCCTCGACTACCTGCGCGACGTGTCGCTGACCTCGCCGCTGCGGCGCCAGATCGACTTCATCACCGCCCCCGACGCGGTCTCCAGCGACTTCATCGGTTCGCGGCACGCCTCGATCGTGGACGCCGGGGCCCTGAAGGTCGAGGGCGACAACGCGATCCTCTACCTCTGGTACGACAACGAGTTCGGCTACTCCTGCCAGGTCATCCGCGTCGTCCAGCACGTCTCCGGGGTGGAGTACCCCACTTACCCGGCTCCGGCGGTCTGATCCCGCCCAGCCGTCACCGACCCGTCTGCCGGCAATGCGGTGCCGACAGGCGGGTCGGTGCTTCCCGCGCTCAGTGGCCGCGGAACGCCTCCTCCAGCCACCAGGACCCTCGGTCGGCGACCACCTTGGCGTCGATGAGCAACGGCGCGGTTCGAGGCCCGGCGATCCAGTCCTCCACGGCCTTGAGGTCGGCCCGGGTCCGGACGGTCACCGCCTCGAAGCCATAGCCCCGCCCGATGGCGGCGATGTCCGTCGGCGGGAAGCGGACCGTGTCGAGCGGGTGCCCGTGGGGACCGAAGTGGTGCACCTCGGCGCCGTAGGCCTCGTCGTCGTACACGACGACCACCATGGGCAGCCCGAGCCGACGGACGGTGTCCAGCTCCACGGCGCTCATCAGCGCGCCGCCGTCACCGAGCGCGGCCACGGGCAGCCGGTCCGGCTGTGCCAGCGCCGCCCCGACCGTGGTCGCCAGCCCCAGGCCTATCGACTGGAACGCCTGCGTGAAGCAGAAGCCCTTCTCGTCCGGCACCGACAGGTACGCGCTCGGGTAGCCCATGAAGTTGCCGGAGTCCACGCCGACCACCCGCTCCGCGGGCAGGATGTCGTCGAGCGCGGCGCTCAGCGTGCGCGGGTCGATCCGCGCACGTGTGCTCGTGTCCTCGTGCGGCACGTCACGCCGGCGCAGGCGGGTCGCGAGGGCGGCACCGACCTCCGGCGTCCGGTAGCCCTTCCGCTGTCCGCCGACGCCCGCCTCGATCACCTCGCGCGCGGTGAGTCGGACGTCGCCGGTGACGCCGAGGTGCACCGGCCGGTGCGCGCCGAGTGCGGACGGCTCGTCGTCGACCTGTACGACAGTGGCGTCGGCGCCGATCAGATGGCCGTGCCGCATCGTCCACATGTTGAGGGCGCAGCCCCAGCCGACGATCAGGTCCGCGCCCTGGATCAGCTCGGCGGCCAACGGTGAGGCGAAACCGCCGGAGACGTCCAGCGACCAGGGGTTGCCGTGGAAGAGCCCGCGGGCGACGGCCGAGGTCGCCGGCAGTGCGCCGTAGTGCTCGGCGAGCGCCTCCAGAGCCTCCCGGCTGCCGGGTCCCCGCGCGCCCCGGCCGGCCACGAAGACCGGCCGCCGGGACCGGTCGAGCAGTTCGGCCAAGGCCGTCACGTCGGCCGCGTCCGGCTCCACCGCGGCCCGTTGCGGCGGCGGCGCCGCCTGCGCAAGGGCGCCGTCGGGCACCTCCAGGGCCTGCACCGGCAGGGGGAGGTTCAGCAGGACGGTACGCCGCTCCCCCACCGCCAGCCCGACCGCCGCACACGCCTGCTCGACCGCTTCCTCCGCCGAGGTGACCCGAACCGCGACCGCGCCCACCGCGCGCGCCAACGCCTCTTGGTCGACATGGAAGTTGGACCTGGGCTCGGTCACCTCGGCCGCGAGCACGACGAGCGGCGTACGGCTCTTGGCCGCCTCCGCGATCCCGGTCATCGCGTTCGTCAGCCCCGGCCCCTGATGCACGCTCACCACCGCGACGGTGCCGCTGGTCCGGGCGTACGCGTCGGCCATCGTCGCCGCGCCGCCCTCATGGCGTGCGGCGACGAACCGCGCCCCCGCGGCGACCATCGCGTTCGTCACGTGGAAGTTGCCCGATCCGACCACCCCGAAGACCTGGTCGACCCCGGCCGCGCACAGCGCCCGGCCAACCGCTTCCGCGACGTTCATGAGCGCTCCACCAGGGCGAGGACCCGTGCGGGAGCCCCGGAGCCGGTGACGATGGGCAGCGGTCCCGCGATGACGACGGAGCCGGTCGGCGGCAACGCGGCGAGGTTCCGCAGCTGGGTCAGGCCGTACTTGTCGCTGCCCATGAGGTAGGAGTGGCAGGGAAAGGCGGGGTCGAACGAGAACGCGCGCCCCGCATCCGTACCCACCGTCTCCACGCCGAGGCCGATCACCGGCGCCTCCTCGGCGACCCAACGGGCGCACTCCACCGACAGACCGGGGGTGTGCGGGCCGTTCTCGTCGGCGTTGAGGAACGCCTCCTGCGCATGCGAGCGCGTGTCCCAGCCCGTGCGCAGCAACAGCCAACCGCCTTCGGGCAAGGAGCCGTTCTCGGTTTCCCAGGCCTTGACGTGATCGACCTCGACCAGGAAGTCGGGATCCTTGGCGACCTCGTCGGTGAAGTCCAGCACGGCCGCGGGTGCGATGAGCCGTCGGGCCGGCACCGAGGCCACGTCGGCGAGGTCCTTGCCGGTGACCCAGTGGTTCGGGGCGTCGAAGTGGGTGCCGGTGTGCTCGCCGCTGCGGAAGTTGTTCCAGTACCAGGCGGGGCCCCGGTCGTCGTACCTGCTGATCTCCTCCAGCTCGAAGACGGCGGTCTGCCCGAACTCGGGCGGCAGTTGGATCACGGGTGTCGACGACGACAGCGGTGAGGTGAGGTCGACGACTTCGATCGATCCACCTCGCAGAGCGGACACCAGCGCGGCAAGGACGGAGGGCTCGGGCATGGGTGGCTCCTCGGTCGGGGCTCTGAACTGACAGCATCGCAGCCGCACTTCCCACCTCTTGACGCGTCAATGACAACAATGGCTTCATGTCCAGTGGGAGCGCTCCCACCTCACTCAGGGAAGGGAACAGCATGCGCGACACCCGCCGATCACGCTTACAACTCCTCCCGCTCTTCGGCCTGTTGGCCGCCCTGCTCCTGCCCCTCGGTGTGACCTTCGCACCGCCGGCCGCGGCCGCTCAGGCGGCGGAGCCCGTGCGCATCATGCCGCTGGGCGACTCCATCACCGGCTCGCCGGGCTGCTGGCGCGCGGTGTTGTGGAACCAGTTGCAGAGCGCCGGATACACGGACATCGACTTCGTCGGCACCCTCGGTCCGCAGGGCTGCGGACAGCCGTACGACGGGGACAACGAGGGCCACGGCGGCGAGTTGGTCACCAACGTGGCCGACCAGAACCTGCTGCCGGCCCGGCTGGCGGCCACCCTGCCGGACATCGTTGTCATGCACTTCGGCACGAACGACGTGTGGAGCGCCATCGCCCCCGACCGCATCCTCGCCGCCTACACCAGGCTGGTGGAGCAGATGCGGGCCTCCAACCCGGACATGAGGATCCTGGTCGCGCAGATCATTCCGATGAACCCGAGCAGTTGCACGGGCTGCGCGCAACGCGTCGTCGACTTCAACGCGCGGATCCCCGAGTGGGCCCGGACGACGAGCACCAGCCGCTCCCCCGTCTCCGTGGTCGACCAGTGGACGGGGTTCGACACGGCCACCGACACCTATGACGGCGTGCACCCCAGCGCTTCCGGCGACGAGAAGATCGCCGCCCGCTGGTATCCGGCCCTGGCGGCGCTCCTCGACGCGGGCGCCGGGGATCCCGGAGATCCGCAGGATCCCGGTGACCCTGAGGATCCCGGTGACCCGCCCGCCTGCACCGCGGCTTTCCGCGCCGTCTCCTCCTGGCAGGGCGGCTACCAGGGCGAGGTGACGGTGACCAACACGTCCGCCTCGGCCCTCTCGGGCTGGACCGCGACGGTCGTACCGGCGGCCGGTGCCCGCCTCACCCAGGTCTGGAACGGCACCCTCGGCACGGCCGCCGACGGCACCGCGACCGTCACCAACGCGTCGTGGAACGGCACCCTGGCGCCCGGCGCGAGCGCGAGCTTCGGCTTCATCGCCAGTGCCCCGGCAACGGCCGGCACTCCGTCGGCGACTGTCACGTGCACGGCGCGCACCGCGTCATCCTGACGCACCGTCACCCCCTCTCACCCTTCGGAGCCGCCATGAGATCCCGCACCAGCATCGCCCCTCGAGTGGCCGCCGTCCTGGCCGCCTTCCTGGGCCTGCTCGCCCCTCTGCTCTCCTTCGCCCCGCCTGCCCAGGCAGCGGCCACCGGCCTCCACATCCAGAACGGCCGGCTGCTGGAGGCGTCCGGCAACGACTTCGTGATGCGTGGCGTCAACCACGCTCACACCTGGTACCCGGGCGAGACGCAGTCGTTGGCCGACGTCAAGGCGCTGGGTGCCAACTCCGTCCGCGTCGTGCTCTCCGACGGTCACCGCTGGACCAAGAACAGCGCCGAGGACGTGGCGAGCGTCATCGCCCAGTGCAAGGCCAACCGGCTCATCTGCGTGCTGGAGGTGCACGACACCACCGGCTACGGCGAGGAGGCCGCGGCCGGGACCCTCGACCACGCGGCCGACTACTGGATCGGCCTGAAGGACGTGCTCACCGGCCAAGAGAACTACGTCATCATCAACATCGGCAACGAGCCCTGGGGCAACACCAATCCCGCCGGCTGGACCGATCCCACCATCGCGGCCGTCAAGAAGCTGCGCGACGCCGGCTTCGCCCACACGATCATGGTGGACGCGCCGAACTGGGGTCAGGACTGGCAAGGCGTCATGCGTGCCAATGCCCAGTCCGTCTACGACGCCGACCCCACCGGCAACCTGATCTTCTCGATCCACATGTACAGCGTCTACGACACCGCGCAGGAGATCACGGACTATCTGAACGCCTTCGTCAACGCCGAACTGCCCCTCCTCATCGGCGAGTTCGGAGGCCCGCCCGACCAGTACGGCGACCCGGACGAGGACACCATGATGGCCGTGGCCCAGCAGCTCCGGCTCGGTTACCTGGCCTGGTCCTGGAGCGGCAACACCGACCCGATCCTCGACCTGGCGATCGACTTCGACCCCACGCGGCTCAGCTCCTGGGGCCAGCGCATCTTCCACGGCACGAACGGCATCGCCGCCACCTCCGAGGAAGCTGCGATCTACTCCTCCGGCGGCGGTGACACCACTCCCCCGACCACCCCCGGGACGCCCACCGCCTCCGCCGTGACCTCCTCGTCCGTCGCCTTGAACTGGACCGCCGCCACCGACGCGAACGGTGTCACGGGCTACGACGTGGTCCGCGTCAACGGCACGACCGAGGCCGCGGCCACCACCACGGCCGGCACCTCCGCCACCGTCACCGGACTCGCCCCGGCGACCGCCTACACCTTCGCCGTGTACGCGCGCGACGCGGCCGGCAACCGCTCGCCGCGCTCCGGCACGGTGACGGTCACCACGTCCTCCGGCGGCTCGTCCGCGACCTGCGGTGTCGCCTACCGGGTGACGAACGAGTGGCCCGGCGGCTTCCAGGGCGAGGTCGTCATCCGCAACACCGGCAGCTCGGCGATCAACGGCTGGACTCTGCGCTGGACCTTCCCCGACAGCCAGCGCATCAGCAACCTGTGGGGCGGCACCGCGACGCAGAGCGGCGCCGAGGTGAGCGTCGCCTCCGCGTCGTACACGGCGACGATCGCCCCGGCGGGCTCGGTCACCCTCGGCTTCACGGCCACCAAGGGAAGCACGAACCCCAACCCGACGGCCTACACGCTCAACAGCTCCGCCTGCTCGCTCGGCTGACCCAGCCCAGCGCTGAATCCCCTTGGCGTCCCGTGTCGGCGCAGGGCGCCAAGGCGGTCGGCCGCTCAGGCGACCATGCCGCCGTTGACGTAGACCGTCTGGCCGTTGATCCACCGGCCGCGGCCGGCGATAAGGGAGATGACCTCGGCTATGTCCTCGGGGGTGCCGAGCCGCTGGAGGGGGTTCATCCCGGCCATGGTGTCGATGGTCTCCTCGTCCTTGCCGTCGAGGAACAGTGCCGTGGCGGTCGGGCCGGGGGCCACCGCGTTGACGGTGATGTCCCGTCCGCGCAGCTCCTTCGCCAGGATGAGGCTGACGGCGTCGACAGCGCCCTTGCCGGCCGCGTAGGCGGCGTAGGTCGGCAGTGCGAGCTTGGTGACGGACGTGGACAGGTTGATGATGGCGCCGCCGGGGCGGACATGGCGGGCTGCCTGCTGGTTGACGACGAAGGTGCCGCGGATGTTGGTGCGGTGCATGCGGTCCAGTACGTCGAGGTCGAAGGAGGCCAGCGGAGCCAGCGCCATCATGCCCGCGGAGTTGACGACGACGTCCACTCCGCCGAACTCGGCGATCACGGCGTCGAACACCGCGGCCACCGCCTGTTCGTCGGCGACGTCGGCCCGGTGGGCCACGGCACGGCCACCGGCCTCGCGGATCGCGGCGACCGTGTTGTCGGCCTCCGTCTTGTTGCCCGCGTAGACGACCGCCACGGTCTGGCCGTCCGCCGCCAGCCGCTCGGCGACGGCACGGCCGATCCCGCGCGAGCCGCCGGTGACGATCGCGACGCGCTGCTCCGGTGTGGTGCTCATGGTGCGCTCCCTCATGTCCGCGACCTCACGACTCGACTGCCGCCGTTACCGGCCCATCACTGTTTCCATCGATAACGGTACACCGATTCCAGCGATACGCAACCATCGATATCGAGAATTCGTTATCATCGATACGTGACAGATCGAGCGACAGACCGAGTGGCAGACCGAGCAGAGTCCCGAGCGGACCTCAAGAAGAGACTCGTCGAGGCCGCCGCTGACTTGTTGGTCGCGGAAGGCAGGGACGCCGTGACCACGCGCGCGGTCAGCACCGCGGCGGGCGTCCAGCCGCCGACCATCTACCGTCTCTTCGGCGACATGAACGGCCTGCTTGCGGCCACGGCCGCCGACGGCTTCGCCCGGTACCTGGCGCAGAAGAGTTCCCGGGCACCGTCCGCGGACCCCGTCGACGACCTGCGCGCGGGCTGGGACATGCACCTCGATTTCGGCCTCGGCAACCCGGCGCACTACCTGCTCATGTACGGGCACCCGCAGCCGGGCGGTGAGTCCGACGCCGCCAAGGAAGCACACCGCCTGCTGCGCGAGATCCTGGAGCGCGTCGCCAGAGCGGGACGCCTGACGGTCCCCGTCGAGCGGGCGGCCCAGATGGTCCACGGGGCCGGCACGGGTGTCACCTTCGCCCTTCTGGCGCTCAAGCCCGAAGAGCGAGACCTGGGCGTGTCGGCCCAGACGCGCGAGGCCGTCATCGCGGCCATCACGACGTCGGCGGACACGGACGGCGACGTCCCCCGCGCTCCGGACAGCGCGCGTGAGGCGCGCCGCCGAGTGGTGGCGCTCCGTTCGATTCTGGACGACATGCCGGCCACGTACACCCCCGGCGAGCGCATGCTCCTGGAGGAACTGCTCGACCGCGCGGGCCGCGACCCGGCCGAGGGGTGAGCGGCGCCGACGCCGCGCCCCGAGGGCCGGAAACCTACCGAAAAACGCCTGGCCGTGGGTTCGCCGGGAGAGGCAACCTGGACAGGAGCGGAAGCGTCTTTCGTGTGGGAACGCGAAGGGCCGGCCCGCGTGCCGACGACAGGAACGAGGGTGACGCGATGAGCGACAAGGCCCGCAAGCTGTTCGAGGCGCTCGACCTCGACGCGAACGGAACCCTGACCCGCGAAGAGGTGATCATCGCCCTGCGGACGAAGGGCCCGTCTCTGGCCGCCTCGGGAGATCTGCCCGTCTGGGCCGTGGGGGACGAGAACGCCTCCTCGGCCCTGTTCGACGCCGCCGACCAGAACGGGGACGCGGTCCTCACCCTGGAGGAGTTCGCGGCAGTGGTGGACCGCCGTTTCGGCTGGACCTGAGGTTTCTCGCGCCGCAGCCAACGTCCCGCAATGGCCCGCCAGTTCGAGCCGCTGGCGCCAGCAAGGGTTCATGGAGGGCGGCACTACCGTCGTCCAGTGCCGCGGCTGCCGTCAGGTCCTCACCGACGCGCGCGCTGCCCTAGCAGGTGGCCTGCGGGGCTTCAAGAACGCCCTGGCGAGGCCGAGGTCACAGAGACGGCGAGGGCAAGGTCACAGCCGTTCCCCCTGCTGCTCCTTTGTCGATCTGACCTAGCATCCGAGCATGACGGTCCTGCCTGACGACGGGCTCTCCCTGGCCGCCGAGTTCCCGGAAGCGACACATGAGCAGTGGCAACGCCTTGTCGAGGGCGTCCTGCGCAAGTCGGGCAAGGAAGTCTCGGGTGCCGCCGCGGAGAACGCCCTGTCCACGCTGCTGGAGGACGGGCTCACCACCCGCCCCCTGTACACCGCGCGCGACGCCGCGCCCGACCCGGGCCTGCCCGGCTTCGCCCCGTTCGTACGCGGTGGCCGGCCCGAGGGCAACACCACGGGCGGCTGGGACGTACGCCAGCGACACGCGGCGGCCGACGGCAGCGCCGTCCTGACCGACCTGGAGAACGGCGTCACCTCGCTGTGGCTGGCCGTCGGCGACTCGGGCATCCCGGTCTCCTCGCTCGCCACCGTGCTCGACGGCGTCCACCTCGACCTGGCGCCGGTGGTCCTCGAAGCGGGCGCCGAAGTGGAGCCCGCCGCACGGGAGTTGCTGCGCGTCGTCGAGGAGCGGGGCGTCGCGCCCGAGGCGGTGCGCGGCAACCTGGGAGCCGATCCGCTGGGCCACGAGGCCCGCACCGGGCAGTCGTACCACATCGAGCAGGTGATCGGGCTCGCCCGGCAGTGCGCGGACGCGTACCCGGGCCTGCGCGCGCTGACCGTGGACGCGTTGCCGTACCACGAGGCGGGCGGTTCGGCCGCGCAGGAGCTGGGCTGCTCGCTGGCGACCGGCGTGGCCTATCTGCGGGAGCTGACCGGGGCCGGGCTGAGCGTCGCCCAGGCCTGCGCCCAGCTGGAGTTCCGGTACGCGGCGACCGCCGACCAGTTCCTGACCGTCGCCAAGCTGCGCGCGGCCCGCCGGCTGTGGGCGCGGGTCGCCGAGGTGTGCGGGGCTCCGGGGCAGCAGGTGCAGCACGCCGTCACCTCCACGGTGATGATGACGCCGCGCGACCCGTGGGTGAACATGCTGCGCGCGACGGTGGCCACGCTGGCCGCCGGGGTGGGCGGCGCCGACGCGGTGACCGTGCTGCCGTTCGATCACGCGCTGGGCCTGCCGGACGCGTTCGCGCGCCGGATCGCCCGCAACACCTCCACGATCCTCATCGAGGAGTCGCACCTGTCCCGGGTGATCGACCCGGCGGGCGGCTCCTGGTACGTGGAACGGCTCACCGACGAACTCGCCCACGCGGGCTGGGAGTTCTTCCAGAGCATCGAGAAGGCCGGCGGTCACGCCGCCGCGCTGCGTTCGGGCATGGTCGGCGAGCGGCTGGCCGAGACCTGGTCCGTGCGCAGCGCGAAGCTCGCCAAGCGCCGCGAACCCGTCACCGGCGTCAGCGAGTTCCCGCATCTGGCCGAGAAGCCGGTGGTGCGCGAGCCCGCGCCCGAGCCGCCGTCCGGCGGGCTGCCGCGGGTGCGGCGCGACGAGGCGTTCGAGGCGCTGCGCGCCCGCTCCGACGCCCACCTCGCGGCGACCGGCTCCCGGCCCCGGGTGTATCTGGCCGCGCTGGGCCCGGCCGCCGCGCACACCGCCCGGCTCACCTTCGCCGCCAACCTCTTCCAGGCGGGCGGCATCGAGCCCGTCACCGAGGGCTCGTTCGCGGACAGCGGGGCGCGCGAGGTCTGCCTGTGCTCCAGCGACGCGCTGTACGAGGAGCGGGCGGACTCCGTCGCCGCCGAGCTGCGGGCGGCGGGCGCCGAGCACGTGTTCCTCGCCGGCCGCCCCGGGCAGTACTCGGGTGTCGACGCTTACGTCTTCGCGGGCTGCGACGCCATTGCCGTCCTCACCGCCACCCTCGACCGCATGGGAGTGTCGTGATGACCGTCCCCGACTTCTCCGGAATCGAACTCGGGGTACCGACCGCCGACGGCGGCCCCGACGAGTGGCGTACGGCCGTGAAGAAGGCCACCGACGGCGACGACCTGCTCTGGGAGACCCCGGAGGGCATCACGGTCAAGCCGCTCTACACCGGGCAGGACCTGGAGGGCCTGGACTTCCTGGGCACGTACCCGGGCATGGCCCCGTATCTGCGCGGCCCGTACCCGACGATGTACGTCAACCAGCCCTGGACGATCCGCCAGTACGCGGGCTTCTCCACCGCCGAGGAGTCCAACGCCTTCTACCGGCGCAATCTGGCGGCCGGTCAGAAGGGCCTGTCGGTCGCCTTCGACCTGCCCACGCACCGCGGCTACGACAGCGACCACCCGCGCGTGACCGGTGACGTCGGCATGGCGGGCGTGGCGATCGACTCGATCTACGACATGCGTCAGCTCTTCGACGGCATCCCGCTGGACAAGATGACCGTGTCGATGACGATGAACGGCGCCGTGCTGCCGGTACTGGCGCTCTACATCGTCGCCGCCGAGGAACAGGGCGTACCGCCCGAGAAGTTGGCCGGGACCATCCAGAACGACATCCTCAAGGAGTTCATGGTCCGCAACACCTACATCTATCCGCCGAAGCCGTCGATGCGGATCATCTCCGACATCTTCGCCTTCACCTCGCAGCGGATGCCCCGCTACAACTCCATCTCCATCTCCGGCTATCACATCCAGGAGGCGGGCGCGACGGCCGACCTGGAGCTGGCGTACACCCTCGCGGACGGCGTGGAGTACATCCGCGCGGGCCGTGAAGCGGGCCTGGACGTGGACGCGTTCGCGCCTCGCCTCTCCTTCTTCTGGGCGATCGGCATGAACTTCTTCATGGAGATCGCCAAGCTGCGCGCGGCGCGCCTGCTGTGGGCCAAGCTGGTCAAGCAGTTCGACCCGAAGAACTCCAAGTCCCTGTCTCTGCGCACGCATTCGCAGACCTCCGGCTGGTCGCTGACGGCGCAGGACGTGTTCAACAACGTGACGCGTACGTGCGTCGAGGCGATGGCGGCGACGCAGGGCCACACCCAGTCGCTGCACACCAACGCCCTCGACGAGGCGCTCGCGCTGCCCACCGACTTCTCCGCGCGGATCGCCCGCAACACGCAGCTGCTGATCCAGCAGGAGTCCGGCACGACCCGGGTGATCGACCCGTGGGGCGGCAGCGCGTACGTGGAGAAGCTGACGTACGACCTCGCGCGCCGCGCCTGGCAGCACATCCAGGAGGTCGAGGCGGCGGGCGGCATGGCCAAGGCGATCGACGCCGGCATCCCCAAGCTGCGCATCGAGGAGGCCGCGGCCCGCACCCAGGCCCGCATCGACTCCGGGCGGCAGCCGGTGATCGGCGTGAACAAGTACCGGGTGGAGAACGACGAGGCGATCGACGTCCTCAAGGTCGACAACTCCTCCGTGCGCGCCCAGCAGATCGAGAAGCTGCGCCGACTGCGCGAGGAGCGGGACGAGCGAGTCTGCCAGGACTCGCTGGACGCGCTCACCCGGGCCGCCGGGGGCGAGGGCAACCTGCTGGAACTGGCGGTGAACGCGGCCCGCGCGAAGGCGACGGTCGGGGAGATCTCCGACGCCCTGGAGAAGGTGTACGGCCGGCACGCGAGCCAGATCCGTACGATCTCCGGCGTGTACCGCAACGAAGCAGGAGAGTCCCCGAACGTGGACCGCACCCGCACCCTGGTGGACGCCTTCGCGGACGCGGAGGGCCGGCGCCCGCGCATCCTGGTCGCCAAGATGGGCCAGGACGGCCACGACCGCGGCCAGAAGGTGATCGCCACCGCCTTCGCCGACCTCGGCTTCGACGTGGACGTCGGCCCGCTCTTCCAGACGCCCGCGGAGGTGGCCCGTCAGGCGGTTGAGGCGGACGTGCACATCGTGGGCGTGTCCTCGCTGGCCGCCGGTCACCTCACGCTCGTGCCGGCGCTGCGGGAGGAACTCGCGGCGGAGGGCCGCGAGGACATCATGATCGTGGTCGGCGGCGTGATCCCGCCTCAGGACGTGCCCACGCTCCTGGAGATGGGCGCGGCGGCCGTGTTCCCGCCGGGGACGGTGATCCCGGATGCGGCGTACGACCTGGTCGAGCGGTTGTCGGCCGACCTCGGGCACGAGCTGTGATTGATCTTGACACCTATGTGAAGGGCGTGCTCGACGGAAAGCGCGCGATCGTGGCCCGCGCGATCACCCTCGTGGAGTCGACTCGTCCGCAACACCGCGCCCTGGCACAGGAGTTGCTGACCGAGCTGCTGCCGCACAGCGGCAGGGCCCGGCGGATCGGCGTCAGTGGGGTGCCGGGCGTGGGCAAGTCGACGTTCATCGACGCGTTCGGCACGATGCTGACCGGGCTCGGGCATCGGGTGGCCGTGCTGGCCGTCGATCCGTCGTCGACCCGTACGGGCGGTTCGATCCTCGGTGACAAGACGCGGATGGAACGGCTGGCCGTCGACCCGGCGGCGTTCGTACGCCCCTCCCCCACCGCGGGGACGCTCGGCGGGGTCGCGAAGGCCACGCGTGAGTCGATCGTCGTGATGGAGGCCGCCGGTTACGACGTGGTGCTGGTCGAGACGGTCGGCGTGGGGCAGTCGGAGACGGCCGTGGCGAACATGGTTGACACGTTTCTGCTGCTCACGCTGGCCCGCACCGGCGACCAGCTGCAGGGCATCAAGAAGGGTGTCCTGGAACTGGCCGACGTGATCGCCGTGAACAAGGCGGACGGCCCGCACGAGCGCGACGCCCGCGCCGCCGCGCGCGAACTGGCGGGCGCACTACGGCTGATGCACGGCAAGGACGCCTTCTGGACGCCTCCGGTGCTCAGTTGCAGCGCGCGGGAGTCGGCCGGGCTCGACGTGCTCTGGGAGCGGCTGGAGCAGCACCGCACCCTGCTGGACTCCACGGGACGGCTCGCCGCCCGGCGTCGGGACCAGCAGGTCGACTGGACCTGGACCATGGTCCGCGACGAACTGCTGGGCCGACTGCACGCCGACCCCGCGGTACGCGCGCTGGCCCCCGAGCTGGAACGGCAGGTCAGAGAGGGCGAGTTGACGGCGACGCTGGCGGCGGAACAGATCCTGGGGGCATTCGCCGGGGAGAACCCCGCGGCCCCGTCCTGACCGGCCGAGCCCCTGCCGGCGGGGGCCTACGGCGTACGCGCCGACCCCGACGTGACCGCCCACGGCCTCATTGCTTGGCGCCGAAGTTCTGGGTCCACCACGGGCCACCCGCACCTTCGTGGATACCCACGCCGATGTCCTTGAACGAGCAGTTGAGGATGTTGGCGCGGTGGCCTGGGCTGTTCATCCAGGAGTCCATCACCGCCTCCGGGGTCTGCTGGCCCCGCGCGATGTTCTCCCCGTACGTGGACCAGGTGTAGCCCGCGGCGGTGATGCGCTGCCCGGGGTCGGCGCCGTCCGGGTTGGTGTGGTCGAAGAAGTCACGGGCGTCCATGTCCTCGGAGTGGCCCAGTGCGGCCTGATTCAGCTGCGGGTCCTCCGTGACGGGACCGCAGCCGGCGGCCGACCGCTCCTTGTTCACCAGGGCGACCACCTGCGCGACGGCGCCCGTCGGGGTCGGCTGTGTCTGTGGGGTACTGGACGCGCTCCGAGTCGGCCGAATGGACGGCCGGGGAGTCGGCACGCTCTTCTTCGTCGGGCGGGGGGTCTTGGAGGGGCTCGCCTTCTTCGATGGCGACGCGGACGGCGACGGGGACTTCGAGGCGGACGGGGAGGTCTCGACGGGGATGACTTCCTGGAGGTCCACGTCGGGAGCGCCCGCGGTCCACGCGGCGGTCGCCTCCTCGTTCCCCGTCCCGGGATCCGTGTCGAAGTACCACAGCCCGCCACCCGCCACGCAGGCCGCCACGACGGCACCTCCGACGACCCGACGGCGGATGCGCCGGCGTCGACGGGCCGCACTGCGGGAGGCGGCCCGGCCGTGCCCGCCGCGCTGTCCGGACCCCGGGCCCGGTCTGCCACGGTCCGCGGACGCGGACAGCCGGGACGCCGAGCCGGCCAGGGCCATCCCGCCGGAGGCCGAGAGCACGCTCTCCAACAGCGCGGGCGCCGCGGCGACCAGCGCCAGACCGGCCAGCAGCCCTTCCGCGGGCAACAACCCGCTCCACAAACCGGAGCAATGAACGCAACTGCGGGCATGCCGGGCTATTCGCTTGCGCCACAGCGCCGAGGGCCGGCCGTCCCAGGACGCCACCACACCCCGCAGCTCCTGGCAGCGCGGCCGTGCGTCGAGCGCCCGCACCACCACGCGGGCCGCCTCCAGTTGCGCCTTCATCCGTTGCACCCGGACCGCCGTGTGCTGCGGCGACAGCTCCAGGGCCGCGGCCACCTCGGACCGGGTCAGCTCGCCGGCGCACTCCAGCCACCAGAGCGACAACAGGCCTCGGTCGTCGGGCTCCAGCCAGCGGGTCGCGCGTGCGGTCTCCTGTCGTTGCCCGGACAGCTGGAGCTGGAGCATCGTCAGGTCCACGAAGTCGGCGCCCGGATCCGCGAGCTCCTGGGCCTCCTCGACGGGGCCCGGGGCCGACTGCCGATCGTGCCAGTGGGCCCGTACCTGGTTCATGGCGATGGCCACGAGCCAGGAGCGGAAGCTCTCGGGGTCACGCAGACCGTTCAGCGCGTCGAGGGCCCGGAGCATGGTCTCCTGCACCACGTCGTCGACGTCGACCGAGCCGTTCAGGGCCCGGCCCACAACGTTGTAGACCAGCGGAAGGTACGCGCCGACCAGGGCGTCCTGAGCCTTCGAATCGCCGTTTCGGGCAGCGGCCACCAGTGCCGCCGACTCCCTCGCGCGCTCTGCACTCATCAAAAACTTCCCTGTCCTCGACGCCGAACGATGCTGTCCGATACGTGGGAGATCGATCGGCGGGCCCGGGATAACAGTTCTTCGGACGCATGTTCCAAGAGAGACTCACGGGGCCCGGCGGGCGGCGCAATGGGCAAAGTCACATCGAGGGGCACCGAGAGCATCGGGACGTCGGCACGGGACCGCGGACTCGCACCCGTACGTCCTCACTCGTCACCCTTCGCGGCCTATGTCGGTGACGCCACGTCGAGGCGGAGCAGGACAGCGGTGTTGCGGCGGGGAAGGGAGACGGTGAGTCGGGCCTCGGCGGCGTCCCAGGCCGCGGTGGCGTCGAAGGTGGCGGGGTAGAGCGGCGTGGGATGCGGGTGGGTGCCTCGTAGGTGAGGGATCGGGATGGTTCGGGCACTCTCGTCGGCTTTGTACTGGTCCTGGCCGCGCCAGCCGTAAGCGATCCAGGCGTCCTCCCATGAGGGAAGGCCGAACGGCCAGAAGGGAAGGCTCTCGGGGATCTCCGAGCGGATGGCCTTGTAATGGAGCGACAGCAGTAGCGCGAACCAACAGTTCCGCGTCATCGTTCAGTAGCGGGTCGCAGTAATCGGTCGGTCGGTTCGGCGCCGGGGGCCCTCCGGCGCCGAACCACCTTTTCGGGGTCAGGGCAAGGTCAGCACCGGCCCTTCGACGGCCAACAGAGCGCGTGGGCGCGGTATCTGACGCTACGTCATGCCGAGAGTGCGGGCGGCGAAGCGGAGGGTGACGTGAGGTGCGCCTTGGGCCGCGTCCCGTACCGCCTCCCGTGCGGCCTGTGCGCTCCAGGGCAGGGCTGCCCGGGCGGGTGCCGGCGGCTCCGCTGCCGCGACGCGCTCCCGGTCGAGCTCGTGGATCCGCGTGGGTTCGGCCGAGAGGTCGGCGGCGGCTTCCAAGGTCGGCGGCAGTACGTCGAGCAGGTTGGCGGGGACCGTGTTGTGGGCGAGGGCGTCGTCCAGGCCGGTGGAGTGGATGCGGGCGGAGGCGTCCGTGAGCG
Organism: Streptomyces sp. DT2A-34; assembly: GCF_030499515.1. Lineage (NCBI taxonomy): Bacteria > Bacillati > Actinomycetota > Actinomycetes > Kitasatosporales > Streptomycetaceae > Streptomyces > Streptomyces sp. DT2A-34. The sequence goes on along the minus strand of NZ_JASTWJ010000001.1, from coordinate 9,690,151 downwards.
GGATGAGGTGGTTCACCGTGCGGACCGGTCCGCGTACGCCGTCGACGGCCGCCGCGAACAGGGCGGACGCTTCCGAGGGGTGCCAGGACAGGGCCGTCCGGATCGCGGCGACGTCCTGTGCGAGGGGGGTGAGAACGTCGCCGTTCAGGCGGTCCAGGACATCCTCCTGGGGATCTCCCCGTCGGTTCCCGGACCCGCGACGTACATGGTGGCGGGCACCCCGGCGATCCTGCAGGCGGCGAGGACCAGCGCGTCCACCAGGGGTCTGCACAGGGTGTCCTCGTCGCCGTGCGTGAGGATGTCGCCGACGTCGACGATGCGGACGTGGTCGTGTCCCGCGTCCGCGAGGCGTCGGATCTGCTCGGCCGGCGCGGTCGGCCCCTGCCAGAGGTCGAGGAGGACCAGGCGGGCGGTGAGGTCCGCGGCCAGGTCGGGCAGCGTGGAGCCGGCGGGGGCGATCGGCCGTGTGGCGGGGGCGATCACCGGTACGCCGGTTCGGAGGTCGAGACCCGTGAAGTGGACGGCTCCGAGGGGGCCGGGGGTGGGGTCGGCTTCCAGGCGTTCCCAGGCGTTCCCAGGCGTACGTGGCGATCGCGGTCCCGCCGAGGGGTGTGCCGGTGAGGGCGCGGCCCACGGTGGCCGCGGTGATCGCGGTGCCCACGGTGTCCCCACCGCCGCCCGCGGCGACGAACAGGTCGCTCACGCGGTCTCCCGGGCCGTGCCGATCCCAGTGATGCGGACCGGCGTACCCATGTTCCTGCGCGCCCGCGCGTTGGCTTCGCGCAGGCCCTCGTAGAGCGGGCGCCGACACCGAGGCCGAGCAGGGACACGCCGTTGCACCAACTCCCCCACGCCACAGGGGCGTCAGGGTTGTGGGTTCCGCCAACTCGGCTCTGTCAGCAGGGAGTTCTTTTCAGAGAACAGCCCGATGGACGGTGCGCCACCGCGACCGATCCACTGGGCGCGTGGACAGCAGCGACGAGCCGGACGTGACCGGCGTGATGGTGATCGAGCCCATGGGCAACGCGGGCCCCTTCCTGGTGAAGGCCGCGGCCCGTTTGGGCATACGGCTGTACGCGGCCACCGACGAGCGGGTGCACGCCGGCTACGAGACCTGGCTGACCCGCGCTCTCGCCGGGGTGTGCCTGACCGAACTCGCCGATACCGCATGGGCGTTGGACGACATGGAGGCGTTCTGCCGTACGCATCGCATCGTGGGTGTCGCGGCCTGCTGGGAGTTGCTGACCCCCCTGGCGGCCATGCTCGCCGCACGCCTCGGGCTACCGGGCAACGATCCGCTGCGCGCCAAGGCCGCCCGCAACAAGATCGCCATGGCGCAGGCGTTCCGAACGGCGGGCGTGCCGGCCCCGGCGGACGCGGTGGTCGCCACCGCCGAACAGGCCCATCACGTCGCCGCGTCCGGACGGCTGGGGTGGCCGCTCGTCGTCAAACCGGCCGAGCAGGGCGGCTCCTGGGGGGTGAGTGTGGTGGCGGGCCCGGACGGACTCGATGCCGCGGTGGCCGCCGCCGGGCGGTTCACCCGTGCCGAGCCGCACGGTCTGCCGCTGGACTCGCGGGTGCTGCTGCAGAGCTATGTGCCCGGCGAGGAGTTCTCCGCCGACACGGTCGTGCACGAGGGCGTGCCCTACCCGCTGCCCGTGGTCCGCAAGGACACCACGGCGGGCACCTATCGGGTGGAGACCGGGCACTCCTGCCCTGCCGGGCTCGACCCGCACACGGTACGGGCGATCCAGCACACCGCGGCGCGCGCCGCGCTCGCCGTCGGCGTGCGCGACGGCATCGCCCACACCGAGGTGAAGATCCCCCCGGGCGGCGAACCGGTCGTGATCGAGACCGGGGCCCGGCTGCCCGGGGACAACATCTGCGAGATCGTCGAGGCCGCGACCGGCGTCAGCGAGGCGAGCGCCTATCTGCAGGCCGTGACCGGGCAGGTGCCGCACACCGCACCGACCCGCGAAGCGGCGGCCGCGCTGCTCTTCCTGCTGCCCGACCGGGCGGGGGTGGTGGAGGAGGTCGTCATCCCCGACGTGCCCGGCACCCACAGCCAGGTCCATGTCCGGCCCGGGGAGCGCGTGCCCGAACCGGCCGACAGTTCCGGGCGGGTGGGGCACGTCGTGGCGCGGGCCGCGTCCGTCGAAGAGGCCCGCCGGCTCGCCGACCAGGTGCTCGCCGACTCCCGGGTGAAAGTGAGCTGAGCCGTGCGCAGTCCCGGACAGAACCCCGTACAGAAGATCGCGTTCCTGCGGTCCGTGGAGATCCGCCGCGCCGACCCGTACATCCAGCGATGCGTCCTCGACCTGGCTGAACTCGGTATCGAGAGCTGCCTGTTCCACACCCACGGCACGGCCGGCGACGGGGACTTCCCCGGCGAGCGCCGCCGCCTCGACGCCGCCGCCACCCCCGCCGAATTCGCCCGGGAGGTCGCGCGGTGGGGCGCGGACGCCGCCGTCTCCATCTCCCTACCGTGCGAGAACGCCCTGCGGGACGCCACCGTCAAGGAACTCCTCGACGCCCAGGGCATCCCCACGGTCATGACCCCGCTCCCGTCGACCCTGGCCCTGTGCGACAAGTGGGAGACCAAGCAATTCCTCCTGCGCGCGGGCCTGGACACCCCGCGGGGCGTCAAGGTCGACTCCGATCTGCTCGCCGGGCGCGGCGTGGCGTTTCCCGCCTACGCGGACGCCCTGCGCGCATCCGCCGCCGGCATCGGCTACCCGCTCCTGTCCAAGCCGTTGTGGGACTCCACCGGCATGGGGATCAGGGCCCTGCCCGACGCCGCCGCCGCCCTGGACGCGTATCTCGCCGACCCGCCCGAGGTGTCGGCGGTGATCGAGGAATGCGTCGCCGGCGCGCTGTGCTCGGTGGACATCGTGGGCGAGCCCGGCAAGTACCGCGTACTGCCGGTGTGCTGGACGGGCACGGCAGGCACCGAGCCCGTGTTCACCTTCGCCGACCTGCGCTGGTGCGGCCCCCGGCCGCAGGCCGACGCCGACTTCGCACCCGTCGCGGCCAAGCTGATCGGCCTGTGCGAGGAACTCGGCGTCCACGGCTCCGTCAACGTCGACATGATCTACACCGGTGCGCGGTACGTGGTCCTGGAGATCAATCCGCGGATCGGCGGCGCCACCACGCTGTCCTGCGCCGCCTCCGGCACCAACACCTTCGTCGCCCTGACCGACATGGCCCGCGGCGCGTACACCCCGGCCCCTGTGCGACGTACGGGATGGGCCATCGAGTTCCTCTCTCCCGAGCGCCTGCCGGAGTCGGTACGCGCTGAGCTGACGGACCGTCTGAAATTGGTCAGTGCCCACGAGTTGGTCATCGACGACACCAGCCACGGAGACATCGTCGTGTTCACCCTCGCCGAGGGCGAGGAGCGGCAGACCGTCAAGCAGCTGGAGGAACTGCACCGGACAGCGGGCTGGCCACGTCAGGAGGTCCTGGGCAAGATCCGAGCCCTGCTCACCCCATGACCGGCACCGCCACGCCCCGAGCGCCCCGGTTGCGTCGCCTGCTCGGCCTTCCGGTCACCCGCGGCCACGGCCGGTTCATCACCGGCAACCTCATCGACTCCCTCGGCAACGGCATGCTCCTGCCGCTCGGCCTGCTGTACTTCACGGCCCTGCGCGATCTGCCCCTCGCGCGGTCGGAGCCGCCGTCACCGTGGGCCAGTTGACCGCCCTGCCCGCTGTCTTCGCCGCCGGCCGGTTCATGGACCGGCACGGCCCGGCCCCAAGCACGTCACCGTCACCGCCAACGTCGTCAGCGCCGCCGGCTTTCTCTCCTTCCTCCTCGCCGAGCGGCCCTGGCAGATCGCCGGCGCCCACCTTCTGGTGCAGTCCGGCGTCAACGCCTCCTACACGGCGCAGCGCACGCTGATCCTGCACGCCGCGCCGGCCGCGGAGACGCGCGGCTGGTTCGCGTTCACCGGCAGCCTGCGCAACGTCGGCATCGGGGCCGGGGCGCTGCTGGCGGCCGGGGCGCTCGCCCTGTTCGGCACGAAGGCCCTGACATGGCTCGTCGTCACGGCCGCGCCGCTGTATCTGCCGGCGGCGCTCTGCTTCGCCCGCGTGCCCACGAGCCCCCCGCCCGCCGCCACCATGGCCACCGCCGCCAACGCCGCCAACGCCACCGCCCCCGAGAAGCCGCCGAGCGATGGCCGCGCGGCCCGCAAGGGGGCCGAGGCCGGCGGCATGCGCCGCTACCTGCTCCTGGTGACGTGCAACATCCCCTTCATCCTGTCCCAGGCCATGCTGTCGGTGCTCATCGCCGTGTACGCCACCGAGACGCTCGGGCTGCCCGCCTGGTCCGCGAGCATCCTGCTGGTGGTGAACACCTATGGTCTCCACGCTCACCAGCTCGTTGACGGCACACGCCGCCCCCGAGGAACCGCGGCGCACCCTCGCCCTGGGGCATGTCCCGCTGGTGTGCGCCATGGTCGCGTTCGCCGCGCCCGCGCTGCCCACGGCCGACATCCCCGCATGGCCCGCTCTGGTCACCGCGATCGTCCTGTTCAGCCTGGCCGAGATCTTCTACGCGCCGGCCGTCGGCGAACTGTCCGTCACGCTCACCCCGAGCGCCGCGCGCGGCAGCAGGCAGAGCCTGTACCAAACTCTCCTGGTCCGCGGGCAACATCGCCGCCCCCGCGCTGTTCACCGGTCTCCTCGACACCCACGCGCTGCTGCCCTGGACCGTGCAGGGCGCGGCGTGTCTCATGGCCCTCGTCGCGATCCGGCCCTCAAGTCCCCTGCCCCGCAGGGCGGAAGGAAGCGCACATGAAGACCGAGATCGTCAGCAGCGTCCATGCCGTGCCCGTGGCGGCCTGGGACCGGCTCGCGCAGCACGCGGGGGTGTACCGGTCCCACCGCTGGCTCGCCGGGGAGGAGCGCGCCCCCACCGCGACCGCCTCGTACGCACTGATCCGGGACCACGACGGCGCCCTCGTCGCGGCCGCGCCCCTGTATCTGGTGCACCGCGAACCCCAACACCTACTACGAGCCCACGCACCTGCCGCCCGGCACGGAGAGACCGCGGGTGATCGCAGGCGCCCGGCGCGGCTACCACAACACGCCTCTGACCGACCCGCGCCTTCCCGCGGACCTCGACACCCACTGCCTGGCGCTGCTCGGCGCGGCGGCACGCGGCCACGCCGAGCGGCACGGGACCGGTCACTGGTGGCCCTATCTGACCGAGCCCGCCGCGCGACGGCTCGCGCCGCTGTACGGCACAACCCCGCGCCGCATGGCGGACGACGCGACGATTCCGCTGCCCGGCACCGGCTTCGACGACTGTCTGGCCTCACTGCCGTCCAAGCGCCGCGTGGCGATACGTCACGAACGCGCCGCATTCGCAGCGGCCGGACTCGACGTACGTCACCAACGCCTCGCCGACTGCTACCAGGACGCGGGGCGACTCCTCGCGGCGCTGCAGAAGTCGCACGGTCACGGCGACGACACCGACGCCATGACGAGCCTGCTGAAACGACAGGCCGACGCCATGGGCGACCACGCCCGAGTGGTCGCCGCCTACGACGGTCCCCTCATGACCGGTTTCTGCCTCTACTACCACCAGGGCGACACCACATGGCTGCGCGCCGTCGGCATCGACCCCGAACGCCCGGCTCCCTTCGCGTACTTCCCCCTCACCTGCTACGCGCCCATCGAGGACGCGTACCGCCAGGGCAGCACCGCCCTGCACGCGGGGATAAAGGCCATCGAGGCCAAGCGCCTGCGCGGTGCGCGTGTCAGCGGGCTGTACGCGCTGCATGACCCGCACCCGGGCGGAGGCGCTTGACCTCTGACGACAACCTCAGCGTCGTACGAGATGGATCCGGTACGTCCGTGTCCGTGACCCGTCCTCACTGGTCACGGAGACGACCGTCACGGCCCCGCCGGGCTCGTCGAGACGGTCGACGGCGACCGTCGCGTAGGGGTCGCGTGCCGTCGCCGTGACCCGGCTCCGGCTCGGGGCGCCGGTGACGACCCGGTAGGTGGTCGTGTCCGGGTCGAAGGCGGGGATCGCCTCTCCGGCCACCTCGACGGACGCGGCGGCGGCATCCGAGGAGGCCCCGGTGCTCTTGGCGTACACCTCGATCTCGCTCATGGTGAGGTAGCCGCCCTGACGCGCGGTCATGACGACGCGCACCTCGGAGGCCGGTCCCGTCGCCAGCGGGACGTCGACGACCGGGGTGCCCTCGGTCCCGACCGTGACGGGGTCGCCCGCGTCGGTCCACGTGCCGGTGTCGGCCGCCCTGACCTGCACCTTCAGGCTCTCGGGGATGGAGGCGCTGCTCCCGTCCCGGTAGAAGTGCGCGACGATGCGGTTCAGGTCGCGTGGCTTCGGCAGCGTGAAGGTGACGGTGTCGGAGGGGTTCTTGGTGTTCCCCGGTTTCCAGTTGGACCAGGCCTTCTCGGACAGGTCGCCGTTGCGCAGGCGCTCCGCGGAGTACCCGCTCTCGGTGAAGGTGGCGGCGACCGAGACGCCGTCGTCCGCGGCGATGTTGGTCTCCACCGGTCCCGTGACCTGCACCCGCACGGCCGCGTCGACCTCGTCGCCGCCGACGACCCGGGCGACGCCGCGCAGGGTCACGACGCCGGCCGTGTCGAACACCCCGTCGGGGGCCGGCTCCCAGGTCACCGGAAGGTCGGCCCGGCCGCCGTTGCGGCCGATGCCGACGACCGTGGCCGGGAGGTCCGGCGTGCCGCCCAGATAGGTCTTGGCGCGTCCGGGAAGGGTGGAGGCGATCGTGTCGACGGTGACGACGGCGAGCGCGGGGATCTTCCGCCCGAGAGGGTCGGTCGCCTCGCCCCTGACCCGCACCGTGCCCGGATCGCGCCACGTCCGGTCCGGCGGAAGGCTCCACACGACGGGCAGCGCGCCCCGGGCGCCGTCCCGGAACACCGGCGTCACCGTCGTCGGCAGCTCGGGCCGCAGGTCGGGGACGGTGAACGTTTCGGCCGCGGCGGTGCGCAGCACGGTCTCGTCGGTCACGGTCCAGCGCTGGTTCGCCGCCGAGGTCGGGGTGTACGTGGACACCTTGGCGCCGTCCGCGGTCGACTGCCCGGTGACGTCGATCAGGCGGCCGGTGGCGGCGTTGACGAACGTCCATGTGCCGTCGCCGGTCGTCGACATGATCCACTGCGCGGCTTCGGGGACCTGGCCGCTCTCCGGCTCCTCCAGGACGGCTTGATTGTCGCGTACGGCGAGCCGCTTGCCGGTCCTGGCGCTGGTGAGGGCGTAGCGCTCGCGGTTGTCGGTGCCGCGCGTCAACTTCCGGACGGACCACAGCTGTTCGGCGCTGCCGGGGTCGGTCGCCCGGATGACGACGCCGCTGCCGTCGTCCGACGGCGCCAACGACTTGCCGCTCTGCGCCCCCTGGAGCCGGTAGACATGCCCGGGCTGAACGAGAGCGGCATCCCGCGCCACTCCGCCGACTCCCTCGACCAGGAAGGTCGTGACCGACTTGGCGGGGACGGTGAGCGTGGCCGAGCGGTCGGTCACCGGGACGGGGGTGCCCCGTACGAGGGCGCCGTCGGTGCTCGTCACCACGGGCGTGACGGTGGCCCGCGGCGCGACCTTGCCGAAGCGCGAGAGGTCGAGGGTCACCGAGCGCGCGGAGGCGCCGCCGTTCACGTGCACCACGGTCGCCGTACGGCCGTTCTGCCGCACCGCGGCGACGCTCGACGGGTCGTCGGCCTTCACGAAGTGGTCGCCGGGACGGATGTAGTGGGTGAAGTTCCGAATGGTGTGGAACTTGGAGTTGGCCCGGACCGGACAGGTCTCCAGGGTGTCCTCGGCCGTGCAGGTGAACGGCACGTGGATGCTGCCCCAGTTCTTGCCCGCGGCGGCCTGTGGGATCGCGTCCTCGATCGGCTGCCAGAACACCCAGGCGGCGGGCTCCAGTTCCCGCATGTCGTCGACCATCCGGGTCGCGATGCCGAGCCCAGGCTCCATGCCGGTGAAGTCGGTGCCGGTACCCCAGGTGCCCTCGACCTCGCTCATCCACAGCTTCTTGTCCGCGCCCTTGGCGATGTCGCGTGCGCTGGTGCGCCGGCCCGTGCCGTAGGTGTGCACGTTGAGCTGGTCGACAGCGGCTCGGGCGGGGGTGCCGTAGGCGTTCCAGTTCTCGGTGAAGATGCCGGGGTTCGTCTCGTCCATCGCGGAGATCTCGGCGTCGGTGCGTGCCCCTTCGAGGGCCTCGTCAAGTGCGAGGACCACCTTCTGCTGGAGCTCGGGGCCCGCGTGGGCGCCCTCCTGGCGGCCGCCCGTGGGCTGGCCGTCCGCTCCGAGCTGGGTGCCCCAGTAGGGCGTGTTGGGCTCGTTGAGGGGGGCGATGGTGTCGAACTCGATGCCGTGCGCCTGCTCCAGACGGTCCGTCACACGCGTCAGGTAGGTCGCGAAGTCGTCGACGCGGTCCGCGCGGATCTGGTCGGCGCTCGCGTCGAAACCGCCGGAGACATAACCGCTGACCGTCTGGAACCAGGGCGGCGAGTTGCTGAACGCCTCCCAGCGGTCGACCTTGTCCTTGATCTGGTCCACCCACCAGCGCTGGCCTGCGTCGGCGTCCCAGTTCCAGTGGTCGGGGTTGTTCGGGTCCCACCAGTCCATGTCCTTCTGGGTGGTTCCCTCGGGGGCCTTCCAGAAGCCCTCCATGGTGGCGCCGGTCTTCATGTAGTCCTTGCGGACATCGGGGGCGTTGCCACCGCCGATGTTGTACCGGGCGATGTTGAGGCGCAGACCGTCCGCGCCGAACAGCATGTCCACGAGCCGTCTTCGGATGGGCTCCGGGTAGCCGCCCGTCGCGTTGGCGAACCAGACGAGGCTCGTGCCCCAGCCCTCGAACTCCTGCTGTTGGTAGGAGGGGTCGATCCGCACGGTGACCGCGCTCCGCGGGGCCGGGGCCGCCGCGTTCGCCACGGGCGCGGCAGCCACGAGACTCGCGCCGAGCACCAGAGGGACCGTCGACGCCAGGGCCCGGACGATGCGATGCCGTTGGGTCACGGCACTCCCTTCCACAACACAGAGCTGAACAGAACCGAACAGAAGGAATCGTGCTCAGGGCATGCTCCGGGACGGTAATGAACTCGTCAAGATGGCGGGCGAGTTGGGGCCGGACGTGCGGGTCCGGCGATTTCGTTGACATGCTCAAGGCATCTCATTACTCTCCGGGACACCCGTGAAAGCGCTTTCCGCCTCCGGTCCGACCGCCGTGCCCATCTCCGTTTTCGCACGACCGAACAAGATCCGCCCCTCGCCCCGGGAGGAACTACATGAGGTCGTCGTCACGCGCCGGACGCGTCGTCCCCGCTCTCACGCTCGCCCTGTTGCTCGGCGCGATGACGGTGCCGTCCGGTACCGCCGCCGAGAAGACACCGGCACCGCCGGCGGAGACGTCCCCCACCGGCTTCGCCGCCGTCGACGCGCTCGGCCAGAACGGCACCACCGGCGGAGCCGGAGGCCCGACCGTGACCGCCACCACCACCGAGCAGTTCCTGGAGTACATCGACACGACCGGCCCACTGGTCATCCGGGTCCAGGGCACCATCGACATCACCAGCAAGCAGGGCGTACGCCCCGACAAGACGATCCTCGGAGTGGGTTCCTCGGCCGTCATCAACGGTGGCGGCCTGGACTTCTACCGCTCCTACAACGTCATCGTGCGCAACATCAGGTTCACGAACGCCGAGGACGACGCCGTCAACATCGGCCAGGAGTCGCACCACATCTGGATCGACCACAACGAGTTCGTCGCCGCGGTCGACGGGGCGGTCGACATCGTCCGCGGCTCCCAGTACGTCACCGTGTCGTGGAACTGGTTCAACAAGACCGACAAGTCCATGCTGCTCGGCCACTCCGACGCCAACAGCGCCCAGGACACCGGCAAGTTGAAGGTCTCCATCCACCACAACTTCTTCGACGGATCGCGACAGCGGCATCCGCGGGTGCGGTTCGGTGAACCGGTGCACGTCTACAACAACTACTACAAGGGCAACGCGGTGTACGGCATCGCGTCGACCATGAACGCCGGCGTGCTGGTCGAGGGCAACTACTTCGACGCCGTCCCCCACCCCTGCTACTCGGCCAGTGGCTACGACGAGTCCGGACCGGGCCGGCTGGTCCAGCGCGACAACGTCTTCGCCGGCACCGGGACGGGTGCCTGCGAGACCAACGGAACCGTGACCGAGCCGCGCACCTACTACGCGTACACGCTGGACCGCGTGACCGACGTGCCCTCCCTCGTACAGGCCGGGGCGGGAGTCGGGAGGATCGACACCACCTGACCGGCTCCGCCCGCATCCTTCCTCAGCGGACGCGCTGATCAACCGTCGCCCCCCACACACGCGACGACCAACCCCCCACAGGAGGACCCCCGATGAGTTCACGACGAGCTCCGCTGCCCACTCGGCACACGCCCCTGCCCTGGCGCACCAAGGCGGTCGTCGCCGCGTTGGCGGCAGCCGTACTGGCAGGCCCCGGCATCGCGCAGGCCACCCCGCAGACCGCGCCGGCATCGGCGTCGGCATCCGCACCGCAGGGGCAGATATCGGCGGCGGCCACCATCACCTGGACCCTCGAACGGGCCGCCAACCCCACCGAGGACCAGCGCACGGCCTACGACCTCATCACCAGGGCCATGAACACCGCGGTGGCCCGCTACAACAACCTCAGCGACCTCGGCAAGACCATCACCGTCCGCTACGACCCGGGCGTGCCCACCGCCGACGGCAACATCAACGGAACCATCCGCTTCGGCAACCGCAGCTATATGACCGAGCGGACCGCGCTGCACGAGATCGCCCACACCATCGGCGTGGGGACGAGCTCGGGCTGGTCCCGCCTCGGCGGCAACGGCACCTGGACCGGCGCGCAGGCCACCGCGCTGGTCCGGCAGTTCGACGGTGCGAGCGCCAAAATCTCCACCGGCGGCGGCCACTTCTGGCCGTACGGCCTGAACTACGACAACGAGTTCTCGAACACGGCGGCCGACCGCCACGTCCAGATCGTCGCCGCGATGGTGCGCGACGGCCTGTGATCCGAGGGGTTGGTGCCCGGGGCAGCCCGGGGCCGGAGCCGCTCCCGGGACCGACCCTCCCGGCGGATCCTTACGGCGTCGAGGAGCTCCGCTCTCCCTGGGTCACCGGGGCATCCGGGTGCCCGCGCCACCGACCCGGACCTTCGGGTCGCCGGCGTGCAGGGTCACGGTGAGCACACCCGGCCTGCCCATGTCCTCGCCCTGGTGCAGGGTGAGCACCGACTCCGCGGGGACCAGGGCGAGTTCACGCGCGTACGCCCCGAATGCGGCGGCCGCGGCACCGGTGGCCGGGTCCTCCACGACACCGCCGACGGGGAAGGGATCGCGGACGTGGAAGACGGTGTCCGCGGCGCGCCACACCAGCTGCACGGTCGTCAGGTCCAGCTTCCGCATCAGGGCGGCGAGCCGATCGAAGTCGTACGAGAGGTCCGCGAGCCGCTCCCGGCTGCCGGCTCCCAGCACCAGATGGCGGGCGCCGGCGAAGGCGATGCGGGGCGGCAGCAGCGGGTCGAGGTCGGCCGAGGGCCAGCCCAGCGCCGCCAGGGCCTCGGCCAGTTCCTCCTCCGCGATCTCTTCGACGCGGGGCTCCACGCTCGTCAAGGTCGCCCGGAGCGTGCCGTCCGCCTCACCGCTGACGGTCACCGGCACCGTGCCCGCCCGGGTGGCGAAGACCAGATCGCCCGGACCGATCCGCTCGGCCAGCGCCACGGAGGCTGCGACGGTGGCATGGCCGCAGAAGCGGCAACCTCCGCCTGAGGACTGAAGTAACGGATGGTGAAGGCCCGCCCTGGTTCCCCGACCAGTTCCTTCAGTTCCTCGGGCGGACCGGTCAGGAACGCGGACTCGCTGTAACCCAAGCGGGCGGCGATCTCCAGCATCTCGGCGTCGTCGAGGCCTGAGGCGTCCAGGACCACGCCGGCCGGGTTGCCGCCGTCCGGGTGGGTCGAGAACGCGGTGTAGTGCAGCACATCGGGGGCGCCGTCGGCCCGCTCGTTGATCTCCATGCCGTACGACAACCGGCGCGCCGGCGCACCGATTCCCGCGCGTCCCGGCACCGGGGAGCCAATCACGGGTCGAGTACGTGTCTGCCGTTGCACATGAACATGGCCGAAGCTGATGGGGCGCATGAGATGTGGAACGTTCAATAATCCGTGACGGCGCTTCCCCACGGCGTCGGGCAACCGTTCGAGGCACCCCCACTCCGGCGCAGCCGTGCGCCCGGAGCCGAGAATCCGGAGTTCTTCATGCGTCTTCGTCCCGCTCTCCGCCGTACCCGCGTCTCCGCCCTGGCCGCAGGGCTCGCAGCGGCAGGCGCGCGGACCCTCGCGACGCCCGCGTCGGCGGCCACCGCCCAGGCCGACGTCACCGCCACGCTCCGCGTCACGATCACCGACGGGGACTCGGTCATGACCCAGACCGCGGGCGTCTACACCTGCCACAGCGACTTCACCGTCGGCCGGGCGAAGGACATCTCCGTCACCGTCCCGGCCGGTCAGTGGGTCCAGGTCTTCAGCAGCCACGGCCGCTACGACTCCCTCAACATCAGCGGCGCCACCATCGAGCGCGACGGACAGGTCATCAGCTTCACGCTGTGACCGTCGCTGTCCCTGCGTGCCGGGAGCCGGAGCGGCACCGTACGGTCGGTCAGTTCTCCTGGAGTACGGAGAGAACGTTCCCCGCGGGGTCGGTGAACCACGCGATCGCCGCAGGGCCGCCGTTGCCGACCCGGACGACGCCCTTCTCGTCATGGTCGAACCCGGCGTAGCGCTCCAGGGTCACGCCGCGCCTCTCCAGTTCGCCGACCGCGGCCTCGATGTCGTCCACGGGGAAGTTGAGAATCGTGAACGTCGCGGGGGTGTGCTGCTCCTTGGGGTAGACGAAGACCCGCGCACCGCTGCCGAGCTTGACGAGCAGCATCCGCATGTCCCCCTCGCCGGTCTCCTCCACCTCGAGGCCGAGTACCTCACCGTAGAACCGGCGGGCCTCGCCGAGGTCGTCGACCGAGAAGCCGCTGAAGGCCTGCGATTGTCCGAGCATGGTGTGTGTCTCCTTCACGGGTGAGCCGTTCTGACCTCTCAGGGCACACCACACGGCGCCGACGCCGCCCGCGCGCCGCGCGGGCGGCGTCCGGATGGCGTGCGTCCTTCACCCGCACGAAGCGACGGCCGTGTCTCAAGGAGTTCGCGCGCCTTCCCGTTGCGGATGCTGACGCATCAAGTCCAGGTCCTCGCCCCAGGCGTCCAGCACCGCGCCGTGCCCGGCCCGCCGGGCCGACGCCTCGACGTGCGCGAAGAGACGGCGCTGGGTGGACACGTCGCCTGTGGCCGAGATGCGGTCCACGGCGGCGAGCAGCATGCCGGTGTCCCAGTCGGGCAGCGGGAAACGGGCCAGCTCCCACTCCAGGTATTTGTTGTAGGGGCGGGGGCGACGGTCGAGAGCGAAGAGCAGTTCCAGGAGAAAACGGACGCTGTCGGCGGCGTCGAGGCGGGCCGCGAGCGCTTGTCCGTCGCGGTCGTTCTTGATCGAGCGGTACAGGGAGTTGGCGTAGGCGTCGAGCCACCCACCCGCGTCCCGGAAGGCCTCGTCGGCGTCGAGCCGTGCCTTGTCCGCCAGGATCTCGGCGATTCCTCCGTCCAGCCGGTCGAGCACGATCCGGGCGCGGGCAAGGGCGTACCGCTCGAAGCCGGGCATCCCGACGGCACGGAATGCGTCGAGGGAGACGATGACGAGGTCGAGTTCTGCTGTGCGGTGACCTGTGAACCGGGTGAGCGTCGTTGCCGCGCCGTCGGCGAGGACGACGTACAAGTCGTGGTCGGAGTGGTCGGTGGTCATGCCGTCGTGGGCCCGGGAACCCTTGAGGACCAGGCCGACGACGGCTGGATCAGCGGCGGCGAGTTCGATGAACGCGTCGTAGGTGAGGGGCTGCTGAGCAGTCATTGCGTGATCTCCGGTGAAGTGATGACGGGTATGCCGGCCGGGCGGCCCCGTCCGAAGGGGTCGCCGGCACCGTCTGCGGCGGCGCTTGGCCACCGCCCGGGAGATCAACGCACGTGCGGACTTTATCGCCGGGCCGGCCGAGACGGGAGGGGGTCGTGGCAGCCCGCGTTGAGGCGTCGTCAGTCGCCTGCGGCTGCGGGAAGCGCGCCGCCGGCAGGTCGATCGCGTCGGCGACGGCCAGCAGACCGAGTACGGCGACGCTCAATGGCGTGGCGATCGGGGATCCGTCGACCTGGCAGACCCGTAGTGGCTCATGGACCTGGTGTTCCTCCGGTCAACGACTGTGGCCGAAACGCTGTTCCCGATCCCGTGGGGCGTAGGCCATCCGTGGTTCCGTCACCTGGCGGAAGACCCGCTGAACGGCAGGGGCACACAACCCGCTCATGACCACGGCCGCGACCAGCGTGACGGTGATCTCACCGACGGGCTGCCGGATCCAGGCGGGGTCGTACCAGCCCCAGTACTTGGCTCCCTGGGCGACGAAGCCGTGCAGCAGGAAGCCGCACAGCGTGCCGGCGCCCAGCGCGGTGAACCACATCCGGCGCCCGGGCACCCAGGTGAGGAAGCAGGCGACCAGGACGACCGAGCAGCCGAAGGCGGCCAGTGTCATGACAGGTCCGTACCAGGCGGGCGCGGCGAGTTCCTCGGCGCTCTCGCTGTGGAAGAACCAGGCGTAGTTCATCCGCGGGACCGTCCAGTAGGCGACCGCGAGGGCGCCGACGAGGACCGGCAGGGCCAGGATGCGCGCCGCGCGGCGGCGGACCAGCCGGAGATGCTCCGGCTTGAGCAGCGTGCCGAGTACGAAGTACGGCAGGAACTGCAGGACACGCTGGAGGCCGAGGTCGTCGCCGATGGAAGGCGAGAGGGTGGCGAGCATCGCGACGGCGAGAGCGAGTGGCAGTGGCCACCGCACGAGCCGCCATAGCGGGGACGTCAGCCGCCAGATGAACAGCGCCGCCAGGAACCAGGTCAGATACAGGGGGTCCAGCAGGCTGATCGGCCGGTCGGGGTCCTGGCTGGTCCATCGGGTGAAGAGGGTGTACGCCACCTCGAAGACCGCGTAGGGAACCACCACACCGGTCAGCAGACGTGCGATCTTCCGCGGTTCCGCCTGGAAGCCGCGCGAGAAGTGGCCCGAGATCACGGCGAACGCCGGCATGTGGAAGGCGTACACGAGTACGTACAGGGCGGTGACGGCGCGGCTTCCCTCCCGCAACGGCTCCCACGCGTGGCCGACCGCCACCAGCACGATCGCCAGGTACTTGGCGTTGTCGAAGAAGGGGTCCCGCTGATCGACCCGTCTCGGCCCCGCTCCTGGGGACGGCAGCGGCCGCTGCTGTCGCTCCGGTGCGCGTGTGACGGTGGGTACGGGTGTGGCGTCGGCGGACATCGCAAGCACCCTAAGCACACCTCCGCACGCCGCTTCAACCTCGCTGTGTGCGAACGCACACGTATGAGCCACTCCGGGCGGCGGCGCGCGGCGCCTTCCGCGACGCGAGCATGGCCATGTGTGCGCTCGTCGCCGCCGACGACGGCACCGTCGACCCTTCCGAGCGGCAGCGCGAGGCCCAACTGATCGCCGCCGACGAGGCGTTGCAGAACTTCCCCGCCGGCGCGCGGGCCGTCGTGCGCGAGGCGTGTGACGCGCTCGGCCTTCCGCCGCACGAGTTCGATCTCTGACCGATCGGCATCCCGTGTGCCGGGCCGACACGTTCGGCGTCCGCCCGGCGCGGCCGGTCAGCGGATGTCTTCGGGGTCAAGGTCCGTCCCGACGACCAGGGTGACCACGTCCGCCGCGGCATCCGGTGCCCGCGTGGCCCGGACTTCGGGCAGTCGGGCGGCCAGCGCCTCGGCCGACTTCTGCAGGCCCGCCGGGTAGGTGACGGTCGTGGTACCGGCGTCCTGCGGGGCGTTGCCCGTGCCGACGACGGTGAGGCCGGCCTCGCGGAGCTTCTCGGCGACGGTGGCGGCCCGTCCAGAGACGCCGGTGCCGTTGAGGACCTGGACGCGCACGGAGGAGGCGTAGAAGGGGTCCTTCGTCTCGGCCTGAAGTTGCTTCTTGTCGACCTCCTTGTCCTTGGCCAGGGAGGTGAACAGGTCGGCGGCCTGCGGGTACTGCCAGGCGACGTTGGCCTTGTCGGTGGCGACGTCGGCCTCGCGCGGGTAGTTGGGGACCGTGAGGAAGGACAGGCGGTCGCTCGGGATTCCCTTGAGCTCCGACGCGAGTCCGTACAGCGGCTTGATGCCGGCCAGATCGGGGTCCGTGGTCAGGGACTTGGTGCCGGACCGCAGGAAGCCGTAGAGCGACTTCGGGCTGGTCAGCCTGGACTTCGCCTTCTCGACCAGAGCGTTCATGAACTCCTGCTGGCGTCCGATGCGCCCGATGTCGGAGCCGTCGCCGACGCCGTAGCGGACCCGCACATAGCCGAGCGCCTTCTCGCCCTCGACGGTCTGGCAGCCGGGGTCGATGTCCAGGCGGGCCTTCTTGGAGTGGATTGCCTCCTTGGGACAGACCTCGATGCCGTCCAGGGCGTCGACCATGCCCTTGAAGCCCTGGAAGTCGACGGACATGAAGTGGTCGATGCGCAGGCCCGTGTTGGCCTCGACCGTCTTGATGGAGCAGGCGGCGGCCCCGGCGACCTCGCCGCTGGTGCCGCCGAGCGCGAACGCCTCGTTGATCTTGGCGTGGTGCGGGGCGGAGTCGCTCCCGTCGCCCTTGTCGCAGGCCGGTATCTCCACCCAGGAGTCACGCGGGAACGACACGACCGCGGCCCACTTCCGGTTCGCGGGGACGTGCAGCACCATCAGCGTGTCCGACTGCATGGTGGTCAGGTCCTTGCCGTACTCGGCGTTGGCGCCGTCGCGGCTGTCGGAGCCGACGACCAGGATGTTCTTCGAGCCCGGGCTGAGGTTGACGGGGCGGTCGCCGCCGATCTTGTCGTCTACGTCGGCGGACTCGATGTTGCTGTTGAGGTCCTGGTAGACCCAGGCGCCCACCCCGGCGATGCCGAGGACGACCACCGACGTCACCCCCGCGCCCCACGCCAGGATCCGCCCGCGCCGCGTAGGCCGGGCCTTCCCCCCGCCGGCCGACGTACGCCGACGCTTCCCCGTTCCGCTCATCCGCGCCCCCTCGTGTAGATGTACGGCCGCAAGGCCCGGTCCCCTCACCATGACCAGACCACGATCTTGGCAGCATCAGTTGCCTGAACCGAACGCAAAAGCGAAAGTCCGTGCCTGATCGGGTGCCCCCTCGTTCGGAAGGAAAGCGGAGGCCGGCGATGACCGGCCTCTTCCCACCCGCCGAACAGCACCGGCCTACCCTCCCCGCTCCGCGTCGGCCGTCTCGTCGACGCGTTCGGCCACCCACCCCAGGAAGGCCTGTACGTCGGTGGTGGGCAGTGCGGTCTCCGCGGTGCGCGAGGGGCGTTCGTAGCCGCGCAGTGCGGCGTTCAGGAGCGGCCGGAAGCATTCCTCGGACGCCGCGACCGCATGCGCCGCCCGGCGCTTGGGCTGCCAGCGGCCCGTGCGGCAGAACTGCACGGAGCGGCAGCCGTTGAGGACTCGGTTGTCCGCGAGATGCCCTTCGCCGGCGCTGTGCTCACGGACCGAGGCACGGAGCGCGGTGAGCACGTCGACGCGGGCGGGTTCGGCGATCACTTCCCGCGCCGACCTGCCGTACAGCACGCGCCCGGCTTGGTGGGCGACGGAACGGTCGATGACGTACCAGAACGACAAGGACTCCGTCGGGTCGAGGCTGACCCGTTCGGGCAGCAGGGGCCCGGTGTTGAGGTCCAGCAGGTACCCGGCCCCGCCGGACGGCCGGGCCGCGAAGTCCTCGTCGTAGACCACCAGCTCCAGTCCCGCCGCGGGGCAGGGAAGGGCGCGGTGCGCCAGTGCGGCGGCCAGGTTGGGCAGCGCACGCCCGGTCAGCGGCGCGTCCACGACCACGGTCACGTCGGTGTCGCTGCGCCCGTGCCGGTAGTCCCCGAGCGCGACGGAGCCCACGGCGATGACGCTCACCAGGTGGGATCCGCATACGGCGTGTGCGCGGTGGACGAGCTCCTGGAGGTAGGGGCGGAGTTCGGCGGGGACGGAGTGCGGGTCCACGACAGTCCTGGTCATACGGTCAGTGTCGGCCCCTTGTCCGTCGAGGCCGGAAAGCGACGAGTGCGGCACCTGACGGGTGACGAGCACTCGGCCGCCCCGCCCCTCTCCATGCCGTGCGCCCATGCACCGCAGCGCCCCGCGCAGATGCCCCTCTGCGCGGGGCGCGACGGCACTCGTGCCCCGGCTCAGGCGAGTTCGACCAGAAGATCGCCGCCCTCGACCTGCTGGACGCGATTGATGGCCAGTCGGGCCACCCTGCCGGACTTCGCGGCGGTGATCGACGCTTCCATCTTCATCGCCTCGATCGTGGCCACCGTGGCACCGGCCTCCACCTCCTCGCCCTCCGCGACCGTGAGGGTCACCACGCCGGCGAACGGCGCCGCGACATGGCCGGGGTTGGCCCGGTCGGCCTTCTCCGTCACCGGGACGTCCGAGGCCGCCGCCCTGTCACGGACCTGGATCGGCCGCAACTGGCCGTTCAGGGACGACATCACGGTGCGCATGCCCCGCTCGTCCGCGTCGCCGACGGCCTGCAGCTCGATCAGCAGCCGCACCCCGCGCTCCAGGTCGACGGCGTACTCCTTGCCCGGGCGCAGCCCGTAGAAGAAGGCCTTGCTGTCCAGCACGCTGGTGTCGCCGTAGGTGTCACGGTGCGTCTCGAACTCGCGCGTCGGTCCGGGGAACAGCAGCCGGTTGAGCGTCGACCGCCGGTCCTTCGCCAGGCCTTCACGGTCGTCGGCGCTCAGTTCCCGCACCGGCTTGGCCTCGGCGCGGCCCTGCAACGCCTTGCTGCGGAACGGCTCGGGCCAGCCGCCGGGCGGGGTGCCCAGCTCGCCGCGCAGGAAGCCGATGACCGAGTCGGGGATGTCGAACCGGTCGGGCCCCGCCTCGAAGTCCCCCGGGGAGACGCCGGCGCCCACCAGGTGCAGCGCCAGGTCGCCGACCACCTTGGAGGAGGGGGTGACCTTCACCAGGCGGCCGAGCATCCGGTCGGCGGCGGCGTACATCGCCTCGATCTCCTCGAAGCGGTCGCCCAGGCCCAGCGCGACCGCCTGGGTGCGCAGGTTGGAGAGCTGCCCGCCGGGGATCTCGTGGTGGTAGACACGGCCGGTCGGCGAGGCCAGGCCCGCCTCGAAGGGGGCGTAGACCTTGCGGACGCTCTCCCAGTACGGCTCCAGGTCGCCGACGGCCTGGAGGTCAAGGCCGGTGGGCCGCTCGGAGTGGTCGGTCGCGGCCACGATCGCCGACAGGGAGGGCTGCGAGGTGGTACCCGCCATCGACGCCACCGCGCCGTCCACCGCGTCCGCGCCGGCCTGGATCGCGGCGAGGTAGGTGGCGAGCTGGCCGCCCGCGGTGTCGTGGGTGTGGATGTGGACCGGCAGGTCGAACTCCCTGCGCAGGGCCGAGACCAGCTTCGCCGCGGCCGGTGCCCGCAGCAGGCCGGCCATGTCCTTGACGGCCAGCACATGGGCGCCCGCGTCGACGATCTGCTCGGCAAGGCGCAGGTAGTAGTCCAGGGTGTACAGGCGCTCGGAGGGGTTGGACAGGTCGGAGGTGTAGCACAGGGCGACCTCCGCGACGGCGGTTCCGGTCTCCCGTACGGCCTCGATGGCGGGCCGCATCTGGTTGACGTCGTTCAGCGCGTCGAAGATGCGGAAGATGTCGATGCCGGTGGCGGCCGCCTCCTGCACGAAGGCGTCGGTCACTTCGGTGGGGTACGGCGTGTAGCCGACGGTGTTGCGGCCCCGCAGCAGCATCTGGAGGCAGATGTTCGGCGCCGCCTCCCGCAGGGCGGCCAGGCGTTCCCACGGGTCCTCGGCGAGGAAGCGCAGGGCGACGTCGTAGGTCGCGCCGCCCCAGCACTCCAGGGACAGCAGCTGGGGCAGGGTGCGGGCCACGACCGGGGCGACGGCGAGCATGTCCTTGGTGCGCACCCGGGTGGCCAGCAGCGACTGGTGGGCGTCGCGGAACGTGGTGTCGGTGACGCCGATGGTCGGGGAGGCGCGCAGCCAGCTCGCGAAGCCCTCCGGGCCGAGTTCGGCGAGCCGTTGCCGGGACCCGGCCGGTGGCTCATCGGCCGGCAGCGCGGGCAGCTTGGTCAACGGGTCGATCAGGTCGGGCCGTTCGCCGTGCGGCTTGTTGACCGTGACGTCGGCGAGGTAGGTGAGCAGCTTCGTGCCGCGGTCGGCCGAGTGGCGGGAGGTGAGCAGGTGCGGACGCTGCTCGATGAACGACGTGGTGACCTGGCCCGCCTGGAAGTCGGGGTCGTCCAGCACCGCTTGGAGGAAGGGGATGTTGGTGGCCACGCCGCGGATGCGGAACTCGGCCACGGCACGCCGGGCACGGCCTACGGCGGTGGTGAAGTCCCGGCCCCGGCAGGTGAGTTTGACCAGCATGGAGTCGAAGTGCGCGCTGATCTCCGTACCGGCGTGGGTGGTGCCACCGTCCAGGCGGATGCCCGAGCCGCCCGGTGAACGGTAGGCGCTGATGCGGCCGGTGTCCGGGCGGAAGCCGTTGGCCGGGTCCTCCGTGGTGATACGGCACTGGAGCGCGGCGCCGCGCAGGGTGACCGTCTCCTGGGCGAGGCCGAGTTCGGCCAGTGTCTCGCCGGCGGCGATGCGCAGCTGCGCCTGCACCAGGTCGACGTCGGTGACCTCCTCGGTCACGGTGTGCTCGACCTGGATGCGCGGGTTCATCTCGATGAAGACGTGGTTGCCGTCGCGGTCGAGGAGGAACTCGACGGTGCCGGCGTTGCGGTAGCCGATCTGGCGGGCGAACCGCACGGCGTCGGCGCAGATCCGCTCGCGCAGCGCCGGGTCGAGGTTCGGGGCGGGTGCGAGTTCGATCACCTTCTGGTGGCGGCGCTGCACCGAACAGTCCCGCTCGAACAGGTGGATGACGTTGCCCTGCCCGTCGGCGAGGATCTGCACCTCGATGTGGCGGGGCTCGACGACGGCCTTCTCCAGGAAGACCGTGGGATCGCCGAACGCGGACGCCGCCTCACGGGATGCCGCCTCGATGGCCTCCCGCAGCTGGGCGGGCTCCTCGACACGGCGCATGCCGCGCCCTCCGCCGCCGGCGACCGCCTTGACGAAGACGGGGAAGCCGACGTCCTCGGCGGCGCGGACGAGCTCGTCCACATCATTGGACGGCTCCGAGGAACCCAGCACCGGCACGCCGGCCGCCCGTGCGGCGGCCACCGCGCGCGCCTTGTTCCCGGTCAGCTCCAGGATCTGCGCGCTCGGTCCGACGAACGTGATGCCCGCCTCTTCGCACGCGCGGGCCAGATCGGGGTTCTCGGACAGGAATCCGTAACCCGGGTAGACGGCGTCCGCTCCGGCCCGCTGCGCGGCACGGACGATCTCCTCCACGGAGAGATAGGCCCGCACCGGGTGTCCGGGCCGGCCGATCTCGTAGGCTTCGTCGGCTTTCAGCCGGTGCAGGGAGTTGCGGTCCTCGTGCGGGAAGACGGCGACGGTGCGCGCGCCGAGCTCGTAGCCTGCGCGAAACGCACGAATCGCGATCTCGCCGCGGTTGGCGACCAGCACCTTGCGGAACATTCTTGATCCCTTCAGCCTGCCGGTGACGGAGAGCACCCATGGTGTCGGCGGCACCCCTTTCACGCCATGTGAGCCGGACCACTTGCGGCCTAGGCTGTCCTTGAGCCTCCCGGGTCACGGGTGAGGTGAGCGAGGTGCCCTCATGACCAGCGCGAGTCACCGCGGTGCACGTGCCCCCGACGCGATCGGCGAAACGCCGGATCGGCGTACGTCCGCGGTGGGGCATCCGGGCGTGTTCCAGGACCTGCTCCCGCTCGCCCTGTGGGTGACCGATGCCGACGGGCGCCTGGTGCAGTGGTCGCTCGCCGCGCAGGACCTGCTCGGCCACACGCCGGAGCAGGTGCTGGGCCGGGAGGCCGACCACGTCCTCGTACCCGAGGAGAACCAGGAGCTGGCCGACCGGCTCACCCGGACGGTACGGGCGGGCGCGGCCGTCGTCGCACGACTGCCGGTCCGGCACCGCGACGGGACGCGTGTCGAGATGGAGATGTGGATCTGTCCGATCGCGGATCAGCGGAGGGGGACCGGTGTGCTGGCCATCGCGGCGGAGACCTCCGCGGTGGAGCAGATGCGGGATGCGCTGGCCGCACTGGAGGGGCTGTTCACCCAGTCCCCGATCGGCCTGGCCATGCTCGGCCCCGACCTGCGTTTCCTCCGGGTCAACGAGGCTCTGGCCCGCATGGACGGCGTCCCGGTGGCCGAGCACGTCGGCAGGCGCGTGACCGACGTCGCCCCCGGCGCCCGCGCGCTGGAGTCGGCGATGCGGCGGGCCCTGGACCGGGGTGAGGCGGTGGTGGACTTCCGCCACACCTCCGGCGGGGCGGACCCGGAACGGCAGCGGACGTGGTCCTGCTCCTACGCCCCCTTGCTCGGCGGGGCCGGCCAACGCGTGGGAGTGATCGCTTCGCTGATCGACGTGACGGCGGGGCAGCGGGCCCATCTGGAGGCGGAGCGGGCGCGGCGGCGTCTCGCGCTGCTGGCGGAGGCGGGTACGCAGATGGGGTCCACCCTGGATCTGACGCAGACGGCGCAGGAGGTGGTCCGCGTCCTGGTGCCCCGGCTGGCCGACTCCGCCGACGTCCAGTTGCTGGAGGAGGCGATGGCCCCGGACGAGACCGCCGCGTCGGCGCACGGCGTGGTCCGCCGGGCCGCGGCGGCCTTCACCGATCCGGCCGCGCCGGCCGATCATCTCGCGGTCGGCATGACCATGAAGGTCCCGCCCGGCTCGGTGTACGAGCAGGTCATCAGTGCCGGGCTTCCCATGAACCTCTACCTGGGCGACATCGGCCCGCTGATCCCCACGCCCGGCGCCGAACGGCTGCGCGCGTACCTGTACGCCCGCGTGGGCGCGGCGCGCCTGGTTCCGCTGGTGGCCCGGGGCACCGCGCTCGGCGCGGTGGTGGTGACCCGCACGCGCGGGCGCGACCCGTTCGACGACCAGGACACCCTGTTGATCGACGAGCTGGTCGCCCGAGCCGCGCTGAACATCGACAACGCGCGCATGTACAGCCGCGAACGCGACGCGGCCCTCACCCTCCAGCGCAGCCTGATGAACACCGCCCTGCCCACCGTCAGCGGACTGGAACTCACCGGGCGCTATCTGCCGGCCGGCGACCACGAGGTCGGCGGCGACTGGTTCGACGCCATCGCCCTGTCGGACGACCGGACCGCCCTGGTGATCGGCGATGTGATGGGGCACGGCATCCACGCGGCGGCGGTCATGGGCCAGCTGCGCACGGCGGTCCGGACCCTGGCACGCCGGGACACCGCGCCCGACCAGGTGCTGCGCTCCCTGGACGCCGCCGTGGCCGACCTGGGCGACAACGAGATGGCCACCTGCCTGTACGCCGTTCACGATCCGGCCACCGGACACTGCCTGATCGCCAGGGCGGGCCACCCGCCCCCCGTGATCGCCGACGGGCGGGGCACGGTCGCCTTCCTGGACGGACCCACGGGCCCGCCGCTCGGCGTGGGCCGACAGGACCGTGAGATCCAGCGGGTGCCCCTGCCGCCGCACAGCCTCCTGGTGACCTACACCGACGGTCTGATCGAGACCCGCGGCACGGACCTCGACCAGGGCATGCAGCGCCTGGCCCAGGCCCTGCGGCGGCGCCCCGGCCGTCCTCTGGAGGAGGTCTGCGACGACCTCCTGGCCCATGTCATGCCCGAAGTGGCGGACGACGACGTGGCGGTACTCCTCGCCCGCGCCCTGCCCCGGTGACCCCGGGCGTCGCGCTGCCCCGGTGACCCGGGCGTCGCACCCTCACGGGCGTCACCCCACCGACCGTCCCGGCCGACGACGAAGCACTCGGTGCCCGCACGGCCGATACTGGAGTGAGCCACTGCAGGACAGGCATGCGCAACGGCAGGGGCGCCCGGGGCGCCGCACCACGGGCGCCGCGAACGGCGCGAGATGGGTGGGCGATGCACAACACAGCCCCTACGTCGCTCAGCGAGAGCCCGGACGATCCGTTCTCGGTCCACCGATCCGCGTCGGCCGTGCTGGACGGCCGCGGACGGGTCGTCGCCTGGAGCGAACAGGCCACGGCGCTCCTCGGGTACCGGGCGGACGAGGTGCTGGGCCGGCGGGTGCGCGAGATCCTCGTCGACCGCGCGGACGAGGCCCTGATCGGCGAGGCGACCGCCGCGTGTCTGCGGCAGCACGGCTGGTTCGGGCTGCTGCCGGTCCTGAATCGCGCGGGCCACCGCGTGCACGTGGGGTTCAGAGCGCGACGGGTCCAGCGACAGGACGCCACCGTCGAGTGGCTCCTCATCGGCTCGCTCGCCGAGGACATCGCCCAGTGGGAGATCGACCGGGCAGTGCTGGACGGCTTCTTCAGCCGGTCCCCGGTGGGTGTCGCGGTACTCGGCCCGGACCTGCGGGTGCTGCGGGTGAACCGGGCGGTCGCACGGTTCGGCGGACTGCCCCCCGAGGCGTACCGCGGGCGTCGTACCGCCGACTTCCTGCTCGGCCCGGACTCGGAACTGATCGAGGAAAGGCTCAGGCGGGTCCTGGAGACGGGCGAGCCCCTGATCTTCGCCGAGCAGCCCTGCCGGTTGCTGCGGGACCCCCGGAAGGAACTGATCGTCTCCGTGTCCGCCTTCCGGATGCAGGACCCCTCCGGCAGGGTGCTGGGCGTCACCGAGATCGTCGAGGACGTCACCGACCGCCATCGGGCCCGTCGGCGGCTCGCGCTGCTCAACGAGGCCGGTGCCAGGATCGGGAGCACCCTGGACGTGGCCAGGACGGCGCGCGAGCTGGCCGAGGCGGCGGTTCCCGCGCTCGCCGACGCCCTCTCGGTGGATCTGCTGGAGCCCGTGACGCGTGGGGAGGAGCCGGCCCCCGACGCCACCGGCCCGCTGCGCAGGATGGCGGTGCGCAGCGTCCGGCCCGAGGCGCTGCGGGTGATGTATCCCGAGGGCCATCTGTTCTCCTTCCCCGAGGACACCGCGCCGGCCCGCTGCCTGGCCGAGCGGCGTCCGGTCCTGGAGCCGCTCCTGGAGGCCAACCGCGGCTGGTTCTCGGCCGACGCGGCACGGGCCGGGAAGGCGCTCGCGCTGGGTGTCCACTCGCTGATGGTGGTGCCGCTGGCCGCGCGTGGTGTGGTCCTCGGCCTGGTCTGCCTGTGGCGCTCGCAGCGACCGGAGCCGTTCGAGGAGGACGACCTCACCCTGGCGGAGGAGTTCGCCGCCCGGGCCGCGGTCTGCATCGACAACGCCCGCCGCTACACCCAGCAGCACAACGCCGCCGAGGCCCTCCAGCGCAGCCTGCTGCCGAGTGAGGTGCCCGAGCATCCGGCGGTCGACACGGCGCACCGCTATCTGCCCGCGCATGCCTCCACCGGTGTCGGCGGCGACTGGTTCGACGTCATCCCGCTGTCGGGGCTGCGCGTCGCCCTGGTCGTCGGCGATGTCGTCGGCCACGGCATGCACGCCTCGGCGACCATGGGCCGGCTGCGTGCCGCCGTGCACACGCTGGCCCACCTCGACCTGGCCCCGGACGAGGTCCTCGCCCGGCTCGACGACCTGGTGGACCAGTTGGCCGGCGAACAGCGGCAGGCCGACGGGAACACGCCCCAGATCGTGGGCGCGACCTGCCTGTACGCGATCTACGATCCGGTCTCCCGGCACTGCGCGATGGCCCGCGCGGGGCACCCGCCGCCGACCGTGCTGGGTCCGGACGGCCGGGTGCGTCCGATCGACCTCCCCGCCGGACCGCCGCTCGGCCTGGGCGGGCTGCCGTTCGAGACGGCCGAGCTCGAACTCGACGAGGGCAGCCTGATCGCCCTGTACAGCGACGGTCTCCTGCTGGCCGGCAACCGCGACATCGACCAGGGGCTGGCCCTGCTGCTCTCCGCGCTGGGCGGTCCGTTCCACTCACTGGAGCAGACCTGCAAGGCGGTGGAGGACGCGATGCTGCCCGACCGGCCCGCTGATGACGTCACGCTGCTGCTGGGCCGGACCCGGGTGCTGGCGGCGGAGAACGTGGCGACCTGGCAGCTGTCGGCGGAGCCCACCGCGGCCGGCCGGGCCCGGTCGCTGGTGCGGGAGCGGCTGACCGAGTGGGTGCTGGAGGAGTTCGCGTTCACCACCGAACTGATCGTGAGTGAACTGGTCACGAACGCCTACCGGTACGCCGGCGGCCCGGTGCTGCTGCGCCTGATCCGCGACGGCCACCTCATCTGCGAGGTCTCCGACACCAGCAGCACCTCCCCCCACCTGCGCCAGGCCAGCGGCACCGACGAGGGCGGACGTGGCCTGTTCCTGGTGGCCCAGCTGTCCGAGCGGTGGGGCACGCGCTACGGCCGCAACCGGAAGACCATCTGGGCCGAGCAACCGCTGCCGGTGCATATGCGCGGGGCACACACTTGCGGTGGAACTTAGGTAAGGCTTACCGTTCTCATTCGCACCACTCAGGGCCCCGGCCGTCACACCGGTCCGCCCGCGGCGAGCGCTTCACCGACGCAGCCTGGCCGTTCCTCCCCCAGTGCCTCAAGGGCCTGGGAGGTACCCCCAGCTGGAACCCGCTCACAGGACCCGCACTTGAATCACGCACCCTCCGCGGCCTTCGGTCTGTACGACCCTGCCCGCGACCACAGCGACTGCGGCGTCGGCTTCATCACCCGCCTCGACGGGACGCCGAGCCATGACGTCATCCGCAAGGGCCACGAAGCGCTCTGCGCCATCCCGCACCGTGGCGGCGCGTCCGCCGAGGGTGTCGGCGACGGCGCGGGCGTGAGCGTCGACCTGTCGGTGGAGTTCTTCTCCGCGATCACCGGCGAGAGCCTGCGGGCCGGGCACTTCGGTGTCGCGAACTGCTTCGTGCCGACCGACGCCGGGCGCCGCGACGGCGCCGTGGACCTGGTCGGCCGCAGCATCGCCGAGCAGGGCTTCGACGTCCTGCTGGTCCGCGACGTACCCGTGGATCACTCGGTCGCCCGGCCCGCGGCCGAGCAGTACCAACTGCCCATCGTGCAGTGGGTGTTCCGCGCGCCGGAGAGGTGGGAGCGCGCCGACGTCGACGCCGCCGCGCACCGCGCCCTGCTCGCCGTCGAAGCCGTCGCCTACGCCGACGACACGTCGTACGCCGGGCTGTACCCGCTGTCTCTGAGCGCCCGCACGCAGGTGCTCAAGGGGCGCCTCAACTCCGGTCAGGTCATCGGGTACTTCCGCGACCTCCGCGATCCGCGGCACTCCGTCAGGTCCCTGTACTTCCACACCCGGTTCTCCACGAACACCGAGCCGCACCCGACCATGGCGCAGCCGTTCCGCCTCATGGCGCACAACGGCGAGCTCAACACGGACCGCAAGAACCGCCTGTCCGACGAGGCGCTCGCGCGTGCCCGCACCCGGAGCATCGTGCGGCCGCCGGGGCAGTCCGACTCCAGCCGGCTCGACCAGACCCTGCAGAGCCGGGTGTTCGACGACGGCCTGGACCTCGTCGAGGCGGTCGTCTCGCTCATGCCGCCCGCCTGGGAGAACGACCGCACCCTGCCCGACGCCGTCCGGGACATGCTGGAGTACTTCTCGCTGTACGAGGAGAAGAACGACGGTCCGGCCGCCGTGATCTTCAGCGACGGGGACGTCGTCGGCGCCCGCCTCGACCGGCTCGGCCTGCGTCCGCTGCGCACCGTCGAGACCGCCGAGTACCTGATGGTGGCGTCGGAGGCCGGCCAGGTCGCGTTCCCCGACGACGAGATCGTGCACCGGGGCCGTATCGAGGCCGGCGGCATGCTCGTCGTCGACCACCGCACCGGCCGCCGGCTGCGCACCCGCGACGTGCTCGACGCCCTCGCCGCGCGTCGGCCGTACAGCGAACTGCTCGCCTCGGCCCGGGTGAACCTCGACGACCTGCCCGCCCCCGACTACTACCGCGGCACGACGACGCTCGGGTACGACGGTGACCTCAGCCTCGCCGGGCGGTACGTGGCGTACTCGCTGAACCAGGAGAGCTTCCGGTTCATGCTCGACCCGATGCTCGCCGACGGGTCGGAACGCATCTCGGCGATGGGCTACGGCAACGCCATCAACGCGCTCAGCGACACCGAGGGCGGCATGGCGAAGTACTTCTCGCAGCGCTTCGCCCAGGTGACGAACCCGCCGCTGGACAGCATCCGCGAGGCCGACGGCATGAGCATGCGGGTCGCGCTCGGGCCGAAGCCCGACGGCACCCACGACACCAACGGGCGGCAGCTCGTCGTGTCGTCGCCCGTGCTCGGGCACCTCGACATGGTCCGGCTGCGGGATCAGCGGATCGTGCCGCTGGAGCGGTTCGGCATGCTCTACGAGCCGGTGGCCGGGAACGAGTCCGCCAACGCCGACGCGCTGCGGGCCGCGATCGGCCGGCTCTGCGACGACGTCGAGCGGTTCGCCGCCGAAGGGGGCGGCATCGCCCTCCTCAGCGACCGGGCCGTCTCGTCGACGCGCGCGCCGCTGCCCGTGATCCTCGCCGTCGCGGCCGTGAACCAGCGGCTCATCGAGACGGGACTGCGGCTGCGCGTCTCGATCGTCGCCGAGAGCGGTCAGCTGGCCTCGTCCCATCATGTCGCCACCGCGCTCGGCTTCGGTGCCTCCGCCGTCTACAGCCTCAGCGCACGGCTGCGCGCCGAGGAGAAGTACCCGAGTGCCCCCGCGCCCGCGGGCGAGATCACCGAGACCGACCGGGCGCTGGCCAAGTTCCGCAAGGCCGCCGAGAAGTCGCTCGCGAAGACCATGGGCCGGGTAGGGCTGTGCACCGCCGAGAGCTACATCGGCGGTGAGTTCTTCGAACCGAACTACCTCGACACCCGCGACGACATCTTCGCGCGGATCTTCCCGCACATGGATGCCCCGGTCGGTGGTGTCGGGTTCGCCCGTATCGCGCAGGCCGCCACCCAGTGGCACGAGCGGGCCCGTACGGTGCGCACCGACCAGCAGATCCCGCTGCTCGGGCTGTTCAAGGAGCGGTCGGACGGGGCCGGGCACTCCTTCGGCGTCACGGCGGTGCGCGGCTTCGGCGACATGACCGAGGAGCGGCCGGAGTTCGCGCGCGAGGGGGATCCGGACGCGCTGCGCCTGCTCACGCTCGGCCAGCTCGACGACGCCTTCGGCATCACCGACGCCGCCTACCGCAACACCGGGTACGACGCCCTCAGCGACGCCGAGATCGACGCGTTCCGGATCACGCCCGGGTACCGCGCCTTCCTGCGGACCACCCACGAGGAGCGGTCGCGCCGCCCGTCCGCGCTGCGTGATGTGCTGGCGTTGCCCGCGGATGTGACCGGGCTGCGTACGCCGGAGGATTTCGCGCGCGAGCTGGGCCGGTTCTCGACGACCGGCAACGCGAGCGTGACGGTCCGCGGAGTCACCGTGTCCGTCAGGGACGGCTCCACCGTCCGGCTGAGCCTCAACGGAGGCGGCGCCGACCGCCACGCCGCCCTCGCCGACGGCCTCGCCCTCGCGTACCCCGGTGAGGTCGAGAGGGTGGAGGTGACCGGGGGCGGCGTCACCCTCACGGCCACCGGCACCGCCGCCCGCCTCCTCACCCTCCTCGACAACGCCCCCGACAGCGTCCCCCTCGACGACGTCCAGCCCGCCCACGAGATCACCCGCGCCCTCGCCTCCGGCGCCATGAGCCACGGCGCCCTGGTGGCGACCGCCCACGAAGCCGTCGCGCACGGCACGAACATGGTCGGCGCCATGTCGAACAGCGGTGAGGGCGGCGAGCACCACACCCGCTACGGCACCATCCGCGGCTCCCGGATCAAGCAGTTCGCGTCGGGCCGGTTCGGCATCTGGGCGGGCTATCTCGCCGATCCGATGCTTCAGGAGCTGGAGATCAAGATCGGGCAGGGCGCGAAGCCTGGCGAGGGCGGTCAGCTGCCCGCGCCCAAGGTCACCGTCGACATCGCGGCGGCGCGTGGCGGCACCCCGGGCATCGAGCTCATCTCCCCTCCCCCGCACCACGACACGTACTCCATCGAGGATCTCGCGCAGCTCATCCACGACTGCAAGGCCGCGCGGGTACGGGTGATCGTGAAGCTGGTGTCCTCGGAGGGCATCGGCACCATCGCGGTCGGTGTCGCCAAGGCCGGCGCGGACGTCATCAACGTCGCCGGGAACACCGGTGGCACGGGCGCCGCGGCTGTCACCAGCCTCAAGTACGCGGGGCGTTCGGCGGAGATCGGCGTCGCCGAGGTGCACCAGGCGCTCGTCGCGAACGGCCTGCGGCAGAAGGTCGTCCTGCGCTGCTCGGGGGCGCACCAGACCGGCGGCGACGTCGTCACCTCCGCCCTGCTCGGCGCCGACAGCTTCGAGTTCGGTACGACCGCGCTGATGATGCTCGGCTGCGTCATGGCGAAGAACTGCAACGTGAAGTGCCCGGCCGGGCTCACCACGAACCCCGAGGTCTTCGAGGGCGACCCGCGTGCGCTGGCGCAGTACCTGCTCAACATCGCGCACGACGTCCGGCAGATCCTCGCCCGGCTGGGGCTGCGGTCCCTCCGGGAGGCCCGGGGACGCACGGACCTGCTGCAACTCCTCGACCACCCGGCGAGCGTGGGGCGTCTCGACGTCCGGCGCCTGCTCGCGCGCGTGCCCGAGAAGGTCGTAGCGGACCCGGAGTACCTGGAGAAGGACTTCACCACCGACGACGCCCTCATCGAGCGCGTCAGGGAAGCGCTCCTCGACCGGCGCGAACCGTCCGTGCTCATCGAGGGCATCCGCCTCGGCAACAGCGACAAGTCGGTCGGCGGACAGCTCTCCATCGACGTCGAGCGGCTCCTCAATCACGAGATCGACCCCGCGGGCGCACCCGCCGTCACCACCGACGACCGCGGCCGCCACCGCCTCGTCGACGACGCCGTCCGCATCCGCACCACCGGCTCCGCCGGACAGTCGTACGGCGTGTTCTGCAACGACGGCATCACCCTCGAACACACCGGCACCGCCAACGACGGCGTCGGCAAGAGCCAGAGCGGCGGCCGGATCGTCGTCCGCGCCCCGGGCGGCGGCAGCGCCGAACGCGGCGGCAACGTGCTCGTCGGGAACTTCGCGCTGTTCGGCGCGACCGGCGGCCGGACGTTCGTGCAGGGCGAGGCCGGTGACCGGTTCGCCGTGCGCAACTCCGGCGCGACCGCGGTCGTCGAGGGCCTCGGCGACTTCGGCTGCGAGTACATGACCGGCGGCACCGTGCTCAACCTGGGCGGCTTCGGCAAGGGCCTCGGCAACGGCATGAGCGGCGGGTTCCTCTACCAGTACGACCCGACGGGCGAGCTTGCCGGCCGGGTGAGCGCCGACTCGCTGCTGGTGTTCCCGGTGACCGACACCGAGCACGGCGCCTTCCACGAGGCAGCCGTACGACTCCTGCTGGCATGGCACTTGGAGGCGACCGGCTCCCCGCTCGCGGCGCGGCTGCTGGAGGACTGGGAGGGCGAACGGCGGCACGTGTACTGCGGGATGCCCCGTGCGCTGCTGCTGTATCAGGACGCGACCGAAATCCTGGCCGCGGCGACCCGCAACGAACTCCTCGACGAGCTGGCGACCTCGATCGCTTCCGACAAGCTGCGCGCGTTCAAGGTCGACTACCGCGACCGGCGCACCGTGCTCGGCGGTCGTGCCCCGGCGTTCGGCGATCAGGGAAGCGACGACATGTTCTCGCTGCTGTCGTCGTACACGGTGCTCGGCGTCGCGCAGGACCTCGCGCTCAAGCGGGTGCCCGGGGCGAGTGGCCCGGACGATCCGCGCGTGACGGAGGCCGTCCGCAACCTCGTCCTCACCGAGGACTTCTTCGTCAAGCAGCGGGTCGTGAAGTATCTGCGCGGCACGCTGGAGCGGTTCGACGACGGCGAGCTGGCCACGCTCATCGCGATCAAGCGCCTCGACGACTACAAGCGCGCGCTGCGGCAACGGAACAACCTCAGTGTGGACGCGCCCGGAACCTACGGCTGGATCATGCACCAGAACGCCAAGAACGCCGGCCGCGTCCGCGCCGCCCGGTTCGACGAGCTGCTCGCGACGGCGGCGCTCGACGACATCGCCGGACGCCTCAGCCACCTCCCGCAGGCCCCGACCGAGACGGTGACCGCGTGACCCTCATGCCCCCGACCGGGTCCCTCATCCCGGCCGACGCGCCGTTCTCCGCCCAACAGGAGGCCTGGCTCGCCGGGTTCATCGCCGGGATCGCCGCCGCCGGACGCCGGGACGGCGCGGCGGCGGACGCACCCGCCGCGACGGTCGACGTCCTGTACGGCACCCAGACCGGCAACGCCGAGTTCCTCGCCGGTGAGCTCGTCGCCGGGGCCCGCGCCCGTGGCCTCGGCGGCGCCGCCACCGCGCTCGACGACGTCACGCCCGAACGGCTCGCCGCGATGTCCCACGTGATCGTGGTGACCTCGACGTACGGCGAGGGCGAGATGCCCGACAACGCCGGGCTGTTCTGGGAGGCGCTCCAGGCCGAGACGGCGCCGAGGCTGGAGGGTCTGCGGTACGCGGTCCTCGGGCTCGGCGACCAGGGGTACGACGACTTCTGCCAGGCCGCGAAGCTCATCGACACCCGCCTTGAGCAGCTCGGGGCGACCCGGCTGCACGAACGCGTCGACTGCGACGTCGACTTCGAGGAGCCCGCGGCGCAGTGGACGGCGGCGGTCCTGGAGCGTCTGGTCGCGGAGACCGGCGCGTCGGGCGGGACCACGGAGGCCTCCCCGGCCGCCGCGCCACAACGCTCCCGGTGGAACAAGCGCGACCCGTACCGCTCCCGGCTCGCGGTGAACCGTCTGCTGTCCGCACCCCGCAGCGCGAAGGAGATCCGCCACTACGAGTTCGACCTCGGCGACAGCGGCATCACGTACGCGGCGGGCGACGCGCTGGCCGTCGTACCGGTGAACGACCCGGCTCTCGTCGGGGAGTTGCTGGAACATCTCGGTGCGGGCGGTGACGAGGAGGCCGCCGAGCTGCTGCGGACCGAGCGCGAGATCCGCGCCCCGTCGAAGGAGCTGATCGCCGACCTCGTGGAGCGGGCGCCGTCGAGTGAGCTCGCCTCGGTGGTGGCGCACGGCGACCGCTCCGACCTCGACTCCTGGCTCTGGGGCCGGGACGTGCTGGACCTGCTGCGGGACGCCGGTTCCGCCGCGCCGGGCCTCGCCGAACTGCTGCCGTTCCTGCGGCCGTTGCAGGCACGCCAGTACTCGATCTCGTCGAGCCCGCTGGCCCACCCGGACCGCATCCACCTCACCGTCGCGTCCGTCCGGTACGGCGCCCCCGAGCGCCGGTACGAGGGCGTCGCGTCGACGTACCTCGCGGACAGGGCCGGCGGCGAGGGGGCGGCCGTGGGCATCTACCTGCAGCCGAACGCCTCCTTCGGCGTCCCGGCGGACGACGACGCCCCGATGGTCATGATCGGCCCCGGCACGGGCATCGCACCGTTCCGCGGCTTCCTCCACGAGCGCGCCGCGCGGGGCGCCGCCGGGCGCAACTGGCTGTTCTTCGGCGACCAGCACCGCGCGACGGACTTCGTGTACGAGGACGAGCTGGAGGACTTGCGGAAGCGCGGCGTGCTCACCGAACTCGACCTCGCGTTCTCGCGCGACCAGGCCGAGAAGGTGTACGTGCAGACGCGGATGCGGGAGCGGTCGCGCGAGCTGTACGCGTGGCTGGAGGAGGGCGCGCACGTCTACGTCTGCGGCGACGCCTCCCGTATGGCGAGGGACGTCGAGGCGGCCCTGCTGTCCGTCATCGCCGAGCAGCGCGGGCGCGGGGACGACGACGCGGCGGAGTACCTGGCGGGCCTGCGGCGGGCGAAGCGCTACGTACGGGACGTGTACTGAGCATGACGGACCACGACGCCCATGGTCGCTGCGCGTTCGAGGGGTGCTGCGGCAGGCGGAGGAGCAGCGTGCGGCTGATCGACGCGCGGATGCCGGAGTTGGCGCGGTGCCTGACGCTCTTTCAGTACGTCCAGGCGGTCACCGGAGGTCCGGTCGCCCGGATCGACCAGGCCGGCAGTTACGCGGTCCCGAGCCTGCGCGGCGAGGCGTTCGCCGTGCACCCGGGCTCGATCGCGCTCCGCGTCGACGGCGACGGTGTCGCCTCGGCCGTGGTCGCACGGGACGAGGACACCGGTGCGGTCGCCCTGCGTCTGCTGGACGCGGACGGCCGGACCGTGCATCAGGGGCGGCTGCTCTCCGAGGGGGACCGGCTGCTGACCGGACTCGTGGGCACGCTCGACGCCGGGGCACCGGCCTCGGGACCGCCCGCGGCGCCGCAGGTGCCGGCGTGGGAGAACGGCGACCAGCTCGCCCAACTCGACGCGATCCTCACGGACGGCGGGGTCGCCCGGCGTTCGGCGTTCGGCGGATACCGCGGCGAGCACCGGCCGATCGAGGCCGGCGTGCTGCCCGCCGTACTCGACCACGTCTGCTCCGTCGGGCTGCCGATCGGGGTCGCGGTGTTCGCCCCGGCGGCCATGCAGGCGTGCGGCGGCCGGGTGCATGTCACCGACCGGACCGTCGGCGGGCGGGTGTTCGCGGCGATCGCCCAGAGCTCGGTGGAGATCGACCTCACGGGCGTCCGGTCCTGTCACCTGGTCCGCTCCACGGCGGCACACGGCCCGACCTCGGCGCTCGAACTCGACGACGAGGACGGGCGCTGCGTCGCGGTCATCACGCAGTTCGGGATCGTCGGGGAGGACGTCCACGCGGCCTGGGAGCACCTCACGGCGTCACTGCCTGCCGCAGAGCCGACCCACCCCGGGCAACAATTGCGGATTCAGGTAAATACGGCCCGGAGAGGGGTCACATAAGCACTCCTTTAAGCTGCCAAAAGCCGTGATACGGGGCCGAATCAAGCCGTCCGTGGGCAATGTACAGAGCGTCGGGCCGTTCTTCGTCGCCGCGTCGGAAACGTCGTCCGCCCGCCCTCGCCCTTGTGGCGCCGGCTGCCGACGCGCGCGGTGCGGCGGGCCTGCCCTGCCCCGAGCAGAGCGTTTTCGGCCCGGGCTCCGCCGAGCGGTGTCCTGTGCGTCTTGTGAGACCCGGTCGCCCCCTGCACGATCGGCCTCGCTCGCACAGAAGTCCGCTCCCGGAGCAGTCCACTTGAGGAGGCCACTGTGCCGACCGACCGCATCAGCCTCAGCACCGAGTCCGCTCGGCAACTCGCGACCACCACGAAGACGGCACCGCAGATGCGCGGTATCACCCCGCGCTACCTCCTGCGCGCCCTTCCTTGGGTCGATGTCGAATCGGGTGTGTACCGCGTCAACCGGCGCCGCACCTACGTCCTGGGCGACGACCGCATCAGCACGCACACCGACGAGGGAAGTCCGCGCGTCGTGCAGGGCGACTTACGCGAGATCCCGTACCTGCGCGAGACCGATGACGCCCTCCTCGGTCAACTGGCCGACGCCTTCACCGAGACGAGCTTCGAGGCCGGGCAGGTGCTCGTCCAGGAGGGCGACACCGCCGAGCACCTGTGGGTGATCGTCCGGGGCCGCGCCGAGAAGCGCGCCGCCGGGCGGTACGGCGACGAGGCGCTGGTCCAGGTCATCGGCGACGGGCAGTACTTCGACCTGGAGGCGTGGACCAAGGGCGAGCCCATGCCGTACGCCGTCAAGGCCGTCACTCCCGGCGTCGCCCTGCGCGCCGCGCGTTCCGCTCTCGCCGGGCTCATGGAGCGCGACGGGTCGCTGCGCGGGGCGGTGGAGTCGTACGCGGCGGGCGGCGTGCCCGCACCCGGCACCGAGGCGCCCATCGACCTGAGCGGCGGTCATGTGGGTGAGGTCGACCTGCCGAGCACCTACGTCGACTACGAGGACGTGCCGCGCGAATACCACATGACGCTCGCCCAGACGCGGATGATGGTGCACTCCCGTGTCGCCGACCTCTACAACGGGCCGATGGACCAGACGCGGACCCAGGCCAACCTGACCGTCCAGGCCCTGCGCGAGCGGCAGGAGAACCTGATGCTCAACCACCCCGACCTCGGGCTCTTCCACAGTGTCCCGGCCGGTCAGCGCGTGCAGGCGCGCACCGGCGCTCCCACCCCCGACGACCTGGACGAGCTGCTCGCGAGGGTGTGGAAGCAGCCCGCCTACTTCGTGGCGCACCCGAGGGCGATCGCCGCGTTCGGGCGCGAGTGCACGCGGCGGGGGGTGCCGCCGGTGACGGACAGCCGGTTCGGCAGTCCGCTGCTGACCTGGCGGGGCGTGCCGCTGCTGCCCTCCGACAAGGTGCCGTGTCCGGGCGGCTCGGGCGAGGCCGCCGGTACCACCGAGATCCTGCTGATGCGGGTCGGCGAGGCCGAGCAGGGCGTGGTGGGCTTGCGCCCCGCGGCGGTGCCGGACGAGGTCGAACCCGGCCTGTCCATGCGGAACATGGGCATGGACCGGAAGGGCATCACGTCCTACCTGATGACGGCCTACTTCAACACCGCCGTGCTGGTGGACGACGCCATCGCCGTACTCCAGAACGTCGAGGTGTCCAAGTACCATGACTACGCCTGACGTCACGGCGTGGCCGACGCCGACCGATCCCTCCGCGCTTCGGCGCCGACCGGGCGGTTTCACCGCCGAGTCGGTGCGTCACGACTTCCCGATCCTGCACCGGCCGGTCAACGGCCACCCCCTCATCTGGCTCGACAACGCAGCCACCACCCAGAAGCCGCGCCAGGTCATCGAGGCGCTCACCGCCTACTACGGCACCGCCAACTCCAACATCCACCGCGGGGCCCACACCATGGCGCGGGAGGCCACCGAGGCGTACGAGGCGGGCCGGGCGGCCGTCGCCGACTTCCTCGGCGCCCCGAGCCCGGACGGTGTCGTGTTCGTGCGCGGCACCACGGAGGCCGTCAACCTCGTCGCGCAGAGCTGGGGCCGGGCCAACCTCGGGCCCGGGGACGACATTCTGGTGCCGGTCCTCGAACACCACTCGGACATCGTGCCGTGGCAGATGGTCGCCAAGGAGACCCGGGCCCGGCTCGTGCCGGTCCCGCTCACCGCGGACGGAGAGATCGACCAGGACGCGTACGCGGATCTCCTGTCCTCGCGCACCCGGCTCGTCGCGATCAGCCACGCCTCGAACGTCCTGGGCACCGTCCCGCCCGTCAAGGAGATGACGGCGCTCGCCCACCGCTATGGCGCCAAGGTCCTGGTGGACGGTGCCCAGGCCGTCGCTCATTTCCCCGTCGACGTCCAGGACTTGAACGCGGACTTCTACGCGTTCTCCGGTCACAAGCTGTTCGCGCCGACCGGCATCGGTGTCCTGTACACGAAGCCGGACCTCCTCGCCGGCATGGCACCGTGGCAGGGCGGCGGCAACATGATCGAGTCCGTGGACTTCGGCAGGACCACGTTCGCGGCCGCCCCGCACAAGATGGAGGCCGGTACCGGACACATCTCCGGCGTCATCGGACTGCTCGCCGCCCTGAACTGGCTGACGTCCCTGGACCGCGAGGCCGTCGCGGCATACGAGGAGCGTCTCCTGTCGTGTGCGCGCGACGCCCTTGCCACGGTGCCCGGGCTCCAGTTGATCGGTTCGGCGTCCGACCGGATCGCGGTGCTCACCTTCACGCTCGCGGGGCAGGACCCGGCCTCCGTCGCCGACTGGCTCGACCGCGACGGAATCGCCGTCCGCGCCGGTCACCACTGCGCCCAACCAGCCCTCGCCCACTACGGGTTGGAGTCGGCGGCGCGTGCGTCTCTCGCGCTCTACAACACGTCCGACGAGGTGGACCAGCTCGTCGCGTCGCTGCGCCGACTGCAACAGAGCGCCTGACGAAGGGAGCAGGGTCTGAGCAGGGTCTGAGCAGGGTCTGAGCAGGGTCTGAGCAGGGTCTGAGCAGGGTCTGAGCAGGGTCTGAGCAGGGTCCGTGCGCCCGAAGCCGGCCGCACGGACCCCGGTTCCGCTGCGCAGCGCCGCCGGTCGTGGCGCACGGACCGGTTCGGTTCGCCGAGGCGCGGGCCGCCGAGCTCACCGGGAGGCCGCGGCCGACTCAGGGACGTCGCGCCGGGCAGGGGCCGGGGTGGGCGCGGTGCGCTGGTGGCGGCGGGTGAGGTGTCGGTCCAGCAGCGTGCTCGCGACAGCCGCCACGGCGAAGGCCGCGCCGACCCGGCCGATGCCCGCCAGGCCGGGGCCCGCGTCGATCACCAGCCCGGACACCCAGGGAGCCACGGCGATGCCGACGTGAAGGCGGCGATGTTCACCGCGCCGCCCAGCGTCCTGGTCTCGCCCAGGATGCCGAACACGCGGGCGTTCACCGCCGGGTTGGTCATGAAGCCGCCGGCGGCGAGGAGGACGGCGAGCGGGATCACCACCGCGGGGAGGTCCGCGGTCAGCGCGATGGTGGCCGCTACGGCCGCGACCGTGCCCATGCCGGTCAGCAGGACCCCGAACGGGACCCGGTCGGCGATGCGGCCGCCCACCGTGAGGCCGGCCAGCGCGCCCACGCCGTACAGGCCGAGCACCGCCGGCACGAGCCCCTCGGAGATGCCCGTGACGTCCTCCAGCAGGGCGCCCAGGTAGGAGAAGACCGCGATGGTGGCGGAGACGGTCAGCGCGGTGGTGGCGTAGGCGACCCACAGCCGGGGCACCGCCAAGGAGCCCAGTTCGGTACGCGACCTCAACTGCGGTGCCCCGGTGCCGCGTCCGCCGGGCAGGGCGAGAAGCACCGCGGTCGCGGACAGTGCGGACATGACGGCCACCGCCCAGAACGCCGCCCGCCAGCCGGCGTGCTGGGCCAGCAGCGTGCCGGCCGGAACGCCGAGGATCATGGACAGGCTCAGCCCGGACACGACCACGGACATCGCCTTCCCGCGCCGGTCGGCGGGGACGAGGGAGACCGCGGTGACCGAGGCAAGCGCCCAGAAACCGGCGTACGCCATACCCGTGACCACGCGCATGACCAGCAGGAAGCCGAAGTGCGGCACGAGCGCGGCGGCCGCGTGCCCGGCGACGAACACCACCTGGAAGCCGACCAGTGCGGCCCGGCGGGGCAGCCTCAGGGTGGCCAGCGTCAGCAGCGGCGCGCCGACGACCATGCCGCCGGCGAACGCCGAGACCAACAGCCCCGCCTCGGACAGCGAGACGCCCAGATCACCGGCGAGGGAGGACAGCAGCCCGGAGAGCATGAACTCCGAGGTGCCCTGGGCGAAGGTACCGAATCCGAGGACGTAGATGATCAAAGGCATGGTGCGGGGTGCTCCAGAGGACATTGCCGGGCGAGCGGGATGCCGTTCGGGCAGGAGAGGGCCTGGCGAGAACAGGACGGCGTTGTTCCAGACTCGCGCCGCCGCAAGGCGGGTCGGCCCGCGAACCTGGCCCAGTTGAGCCTGGGTCCAGCTGGGCCACCCTGGACCAGGTGGCCGCACCGCCCTGAGCGAATACTGGCGGGATGGCGCAGAACGCAGAGCTGGGAGACTTTCTCCGCACCCGCCGGGCCCGGCTGAGCCCGCACGCCGCGGGCGTGGCCCCGGGCGGCGGCGTCCGCCGGGTACCGGGCCTGCGCCGCGAGGAGGTCGCCCGTCTGGCCGGGGTGAGCACGGACTACTACACCCGTCTCGAACAGGGCCGCCACCCCAACGTCTCCGAGGCCGTCCTGGATGCCGTGGCCCGCGCCCTGCGCCTGGACGACGACGAACGCGGCCACCTCTTCGACCTCGCCCGGCCTCGTTCCACCCGCCCCAGGCGCCGCCGGCCGGAACGCGTGCAGCGCGTGCGCCCCGAGGTCCATCGGATGCTGGACGTCCTCAACGGCGTCTCACCGGCCTTCGTCGCCAACCACCGCCAGGACGTACTGGCCGCCAACCAGCTGGCCCGCGCCCTGATCACGGACTGGGACGCCCTGCCGTACCGCGAGCGCAACTTCGCCCGCTACGTCCTCCTCGACCCCGCCGCCCGCGAGCTGTACAGGAACTGGGACGAGGTCGCGGAGATCGTCGTGGCGGATCTGCGCCTGGAAGCGGGACGCCATCCCGACGACGCCCTGCTCAACGAGCTGATCGGCGAGGCCGTGGTCAAGGTGCCGGAGGTCAGCGTCTGGTGGGACAGTCACCGAGTAGCCCAGTGCGTCCACGGCACCCAGCGCTTCCACCACCCCGTGGTCGGCGAGTTCGCCCTGCACCACGAGACCCTGGCCTTCCCGTCCGACCCGGGCCAGACCGTGTGCGTGTACACCGCCGAACCCGGCTCCGCCTCCGCTCAGGCCCTCGCCCTCCTCGCCAGCTGGAGCGCCCCCGACGCCACCCGGGACGACACCGGAGCACGGGCTCCCTGGTCCGGCGGCACGGTACGCCCGGAATGACGTACGCCGCTGTGCGGTGTCGACCCGGCGAGCTCAACTCGATCAAGCGCCACCTGCTGGGCGACACCCTGGGCGTGCCCAACTTCACGTCCGTACCGCGCTGTTGGGTCATCGAGCGGGTCGTTCTCCTGGCACGCCCGCCTCGATTTCTCCGGCGAGGGCCCCCACCGCGGGTACCGCCATGTGCACCGCCTATTCGGGTGCCTGTGGGCCCATCAACGCATCTCGCGTGCGGGCCGGCGGCATACCTCTGGCGAGCACACACCGACCGAAGGAGACGCTCGTGCGTGCACCTACCCTGCTGGCCGCCACCGTTCTGGCCGGGACCGTTCTGTTCGGAGGCGCGGGCCAGGCCCTCGCCTACGACAGCGACGACATGAGTAACGCCGGAGCTGGTTTCGGAAACAGCTCTCCGGCCACGCCTGGTCTCGACCAGGACGACTCCGGCTTCGGCCAGGGCGCGTCCGATGCCGGCCAGGGCGCGTCCGGTTCCGACCAGGAAACGCCCGGCTTCGACCAGGATGCATCCGGCTTCGACCAGGACATGTCCGACTTCGACCGGACCATCGGTCACTGACGGCTGCTTGCCGCGCGTTCACCCCCTGCCCCGTACCGCAATGCCCGCGGTGCGGGGCAGGGGGTTTCGCGGGTGTGACCGGTCGGGATAGTTGTCACCAGCTTGGACGTGCGACCTGGACGTCATCCCAGTTCTGAGCGGGGTAGTTGTCATCGCTTGGTCGTTCTTGTTGTCACTACCTCGTGATTTCCATGCTTGCTGTCACCGGCCGGGATTTTGTGGCCGCTGGCTGGGCTCGGGTACCCCCTTGCCTATCGATGCCCGGTTGCCGCTCGCCCGGGGTGCAACAGGTCGAACCTGACGTTCCGCCATTGGGTGCGGAAGGGGGACGTGTCGTCATCGGTCAGGTGGTCGTGGGGGAGCGCCCAAGACTTGACCGGCGTGGTTGTGGCGGTGACGGCCGGCCAGCCCGGGTCGCCGGTGGCGGCGAAGTCGGCCCAGGAGCAGAGCATGCGCTGGGAGAGGGCGTGGTCGAGCTCATCGGGCGGGCCGCCGGTGAGGAATTCGGCGCCGAGAGCGTCCAGGTTGCCGAACGCGAAGGGGATATCCGCGTTGTGCCAGGGCCGGGCGTCTGCGCGCCTGCGGGCGAAGCGGGCCAGATAGGACCGGCCGCCAGCCTTCGCGTGGTGCTCGGCGAGGCGGGTGGTGTACTCGCCGAACTTCGCGTCGCCGAACATCGAGAGGTAGCGGTCGAGCACCGGTGCGTCGGGCATGGACGTCCGGTAGTCGTTGACCAAGTTGGCCGGCAGGCGCAGGGCTTCGGCGAATTCTTCCAGTTCTGCCTCGCTGGTGACTTCCCGGACGGCTCCGACCGCGTGGAGGAACCAGCATTCCTCCAACGTGTGGCATGCGAGTAGGTCCACGTCCCGTGCCGCCCCGGAGGCGATCAGGCGGAGCGGGTCCGCGGGCAGGACCTCGCCGTCGACGACGGGTTGAAAGATCACCGGGTCATAGGCATGGATCGTCGCTACGGGGGCGGCCCTGCACTGGGCGGCGACCTTGTCGGAGGCGGCCACCAGAGCCTGGGGCGGTACGGACAGCAGCCCCTCCGCCGTCGGTGCGACGCCGGCCTCCGCGGCGATCCGCTCGGCGACCGCCGCTGCGAGCTCGACCGTGTAGAAGGCATTGGGCACGCTGTGGGCAATGGCCCGCCGGAACAGCCCCTTGATCTGCTGCATCGCCATCAGGCAGGCGACCGAGCCTGCCCCGGAGGAGTGCCCGGCGACGGTGACGTTACCTGGGTCGCCGCCAAAGGCCTCGATGTTCTCCTGAACCCAGCGCAGGGCGGCGGCCTGATCCCGAAGACCGCGGTTGTCGGAGAAGCCGGGCACGTGGCCGAAGCCCTCGAAGCCCACCCGGTAGTTGCAGCTGACCACTACCAGCCCGGCGCGGGCCAGGGCCGCGCCGTCGAAGTCGGGCTGAGCCGAGGAGCCGAAGGTGTAGGCGCCGCCGTGGATCCAGAAGAACACCGGCAGCGCGCCGTCATGCGTGTGCTCCGGCAGCCACACGTTGACGGTGAGAACATTTTCGTCCCCGGGGCGCCACACGGGCGCCCCGGGCAGCTCAGCTGACTGCGGCGAGATGGGTCCGAAGGCCGTGCAGTCCCGAATCCCACCCCAGGCCGGCGCTGGCTGCGGCTCCCTGAATCGACGGGCGCCGAACGGCGCGGCTGCGTACGGGATGCCGAGCACCGTAGTGACGCCGTTAGTGGGCCCTCTGCCCTGCACACGGCCCCTCGCTGTCCAAAAGACCACCTCAGCACCCGATTGCTCATTCATTGCGCGCCAGTCTCACCCCTCAACAGGCTGCCACGCGAGTGAGTTTGGATCCGCCGGCAAGGGATCGACAGGCCCTCGGAGGCACCGATGACAGTTACCACGACCAGGTGACAACTATCTCGACCAGTCACAGCGGGGTGCGGGTCCCGCTTCTCGCAGCTTGGCAGCTCGGCGAACAAATAATCGGTTGCCTGTCGGCGATGGTCGTGGATGCAATGGCCGGCATGATCACCCAGGTGCGCCCGCCACGGCGAGATGAGACGAACGCGTACTACCGAGCCTCGCCACTCTGCGATCGGGGCGAACCGCTGCCGAATCGTCGGGCGGGAGAGACCGGCGCATGAATACGCCACCATCGCCGCCTGGGGCGCAGCGGTCTGACGGCTCATCCGTCCGGATCGGCGCTCTCGTTCCGCTGACTCGGCCTGGCTGGGTCGAGGCGGGCCAACACCTGCTCGCCGGACTCGAGCTGGCCGTTCGCGACGTCAATGACGCCGGCGGGATCGGCGGGAGGCCACTTGAGCTGGTGGTCCGGGACACCGCGGCTGATCCGCAGCGGGCAGCGGCCGCCGTGGACGAATTGGCTCGCCTGGGCGTCACCGCCTTGGCGGGCGAGTATCACAGCGTCGTCGCTCGCGCCGCCGCCACCAGGGCCGACGCCCTCGGCCTGCCGTTCCTCTGCTCGTCAGCGGTGCTCGACACGCTCACCGAACAGCCGACGGAATGGGTCGCGCGCCTCTCCCCACCGCAGTCCCGCGGCTGGCAGGTCTACGCGGACTTCCTCCTCGGCGCGGGCCACCGTCGCATCGCCGTAGCAACCCAGCCGAGTATCTACTGGGCCTCTGGGACCCGCGTTCTGCGAAACCACCTCGCGACACGCGGCGGCGCTGTCACCGAACTCGACATGAGCGCGCTCACGCCCACGGCCGTGTGCGACGAACTCGTCGACCAGCGCGCGACAGCCCTCCTCCTCCTGGTCGGTCACCCGGAGCCGGCAGCGTCGATCGTCAGGTCCGTGCGCCGCGACCAGCGCCTCACCGAAGTCATGATCGGCGCTCCGGCCGGGCAACCGGAGTTCGCCGAGTGGGCGACGTCGCTGGGCGACGCCGACACCGCGATCCCGTTCCTGCGTTATCTGCCCGAGCGCCTCAGCCCACTCGGTGCACGAGTCGAGACGGCCCTGCGCGAACGGCTGGCCGAAGCGCCCTCCTTCGTCGCCTACGAGGGCTACGACACGGTCGCCGTCCTTGCCGATGTGCTGCGTTCGCACGGCACGGACCGGGCGCACACGGCCGAATCCTGGCCGGGCGTCGCCGTCGAAGGCACCCGCGGGCAGATCCAGTTCTCCCGCGTGCCGGGCATCAGCGTGTGGCAATGGGCGCGGACGCCCATCCAAGTCGTTGATCGGGATCCGGCGGAACCCGATCGCTTTCGGATCCTTTTCCCCAGTCCGCCAAAGGTGCGGAACAGAACATCCTGATGCCGGTCTCATCGTTGAGCCACGCATGAAGATCATCGCTGCCGCCGCACTCGCCGGTGCGGCTCTCCTCACTGCCGCCATCCCCGCCTCAGCTGACGACGGGCCCATCGACTTCGGCATCTTCCAGGGTGTCAACGACACCACAGGCTCAGAATCCACGGACTCGAGCCCGAACTGGAGGCAGACAGACAGCGGGTCGAGCGGCACCGTCC
This sequence comes from Streptomyces sp. DT2A-34, assembly GCF_030499515.1. NCBI lineage: Bacteria > Bacillati > Actinomycetota > Actinomycetes > Kitasatosporales > Streptomycetaceae > Streptomyces > Streptomyces sp. DT2A-34. The sequence goes on along the minus strand of NZ_JASTWJ010000001.1, from coordinate 9,645,616 downwards.
CGAAGTCGGCCCTGGAAATGCTGGTAGCCGACCTGGCGGCACCCAGCCAACAGTGAAACCCGGAAGGCGCACGATCCGGCTTGTGGCCGCGGCGAGTGCGGTGTCGGCACTGGCGCTGACCTCCTGCGGCCCGGACCGCTCCGACGACGGGGACTCCGGCGACCGTGAGGCGAGGTACAAGCGGGTCATCGAAGACCCTCACCCACGCCCCGCCGACGTCATCGAGGCGGCCGGCGCCCCGGCCGGCGTGGTCCGCGCGGACGACGGCTCGTTGCTCCTGACGTACGAGGCCGGCAACGTCGAGGACGACGAGGGGCCCGCCGCCTCCGCCTGGCGCATCGTGGGCCCCGACGGCCGTACGGTCGCCGAGCACGCGGAACACGCGGACGCGGAGGCGGTGCCGGCCACGTTCAAGGGGGTGCCCGGCGGCTTCGTGCGGGTGCGGCCGGGAGAGGGGGCCGAGGGAGCGTACGCCCTCGACGTACGCGGCAAGCGGCACAAGGTCGCCATCACCGAGACCCCGTTGCGCACCCGCCCCGGCGACATCCTGCTCGCCGAACTGGAGCCGACCCTCGTCTACCGCCCCGCCACACGCACCGTGGCGCCCCCGGCCGACGTGCCGGACGACGCCGTCCGCCTCGCCGTGGACGAGCGTGGCACGACCTGGAGCCTGGAGCAGTCCCTGACCGAAGACCCCGACCGCGTCGTTCGGCAGCGCGGCGGTCGCACCCTTGGCTCCACGGCCGTCCCGAAGCCGTACGCGGGAGGCATCCTCACCGCGCGGGGCGGCACCGCGGCGTTGTCCCTCGTCCGGGGCGAGGACGTGCGCGGCGTGTCGGTGACGACGGACGGCGGCGGGCACTGGCAGACGGTCCTCGGCGGCGGCATTCCCTGGACGGACCTGGAGCATGGCCCGGAGTCGCTGGTCCTGGAGCTGCTCGCGGACGGGCGGCTGCTCGTCGGCGAGGAGGGCGGCCGCTACTGGCTCGCCGACGACCGCACCAACAGCGCCTTCCACGCGCTGAAGACACCGGCGACATTCACGTCGTTCACCGTCGCCGGCACGACGCTCTACGGCATCGCGGACGCGACGACGGCGACGTACGAACTGGTGGCGGACGAAGGGCTGTGGATCTCTCGCGACGGCGGCCGCGAGTGGCGGCGCTACGAGCAGCCCGGGCCCCGGCACCAGCGCCCGTCCGGGCAGCTCGCCGAATCCGAAAAGTGATCCCCAGGTGGCGGTGGCACGGTGCGTGCGCGTGGGGGGGCGAGGTCGCGGTAGTGGTAGTGGTAGTGGTGCGTACGGACCGCGCGGCAGCGGTCGTTACCTTGGCCGGGCGGCGACGTTTGTCCGATCACCAGGAAGTGATCACGTTCGCCCCCTCGACGAGAGCCCCCCATGAACACGCCTCTCAAACTCGCTCACGCCTACGAGACCGACAACAACCCGCTCCTGTCCGTACTGCACTCTCTCGGCTGGGGAAGCCTCCTCAACCTCGGCTACTTCACTCCCCTCACGCTCCCCCGCCTCACCGGCGGCCTGTCGTCCTTCCAGGAGGACCTCGTCAGCCGTTCCCTCGCCCTGCTGCGCATCCAACCGGGCGAACAGGTTCTCGACGTCGCCTGCGGCACCGGCCGCACCACCCGCCGTATCGCCGAGCAAGGCGCCTTCGCCACCGGCATCGACCTCTATCCGCCCCATGTGGCGCAGGCCGTCCAGCGGCACGGTGACCATGGCCGCACCCGTTTCCTCCAAGCCGACGCCACCGACCTGCGCGCGCATTCGTCTTTCGGCGACGCCGAGTTCGACAAGGTGCACTGCCTGGAGGCCGCGTTCCACTTCGGTCCCGAGGGCCGCCGCGCCTTCCTGGAGGAGGCCTACCGCCTCCTCAAGCCAGGCGGCCGGCTCGTCCTCGTCGACTTCGCCTGGGCCACCGGTGACCCCACCGAGATCAACGCGGCCGATCCCGGCCGCGTCGTTCGCGACACGTGGGCGTTCGAGGAGTTCGAACCGCTCGTCCGCTACATCCGTCACGCGATCGACATCGGATACCGTCCATGCCGTGTCCATGACTGGACCCGCCCCGTCACCCGACGCTTCATGACCCTCGGCCTCCTTGGCGCCAGGCTGGCCCTCACCCCCGCCGGGCGCCGGCTCCTGGGCCGACTGCTGCCCCCTCTGAAGGATCTGACCCACGCTCAGTGGCTCTCCCTCTCCAGCGTCGTTCTGGCCCACGTGCCCGTCCAGCGCGCCAGCCGATACGTCGCGCTCGTCCTGGACAAGCCGGTCCGCGGGACGTGACGGGGACACGCGTCGCAGGGCGGCCGGTCGGTGGTCGACGGGCGGGGCGATTACCCGAACACCTTGGAGCTGACCGGCGCACCCGGCCACGTTGCCCCGGGCACCGGAGGGCCGTCGGGCGGGGGCGGACGCGTTGACGGCGGTTCGCTCTGGCGGCAGCCGGCTCGCTCGCGCCGGCCGTCGGCACGATCGCGACCACGACGACGACGGCGGCCGTCCCCGTCTCGTACGCCATGACGGACAGCCCCTTCTCCGTCACCGCCCAGCGACTTCAGGCGGGGCGCGGTGCAGTTCGCCTCCTTCCGCCAGGACGCTTCGGGCAGGAAACGCCCTGTCGCGGCCGTGAGCGAGCACACTCGGCAGAGGCTGCTTGGCGCTCTGGAGGATCTGGAGGCTGGGGAGGCCGGGGCGGCTCTGGAAAACAGCGGCTGGCCGAGTTGTCCCAGCTCCGCCGGGTCCTGGCTGTCGACGCTGTCCAGGCCCGAGCTCAGAGGGAGTCGAGGCCGAGCTCGTGGTTCTTGATCGCCTCGCGGACGGCGCTCACGAAACCGTTCCAGAAGCGGTCGGCGTAGGGGCTGTCGGCGCTCGGCAGACCGGCCGTCGTCCTGCGCTTGGCCGCGCCGGAGAAATCACCGAACATCGCCTTGCGCAGCGCCGTGGACAGCTCCAGCTGGGCGCCGGCGCCCGTGCGGGTTCGGTTGACGATGTTGGCCGGGTCGTCGCCGTTGATGGGGTCGGTGGGGCCCGCCAGGACCACGGTCACGTCCCAATCGACGTTGCTCGTGGGAGAGGTCAGGCCGTACTTCGTGAAGGCCGCCAGCAGGTTGCGCCTGAGCCGCTCGTCCCGACCGCCGATGATGACCTTCTTCGCGGCCGTGTCTTCGAAGCCGTGCAGGGCTACGGCGTACAGGTTGCCGGCACAGACAGCGAGGGCGGCCGGGTCGTCGCAGTGGGTCGATGTGACGTGCTGCGCGGAGGAGTTGGCCAGGGCCTCGAACATCCAGTAGTCCCGCTGCGGCTCTCCCGGCACCGCCGCGCTCGCCGGATCGGTGTTGGCGTCGAAGGGCGTGTAACCGGCGATGGCCATACACAGCTCGCTCGTACCCGCCTCGATCCCACCACCGTGCGGCGCGATCACCGCCGTACTGCTGACGGCGCTGCTCGTGCTGCGGGCATTGTCCGTGACCTGCACCGGCGCGCCGATACGAAACCGGCGCATCCAGTCGGTGCCCTCCTTGGCCGCGGTACGGGTGTACAGCTCGGTGTTGGACCCGTACTGGTCGGCTGCGGCGGCCGGCGTGGCCCCGCTGCCCATCACGGCGTTGAGGGTGGGCAGGCCCGCGGCCACGGCGGCGACGGAAGCGAGGACGGTGCGTCTGCTGGTGTTGTCCACGGGGCGATCCTGCATCATGACCCGGCGTGCTCGTGCGGCGGGCCCTCTGGGCATGACAACACGGGCGCCGTCGCCGACCTGTCCGGCGTGCCGTCGTTGGGACCCGGCGCCTGTTCACCGCCTCATCTCCGAGCTCACCGCCGAAGTCCACCTCGGCCTCTCCGAAAACGACATGCCGGCCGAGGCTCTCAGCGAACTCAACCAGGCCCTGGATGCCGCAGGTGTCCGCCATACCTGCGAGATCTACCCCGGCACCGTCCACGGCTTCACCATGTCCGACACCGACGCGTTCAGCGCCTCCGGGCTGAAGCGCCACTGGGACCGCCTGCTCTCCCTCCTGGACCGCACCCTGGCCAACAGCTGAGGCTCCGGCCCGGAAACCAAGGCTGAAGTGCAGGGCTCCGGGGTCGTCAACTCGTACGGCAGCCGTGAAGTAGCCGGCGACTGTGTGGTCGCGGCATGCAGGAGGACGCCGGCGCCAGCGGGGCGGCCGCATCCAGCGCCGGCTCACCTACACGAGGTCAGTGGTGGCATCATCCCGTGGCGGGTCGCCGACGCGTCTGGGGCATGCCCCACTTCTCCAGTCCTGTGGTCGACATGGGCGCATTCGGCTTGCGCAGCTCGCCGGGACCGTCGGCCAGTCCCCCTAGCATCTCTCCAAGGGCGGCGTTGATCAGGAATTCCGGACCGACCGCTGCGTCCTGAATGCAACCTGAAGCTGTTGTTGACCAGCGCAAACTATTGCTCGATGCCACCGCGCAGCCGAGCCGGCCCGGCCAGGCCGTGCTGCGTCACCTCTGGCTCACCGAGGCCGAGGCGCACGCGCTCGAGGACCGGCTGCGCGCGATGGCCGCCGAGCCGCATCCGACGGACCCTGAGCCCTGTCCCTCCGGCCGGCCGAGCGGCCGTATCACCGCGCGGCGTCGGCGGCCCGCCGGATCTCGGTGATCGGCTGCTTGATTCTGGCCGACTTGCGGGAGCTGGAGTTGCGGGAGCCCGTTCCGTGGGCCAAGCGCCGTCCCATAACCTCGTGCATGGAGACGGCAGATGCCATGGGTGTCCACTGTGAGGAGGCGATGGTGCTCGGACGGGGCATGAGGTTGCTCGCGGGCGCCATGACCGTGGCCTTGATGGTGCTAGTCGGCCCCAGTGCCCCGAGCGGTGCCCTCTCCGCCGGGCCACTGCCCGTCGACGCCGTCAGGGGTGTCGTACCGAACCGGGTCATGACGTGGAACATCTGCAATCCCTGCGAGGACAGCAACGTAGACCGGGCAGCGGAGATCGCCACGTTTGCGCCCCAGGTCATCGGCCTGCAAGAAGCGTGCGTGGGTGACGTCGAAAGGATCCGGGACTATCTGGAGGCTCTTTACGGGCTCGTTTACCACGTCGAGTACGGGATGGTTCTTCGGAGTTGGGGCCGCTGCGGGGGAGCGCCGTGGAGTCCGGGGGCCTTCGGCCAGGCGGTCCTCTCGGCGGCACCGATGACGGACCACGTCAATGTGGAATACCCCGACGGTGGGTCCGAGGACCGCGGCTACATGGCAGTCACCACCACTGTGGGCGGCCGATCCGTCCGGGTCTTCAACACCCACCTCGCCCAACGGCGGCAAGAGGCAGTCCGAGCAGACCAGACCGCCGTACTCGCCGCGGACGTCGCCCGGTACGACCGCGCCATCGTTCTCGGCGACTTCAACGCCGTGCCGTACGCCCCCGAACTCACCGGGATATGGGCCTTGGCCGCGGACACGGACCCCCAGTGCCGTCCCTCCTCCGCCGGCACCTGCACGCCGACCACCGACTGGCACAGCAAGTTCGACTACGTCTTCCTGCGAGGCATCGCCCCCCTCAGGCACCATGTGCATCCGACCCCATACTCGGACCACCACATGCTGCACACCGACCTGGACCCAGCATGAAGTGGGCCTTTCTGGCCTGACCGGATTGGTCGGCTCGGTTCCGCGTCGCGCCGACCGCTCCGTGAGCCGGTCCCTTGATCTCCGGTCGGCCACGGCGGCCTCCATGCTGTCGACCTCCCACGCCTTCCCTGACGGTTTTGTTGTCGGGAGATTCCGGGAGGCAGATTCCGATCGTGCCCGAAGCCGACACGGGAGCGGAAAAGCAGCCTCTTCTCGCACGTTTGTTATGCGGGCGTGCTCTGCGTGTTTCGTAGCGGTGCCGTCCGTGGTGCGCGACCATACGGACGCCGACACATCACCATCATCGGCATTGCGCGTGGAAACACCGAGACAGAAAGAAGGACGGACGTGTCCGGCAGCGAAAGCGAAAACCCAGCAATCGCCTCCCCCACCCCCACGGCGACTCGGCCCAGGACAAACCGGGACTGGTGGCCGAATCAGCTGGACCTCCAGATTCTCCACCAGCACTCGTCCCGCTCCAATCCGATGGACGAGGACTTCGACTACGCGAGAGAGTTCGCGACCCTCGACCTCGACGCGCTGAAGCGGGACGTATTCGAGGTGATGACGGCGTCGCAGGACTGGTGGCCTGCCGACTACGGCCACTACGGGCCGCTCTTCATTCGGATGAGTTGGCACGCCGCGGGCACGTACCGTGTCGCCGATGGCCGGGGCGGTGGCGGCAGCGGCGCTCAGCGGTTTGCGCCCCTCAACAGTTGGCCGGACAACGCGAGCCTCGACAAGGCGCGCCGTTTGCTCTGGCCGGTCAAGCAGCAGTACGGCCAGAAAATCTCCTGGGCCGACCTTCTGGTCTTCGCCGGCAACTGTGCCATGGAATCCATGGGATTCAAGACGTTCGGGTTCGGCTTCGGGCGAGAAGATATCTGGGAACCCGAGGAAATCTTCTGGGGACCCGAGGACATCTGGCTCGGAGATGAGCGCTACAGCGGCGAGAGGGAACTCGCCCCTCCCTTCGGTGCCGTGCAGATGGGACTGATCTACGTCAATCCGGAGGGGCCCAACGGCAACCCGGATCCGATGGCCGCCGCCCGGGACGTTCGCGAGACATTCGGGCGCATGGCGATGAACGACGAGGAGACGGTCGCGCTCATCGTCGGCGGCCACACGTTCGGCAAGTGTCATGGCGCCGTCGATCCCGCGTACATCGGTCCGGAACCCGAGGCCTGCCCCATCGAGCAGCAGGGCCTCGGCTGGCGGAACACGTACGGCAGCGGCAAGGGCGCCGACACACTCACCAGTGGGCTCGAGGGCGCATGGACCACCGAGCCGACCAGGTGGGACAACGGGTACCTGGACAACCTGTTCCGGTACGACTGGGAGCTGACGACGAGCCCCGCCGGCGCCAAGCAGTGGACTCCCACGGATCCTTCGGCCAAGGACACGGTGCCCGACGCCCATGATCCGTCGAAGAGGCACGCTCCCATGATGCTGACGACGGACCTCGCGCTGAAGCTGGACCCGGTCTACGGCCCGATCACGAAGAGCTTCCACGAGAACCCGGACAGGCTCGCGGAAGCGTTCGCCAAGGCGTGGTACAAGCTGTTGCACCGCGACATGGGACCCGTCACGCGCTACCTCGGCCCCTGGGTTCCCGAGCCGCAGCTGTGGCAGGATCCCGTCCCCGAGGTCGATCACGAACTGGTCGCGGACGAGGACATCGCCGCCCTCAAGAGCAGGATCGTCGCCTCGGGACTGTCCGTCTCCCAGCTGGTCACGACCGCTTGGGCGGCGGCGGCGAGCTTCCGCGGCACCGACAAGCGTGGCGGAGCCAATGGGGCTCGGATCCGCCTCGCGCCTCAAAAGGACTGGGAGGTCAACAACCTGCCCGAGGTGGCCGAGGTGTTGCAGAAGCTGGAGCGGATCCAGCAGGACTTCAACCTCTCCCATGCCGGCGGAACGAAGGTCTCGCTCGCCGACCTGATCGTCCTGGGCGGGTGCACGGCCGTCGAGCAAGCCGCGAAGAACGCCGGGTACGACATCACGGTTCCCTTCGCACCGGGGCGCACGGACACCTCGCAGGAACAGACCGACGTGGAGTCGTTCGCCGTGCTCGAACCCAGGGCCGACGGGTTCCGCAACTACCTCCGGGCGGGAGAGAAGCTGTCGCCGGAGACCCTCCTGCTGGACCGCGCCAACCTGTTGACGCTGACCGCTCCCGAGATGACGGTGCTGATCGGCGGCATGCGGGCCCTGAACACCGGCTTCAAGCGATCCCCACACGGCGTGTTCACACACCGGCCCGAGACACTGACCAACGACTTCTTCGTCAACCTGCTCGACATGGGCACGGAGTGGAAGGCGTCGGCCTCGGACGAGAACGTATTCGAAGGCCGCGATCGCGCTACGGGCGAGCCCAAGTGGACCGCCACCGCGGTCGACCTCATCTTCGGTTCGCACTCCCAGCTCCGAGCCGTCTCGGAGGTCTACGCGTCCCAGGACGCGGGAGACAAGTTCGTACGGGACTTCGTGGCCGCGTGGGACAAGGTGATGAACCTCGACCGGTTCGACCTCACCTGAACGAACCCGATGTCCCGGCAGGGGAAGTGACGCGGATCGCTCAGAGCTCCGCAGCGCTCCTGTGGTGGGCACGCGTACTCCACCCACAGCACGCGTGCCCGCCCCCGGCGTGTCGCGCCCTCGCGGCGCCGACGGCGGTCTCGAGCGCCAGCGCGACCAGCAGCAGCCCGAAAGGTTGGACGGGCCTCAGATCACCGAGGGGAGGTCATCGGCACTTTCGCCCGGTGTTGATGCACTGGACCATCCGGTTCATCAGGCTCTCGTCGAACACGTTGATGAAGTCACCGTGGTCCGTGATCGGCTTGTGCATCTGCTCCGGGAAACCGTCCACCGCGTAGAACGGGCTGGACTGTCCGTTGTCGTCGAGGCTGGGCGCGTCCACGTCGTAGACCAGACGCTGGACCAGTTGGGGAATGGCCTTGAAGCCGTTCGGGCAGTTGCCGGTCCTCGGGTCGGTGAAAGCGACGTGTGAGCGGTGGTTGGCGCTGTCGGTGCTCCGGCCGTCCCAGCAGCTCTGGAACCTGGACGTACGGACCAGGCTGCTGCCTTCGGGGCAGACCGGGTACTTGTCCGTCAGCTGCCGGTTCTCGAAGCCGGTGCAGCTCCATGACGCGTTGGCGTTCGCGGTGCCGTTGGTGAATGCTTTGGCGTCGCCGGTGATGATCCGCAGGAACTTGGGCATCGCCACGACCTTGCCACGCGGGTTGCCGACGAAGTTCAGGGTGACCTGCGACGCGGTCAGAATCCGGCCGGTGTTGCCCTCCGCGCCGCCGCCGGGCTGCTGGGCGTCGAACTCCTGGGTGCCGTCCTGCAGGCGGAGCACCGGCCAGTAATACGTGGACTTGTCGTTTTGGTTGCGGCAGCTGGTGTCGGCGGCGGCGAATTCCTCGTTGGTGGTGAACGCGTCGTTGTCCTGGTTGCCGACGTAGTCGTGCGTGTGGTGCGCGCCGTTGGACACACCGGGGGCGACGATGATGTTGTCGGTGTTGTACAGCTTGTTGTCGTTGACGCCGCACTGTGTGGTGAAGATGCCCCGGGATGCGCCGCGCGTCTTGCGGGGGTTCTGCACATTGGGCTGGACGGTGGTGATGTCCACGAAGTCGGCGGCCACTGGGCCGTTGCCGCCCTGTCCGCCTTGTTCACCATTACCGTCTTGTCCGCTGCTGCCTCCCTGGCCCGTGTCCGGCTGATTGCCGGTGGCGCGCAGCGTACAGGCGGCGAGGGCTTCGAGGCCCTGCGGCCTGCTGCCCGACCTGCCTATGGCGATCGCGATCCGGTCGATGGTCGCGACCCGCTTGTCCTTCAGCGGACCCATGATCGCGTTGTCGGCGAAGTTGCCGTCCTGCTGTATGGCTTTGGCCGAACCCCGCAGCCGCTGGTACGCGTCGGCCACCTGCTTGTCGAGAAGCGCGAGTTCCTTGTCGACCTGTGGCCTTGCCTGGTCGGGGACCGAGGTCAGTGCGGCCCCGACATCCGGGCAGCTGATGGTGGCGGCTCCGGTCGCCAGGGCTTGGTCTGCCCGCTCTTGGGAGGCGCGTTTGGTCGAGTTGCTGTTTCCGCTCTCGCCGGCGGAGGCATACACGTTGACCGCTATCAGCCCTCCTGCGCCCAGAGCCAGACCTGCCGCCGCTGCGACGGCCCGATGTGTTGTCTTCGATCGCTTGCGCGTGTTGCGTCGCATGGGATTCCTCCGAGGTGGTCGCTCCCGGTGGGGATTTCAGGGGACGAATGGCCGGCAGTGACCAGAGTTACTGGTGGGATCAGCGTGCGAGGGGGGCTTCGGGGGCGTGTCATGCCTCGGTAAGAACTTGGAGCGCCGGACTCGTGGGCCTTGCCGGCTCAGGGGTGGCGGGCCGGAGCCGGAATCGGGCGCGCCGAGCAACAGCCGCGGCCGGTTGGGAGGTCCCGCAGCGGGCGATCAGCCGACCGCCCCGCGCACTCCAGCGGTTCCGACTCCAGGAAGGTGCGCACTTCGATGGCGAGGTTGCGCATGTCTTCACCGGGGGCGTGATCGGTCGTCGCCTCGAAGCACAGCCTGATTGCTCGCGGACTCCTCCCGCCCACGCGGACAGCCGAACCCGTTTCGTGGTCCCCCGTCACGGGCGCAGGTTATGGGCACGGAAGCCGCCATGACCAGGCAATTGTCCCGCTTGCTGAATCGTCTTGGGTCGGGCTGCCGTCGTCAGCCGTGTGGGTGCCCCGTGACCACGTCCCGACGCCCCCCACGCACGAAGGGCCGGACGCGCGTGCCGCGCCCGGCCCTCGAGATCCTCATCTCAGCGTGCGTCGGCGGGCTTCAGCGTTTGCCAGGCGGCGTCGAACACCTTGGTAAAGGTCCGCAGCTTCGGGTCGTCGCCGGCCAGGCCGGCGCGGTCGGTGCGGGTGCGCTCCCAGTACCGACGTCCCTCCTCGCCGGCCAGAAGCGCCGTGGCGTGTGCGCGGAGCTGCTGCTGGGACAGGGCACCGATGCGCCACCGGAGTTCCCAGGCGGTCAACTGCGCCTCGAAGAACAGATGCCGGCGCGCCTCTCCGGGCTCCGAGCCGGTGAGCTGCGGCCCGGCCGCGGCCCTGGCCAGGTCCGGGTCGCCCGCCGCGGCCTTCAGGAGGTCCACCTGCGCCTGCAGCACGGTGGCCCGCAGCGTCTCCCGGTGCTGCTCTCGGAGCTGCACCACGCCCATCAGCAGAACGGCCACCACAGCGGCCAGCAGCAGAGCGAACAGGATCGGCACGGCAACTCCCCCCAGAGCAACAACAGTCGGCGCTGATGCTCCATCGCGCCCGCACCGGCAGCAAGGTCGGCCTCGCTTCCTTCCCTGAATCCTCACAACCGCATGCGCCGACCAGGGGTGCACAGGCCGGTGAGTTCATTTGCCGGCCGCTGCAAGACGTCGTCTCGATCGGTGACGCGTGGCGCAACGCGACCGCTCCGGCTGGCCCTGGGCGCCGAGTTGCGCCGCCGATGGCTGCGCGGGCGCGGCGTCGCTCACCCACCGCTCGCGGGTACTTCGACACTCCCTGGCCCTGACACGACCGGTTCCGTTCCCGGAGCGAACGTTCGTGACCGGGCCGAGCAGCGTCAGCAGCTGCCTCTGAGCTTGTTCTTCGGGGTCCTGGACCTTGAAGAACAAGCTCAGGGTGGTGCTGCGGCGATCCCAGTGAGTCAGACGATCGGCTCGAGGGGCTCGATCTCCGGGAGCTCCGGCAGGGTGGGAAGGCTGGGGTACCCCGGGTAACTGCTCTCGCTCACGACGTATGTGCAGTTGGTGTACGTGTATCCGGGATCGATGCTCATTCCGTCGGCCTTGTTCGTCACGTCCTCCGCGTCTTCGTCGGCGTACTTGATGAGGGTGTGGTAGTTGCCGGCGGGCAGGTTGAGGTAGCTGGTCGGGTAGTCGATGCCGCTGTTCGAGCAGGCGGCGCTCTCGGCGTTCGACTCGCTGGAGTACTCGGTGCACTCGGCGCACGCCGGGAGGTAGACGCTGCCGGTGACGGGGCCGGTGTAGAGGAACTCGACTGCGGTCGGGGCGTCGTTGCTGATCTCCATGGGCATCTTGGAGCCGCCCGGGCCACGGGACGGCGGCAGCTTCCGGCCCGCCTCGGGTCGTTCCTCGGCGATCTCCGCGGCGATGGCGATCTGCCGGGCGCGCTTGGCGTTCTTGTTGTCCTCGTACTTGTCGGCGAAGTCGTTGAGTGTCTCGGCCGCCGCGCCGAACTTGGCGTCCTCGAACTCGTCCACCCCGCAGGCGTAGGCGCCGGACTCCACCGCGTTGACGGCGTCCGTGCGCAGCCCGTCACCGGGGCTGCCCGCGGGCAGGTCGACCATGGTCCGGCTGATGGCCTGCAATTCCTCGCTGGCAGGGCAGGGGTCGTCGCCCTTCAGGGCCTTGGACCGCTTGGCGATCTCCGCGCTGACAGCCGGTTCGACCTTGGCGGCCTGCGCCGAGTCCGGGAACGTACGCAGGAGGTCGGCCAGTGCACCGCCGTTCGCCTTCGATTCGGACACGGCGTCGGAGCCGAGGTTCGTGATGCCGCACTCGTAGAGCGAGGTGGCCAGGGGCTCCTCGGGCCACTCGGCGAGGGAGCCGAGCCGCATGGCGCCTGTGGTGTCGGGCACGTTCCACAGATAGCGCAGGGGTTCCAGGGCCTCGCAGTACTCCTTCTCGCGGTACGGCGCGGCAACAGTGTCGTAGAACCGGTCGAGGCGGTCGGGGATGCGCTGGGCGGCCCGGCTCCCGGGGTGGTCGTCGCTGAGCTCACGGTAGGCCTTCAGTGCCCGCTCGTAGTCCTTCTTGGCCTCGGCGAAGCCGTCCCGCTGCGAGGCGGCGGTGACCAGCCGGTCCGTCTCGGCGAGCCGGTCGAGCAGCATCCGCTGGTACGCCTCTTCCCGCGCCGCCTCGTACCCCACCGCCCCACCGGCCGGCACGGCGAGCAGCACGAGCCCGAGCCCGGCGGCGACCGTCGACCGCCACGGCAACGTCAGCCGCGCACGGCGTGCCAGCCACGCCCCGTGGACCGCGGCCGACACCAGAACGAGGACGTACGCCCACACCGCCCCGTCCGGCAGCCCGTCGGGGTCTGCGGGCAGCGCGGCCACCAGCAGCCAGCCGGTCGCGATCCAGCACAGGACGGCCTGCGGCCAGCGCCGCAGGAGCACGTACCCGAGCCCGAGCCCGCCGAGGTTGAACAGGCCGGCCGCCGCGGCCCGCCACGGGTCCGCCGGCACGGCGTCGTCGGGCTCCTCCGGCAGCGTGTAGGCCAACCACTCGGAGCTCGGCGGCTCTACGGCCGGCGCACCATCGGGCAGCGGGGGCGGGGGCGGGAACGACGGCGGGGGCTCGGGCGGCGTGGATTCAGGTCCACCCGGCTGCTCTCCCGTGCCACCGACACCCGACGGCTCTTCGGACCGACGCATACCGACTCACTCCCCCAACTGCCGTACCTACAGGACAACTTGCTCCTTCGCAGGTGCCCTATGTTCCGGCAGGCGGCTGGGGAGGGGTCCCGGACCTACGGAAGAAGATCAGCAACGCGACCGGGCCGCGGGCCGTGTGAGTCGGAACGGCGTGAGTTCGCTGGTCTGCCGGGCGGACCCGCCCCCGACGCGGACGATCGCGAGGCGCGGCGGCGCCTCTCGGCCAGGGCACGACGGTGATGGCGGTGTCGGCGACCGGGGACGATCACCAACCGGCTCCGCCGCGCCGCCGGGCCCCCGCCCCCTTGGGTACCCCCCACCCGCGCCGTTCGCTGGTCCTGCCAGAGCGCCCCATTGGATGCGCCTCCGATCCCGAGCGCGCAAGGCCGTCGGGTGCGCCCGGCAGCGCGGGCGCCGGGCGCACTGGGGATCACCCGCTCGATCACGTTCCGCACGTAGCCGCCCGCCGACGCACCGACTTGCCGTCGGAGCGTCCGAAGATCACGGCGAACGGACGTGGTCAGGAGCCAAACCGACACGGCACCCCGAGCACCGGGCGATGGCGTCTTCAGCCGGGGTCCCTCAGCATGCGGCGAAGAGGCGCCCCGCCCCCCCCCCCCAAGGAATTCAAGGACGACGAGCTGACCGACCGCGCGGCAGCCCTGACCTACTACGGCATCCTGTCGCTGTTCCCCGCGCTGTTGGTGCTGGTCTCCCTGCTGGGCATCGCCGGGCAGTCGGCCACGAGGACGGTTCTGGACAACGTCCAGCAGCTCACGCCGGGGGCCGCGCGCGACGTGATCCGGAACGCGGTGCAGCAGTTGCAGGGCAACGCCGGCATCGGGTCGGTCATGGCGATCGTCGGCCTGGCCCTGGCCGTGTGGTCGGCGTCCGGCTATGTGGCCGCGTTCATCCGCACCTCCAACGCCGTCTACGACGTGCCGGAAGGCCGCCCGGTGTGGAAAGTGCTGCCGCTGCGGCTCGCCCTCACCGTCGTGCTGATGGTCCTCGCGGTGGTCAGCGCCCTGATCGTGGTCTTCACCGGCCCCCTGGCCCGCCGTGCCGGCGACGTGCTCGGACTCGGCGACACGGCGGTGACCGTGTGGTCGATCGCGAAGTGGCCGGTCCTGGTGGTCCTGGTCACCCTCATGATCGCGATCCTGTACTGGGCCGGCCCCAACGCGAAGATCCGCGGCTTCAAGTGGATCACCCCGGGCAGCTTCCTGGCCCTCGTGATCTGGATGATCGCCTCCGGCGGGTTCGCGTTCTACGTGGCGAACTTCGCCTCGTACAACAAGACCTACGGCACCTTCGCCGGGGTGATCGTCTTCCTGGTGTGGCTGTGGATCACCAACCTGGCGATCCTGCTGGGCCTGGAGTTCGACGCCGAGACCGCCCGGCAGCGCGCGATCGCCGGCGGGTACCCGCCGCAGGAGGAGCCGTACGTCGAACCGCGTGATACCCGCAAGTGGGACGGTGAAGACCGGCGCCGCCTCGAGTGAACACGGGTGGTCATCGCGGCCGCGAGCGTCGTGGTCGCAGGCTCCTGGGTCCCGGCAGGACCGTCGGACACGAGGACGAGCGCCTGCCACAGCACAGCACTGATGACCAGTGACGGTCAGTGACGACGAGCAAGAAGGAGTGACGACGTACATGAGCACGCTCACCGCATGGGAACGGGCTCTCGAGCGCGTAGAGGGGGCTCTGGTGGCGCAGATCTTCCCCAGGGAGCCGGTCGAACTGGTGGGGGCGCTGCGGCGTGAATGCGACAACAACGCCGTGGTGTGCAGTCAGAGGCGGGTGGTGGTCCCGAACGCGTACGACGTGGAACTCGCCGAACACGTCCATGACGAACTCGATCCCGACGAGGGCCAGGTGGCGCAGGTTCTCACCGACAAGCTGGCACGACACGGCGAGCACAAGGGCTACGAATGGGCCGGACCGCTGACCGTGCACGTCACCAAATCCCGCGACGTCCCCAACGGCCGTTACCGCGTGACGAGCACCGTGATGGCCAACATCAGCGCCGGCGGTTTCCGGACCTCGGACCGCTGAGCCGTCCCCGGGATGAAGCGCAGATCTTGCGTGTGGACTGCTCTCCTCTGGATACGTGCAGTTCATGAGGTTGATGGCGGGGTTGCATGAAGCCGATCGAGCCGTGACACAGCAGGCGGGCTCCCGCATTCCGGCCCGGGTCGGCCAGGTGCTCTCCTTGGTGGAGGAGACCGCGGAGAGCGCGAAGCTGTGGTGTGGCGCGGCCGCACTGATGGCCACGCTCGGCGGGTGGCGGGGCCGTAAGGCGGCAACCGCGGGCATGGCGGCGCTCACGCTGGCGCAGCTGGTCTCCAACGGCCTGGGCAAGCGGTTCGCCGACCGACCCAGGCCACCGAAGGAGTGGTTTCCGCACGACGAGGTCGATGACCGCCCCAGCTCCCCGTCCTTTCCCTCGGGCCACACCGCGGCCGCGGTGGCCTTCACGGCGGCCGTCGCGCCCACGTGGCCGGCCGTCGGTATCGCGTGTGCGGTGCCGACGGGCCTGGTGGCCGTCGAGCGGATACAGTCGGGCGCCCACTACGCCGGCGACGTTGCCGCCGGCGCCGTCACCGGCCTGCTCAGCGCCTGGCTCACCCGGCGCGCCCCGCACCTGCTGCTGCGGCGCTGGCTGTAGCAGCAGCTCTCCTTGCGACTGTCGTCGCCACCGGAAACCCGGACCGGGCCCGCGGTTGCTTCACCGTAGGCCAGTCGCCCTTTATCAGCGTGGAGTACGGAGTGCTCCAGAAACTGCCGTAGCTGGGTGCCCGGTTGGTCCGGGCGGCGGGGGGGGTGAGCCGCAAGTCGTCCTCATCGACGGGCCGGCAGGTATCGGAAAGACCTCGCTCGTGCGGTGTTTCCTCGCCGGTCTCGCCGGTCTCGCCGGTCTCGCCGGTCTCGCCGAGGATCACTGCATTTTGCGGGCGAGCGGGGACCGTCCGCCTGGACGGTTACGCCGCGACCGTCGTCTCCAACTCCACAGTGGAAGCGCGGAAGTCCGGCCGGATCGTCCTTACGGACATGAAGCCCCGCCCCGCCTTCTACGCCACCTGAGGCATCTCGTAAGGATCACCCTCGACCCGTACATGTTCCGTCCCCCGCTCATGGCCGACATGGTGCGCGCGCACGGTCGCGAACTCGGCTGCCTTCATGCTGCCGTGCACAAGTGGCGATCCAACCGCGTTGGATCACGGCCCGCATCCCCTTGAACATGTCCCTCGGGACCACGTCGCCACAGAGGTCGGCCATGGTGGCGTCGAAGGCCATGTCGGCTTCCGGGAAAACCTCGTCGGCGCAGGCCCGCATGGCCTCCAACCGTGCGAGCAACAGTTCGCCCCCCTCGTCGTCGATCGTTTCGGAGCCAGCCCCGCCACCAGCACCTCCAGCTCGGCCCGGGGACGCAGCAGGTCCTTGGAATCGCGCTCTCCACCACGGCATCCGAGGCGAAACTGCGGGGAACACTCCCCCTGGGTCTCGGACCGGCGCAGATGCTGGTGGCGCTCCTGGCGATCCTCATCCTGCTCTCCGTCGCCGCCGGTATGGTGGCGCCCTGCTGCTCGGACTGGTAGGCAGGTGAGCGAAGGTGGCCGGCTATCCGCGAAGCCGCCTCCTCTGCTCAACTCGCGGCTGAAGCCGTATGCGAAATGCAAGGTCGTCTCGCCGACGCGCTCTCAGCCCTCACTGAGGTTTTCTCAACGAAATGATCTCGTGAGGTGACTCGGCCCAGGGGATCCCGCGAGCCGCGATGAGTCCTGCGGCGTCCGGAGTCGTACTGTCGAACCCGTTACCGAGGAGGACTTTCGATGCGCAGCGTGACCTATTCGATGAGCGTCTCACTTGACGGCTACATCGTCGGGCCGGACGGCAGGTTCGACTGGACGGCGCCCGATGAGGAGGTCTTTCGCTTCTGGATCGACGAGATTCGACAGGTCGGCGTCCACCTGTTGGGACGACGGCTGTACGAGACGATGCTGTACTGGGAGACCGCCGACCAGGATCCCTCGCTCGACGACTCAATGCTTGAGTGGACCGCGCTCTGGAATCCGCTCCCAAAGGTGGTGTTCTCCACCACGCTGTCGACAGTGCAGGGCAATGCCCGCCTGGCCTCCGGCGACCTGGCGGAGGAGATCGAGCGGTTGCGAGCCGAGCCGGGGGAGGGCGAGATCGCGATCGGCGGCGCGACTCTCGCCGCCGACGCGGCCGCGTTGGGTCTGATCGACGAGTACCGGGTCATGGTCTACCCGGTACTGGTCGGCGGTGGCATTCCGTTCTTTCCCGAACGCGAGCGCCGGGTGGATCTCGAACTCGTCGAGACCCGCACCTTCAGCTCAAGATTCGTCTACCTCCACTACCGCGTGGCGCGTTAGCCGGATCGTACGCCGAGCCGGGAGGGGGCGGCGGCCACACTCAGCAGCGCTCCCGCGGGTAGCGGCGACCCCGTGAAGCTCGGGCAGCAGGCCCAGAAATCGACATCCGCATGATCATCGAGGCCGCGCCTGTGCTGTTTCCGCGGTCCGCCAACAAACGTGACGCCACGTCACGTACGAACCGGATCAATCGCAATCACGCAGAGCCCCCGGCCCGCCACCCCGACGGCTCCACCTGGACTCCCGCGCCCAATTCCGCATTCAACAGCCAAGCCACCGGCCCCGTTTTCGTCGGCTGGCCGACCGGGTTACGCTGGACATGTTCGAGGGAACAGGGGACAGATGGTCGATCTCGGAGGTCACCATGGATGTCGCCGTGGGAACGTTCAACCTCAACAATCTCTTTTCACGGTTCAACTTCCAGGCAGAGATATCGGCGGTCCATCCGGTTGATGCCGAGGGACAGCTGACCTCCAGCTATGTCTTCGACGACCCCGAGAGCGCGCGGATCCGTAGGTACAAAGGCAAGCTGGTCAAGGGAATAGCTCCCGAGGAACAGAAGGTGCTCGCCCGACGGATCAACGAAATGGACCTGGACATACTGGCCGTGCAGGAAGTCGAGGACATCGACACCCTGCGCTTTTTCGTTACTCAGCACCTTGGCGGCGCCTACCCGCATCTCTCGTTGATCGAGGGCAATGATCCCCGCCTGATCGATGTTGCCGTCCTGTCCAAATTCCCGGTAGGGGCGGTGACCTCCTGGCAACACGCGGCCCATCCGGACGTGCCCGGTGAACGCGTCTTCAGCCGGGACCTGCTGGAAGTGCACATACTGGATCCCCGTGACCCCGGCAAGGATTTGCTGACCGTTTTCAACAACCATCTCAAGAGCCAGTTCGTCGACCGGAACACCGACCCCGAGGAGGGCAAGCGCCTCGCCGACGAGCGACGCACCCGCCAGGCCAACATCATCGTCCGGATCATCGGCGAACGGACCCGCCCCGATGGGCGCTACATCGTGCTGGGCGACATGAACGACACTCCTGACGCACCGACGCTCGCCAAACTGGCCGAGCCGACACGCCAGTTGAGGCTGACGGAGGCGCTCGCACATCCGGAGGAGACCCGGGAACCCAAGCCCGACAATCCTCCGCCGCCTGCCTCGGGGTCGTGGACCCATCGGTTCAAGGACACCGGACAGCCCGCCAAGTACGAGTTGTTCGACCAGATCTGGCTCAGCGAGAGCCTCACGACGCGGCACAAGAGCTCCCACATCGACCGACGTACCAGGCATGGCGGTGACGGATCGGATCACGATCCCGCCTGGGTGGTCCTCGATCTCTAGCCTCTTTCCCCTTTTCTCTTTCCCCTTTCCATACCGGCTTCGTTCCGGCTTGCGTACCGGCGGAGGGAAGACTCATGCCTTTGAAGAACTACGGCGTGCTGGCATGCAAGGTCGTCGACCGGCGCCGTGAAGGGGCGCCCGACGACACCCCGCATTACCAGCTGCACCTCACCGACGGCAGGGGCACTCACTACCGCGGTGCGGTCAACGTCCTGTCCCAGCAGGCTCCCTCCGAGCTGCTGTTCCTGGCCATCGACGATTTCCGGCATCCCGTGACCGCACAGCTTCCCCCGGCGGGGAGTGGCTGGACCGAGCTGCGGTCCCGGCCGGGCACGGCGAGCCTGGACTTCATCCGCGGCAATCTCTTCGCCCCGGAATCGATGCGCGAGCTGCCTCCTGATGTGGCCGGCCCCGACAACGACCTCGCCGACAGGCTGGACCACTACATCGAGCGTGCCCTCGGCGATCCCACGGCCGCCCTGTACCTCTTCGGCGAGCGATGGGGGCCGGAACGCAACAAGCGCGACAAGGTGTTCGGCTTCGAGCCCGGCAATGGTGTGCACGAGATCCATATGAACCAGGGCAGCGTAGGGCGTTTCCGTCCGAGCAACGGAGTCTGGCAGGACGGCGCACTGATACTCCACTTCCCCGCCGAATCACGCTGGGTGGCCGTGTTCCTGGCCTTCCAGTCCCAGGCCTGGCACACCGACGAACAGACCGGCCACGGCATCGAGACAGCACTTGCCCGGCCCGTCCAGCGCGAGGCCGAAGTACGCATCCTGGCCGCCATGGTCAACCCCAAGGGCCCGGCACCCGAGCGGGAGACGGTGACCCTCATCAACGCCTCACCCGAATCCATCGACCTCAACGGCTGGCAACTGGCCGACGAGAACGATCACATGCTCCCGCTGCCCGCGGAGCACGTCCCCGCAGGCGAGACGGTGGTCGTCCAGGGCGGCAACGGCTTCGCCCTCGGCAACCGAGGTGGGGCGATCACCCTGCTCGACCCTTCCGGGCTCAAGGTCCACGGTGTGTCGTACACGGAAACCGAGGCGCGTCGCGAGGGGTGGACGGTGTCCTTCTGACCGAGTCCTTCTGAGATGCCACGTCCGGAACAACACGGATGGTCGTCTCAGAACTCCCGTGCCTTCCCCGGCTTCCTGGGCGCGGCCGCCGTTGGCGGGGCGTGCCGGTATTCGGTTCCGCACTTCCTTGCCGAGCCGCTTGATCCGGCGGCGCATGGCGCGGCGGTTCACAGATGGGTGTTCTCCCACTCGCCGGGCTGGTCGTAGATCTTCTGCAGCAATTCGGCGAAGGTATCGCTCTCCAGGAGGAGGGCGTTGTACTGCAGCGGGATCCGCTTGTCGTTGATCACCGCGGTGGGTGTACCGGGGCCTTCGGGTTCCTTGGCTCCCCCGGCCTTCTCGTAGGCCTTCTGGGAGGCGGTGACGAAGGCCCGGTACTTCATGGATCTCACGGCCGCGTCGAACTTCGGGCTGCGCAGGCCCTCCACTTTGTCGGCCAGTCGAAGCAGGTAGGCCTCGGTGTAGCCGTCGACGCTCTCCTCGGGCTGGTTGGCGTAGAGCACCTCGTGGTACTCCACGAACTTGCCTTCCTCCAGCGCGGCGCGTAGCGCGTTGACCGCGTTCTTCGACCCGGTGCCGCCGACCCGGTCGTCCAGGAAGGAGGCGAGGGTGTACTCGGCTCTGGCCCAGCGGTCGAGCATCGCCTCCCGCAGTTGCGGACCGCCCCCGGTGGTCTCGAACTGCTCGCAGTACGGACAGCGGGGATCCTCGTAAAGGTGCACCTTCACCGGCGCGTCGGGATCGCCGACCGTGATGGTGATGCCGTCCGCACCGAGCCGTTCCGGCAGCTCCTCAGCGCTCGCGAAGTCAGGCCCGTGCTCCGCCGCTCGCTGCCCGCACCCCGCCACCACCAGCACCGCGGCCGTGCACAAGACAACCCACCGCCCCCCACGCACCATGCGTCATCTCCTCCCCTTGAGAACAGCGCGACTGTAGATCATCCGTACGACAACCGCGTAGTGCGATTCCGCACCCTGCAGCCACTGTGCCGCTCCCGGCGTCGCGGAGCCCGGCACGCGCTCCCCTCCCCCATAGGCGACACCCCCGGCCGCGTTGTCGTCACTCGCCGACTCCCTCCTCCGCCTCGCGGCTGCACGCACCAGACCACAGCCGCGGCCTGATCCAAACGACAGGGCCTGGCGACGAGGACGGTGACGGTGACGGTGGGTGAAGGCCGTCACCGCCAGGATGGTCAGGACGACCACTCCCGCCGTCTCGACGTACAGGGTCGGGCGGACCAGCTCCGCGTCGATGTACTCGTTGAATCCGAACAGGCCCGCGGTGAGGCTCAGGAACAGTGCGCCCAGCGTGCCGGCCGTGAACAGCGCGGTGACGGCGGCGACCGGGCCGAGCCCGCGCACGGGCATGACCAGCAGCGCCAGGGCGAGCAGGATGCCGACGACGCCGTTGAGCAGGAAGAGCGGCCCGATGGTGGCGAGGTCCCGGTAGCCCTCGGCCCACAGGCGCAGATGGATGGCGGCCATCGCCGCCGTCAGCCCGGCGCCGGCCAGGCGCAGGACGAGCCTCGCGGCCGCTCCGTCAGTAGCCATTGCCCGGAGAGGTGTCGTTGTTGTCGGACGGTGCCGGGGCTCCGCCGACGGTGATGTCCGTCTTCATGCCGAGGTCCTTGTGTCCGTCGACCGGGCAGTAGACCTCGTACGAGCCGGACTTCAGCGTCACCGTGAGGGTCGTGGACCGACCCGGCTCAAGCGTCTTGCTGCGGTTCTCGCCGCCGGGGCCCTCGATCTCCAGGGCGTGGTCGTGCGAGCCCGTGTTCTTCGCGGTGAAGGTGTACTCACCGGGCTGGAACTTCTCCGTCGAGAGCTTGATGCGGAAGTCGGACAGCTCCGCCGTGACCTGGGTGCCGGTGCCGGTGCCGGTGCCGTCGCTGGTGCTGTCATCGTTACTGCTGCTGCCGTTGCCGCCGCCTCCACAGGCGGCGAGCAGGGCGGTCAGGCCGCCGGCGGCCACGCCGAGGAGCACGCGGCGGCGGATGTGCGGGGTGGTCATGAGTCGGTCCTCCGGATCGTCCCCCCGCAAGGGGTACGACGCTGCCGGGCCGAAGGATTGCGGCCGCTGGATCGCGCGGGCGGAGAATGGACGTAAGGCAATCCCTTCCGGGCAATCCCTTCCGGGCGGCGGAACGTATCCCTGGTATGTGGCGCATGGGCCTCTCCCTCGGGCGGGTCCCCGATGAGGCACTGCTCACCGGTCTGACGACGGGCGATCCGGAGCTCGCCGTCGCGTTCGTGCGCCGCTTCCAGCGCACGGTCTTCGGCGTGGCCCTCGCCGTCCTCGGCGACCCCCAGCTCGCCGAGGACGTCGCCCAGCAGACCTTCGAGCGGGCCTGGCGGCACGCGCAGGTGTACGACCCCCGGCGCGGCTCCGTACGGTCCTGGCTGACGGCGATCGCGCACAACCTCGCGATCGACGCGGTGCGGGCCCGGCGGGCGAGCCCGGTCGATCCGGAGGACCTGGACGCGCTGCTCGGCATCGTGACCGAGACGCCCGAGCGGCGGGCGCTCGCTGACGACAGCGCGGAGCGGGTCCGGCGCGCGGTGGCGGAGCTGCCCCGGGAGCAGGCGCGGGCCCTGGTGATGGCCGGGATCTACGGGATGACGGCGCGGGAGGTGGCCGACGCGGAGGACGTTCCGCTGGGCACGGCGAAGACCCGGATCCGGACCGGGACGCTCAAGGTACGTGCCCTGCTTGAAGCGGCGGAGAAGCGGTGAGCGGCATGGAGTGCGAGCGGCTGCGGGAGCTGGACGCCGAGCTGGCGCTCGGGGTCCTGCCTGCCCGCGAGCGCGCCGATGCGGTCGCCCATCTGGACCGCTGCCCGGACTGCCGGGAGCACGTCGAGCGGCTGACGGTGGTCGGCGACGGTCTGCTCGCGCTGCTGCCGGGCGCCGAGCCGCCGGTCGGTTTCGAGAGCCGGGTCGTACGGGCTCTGGGCGCGGCGCCCGCGCCGAAGCGGCGTAGGCACCGGCTACGGCTGGCGGCGGCCGCCGTGGCCGCGGCCCTGGCCTGCGGTTTCGGCGGATGGACGATCGGCACGGTGGTCGAGGCCGGGCCACCGCCGGTCTCACAGCGGACGGACGGCGGCCTACGGGAGGCGGCCTTGGTCTCCGACGGCCACGAGGTGGGCCGTATCTACGCTCATGCCGGTGACGAGGGCTGGGTGTACATGTCCGTCGACCTGGACGGGAACGGCCGTGGCCCGGTGCGCTGTCTGCTCGTACACGCCGACGGATCGACGGTCCCGATGGGTTCCTTCCCGCTCAAGGACGGCTACGGATACTGGGGCGGGCCGGCCGCGACCGACCCGACGACACTGACCGGCGCCCGCCTGATGGCCCCGGACGGAACCGTCCTGGCCACGGCGAGCTTCTCCACGAGCTAGTTTCGCTGGTCCCAGCAGGCCGTTGATGTCCCGTTGACGTTTGCTGTCCCAGCGGGCCCGGACGGGCTGCCGCTACTGGACCGAGAACGGCCGAACCACAGTGTCGGCGTCAACGCATCAGCGAACGCAGCGCCGACACGCTGAGGCCCGCGGTCTCGGATCCTGTGACGGCCGTCCGGGGATGGCGGGGATGGTTCAACGCGGCTCCCTTGGTTGCGGGAGAGGAACGGGTAAGTGGGCGCCTGGGTGGCCGGCACGGACCGTCCGGCTGGTCGTCGGGCACATCCCACGGGAGCCGTCTGCGGGCGAGGGCTCCCCGGACGGCAACGCCGGCTGGGACATGACCGAGGGCCATCCTGAGTCGGCGGATGCTGTGCGCAGGGGTGTTGCCCGCTACCGGCTCCCCCACCCGCCCCTGTGGGGAAGCCGGGTTCGGGGAAGTATCGCTTTCGCGGCCGGGAAGGGCGGGCCACGTCCGATGGTCTGGACCAGGTACGCGAACTCGGCGCCACACTGGTGTGCTTCGCCCCTGAGAGGCAACGCGTCTGGGCGGAGAAGGAGTACACGGACTCCCCCGTTCCCGTCGTGGTGGTGGGGTCGCCGACGGATCTCTGCGTTCGCCGACGCACGGCACTTCGTCGAGGAGTTCGACCCGACGCTCGTCGTGCCCTTCGCTCCCGACCACTGCAACGGCTTCTTCTACGAGCTGATGCCGCCGTTCTGCGTCGGATACACCGCCTACGCGGCCGGCGACTACGCCACACAGTCCGGGCCGCTGGACGTTCCCACCGAGCAGGCGGAGGCACTGGCCCAGCATGTGCTCGACCAGGACATCGACATGGCGATCTCCCGCCGTATGGAGATCGACCACGGCGCCGTACAACCACTGGAGATCCTCTTCGGCGGCATCGACGCCCGGCCGGTCATCCCGGTCTTCGTCAACGGTGTGGCCCGCCCCTTCTCCATGCGCCGCATCCGCCGCATGGGAGAAGCGGTCGGCAGCCACCTGCGCACCCTGTCCGAGCGCGTCCTTGCATCGGTTCCGGCGGCCTGTCACATGACCCACCAGTGCCGCAGTGGGCCACGGCGCCCCCGGCACAGCGGGACATGCTGCTGAACGGCCGCCACCCCACAGCCGCGGCCCGCGACGCCCGCCAGCAGCGGGTGATCAACGCCGCCCGGCAGTTCGCGCGTGGAGAGGCGGACACCAGGATCTCAACCCGGAGTGGGACGAGCGGTTCCTCGACACCTGTGCCTCGGGCGAACTGAGCCGATGCGACGCGCTCACTCCCGAGTCGATGGCTGCCGGCGCGGGCAACTCGGCGCACGAGGTGCGCACTTGGCTCGCCGCGCTCGCCGCGCTGAGCACCGCCGGTCCTGACGAGGTCACCTCGCGCTTCTACCGCCCCATCCCCGAGTACATCGCCGGATTCGGGGGGATGACGGCACGCTTACCTCAGAACTGAGGGGCCCCGGCCGGGGTGTGAGACGGGCTGCGGATCGCTCGGCGCCGGACGCGGCGCCCAGCGCGGGACCCGGCATGACAAGCTGTGCTGACATTGCCCGAACCCAGGAAGGTCACCATGACTACAGAGTCTCCATGGCAAGAAGGTTCGGAGCCGGCCGAGTCCGAGAGCCCTGCCCTGGCGCCCGACGAGGACGGCCAGTATGACCTGAAGGGCAAGTTCCGGGAGGCCCTGGCGCGCAAGCGCGCCAAGCAGGAGGAGGCCGCGGCGGACCTGTCCGCGAACACCGACGCGTCGAAGATTCGAGGCGCGCACGGACCGGCTGCCAGTCAGCGGTCGTTCCGGCGAAAGAGCGGCGGCTGAGTTTGCTCCTTCGGTTCCTCCCGCGGCCAGCGGGAGGAACACCTTCCGGGCTGACGCGTGGTGCCCACGGCAGCCCATGGCAGGCGAGTCCTCCGACCGCTACGGTCCGGTCCGGCTGGTCGGCAGTCTCAGGCTCGGCACGGACACGGCGAGGCGGCTACGGTACGACCGCCGGGCTCGTGCACCACTGCGCGGACCGCCACGATTCCGGGCTCCGTCTGGCCCGAGTTCACCGCGTAGCCAGTGCGGCGTACTGCCGCACACCTTCGCCATACCTCCCCCTTGCCAGGTGAGGAGGAAGCGAGCAGGTCACCCACCACGCCAGAGATCATGTACGGGACAGCGGACCGAGTTGGCCGCGCGACTTGGCGAGCAGGATGCCGAGATCCTGGTTGTTCGTATGGCTCTGGACGTAGCGGTAAGCCCCGAGCTTCTTGACGAGCTCGGTGGCAAGGGGACCGTGTTGGTTCAGCCAGTAATCGTAGAAATCGGCCTTCGACAGGTCGGGCCGACGGTGGGGGGCGGCAACGAGTTCGACTGGAACGACCGACCTCTCGGACGCTAGCGCCGCCCCGGGGGCGTGGAACGCCCCCCATGGCGCTGATGCCAGCCATGCTCTCGATCGACATCACATCCCTACCTGTATGTAGTGTTCACTCCAGTTGGAACGGGTGCTACACGACAAGAGGGCCGTTCAACGGCGGTAAAGCGCTCGGCACGAAACGGATAGGCGCAAACATGACCAGGCCGCCGCGTCGAAGCCCGCCGTGAGGTGTGATCACGGTCGCGACGCTGTAGCCGAACCATGCGATCAGCCCGATGGCCTCGGCCAAGGTGATCCACTGGCCGCGATGCCGATGCAGGTGACCGTGAGAGCGCCGGCCGCCTTGCCGGACCGCCCCGCCCGCAGGGCCTCGACGAGCGCCCCGGGCCGGATCGGCGCGGACGTGCACATATGTGCCTGTGCGTCAGGCTCGCGGCGACCGCGCCGTGGCACGCGCACTGGAGATGGTCGACACCCTGATCCGTGACCGGAGGATCGCTCGACGCACGCATGTTGCTGCCCTGGTTCGACCGGCACCCCGAATCGCTCTGCCGGCTGGTGAACATGTTCGGCATCACCGGGACGACGGTCCATGTGACCGAGCAGACCCTCACCCGGCGACTGGCACTCGCCGCCACCCGCTCCGTCGGGCGTGCGGGGCCCGGCTGGCACCTGTATGTGACGGACCCGGCCGGTCGGCTGCTGCCGCCCGGGGTGGCGGGTGACATCTGCGTCGGCGGCGCCGGGGTCGCGCTCGGCTACTTCGGTCAGGAGGAACTGACCGCCAGGCGCTTCGTTCCCGCTCCTTCACCGACGGCACCACGTACCGCAGCGGCGACCTGGGACGCCTCCGCCCGGACGGCCGCCTCGAACACCTCGGGCGGATCGACAGCCAGGTCGAGATCCGCGGCTTCCGGATCGAGCTGGAGGAGATCCGCGCGGTCCTGCTGGAGGACCCGCATGTGCGGACGGCAGCCATAGCGGTCCGTCGCGACGACCCGGCCGACACCGCCACGGCCCACACGGCACGGCGCCCACCGCTCCCGCCCGGGACGCCGATCCGGTCACCGCCGGCAACGACCTCACCGATCAGTTGCGGGACATCTGGAGCGAGGTGCTGGGCGTCCCGGTCGGCCTGGAGGACGACTTCCTCGAACTGGGCGGCAACTCCCTGTTCGCCGTCCGCGTCGGCGCCGCACTGCGGGCACGCGGCCGTGAGCCTCGCGTCCTCGGACAGCTGAGCCCGCTGCGGCGCAACTCCGGGTCGATGAGCCCCAGAGGCCCGAGTTCTACGGAGCGTAGTCAGCACCAAGTCAGCACGGGAGCAGGCATAGTGGCCGCGCGCATAGCTCGCCGCAGAACTATGTTGTCCCACCATATGTGCCCCTGACGTGCGCGTTCCTACGGCGCGCGAACTCAGCCCTCCACGCCGACGGCTCCCCGGTCCTGTGCCTCGGAGCACCTCAGCGCGAGGGCCGCGATGTCGTCGTCGAGCCTTCCGCCGCTGTGCTGAAGCAGATCCCGGTGCAGCTGGTCGAGCAGCTCGCGGGGCTGCTCCAGACTCTGCCGCCGCATCCAGTCCGGCAGCGGGAAGAACGCGCCGGTGTGATCCCGGGCCTCCGATACGCCGTCCGTGTACAGCAGCAACTGGTCACCCGGGGCGAAGGGAACCGTCTCGACCCAGTAGCGGGCACCGATGAGCGCTGCGAGGTTGAGGGGCGGGGAGGGGACGGCCGGCTCCAGGACCCGGACCTTCCCGCCATGCGCGATCAACGGCGAGGGGTGCCCGCAGTTGAGAAGTCGTACGTGGCCGCCGCCGTGCGGGATCTCGGCGAGGAGAGCAGTGGCGAAGTGCTCGGGCTGGTCATGGGCGGGAAACGCAGCGCTGTGGCGCGTGACCGTGGTCTCCAGGCGGTGGACGATGCCCCGCAGGTCGGGCTCGTCGTACGCGGCCTCCCTGAAGCAGCTGATCACCGCCGAGGCCGCCCCCACTGCGGACAGGCCCTTGCCCCGTACGTCGCCTATGAGCAGCCGGACCCCGTGCGGTGTACCGATCGCCTCATAGAAGTCGCCGCCGATCCGGGCCTGTTCTTGGGCCGCCAGATAGAGCGACTCGATCTCGACGTCCTCGATGCGGCGCGGCAGCGGGCGCAGCAGCACCTGCTGGGCTGCGTCGGCGACGAGCCGGACCTGGAAGAGTATTTCCTCTCGCTGAAGTCGGACGTGACTCCCGTAGGCGGCCGCCAAGGTGACCGCGACGATCGCGGCTGCCGTGTACTGCGTCCCCAGATCGGTGTAGAAGAAGCTGAGGACGATCATGATCAGCATGCAGAACGTCCCCAGCAGGATCGTGGGGAGTACGGGCCACATCGCGGCGGCAAGGGCGGGTGCGGCGGGCAGAAGGCGGCTGACGGCGATCTCCCTGGGTGTGGAGAACGCCAGACCGGCGATGAGGACGGTCAGGACCACGGGTGACAGCCGGACAGCTTCCCATCGGCCGCTGTAGGCGGGACGACGGCGCCACAGCCGCGCAGACATGATCACAAAATGCATCATATCGACCTAAGTAGACATCAAGCGCGGAGAGATCATGCGCAGCACGCGAGAATCCGCGGCGGACGGCCACACCTGGAGGGAGCCGGGGCCACGCGACGCATGGCTGCACGGACGCCTGGGGTCAGCCGATCAAGGATCGGGCGGGCCCTGGCCACTCGGGATCACCGGTGTTAAAAAGGTCGCATGGCGAATCGTTTCGCCCGTTTTCGACACTTCCCGGTCAAGCGTCTGATCAGCAAGAGCACGCGGAGCGTAGCCGGGCAGGTGTTGGTTTTCCAGGTGGCTCTGGTAGTGCTGCTCGTAGCCTGCGGCGTCTTCGCTCTCATTCTGCAGTCGGAGCGGGACACCAGCGCCGAGGCCACGCGCCGCTCCACGGCCGTGGCACAGACCTTCGCGCACTCACCGGGCGTCCTGGCGGCATTGCGGACCCCGGATCCGAGCAAGATTCTCCAGCCGCTCACCGAGGCGGCACGCCGGGCCGCCGGCGTCGACTTCATCGTGGTCATGGACACTGAGGGCATCCGGTACACGCACCCCTTGCCGGACCGCATCGGAAAGCGGTTCGTGGGCGAGATCGGGCCGTCGCTGGCGGGGAAGGTCTACGTGGAGAGCGTCAATGGCCCGCTCGGTCGCGAGGTGCAGGCCACGGTCCCGATCGAGAACGCCGACAGCGAGGTGGTGGCCCTCGTCTCGGCCGGGATGAAGGTCAAGAACGTCGAGAGCCAGTTGGACCGGCAGCTACCGATCATCCTGGGCGCCGGGGCCGGAGCGCTCGCCTTGTCCACCGGTGTGACGGCGCTGGTGGGCAGGCGGCTGCGACGGCAGACGCACAGCCTGGCCCCGGACGAGATGACCCTGATGCACGAGCACCACGACACGGTCCTCCACTCCGTGCGGGAAGGGGTGCTGATCGTGGCCGCCGACGGGCGGCTGATCCTGGCGAACGACGAGGCCAGACGGCTGCTGGAGCTGCCCCCGGACGTCGAGGGACGGCCCGTCTCGAAACTGCCGGGCCTCGATCCCGAGACGAAGGCGCTGCTCGCCTCCGGGCGCGAGGCCACCGACGAGGTGCACCTCGCGGGAGAGCGGCTGCTCGCGGTCAACCAACGGCCCACGCATCGCGAGGGAGGCCCCGAGGGAACGGTGGTGACGCTGCGCGACTCCACCGAGCTGCAGGCGGTGACCGGCAGGGCGGAGGTGGCGCGGGAGCGGCTCAGGCTGCTGTACGACGCCGGACTGCGCATCGGTACCACCCTGGACGTGCTCCGCACCGCCGACGAGTTGGCGCGGGTCCCCGTTCCTCGCTTCGCGGACTTCGTCACCGTGGACCTGGCCGACGCCGTCCTGCACGGCGAGGAGCCGGCCCCCACGGCGACGGACATGCGACGCGCGGCCGTGTGCGGCATCCAGGACGACCATCCGCTCTCCGAACAGGGCCGGCTCTTCGACTATCTGCCCTCCACGCCCCAGGCACGCGGCTACGGCAGCGGCCGCTCCCAGCTGGTGAGCGATCTGCCGGCCGCCACGGGCTGGCGCGTGCAGGACCCGGAACGCGCCACGGCGATCATCGACTACGGCATCCATTCCCTCATCACCGCCCCCATCCAGGCTCGCGGCGTCGTGCTGGGCGTGGCCAACTTCTGGCGTGCGCGACACCATGAGCGCTTCAACGAGGAGGACCTGTCGCTGGCGGAGGAGCTGGTGGCCCGTGCCGCGATCAGCATCGACAATGCCCGCCGCTACACCCGCGAGCACGCCCTGGCGGTCACCCTCCAGCGCAGCCTGCTGCCGCAGGCCATGCCCGAG
This sequence comes from Streptomyces sp. DT2A-34, assembly GCF_030499515.1. Classification (NCBI taxonomy): domain Bacteria; kingdom Bacillati; phylum Actinomycetota; class Actinomycetes; order Kitasatosporales; family Streptomycetaceae; genus Streptomyces; species Streptomyces sp. DT2A-34. Next base: position 9,615,593 of record NZ_JASTWJ010000001.1, on the reverse strand, counting down.
CAGAACGCCCTCGACATCGCCTACCGCTACCTCCCCGCCCAGTCGGGCGTGGGCGGAGACTGGTTCGACGTGATTCCCCTGCCGGGGAGCCGGGTGGCGCTGGCCGTCGGCGATGTGGTCGGCCACGGCCTGCACGCCGCCGCCACGATGGGACGGCTGCGGACCGCGGTGCACAACTTCTCCTCCCTCGATCTGCCACCGGACGAGCTGCTGAGCCATCTGGACGACCTGGTCGGGAGCATCGACCAGCACGAGGCGGCGGAGAGTGCGGCGGGCGTCGTGGGCGCCACCTGCCTGTACGGGATCTACGACCCCGTGACGCGCCGCTACGTCATGGCGCGTGCGGGGCATCTGGCGCCCGCGCTGGTCCAGCCCGACGGAACCGTCACCTTCCCGGACGTACCAGCCGGTCCGCCCCTGGGCCTCGGCGGCATGCCGTTCCAGACCGCGGAGCTGTGCCTCGCGGAGGGAACCCAGCTCGTCCTGTACACCGACGGCCTCATCGAGGACCGCAGCCGCGACCTGGACGTGGGAATGGAACTGCTGCGCGATGCGCTCACGGGCCACCCCGGCCGGGCGCCCGAGGAGACCTGCCAGGACGTACTGGCCAGTCTGCTCCCCGGGCGTCCCAAGGACGACGTCGCCCTGCTCGTCGCCCGCACGCGGGAACTGCCGCCCGACCGGATCGCCGAATGGGACGTACCGCCGGACCCGGCCGCCGTCGCGGGTATGCGCGACGCCGTGTCCCAAAGGCTCGAAGCGTGGGACCTGTCGGAGTTCGGCTTCACCATGGAGCTCATCCTGAGCGAGCTCGTCACCAACGCCATCCGCTACGGCGCCGGGCCGATCCACGTGCGGCTGATCCGCGACCGTACGCTGATCTGCGAGGTGGCCGACGGCAGCAGTACCTCACCGCATCTGCGGTACGCCGCGACGACGGACGAGGGAGGCCGGGGCCTGTTCCTGGTGTCGCAGATGGCTGAGCGCTGGGGCACCCGGTACACCCCGCAGGGCAAGGTGATCTGGGCCGAACAGGCCCTGCCCGCGGCCCTCCGGCAGCCCGTCCCGACACCGGCCGACGCGGACACGCCCCCGGACGAAGAGGCAGCCGACCCGAAGACCCCGACGTGATGGCGGCGGCGATCAGCCGGATTTCGTCGACACCTCCTCGGCCGCCCCGAGAGGCGACCGTCATGTGCGGGCAGCCGCTCGCCGCGCGCACACGCCGGCCGTATGTCGTTCCCGCACGTCGTCGCGTGGCAGGCCGCGCGAGTCGAGCACCTTGCGCGGGCGGTCGCCGGTCACTGGTACAACGCGGTCCACTGGGACTGCCGGGACGGCAACGGCACCTCCGCGACCTACCGGGACCTGCTGAGGATCCGTACGACCGAGAAGGCGTTCTCCCTCGACACGGCCGCGCAGGTGCAGTCGGCGCTGCCCTTCCCACCATGGAACTCGGTGACCTGGTGGTCGTGTTCAACGCCACCGCCGAGCGGCAGTCCCAACGGGTGACGGAACTGAGCGGCAGGGACTACCGGCTGCATCCTGTGCGGGCCTCCGGTGCGGACCAGGTGGTCAAGGCGGCCACCTGCACCAAGAGCACAGGCACCTTCGAGGTGCCCGGGCTACCGCCTTCCAGTGGCCGCCACCCTGGGCTGCCGGCCGGCCAACCACTTTCGGACTCATCGCCGCCTTCGCCAGTCGACGGCACCGCACCCTGGTGGCACGTATGAGTCCTGCTCTGTCGCCGCGCGGCGCGGCAGCGTCCGTCCACACCGCCCGCTCCTCCAGCCGGGCCCCTCAGACACCACAAACCGTCAACCGACCACTCTGACCTGGCTGTTCACGACATGACGGGCCGACTATTGCCCTGTGAAAGTGTTGCCGGAAATTTCTGAAAGTTGCCGCAAACCTTTTCATGCTCTTCTCGGATCCTCCTAGATTTGGGCTACTCATTCATGAAGTGAAGGGAATCAGGGTGATGACGCGGTTCATGTGTTCAACTTTCACAAGTCTTGCGGTGGCTCTGTGCGCAACGACGACCGGCACAGCGGCGTACGCCGCGCCCCAAGCGGAGGCGCCCTTGGAATCGGCACCATCGGCGCAGAGCCTGACGGCCGCGCCCGACTGCGTGCACCTCACCGTGGACTGGCGCTACACCTTCGCCACCAACGACTGTTCCAGCACCTACACCCTGACCGTCCTCTACCTGGACGGAACCGAGGTCCCCTGCCGGACGGCGGCACCCGGCGCCCTGATCACGTTCCCCGGGCGCGGAACTCAGGGCAACGAGGTCCTGGGCGCCGCCCTGTGCGACAGCAGCGGCGCCTGACAGCACCGTGAAAGCCCGGCCACATCAGACTCCGCGACCTCGATCGGGCCGATCTCCAGCCCGGCTCGGCGGAGGAGCACCGCGAACCCCCGGATCAAGTCGAACCCGTAAACCGCTTCCCTGGACGCACCCCGGGGCGGGTGGGCGACCCGGCACCGCAGTTGGCAGGCGACCCACTCCCTGCAGCGCACCCGCACATGGAGTCTCCCCCTGAGGAAATCGTGGTTCGCCGACACACCCCCGCAAGGTCAACTCCGGAGACTGGCAGCGGACCGACAGATACGTCAGGCACTTGGGCGGCGGCAAGACGGAGATCGGCGGCGGACGGCCGGGCATGACGAACATCGTCCGCACGACGGACGGCAAGTGGATGCTCACCTAGTTCTTCACCGGCTCCCCCACCGGCGACGCCGTCACGTCGCTGCCGGTCGACCCCGGCTCCCGTCCGCTCGCCGCCGGGGGCAGCCCGGTCCTCATCCGGCTTCCCGGTGGACGCCACGACCTCGCGGGCTGGCTACAGCCGCAACCTGCAGTACGTCAACGGCACCGGCCGCGTCGCGATCCTCAACAACCAGGGCACGTCGACGATCGCCTTCGCCGAGGTGGATCTCGGCCAGTCGGCCGGCGCCTACTACCAGTTGGTCAACCGCAAGACCGACCAGGTGATCGGCACAGGGAACAACACCAACGACGCGAACCTCGGCAACGGGGACGTTCCGACGTCCGGCTGGAGGAGCCCGGTTCGGCGGCGAACCCGGACACCCAGTTCTGGCACGTGGTGACCGAGCCGAACGGCGGCATGAGTCTGCTGAACAAGTCGGGTGGCCGCGCGGCGGCGATCTGGACAGGGAACGCGACGGCCGGCCAGCGGATCAGCCAATGGGTCGACAACAGCGCCACCGGCAGCCGGTCCGCCACCGATCTCCGCACTGCCGGCCTGTTCCGGACCTTCAGCTTGCGTCGGTGCCCCTGGCTCTGACGGTGATCCGCGCGTAGTCGTACCCACCAGGCTCAGGCGACGGGTTGTAGGTGATCGTGAACGTTCGCCGTACGTCGCCGAAGCGGTCGGAGTACGTCACCTTGGACGGGCTGGTGCGCTTCGGCTCGGCGGTGATGTCGTACGTACGCAGGAAGTCCTCGACGCTCGAGTCCTGGCTGTTGCCCACCTCGTACCGGAGCACCGCGGTGCCGTCCTTCTCCACCTTGGCGTACGTCGGTATGTAGTAGCGCCCCGCGGGTTGATGCTGATCGTGGTGCATTCCCGCCTTGCGCTCCACTGCCTCCTCCGGACCGTCACCGGCCGGCGTGAGCAGCGCGACGGCAGCCCAAGCGATCACGCCGAGCGTCCACACCACGCACAAGGCCAGGAACCACACCAGCCACCTGCGCCGGCCCGGCCTCGTGGGGCCCATACGCGTAGTCACCCGTTCCATGTGCGTACTTCGCTCTGCCCGCCCATGTCGTACTCCTTGGCCTGACCCGACTGGTGGAGCCTGGCCATTTGGGCGTCCGACACGTTGCCCATCGCGGGTACCGGAGTCGCCTTGTTCGCGTCCCAGTTGTAGCGGTCGTACACGTGGGTCTGGTAGCGGATCGTGGTCCTGGGCTCGCCGTCCGGGCCCGGGACGACCTCGACCTGGGCGACCGTGTTGTAGTGGAAGGAGCCGACCGCGTGATACCAGTCGGGGTCCTTCTCGGCGGTCCAGCCCTGCCAGCCGGTCTGCTGGACGTACTTCACGGGCTTCCCGGTGCGCTCGTACTCGGCGAGGGCCTGCGCCTCCCAGTTGGGGGCGTTCTCCGCGAGCTGGGCTTCCACGTTGCGATTCATGTCCGGGAGGTCGCCCATCAACGCGTCCACATCGATGTCCAGCGGTTCCCCGGTGTTGGAGAGGTAGTGCAGCATGTGCTTGGCCGACTGAGGGCCGCCGAGCACCGCGGGGGAACCCATGGCGAAGAAGCCCATCTTGTTCTTGACGGCACGGTCCTCGTCGGTGGCCTCGCGGGTGTTGTAATCGCCGGAACCCTTGTCGGGCGCGGGCGGCGGGAGCAGTACTCCGCCCCCGCCGGAGAAGACGCGGTTCAGATTCTTGGCGCCCTCGGTGTCGGCCTTGACGGCGGCCTCGGTCTGGTCGTCCAGGACGGTGTACGCCACCGCCTTCTTGATGCGTTCGAGTTCGTAGCCGGTGTGCTCGTCGACATCGGCGGCGTAGCTGAGGGCGGCGGTCGCGCGCGTGAGGAGGCTGTCCGCGTTCTCCTGATCCTGCCGGGCCGCCCCCGCGCTGTCCGGGTCGTTGGGCGGGTAGTCCCGCTCGGGGATGGTGACGCCTCCGCTGTCGTGCAGGGTCAGGTCCTTCGACCGGGCCATCTCCTGGGCCTCGTCGAGCCAGGTGCGGGCGAGCTCGAACCCGCTCTTCGCCGCTTCGAGGGTTGCTGCGGCAGCCTTCGACTCGCGGTGTGCGATGGTCAATTCGTCATGCAGTACGGACAGTTGGACGCGAGCCATCATGGCGGCCGGGCCCGCCCAGACGAAGGGCAGCTTGAGCAGGACGTTCTGGACGTGGTCCCGGGCCTCGGTGGCCGCCGCGGCCAGGTCGGCCCACTCGCCGGCCGCCCGCGACCAGGCCTGTGGACGTACGTCTTCCAGTTCCCCGACCGTGATGTTCTGCCGCTCGACCGCATCGGCGTGCTCGTGGTCCTCGCCCTCCGGCCGGTCAGTGAGCGTTGCCATTACGCATCCCCCTCGAGCGAAGCGAGGATCGCCTGGAAATCCTGCGCCGTACGCTGCTCTTGAGTCGTGTAATTCGTGTGCGTCTGGCGCATCTTGTCGGCCAGTGAGCGGCATTGCTTGGCGAGGCGGGTGATTTCGTCGTCCCAGTCGCTCGTTGTCGATCTGAGCATGCGTCCGCTGGTGAGCATGGTGTGGATACGCGCTGTGGTGTCGGATTCCGCCAGGCCCTTGTCCGCCTTCTCGAGGATCTGTGCGGCCAGGTCCAACTCGTCGGCCATCTTGCCGAGTTCGGCGTTGCTCACGCCGTAACCGTTGTCGTCGGCGCCGCCGGACTGGGTAGCGGGGGTGCTGCTCGGGCCGGTGGCGCCTCCCGGGCCGGTTCCGGCCGACATGGCCTGGATGCCGTTGTAGTCGAAGCCGGGGTCAGGGTTCGTCCCGGGTGCGGGATTGCGGTCGCGGACGTCGGTGGGGCCGTCCGGGGCGGGCATCTGGTGTGTCCGGTCCGCCGGTTGGGAGTCGCGGGAGTCAGGGCCGGTGCGGACGTCCGGGCCGACGTCGGGCGCGGGCATGTCCAGGCGGTAGCTGGTCCGGGGATCCGGGCCGGTGCTCGGCGCGGATATGGGCGCCACGGAATCGGGCTCTGTACTCACAACGTCCCCCTGTGCCGACGCGGGCCCGCTGTGGGGCAGCACGCTTCGACGACTATGCGATCACTCGTGGTGGGACCCTAGCCGCTCGGGGTCACGCCGGGCAATGAGGCCCTGTCATCCTGATTCCTGCTGGTCAGCGGTGCTGGCGTGCCGTCTCGACGGGGTTCTCGTGTTGGTCGGAGCGGGGATCGGTAGCACGTGATCGTCCTCCTGGCGCTTCCTGACCAAGATCCGCGTGAACGCCCGGCACGCCACCACCCTCCTGCGCGCCCTGCTCGTCCTGCGCGCCCTGCGCGCCCTGCTCGTCCTGCTCGTCCTGCGCGTCCTCGCGTACACCGAAGTCCACAGGTGATAGACGCTCTCCCGAAGAAGATCACGCCCACGTGTCCGTCCAGCAGCATGGGCGACGACGCGGCCCGTCAGTCCGGGAAGCCGGGCTCAGCCGCCGCGCCGCACCCGGGCCGCCTCGCGGGCCTCCGCGAGCTTGCGGGCCTCGCTGCTCTTGCGGGACGGCCTGCCGCCGGAGCCGCTCTTCGCGTCCTTGGTGCTGCCCAGGCCACGGAACGGGGCGTTGTGGTTCTTGGGGCGCGGTGCGGCCGGCCCGCCGTCGAGAGGCTTTCCGGAGGGGGATTTGGCGCCGGTGATCCGGCTCAGCTCCGCCTCACCGGACCGCACCTTGGTGACCTTGGGGGCGACGCCGGCGTCCGCCATGACCTGGCTCGTCTCGCGGCGCTGTCCTGACATGGCGAGTGTCACGACGGTGCCGGAGCGGCCGGCCCGGGCCGTGCGGCCCGCGCGGTGCAGATAGTCCTTCGGGTCGGTGGCCGGGTCGACGCTGACCACGAGGTCGAGGTCGTCGACGTGCAGGCCGCGTGCGGCAACGTTCGTGGCGACCAGGGCAGTGACCTGCCCGCTCTTGAACTGGGCCAGGGTCCGGGTGCGCTGCGGCTGGGACTTCCCGCTGTGCAGGGCGGCAGCGGCCACGCCGCTGGCCCGCAGATGCCGCGTGAGCTGGTCGACGCCGTGCTTGGTGTCCAGGAACAGCAGGACGCGGCCGTCCCGGGCGGCGATCTCCGTGGTCACGGCGTACCGGTCCGGGCCGTGCACGACGAAGACGTGGTGTTCGATCACCGAGACCGCGCTGGACGAGGGGTCCACGGAGTGCACGGCGGGGTCGCGCAGGTAGTCCCGCACGAGCTGGTCGACGTCGCGGTCGAGGGTGGCGGAGAACAACATCCGCTGCCCGTCGGGACGCACCTGGTCCAGGATCTCGGTGACCTGCGGCAGGAACCCCATGTCGCACATCTGGTCGGCCTCGTCCAGGACCACGATGCGCACCCGCTGCAGTCGGCAGCCCTTGCGCCCGATGAGGTCGTGCAGCCGACCGGGCGTGGCGACGACGATCTCGGCGCCGTCCCGCAGCACCGCGGCCTGCCGTCCGATGGACACTCCGCCCACCACAGTCGCGAGCCGCAGCCGCAGCGCCTCGGCGTACGGGGTGAGCGCCTCACCGACCTGCTGCGCCAGCTCCCTGGTGGGCACCAGAACGAGCGCCAGCGGCTCCTTGGGCTGCGCGCGCTGCCCGGCCGTCCGGGCGAGCATCCCCAGGCCGAAGGCGAGCGTCTTGCCGGATCCTGTGCGGCCCCGGCCCAGGACGTCCCGTCCCGCGAGCGCGTTGGGCAGTGCCGCCGCCTGGATGGGGAAGGGCACCGTCACACCGTGCTCGTCGAGCGCCCGCAGAACCTCGGCCGGCAGCCCCAGCTCGGCGAAGGACGCCACCGTGGGCAGCGCCGCAGTGGCGCCCGCCGCCTCGGACGCATGGTCCTGCCGCCGGGCATCGGCACGTGCTGATTCGCTCACAGAAAGCCTTCCTCCGAAGGGACCGTACCGAGGAAGGCGCGGCGGGGACGCGGCCACCGGCCAGGGACCACGAAGCGGGCACCGACACAGCGACACTGCAAACGCCCCACGCTAGCACGGTGCACACCGCCCGGGCCTCCCGTGGCCGTGCCGCTCAGCCGAGGAACGGCAGTCGGACCCGCCTGTGCGGATTGTCTCGACGCGATGAACCGCAAGGCGTCTCCCTGCGAAAGCGGCCCCCACTCACCAAGATCCAGGTCCGGTTCGGCCCAGGTGGTCTCGGTGGTCGTCAGCCGGGCGGATTGTCGGACCCGCTGTTGTCGCGGTACGGCAGCTTCGGGGCGTTGCGGTTGGCTGATCACCCGCAGCGCGCCCGGGTGGGCGAGCGCGGTGCGCGTGTCGATGCCGGTGATACGGCCCCGGCCGATGCTGCGGTCGACGGTGACGGCCTGCGCGGCCCCGTCGGCGTCGTGCTCGGCAGCGTACAGCGCCTTTGCACATGGCCTTCGGCAGGGAGAGTTCTGTCCCCCGATCCCTTTCTCCCCCGAGAAGGGAGGGGTGCGAGGGGTCTCTGGAAGTACTTCCATCGGCTCACCCTCACGGAACCCGAACGAGCAGGCCCGCGCCCGGAGTTTGCCACGTCCCTGTGGGCGATCTTCTACCGGAAGAGCGTCTTCCAGCAGTACGGCTACGAAGTCCCCACCACCTGGGACCAGTTCGTCGCCCTGTGCAAGCAGATGGAGAAGGACAAGCTGGTCCCGATCGCCTTCGGTGACAAGGACGCCTGGCCGGCGATGGGCACCTTCGACCAGATCAACATGTACAGGCCTCCGGTGCCTCTCAGCTCACGCGTTCATCGAGCGTACCGGGACCCTCGCTGGGGTGCGCGGCGCCGGGGCCGGGGTCGTCTTCGCCCAGGATCTCGCGCAGCCAGGCGCGTTCGGCGCGACTGATGGCGCGGGCGGTGAGCAGCATGCCGCGCCGGTAGGGGTCGGCGACTTCCTCCGCACGCAGGGGGCGGTCACAGTCGTAGAAGAAGCTCGCCGGCGCCTCCAAGAACTCCAGCCGCCGACGGAGCACCGCGTGCTGGTCGATGACGTCCGGGAGCTGGGAGAGGAACGCCAGGATCGTGAAGAACCGCGTGAAGTCGGTGATCTCGTGCTCGGCGGGCTCGCGCAGCCGCTTCAGCATCTCGACGCGCCCGGCCTCGGTCAGAAACAGGACGTACCGCGCCGCGCCCGCACTCGGCTCGACGCGCCGCTCCAGCAGGCCCGCCTTCGTCAGGCGGCTGATGGCCGGGTAGAGGCTGCCGTCACTGACCGGACGCGTATACCCGGACAGCTGGGTGACGCGGCGGCGTAGCTCATGGCCGTGCAGGGGGCCGTCGGCGAGGAAGCCCAGGATCGCGAGTTCCAGCATGACGCCATCTTCTCACATCGAATCGATGTTCACATCGATTCGATGTACGGTCGGGCAGGAACCACGCCGCGTCGTGAAGCAACCGCACGACCAGGCGCACATCCCCGAAAGGAAAGAGAACATGACCGACATCAGCCCCCGGCGGACTCAGGTCACCTCCGCCGACGGCACCGCCGTCGCCGTCACTGTCACCGGACAGGGACGTCCCTTGGTCGTGTCCCCGGGAGCCCTGTGCACCGCCTAGGACTGGCAGCTCCTGGCCGACGTCCTCGCGCCCCACATGACCACGTACGCCGTCGACCGCCGTGGCCACGGAGCCAGCGGCGACAGCCCCGACTTCAGCATCGAGCGCGAGCAGGAGGACATCGCCGCCGTCCTCGAACTCGCGGGCCCCGAGGCGATCTTGCTCGGCCACTCCTACGGCGGGCTCGTCACCCTGGGCCTCGCGCTCAAGCAACCTCCCGCCGGGTTCATCCTCTACGAGCCCCCCGTGCCGCTGCACGGCCCCGTCGGAGGCGACGCCATCGCACCGTTCGAACAGGCAGTGCACAAGGGCGACCTCGACCACGCGCTGACCCTCGGCCTCCAGAACTTCCTGAAGCTGCCGGAGGAAGCGATCGAGGCGTTCCGCCGCGAGCCGGTGTGGTCCGTACGAGCGTCGATGACCCCGACCTGGGCCCGCGAGGTCCGCGCCATGGACGCCTTCGGCGACGACCTCGAGCGGTTCGCTCTCCTGGAAACCCCCACTCTCCTGGTCGTCGGGCAGCTCAGCCCCCCGTGGCTCACCGACACATCCCGGCGCCTCCAGCAGGCCATGCCGAACGGCCGCCTCGTGGAGATCCCCGGCCAGGCACACGACGCGCATCTCACCGACCCCGACGCAATGGCCGAAGCGATCCTCCCCTTCGCCCTGAAGCCCGCCGCATGGCCCGAGGCGGACACCGCAGCGCGACAAGCTGTTGCGTCTCGCTGATCCAGGGCCCGGGTCAGCTGACGGTTGGCCTCCGTCGAACCGTCTTCCCCAGGAGCGGCCCCGGTACTTCAGCTCCTCCGAGCCGACGCGTCGTCGGCTGCTCAATGCCGGCCTTCTCCGGCGTGGGCGAGATGCGCTGACGGCGAGCACGACAACGCCTCCGACAGCTGGACGCGACCCCAGCCCTGCCACCATCTCCTCGCGCGTGGGACAGCGGTCAGCCGAGCATCAGCCGGGCATACCGGGACCACCTCCGGCCAAGGGCATCTGACTGAAGCAAAACGCCGGGCGACGGGTTTCGTACACCCGTCGCCGACGCGTGTTTGTCTCAGTCATGGGCGTTGGCCGGCAGTCACCGTTGGCCCGGACAGCGGCTCAATGCCGTGCCATCACTGGCACTGGCGGCCGGTGTTGATGCACTGGACCATGTCATTCATCAGCTGCTCGTCGAAGACGTTGACGAAGTCACCGTGGTCCGTGATCGGCTTGTGCATCTGCTCCGGGAAGCCGTCCACCGCGTAGAACGGGCTCGACTGGCCGTTGTCGTTCAGGCTGGGCGCGTCCACGTCGTAGACCAGACGCTGTACGAGCTGCGGAATGGCCTTGAAGCCACTCGGACAAGCGCCCGAGTTCGGATCGGCGAACGCGACGTGGGCGCGGTGGTTGGCGCTGTCGATGTTCTGGCCGTCCCAGCAGCTCTGGAACTTGGACGTCCGCACCACACTGCTGCCCTCGGGACAGATCGGGTACTTGTCCGTCAACTGGCGGTCCTCGAAGCCGGTGCAGCTCCACGCCGCGTTGGCGTTCGCGGTGCCATTGGTGAACGCCTTCGCATCACCGGTGATGATCCGCAGGAACCTGGGCATGGCCACCACCTTGCTGGTCGCGTTGCCCACGTACTCCAGGGTCACCTCGGATGCGGTGAGGATCTTGCCGGCATTGCCCTCGGCGCCGCCGCCCTGCTGCTGGGCGTCGAATTCCTCGGTGCCGTCCTGCAGCCGCAGGACCGGCCAGTAGTAGGAGGACTTGTCGCCCTGGTTCCGGCATGTCGTCTCGCCGCCCGCGAAGTCGTCGTTGTCGGCGAACGCGTCGTTCGCCTGGTTCCCGACGTAGTCATGCGTGTGATGAGCACCGTTGTCCACACCGGGCGCGACGATGACGTTGTCGCTGTTGTACAGCTTGTTCTCGTTCACCCCGCACTGGGTCGTGAAGGTCCCCCGGGAGGCTTCCCGCGACGCGCGGGGTGCTGTCACATTGGGTTGGACCGTGGTGATGTCGACGAAGTCGGCGGCGACCGGCCCGTTGCCTGCCTGTCCGCCACCGGCGGGCTGCCCCTGGCCGTTGCCCTGTTCTTGTCCCTGGCCGTCCTCCTGGCCCTGCTCCTGGCCGCCGTTCTGATTGTCACCGGCGTCGTTCTGGCTGCCGGAAGCGCGCAGCGTACAGGCGGCCAGTGACTCAAGGCCCTGTGGCCTGTCCCCCACCCTGCCGATGGCGATGGCGATCCGGTCGATCGTCGCGACCCGCTTGTCCTTCAGGGGACCCATGATCGCGTTGTCGGCGAAGTCGCTGTCCTGCTCTATGGCCCGGGTCGAACTCTGCAGCCGCTGATAGGCCTCGGAGATCTGGCTGTCCAGCAAAGCAAGCTGCTTGTCGACCTCCACCCTGGCCTGGTCCGGCACCTGCTGCAGTCGGCTGCCCACGTCGGGGCAGTCAATGGTGGAGGCTTCCGAGGCCGCGGCTTGGCCGGTCCCACCCTGAGACGATCGTTTGACGGTGTTGGCGCCCGATGTCTCGTGGGCGGAGGCATACACATTCACGACCACCAGCCCGCCTGCTCCGAGCGTGAGAGCCGCAGCGGCGGCAATGACCTTGCCGCCCGTGGTCTTCGATCGTTTGCGCGTGTTGCGCCGCATGGACTTCCTCCGAACTCTTCTTGGTGGAACATCACTTCACGAGGCGAGTCCCGCCAGAGAGAAGCGCTGTCCTGCCTGTCGGCCCCGCTGAGGGACCCGTTGCCGACGAAGGGCCGGCCGGTCGTCGCGCAAGGCCATCCGTCCGCGACTCGGGGTGCTCCGCCCGCCTGGGCACGGACCGTCGGGGACTGCTTGGCCCCTTCGTTCCCGACTCATCCGGCTCTCGACGCATCCGTCGATCCCTTCGCCAGGAACCACAGTTGCCCGTGGGACTGCCGTGACGGAGGAATTCGATCGCCACGTCAGGTTCTTGTAAGAACTCGCCGCACCGAACCGATGACTTCAGGAGCGCTGGTGGATGGCACCCGCGAGGCGAGAAGACACCTCACGACGGCGTGCGACGGCCACAGAGTCCGGTCGTACCACGACGCTCACGCCAGGGCGCTCTCGCAGCGACGGCACGACAAGGCTCCAGTCGGGTACACGATGTCCTTGTCGTCGAGAACAGCCCTGACGCGACCGCGGTTACCGGACGAACTTCCGCCTTCCCCCGAGCGGACAAGACCCACGGCCGTTTGCCCCCGGCCCCAGTGCGCGGTGCACACATGCAAGTTCGGCTGGACATAGCTGCGGCGGGAAGGTCCGGCCCAATTCTTACGAGAGGTTGACATGACGACCAACCAGCTTCACTCAGGCTGTTGAACCGGCAAGCCTGGTCCCTCGCCACCAGCCCGGAGTTGCGGTGAGAACCACGTGGAGTCAGACATGAGCAGGCCCAACCAGCGCGACAACCACAAGCCCGCCACACCGAGTCCCCTGAGTGTCATCGGCAGCGGGTTCCTGGCGACTGCGGCCCTCGGAGCCACGATGACCGTTGCCCCCGCCGACCAGCCCGACCATTGCGCCGCCGAGGCCGGCCACATCGTCTCCGCCCAGGGAAGTGACGGCTGACACCGGTCGGGGTTGCTGACGTCCCGAACCTGCAGGTCAGGCGCCCTTTGCCGCAGGCTCAAGGATCACGACACACTCAACATGGTGCGTCATCGGAATCATGTCAGGTTCGGAGAACGAGAGAGAACCTGCAGGTCAGGCCCCCCATTTTCGGCCCGCTGAACGGGGGCACTTCTCCGCCGCCTGGGATGGTGTCCCATCCCGTGGCAGACGATCAAGGTGTGGAAGCACGCGGGCACGTGCCCGGGGCAGACACTGTCGTGCGCCGAGGTGGTCGGCGATCGCCGGCCAGGCGACATCGTCGCGGATAGGCACGGACTCACGTGGTGGGGCGGGAGTGCACGCTGACGGCATAACCGCAGTCTTGGTGGTAGGGGTCGCTGCTCCAGGTGGCGTAGCGCTGCCGCAGGGTCAGTCCGGACTGGGCGCACCAGTGGTCGAACTCTGCAAGGGTCACCGATGGTTCGGGCAGCGGCAGGTGTGCCGCGTCCAGTCCCATTCCCGTGACCAGCAGACCGCCGGGGCGCAGTGCGGCGGCCAGCTGCCGGACGACAGCTGGTTCGGTACCGGGGGCCAGCAGAGGGATGACGTTTCCGGCGGCCAGCGCCAGGTCGAAGCCCGGATTCAAGCCGAGGGCATCCAGACGGGCCAGGTCGCCGAGGAGCCACTCCTGCGTGGGCGCGTCGCGGCCGGCAACAGCGAGCATCGAGGGGTCAACGTCCACGCCGGTGCAGTAGTGGCCCAGCTCGGCGAGCCGGATCGCGATCCGGCCAGTGCCGCAGCCGGCGTCGAGCACCCGGGCCGCTGGCTTCAGCAGCGCGGCACAGAAGGCGGCCTCGCCGTGGATGTCGTGGCCCGATTCGGCGAGCCGCGCGAAACGCTGAGCGTACTCCTCTCCGGCTTGTCCGCCGGTCAGTTCCGCCCAACGGTCGCGTTGCCCGGTCATGTTCAGCGTGCCTTCCGGTCAGCCTCGCCCAGCAGGAGCGAGGACAGTGCCATCGCCCTTTTCCGCTCGTCGGTGCAGACCTCGCGGCCTGCTACGACGGTACACAGGGCGAGGCTCGCACAGGAGTCCGACCGTACGCTACCTCTGCACCCGTACCTGACCACCCGGCTGCCGTCGTCGGGCACCCAGTGGTGTGAAAGCGTGACGGTCAGGTGGTGCGGCGCAGGTATCCCCTCCCGCCAGGTGGGCGTTGGCCCTCCCGCACCCACACGATCGGACCGCCGGAGTTCCATCTCTCCGCCGCACCGACCGACCGAACGGAGCGCGCCGCGCCGCACCGGGCAGCGGCGCAGTCGCCTTGCTCCTCGGCTGAGTCGCCCGCCGGGACGCGGGAAGTGGTCGCGGTGGGAAGCGGATAGCTGAAACCGACCAGTCTGGGCTCGCCTGCCGCGCGTGTGAGGGGCCACAGGGATGTGCGCCGGGTGTCGTGCCATCAAGTCCCGGCAGGTACGCCATGGCGAGCGGATCCTGTCCGGCTGGGTTGCCGGGACACACAAGGGACAGTCGGCAAGGGAGACAAACATGGTGCAGGACCTGCGTCTGTCAGGTCCTGTCTGTTGCCCTGAGAGGCCCGGTGCGGGCGCCTTGGGGTAACGGCTTGTAGAGGTTGCACAGGCCAGAAGGCGCAAGGGGTGATGTTGGAGACGAAGTCCCCGTAGAGGGGGAGGCGGGTGCCGTCCTTGATCGCGTCGTGCCGGTAGCGGGCCGTATCCCGGGGCCGGAACCCGCCCGCCGAGCCCCGCCCGCGGCGGGCCGGCCGCGTAGGTGTCACCAGGTCGTTGCCACGGATCGCAGCGCAATCCACGTTTCGCCGTCTCGGGCGTAGTCCATGGTGAATTGCAGCGGCCAGTCGGCGTGCGTGCCCTAGACCGTTGCCTCCGTGACGATGCGGCCGACGAGGCGGGCCGCATCGCCTTGCACGTCCACGGTGACGTTCTTCTCGATCACGCTGTGGTAGACGAACTGGCCGGCTCGCATCTGGGACAGCCACTCGGCCTTGGGCTGTTGGTACCCGGTGATGTGAGTGAGGGTGAAGCCGTCGTCGAGCAGGTCGTCCAGGGCGTCGGTGTCGCCGTCGGCCATCGCCTGCAGGTGGGCGCGGTAGGCGGCGAGGACCTCTTCACGGGCGTTCTCGTCCGGGGATGCGTTCACAGTGACTCCTGTCCTGGTGGGGGTCATTCGGCGGCTTGGCGTCGGGACAGCCGTACTTCTTCGAGGTCGAGATGGCGCTGGACCTGGCGCAGCACGGTGTCGTCGATCTCGTGGTCGTCACGCAGGCGGAGCACTGGCGCGTTTGTGGGCGAGGATGGCCAGGCGCAGGGCGGTGCAGTGCCGGTCGTGACGCAGGAGGTCCTCGTCATCAGTCTCGCCGCCGCCGGCGCGGACGACGAGCAGGTGGGTTTCGTACTCCTGGCGCATGCGCTCGGCGACGGCCGGGTCGGTGTCCAGTTGCTCGGCGAGTTCCGGGAGGGCCTTGAGGGCCTCCTCGGTGGCGGTCGTCTCGGCGAGGAAGCGTTCCTCCTGGATGGAGGTGTCGCGGGGCAGCCGGGCCCACCGCCCCACGGCCGGCAACAGCAGGCCCTGTACGACCAGGGTGGTGACGATGACGCCGGAGGTGACGAAGACGATCGTGTCCCGGTCCGGGAAGGGCGCGCCGGAGTCCAGTGTCGTCGGCACCGACAGCGCCACGGCCAGCGAGACGGCACCCCGGAAGCCGGCGATGGACGTGACCACGCGGGCGCGGTAGTTCATCCGGCGCAGGCGTTGCTGAGGACGGCGGTCCAGCAGACGGATCAGGTACGGGACGGTGAAGTTGAAGGCGAAGCGCCCGGCGACGACCACGGCGGAGACGGCCGCGACGGCGATGAGGGCGTGGGTGAGGTCACTGCCGCGCAGTTCGCGTACGGCCGCCTGTGCCTGCAGGCCGACGAGGACGAACAGGGAACCGTTGAGCAGGAAGGTTGCCAGCGATCAGAACTCCTCCGCCTGGCGGCCATCGCGGCCGCGGCCATGCGCGGTCCGGCCTGGCTCATGATCAGTCCGGCGGAGACGGCCGCGAGGACGCCGGAGGCGTGGATCAGCTCGGCGAGGAGATAGGCCGTGAAGGGGGTGAGGATCATGGCCACGTTGCCCAGCAGCGGGTTGTCGAAGACCCGTCGCGCCCTGATCACCAGCCACGCGACCAAGGCTCCGGCCGCGACTCCGCCGAGGTAGGAGACGGCGAACAACCAGGTGACGTGCGGGACGGTGAAGTGCTCAGCTCCTCGCCGACCGTGATGCCGACGGCCAGACCGAAGACCACGAGGGCGGTGCCGTCGTTGATGAGGCTCTCCGCGCGCAGCAGAGTCACGTTGCGGCGGGGCAGCGCCTTGGCGAGGACTCCGACGGCCGTCGCGTCGGTAGGAGCCACCGCGGCGCCCAGCACCCATGCCGGCCCCCAGGCCAGGCCCAGCTCGTGCGCCACGGTCGCCACGGCTCCGGCGGTGCCGATGACCAGCACGGTGCTCATCAGCATGATGCCGCGCAGATCCCGCCGGATCTCCCGCAGGGAGGTGGTCAGGCTCTCCCAGTACAGCAGCACCGGAAGGAAGATCAGCAGGACCGCCTCCGGCGGCAGCTCCACCTCGCGCAGCGCGGGCACGAAGCCGAGCAGCGCGCCGAAGACGAGCAGCACGACGGGCGGGGCGATCCGGTAGCGCTCACCGAGGCCGTTGCCCAGGAGCACTGCCACGCCGAGAACCACGACGAGTTCGAGACCGATCACGGCATGGCTACCAGCCGGGTCAGGAGTCGGATGACCGACTGCGCGACATCGTGGCGTCCGGGATCACGATGCTCGGCGCTGGTCGGGGCGAGGGGCTCGCCGGGCGACGTGGCGGCGTGGGCGGTGACAGTGAACATTGCTCTTCTCCCGCGGCGGTCAGCGAGGCAGGAGCCGCATGGTCGTCGAGCCCGCGGTGGAGCTCGTGATGCGCTGGATGGTGTTGGCGGAGTACCGGCTGTCCTTGGTGCGGTAGGCGGCGTCGACCGCGTCGTTGGTCTCGCCGTCGAGGTCCTCGAACGCCACGTCCTTCTCGACCCCATCGGCCTCGACACGGCCCTCGTGTCGGGTTCGGGTGCCGCGGAACCAGGCGGAGGTGGGGCCGTTCACGGAGCGGACGTAGATGCCGTCGCCCACGCGCACGACCCAGATGGTGCGCCAACTGCTCAGCTCGCCCTCCCGGCGCCGGGAGGCGACCTCGATTTCCTCGGCCGATCCGACCCGGTCGAGTTCGTCGTCGAGCCAGGGAGCAGTGGTGGTCATCAGTTCATCTCCTCGGTTCTCGGTTGCCTGCTACTGCGGGGCGGGCTGAACAGGTTGGGGTGAGAAGGGGACTCCCCTTGACGCAAGACGATCTTCACCGAGCATCAAGCCTGGTCACTGTTCTCGCATCACGGCAGACCGTGCCATGCCGGAAGTCGGCGTTCCAGGGTGTGACAGGGCCCCCACGCCGCTGTCGGCGCCGCCTGGTGTCCGCCGACGGGGAGCCGGCCGCGACCGGGCGGCCGAACCGTCGTATGCGGCGCCGCACGGGCGCCGGCTGTTCGCCGCCACGACCCCGGTCCGTCGGTGGCCCGGCCCCGACGGACCGTTACGGATGCGTTCCAAACTCTTGACGCCTGCCGTATGACTGCGTAGACATGACCGCGCAGTCAGACAAACGGCGTCTGACATCATTGGGCTCGATCGTGTCGCCATCGGGAGACGTCATGACGCGAGGGACAGGACGGGACGGAAGCACCGGCGCGCCGCGCAGCGTGGACGTGGCCCGGGTGGCCGGGGTCTCGCAGAAAACGGTGTCGAGGGTCTTCAACGACGAGCCATACGTGTCCGCCGAGGTACGCCGGCGCGTCCTCGAAGCCGCCGAACAGCTCGGCTACCGGCGCAACAACGCCGCCCGGGCGCTGGCCTCCGGACGGACCCGCTCGATCGGCGTGGTGACACTGGGCACGGCCCTGTACGGTCCCGCCTCACTGCTCATGGGTGTGGAGCGGGTCGTCCGGGACACGGGCTACGCGCTCCGCGTGGTCAACACGATGGAAGGCGACCCGGCGGGGGTCGCCGGCGCCGTCGGCTCGCTCCTCGACCAGGGCGTGGACGGGATCGTCATCTCCGAGCCGATCGACGAGGAAGGCGGCGAAGGAGACCTCTCCGTCCGCGTCGACGTGCCCGTTCTGGTCCTTGGCGCGCCACCGCCCTTCGCGGCCTCCACAGTGTTGTTCGGGGGGCGCGGCGCCGATCTGATGGCACAGGCGGCCGTCGAACATCTGCTGGACCTGGGACACCCGACGGTCCATCACCTCGCCGGTCCCCAGCGGTGGTACGCCGCCAAGGACCGTCTCGAGGGATGGCGGGCGGCGCTGGCCGCACATGGCAGGGAGGAGCCGCCGGTCGTCGAGGGCGACTGGTCGGCCGCCTCCGGCTATGCGGCGGGCCTGCAACTGGCCGCCGACTCCGAGGTGACGGCGGTGTTCGCCGCCAACGACGACATGGCCATCGGCCTGATCCGGGCTCTGACGGAAGCCGGCCGGCAGGTGCCGGAGGACGTCAGCGTCGTCGGCTTCGACGACATCCCGGTCGCCGCCTATGTGACTCCTCCACTGACCACGGTGCGGCAGCCGTTCGACACCGTGGCGCAGGAGGGGCTCAAACGACTCGTGCACGCCATCGAGAACCCGCAGGCAGAGGCTCTGCCGGCGAGCGACCCACCGGTCGACCTCGTCGTCCGTGCTTCGACCCAGCCCCCGCCGCCCCGGACGCCCCCGGGACGTCGACGACATAGCACCTCTCGATCCCGTGGCGAGGCGTCCAGTCCTTCGCTCCCGAAGAAGGGCCCGTCCACCCACCACTGAACGGCGCCGATCAGTTTGGGCCGCAGAGCCCAGACCCGGCGCGTGAGCCGAGGGGCTGGCCGCCGTACCGGCCATGGTTCAGCCCTACCCAGCCCGACCGCGTCCCGCCACTGCGGACGACCCCGCCACACGGACGACGCGCGCATTCGCCTTCACCCAGTGGCTCTCGAGCCACATGGCCGCAGCGCGCTGCGGTCCGTTCCGCACACACCTGCGTGCCGTACACCGGTCGCAGCCCGCGCAGCCGCGCTTCCCGTATCCGTCGGCTCCGACGTCCAGATCGTCGCGCCCACGCCCGCTTTCTCCTTCGTCATCCCCTTTCCGCACGCCCTCGCCCGGCGTGCTGTCCCTTCGCCATCGGCGGGAGTTCACCATGCCCACGTCCGGATCCTTCGCCAGCTCGTCCTCCATGAACCGTCGTCTGTTCCTCACCGCGACGGGCGCCCTGTCGCTCGGCGCCGCCCTCACGGCTTGCGGCGGCGGTACCTCCGGCGGTTCCTCCGCGGCCGCAAAGCCGGTCAGTCAGGCCGACATCGACAAGGCGATGAAGACGCCGACCGAGCTGACGTTCTGGACCTGGGTCCCGAACATCGCCAAGGAGATCGCGCTCTTCGAGGAGAAGTACCCAGCCGTCAAGGTCAAGATCGTCAACGCCGGCCAGGGCACCCCGCAGTACACCAAGCTGCGTACGGCGCTGAAGGCCGGGAGCGGCGCTCCGGACATGGTGCAGATGGAATACCAGGCGATCCCGACCTTCACGATCACAGACAGTCTGCTGGACCTTCGGCCTTACGGTGCCTCCGCGCTCAAGGACCAGTTCGTCGACTGGACTTGGGGACAGGTCAGCGGCAGCGACGGCGAGGTCTGGGCGATCCCCCAGGACACCGGCCCGATGGGCATGCTGTACCGGCAGGACATCTTCGACGAGCACGGCATCGAAGTGCCGGGGACCTGGGACGAGTTCGCCGCGGCGGCGCGCAAGCTTCACAAGGCCGACCCCGACGTCTACATCACCAACCTCGCGGCGAACCAGCCGCCCGCCTGGCACGGCCTGCAGTGGCAGGCGGGCGCCAAGCCCTATGTGACGTCCGACAAGAGCGACATCACCATCAGCGTCGACGACGCCGTCTCCAGGAAGCTCGGCGAATACTGGGGCGGGCTCGCGAAGGAAGGGGTCATCGGCGTCGAGCCGGACTTCACCGACGCCTGGTACGCCGCGCTCAACAAGGGCAAGTACGCCACCTGGCTCACCGCCGCCTGGGGGCCCGTCTTCCTCTCCGGCTCCGCCAAGGCCACCGCGGGCAAGTGGCGGGCGGCCCCGCTGCCGCAGTGGGATACGGCCAAGCCCAGCTCGGGCAACTGGGGCGGCTCCACGACCGCGGTCATCCGCTCCACCAAGAACCCCATCGCGGCGGCCGTGTTCGCGCAGTTCCTCAACAGCGACCCGGCCAGCGCGCGCATGTTCGCCACCGAGCAGTTCTTCTTCCCGGCGACCAAGGCCCTGCTCACGGACGCCGAGTTCGTCGGCCAGGCGCCGTCGTTCTACGGCGGCCAGAAGGTCAACCAGCTGTTCGCCGACATCAGTTCCACGGTCAACTCCTCCTTCCAGTGGCCGCCGTTCCTCGACCAGGCGGCCACCGACTGGACCGAGACGGTCGGCAAGTCCCTCGCCGACAAGACCGACACCGTGCGCGCGCTCGGCACCTGGCAGTCGCGGCTGACCACGTACGCCAAGGGCCAGGGCTTCACCGTCAAGGGGAGCTGAGATGGCCGTCACCACCGCGACCTCCGCCAAGGGGAAGCGCCGGGCGGCAGGGCCGCTGTTCGTCGCACCGTTCATGGTGCTCTTCGTCCTGCTCTTCCTCGCCCCGCTCGGCTACGCCGCCTACCTCAGCCTGTTCCAGGAACGCCTCATCGGCGGCACGGCGTTCGTCGGGCTGGACAACTACGTCAAGGCCGTCCAGGACCCCCTGCTCATCCACGGCGTCGGACGCGTCGCGCTGTTCTTCGTGATCCAGGTCCCGGTGATGCTGCTGCTGGCACTGCTGTTCGCCCTCGCGCTGGACAGCGGGCTGCTGCGGCTCGCCCGGGTGATCCGGCTGGGCATCTTCGTGCCGTACGCCGTCCCGAGCGTGGTCGCCGCACTCATGTGGGGCTATCTGTACGGCCCGGACTTCGGCCCCTTCGCCCAGCTGAGCCGGAACCTGGACCTGCCGGTCCCCGGCTTCCTCAGCGAGAGCTGGATGCTCGGCAGCCTGGCGAACATCGTGACCTGGGAGTTCGTCGGCTACAACATGATCATCCTGTACGCCGCCCTGCGCACCATCCCCCAGGAGCTGTACGAGGCCGCAGCGATGGACGGCGCCGGCGCCTGGCGGATCGCATGGTCCGTCAAACTCCCCGCGCTCAAGCCGGCACTGATGCTCACCCTGCTGTTCTCCGTCATCGGCAGCTTCCAGCTCTTCAACGAACCGAACCTGCTGATGAAGGTCGCCCCGGACGTCATCAGCAGCTCCTACACCGCCAACCTCTACGCCTACTCCCTCGCCTTCACCGGCCAGCAGGTCAACTACGCGGCCACGGTGTCCTTCCTCCTCGGCCTCGTCATCGTGATCGCCTCCTACGCCATCCTGCTCACCGCGAACCGCAGGAGGACCCCGTGACGACCACGACCCCCACGGTCACCGCCGCCCCGGTGACGGACGCGGCTCCCGTCGCGCCTCGGCGACGCCGCCGTTCCCGTTCACGCCGCAGCACCCCGCTGACCATCGCCATGCTGGCCGCCCTGGCCTACTTCCTGCTCCCGCTGTTCTGGCTGCTGATCGCCTCGACCAAGAGCACCCAGGACCTGTTCAACAGCTTCGGCCTGTGGTTCTCCGACGCCCCGCAACTGCTGGCGAACGTCAAGGCGACCTTCACCCAGGACGACGGGGTCTTCGTGCACTGGCTGCTCAACACGGTGATGTACGCCGGCGTCAGCGCGGTCGGTGCGGCGCTGCTCGCGGCCGCGGCCGGGTACGGCTTCGCCAAGTTCCGCTTCCGCGGCGACCGGATCGGCTTCAACCTCGTTCTCGGCGCGGTGATGGTCCCGACCACCGCTCTGGCGATCCCGACCTATCTGCTCTTCGCCGAGGCGGGCCTGGTCAACACGCCCTGGGCCATCACCCTGCCCTCTCTGGTCAACCCGTTCGGTCTCTACCTGATGCGCGTCTACGCGCAGGACGCCATTCCCGACAGCATCCTGGAGGCCGCCCGCATCGACGGCGCCGGGGAGGCCCGGATCTTCTTCACGATCGCGCTGCGGCTGCTCGCGCCGGGCCTGGTGACCGTCCTGCTGTTCACGCTGGTGGCGACCTGGAACAACTACTTCCTGCCGCTGATCATGCTCAACGACCCGGACCTGTACCCCATCACGGTCGGCCTCTCCTCCTGGGCCGCCCAAGCCCAGAACGGCGGGGCCGGCTCCAGCAGCGACATGCTCGCCCTCGTCGTGACCGGCTCCCTGATCTCGATCCTTCCGCTCGTCGTGGCCTTCCTCATGCTCCAGCGGTACTGGCAGAGCGGCTTGGCCGCCGGTGGCGTCAAGCAGTAGGGCACGCAGCCCTCGTACCACTCCCCCACTCCCCGGAGGTTTCCTTCATGGCGGCTCTGCCTGCCCGCGTCCTCTTCGGCGCCGCGTACTACCACGAGTACACGCCCGCCTACGACCCCGAGCTGCGGCCCGACGAACGTCTCAAGACCGACCTGGACCTGATGGCCGAGGCGAACTTCACCGTGATCCGGGTCGGCGAGTCGGTCTGGTCGACCTGGGAGCCTACGAGCGGACGGTTCGACCTCGACTGGCTCCAGCCCGTCCTCGACGGCGCCCACGAACGAGGCATCTCCGTCATCATCGGCACGCCGACCTACGCCGCGCCGCCGTGGCTGGCCCGCCAGTACCCGGAGATCACCGCCGAGTACGCCACCGGGCAGCGCCTCGGCTGGGGCGCCCGCCAGGAGATCGACTTCACCCACCCAGCGTTCCGGTTCCACGCCGAGCGGATCATCCGCAAGATGGTGGCCCGGTACGTCGACCACCCGGCGGTCATCGGATGGCAGGTCGACAACGAGCCGGGCCTGCACCTCTTGCACAACCAGGGCGTCTTCCAGCGCTTCGTGGACCACCTGCGAGAGAAGTACGGGGACGTCGAGACCCTCAACCGCGAGTGGGGCCTGGTCTACTGGTCCCACCGCCTGTCCACGTGGGCCGACCTGTGGACGCCGGACGGCAACGAACAGCCCCAGTACGACGTCGCCTGGCGGGAGTTCCAGGCCCGGCAGGTCACCGAGTTCATAGGCTGGCAGGCCGACATCGTCCGCGAGTACGCGCGCCCCGAGCAGTTCGTCACCACCTGCATCTCCTATACCCGCCAAGGGGTGGAGGACGACGAGATGTCGGACCGCCTCGACATCGCCTCCGGCAACCCGTACTACGACATGCAGGACGGCCTCCTGCTGCCCGACCCCACTCCCGACGCCCACGAGCAGAAGTGGAAGACCACCGGGGTGTGGTCGATGTACCAGACCGCCGACTGGATGTTCTCCTCGCGTCAGGAGCCGTTCCTGGTAACGGAGACCAACGCCCAGAGCATCGGTTTCGCGTGGGACAACCGGCCCGGCTACGACGGTCAGTGGCGGCAGGCCGCCTGGGCGCACGTCGCGCGCGGGGCGCGGATGATCGAGTACTGGCAGTGGCAGACCCTGCGTTTCGGTGCGGAGACCTACTGGGGCGGCGTGCTCCCGCACACCGGACAGCCCGGCCGGACCTATGCCGAAATCGCTCGTCTCGGCGCCGAGTTCGAGGCGGCCGGTCCGCTCGTCGCGGGGCTCGAGCCGGACGCCGACATCACGATGGTCTACTCGATGCCCAGCAAGTGGCTGATGCAGAAGTACCCGCCGCTCGCCACACCCGACGGCGAGCCGGACCCGGCCGCCTACCACCGCGTCTTCGACCCCTTCTACCGCGGCGCCTTCGACGCCGGCCGCCAGGTGCGCATCGTCCACGCCCGGCAGCTGCACGATCCGCGCGGTGAGCGGGAGGGCATGACACCCGGGGAAGCCGTACAGCGCCACCCCGTCCTCGTGGCCCCGGCCCTGTATGTCGTCGACGACAGCACGCTCGACTGGCTGGAGGCCTACGCGGAGGCCGGCGGCCACCTGGTCCTCGGACCGCGCACCGGCTACGCCGATCACGAGGCCAGGGCCCGCCACGAGCCGACACCCGGACGTCTGGTCGCCGCCGCGGGCGTCCAGCACGACGAGTTCAGCAACCTCACGGGTGAGGTCCCGATCAGCGCCGTGCCCGGCGGTGCGTTCGAGGTGCCCGCGGAGGCCACGGCGACGCAGTGGATCGAGGGCGTCGCGGTCGTCGACGCCGACGTACTCGCCGGCTATGACCACCCCCACTTCGGCCGCTGGCCGGCGGTCACCACCCGCCGCCACGGCGCGGGCCGCGTCACCTACGTCGGCACGATCCCCGGCCGCTCCCTCGCCCGGGCGCTGGCCGCCTGGATGGCCCCGGCCGCGAGCAGCGGGTGGCAGGACCTCCCGGCATCCGTCACCGCGACGACCGGCACCTCTCCCGACGGACGCCGCGTCCACATCGTCCACAACTGGAGCTGGGAGCCGACAAGCGTCCCCGCCCCGGTGGACCTCTCCGACGCCCTGAACGGCACGTCACTCCCCGCAGGCGCGGCCCTGGACCTCGGCGCCTGGGACGTACGCGTGTTCGTCTCCTGATCCGCCCCAGACAGGCATCACCATGGCCATCCCCCGAGGAGGAGCAATGCACGGAAGAAGAGCAGGGAAAGCGCTGGGAACCTTCGTCGCGGCATCCGCGATGCTGGCCATCCCCGCGTCCGGCGCGCAGGCGTACAACCCGACCGGAGGCACCCTGTACCAGCTCGGCAGCGAACCGTGCCTGAAGGGACGTGGCAACTGCGCGATCTACCCCAAGTCGGCGCAGCTGCCGAGCGGGCGTCTGGTCGCGTCGTTCGAGAAGTCCACGGTTGGGACGGAGACGGGAAGCGCCGACAAGCAGACGCTCCCGGTCTACAAGAGCGACGACGACGGCACGTCGTGGCAGCCGCTGTCCGAGGTCAAGGCTCCGGCGTACATCTCCAGCGACTCCAAGTACGCGAAGTACACGAGCAACTGGACCAACCCGTACCTCTACACGCTTCCGCAGGACGTCGGGAACCTGAAGCAGGGCACGCTGCTCCTCGCCGGCGTCGTGTCGGGCGACGACTACTACTACAAGGAGCACAAGGCGGCCGATCCGAACTGGACGCCGTCCAACGACGGTGACCGCAAGGACATGGCGATCGCGCTGTACTCCAGCACCGACGAAGGTGCGACATGGAAGATCCTCAACGTCGTGGCGACCGGCGGCTGGCAGGGCGGCAGCGCGGGCGCCACCGGGCAGAACATCGCGAACGCCAACACGAACAAGCAGGTCGATCCCCTCTGGGAGCCGTACCTGATGGTCTACAAGGGCAAGCTCGTCTGCTACTACTCCGACGAGAACGACTACGTCGGCTTCAACCCGGACACCGGCGTCCCGATACTGGACCCCGCGAACGACACCGCCAGGGATTCCCTCGGTCAGATCCTCGTCCACAAGACCTGGGACGGCCGCAGCGCGAACTGGAGTGATCCCGTCGTGGACCTCGCGGGACTGACCCAGGACATGGGCGGCGGCAAGAAGGAGATCGGCGGGGGCCGGCCGGGCATGACGAACGTCGTGCGGACGACGGACGGCAAGTGGATGCTCCCCTTCGAGTACTGGGGCGGCGGGGCCAACACCAGATACGTGATCGCCGACAGCCCGCTCGAGTTCTACAAGGGCTCCGCCACCGGCACGGACGTCGCTTCTTTGCCGGTCGACTCCGGTTCCCGTCCGCTCGCCAGAAACGGCAGTCCGGTGATCATCAGGCTTCCGGGAGGGCGACTGGTCTACAACGCGGCAGGCAGCGGCAGCGTCTGGGTCAACGAGAGCGGACGCAGCGACGGTACGTGGAAGGAGTACCAGACGACATCTCAGGCCGGCTACAGCCGCAACCTGCAGTACGTCGAGGGCACCGGGCGGATCGCGATCCTCAACAACCAGGGCACTTCGACGCTCAAGTTCGCCGAGGTCGATCTCGGCCAGTCGGACGGCGCCTACTACCAGTTGGTGAACCGGAAGACGGACCAGGTGATCGGCACCGGGAACAACACCAACGACGCGAACCTCGGCAACGGAGACGTTCCCGACGTCGTGTTGGAGGCGCCGGGCGCGGCGGCGAACGCGGACACCCAGTACTGGCACGTGGTGACCGAGCCGAACGGCGGCACGACTTTGCTGAACAAGTCCGGCGGCCGCGCGGCGGCCATCTGGACCGGCAACGCGACGGCCGGCCAGCGGATCGGCCAGTGGGTCGACAACAGCGCCACCGGCAGCTGGAACCTCGTCAGGACCAGCGACGGGTTCTACAAACTGCAGTCGGTCAAGAACACGAACCTGTATCTGACCGGTGCGTCCGCCGGAGCGGCGCTGACCTTGCAGAACGCGACAACGGACGGCTCCCAGGACTGGGAACTCGTC
The DNA here is from genome assembly GCF_030499515.1 of Streptomyces sp. DT2A-34. Classification (NCBI taxonomy): domain Bacteria; kingdom Bacillati; phylum Actinomycetota; class Actinomycetes; order Kitasatosporales; family Streptomycetaceae; genus Streptomyces; species Streptomyces sp. DT2A-34. Next base: position 9,589,244 of record NZ_JASTWJ010000001.1, on the reverse strand, counting down.
CAGTAGGCTCCCGCCGCCTCTGTCGGCGGCACCCCGTACGAGGACTCTCGGGGGCGCGGCTCCTCGTACGGGGTGGTCTCAGGGGGACGTGGCCGATGGGTCAGGCCAGCGTCGACGTGTCGATCACGAAGCGGTAGCGCACGTCGGAGGCGAGGACCCGCTCGTACACCTCGTTGATCTTCTCGGCCGGGATGACCTCGACCTCGGAACCGATGGCGTGCTCGACGCAGAAGTCGAGCATCTCCTGGGTTGCGGGGATGCCGCCGATTGGCGAACCGGCGTAGGAGCGGCCTTGCATGATGAGCGAGAACACGTTGAGCGACAGCGGCTCGGCAAGGGCGCCGACGTTGACCATGGTGCCGTTCACGGCCAGCAGACCGAGGTAGGCGTCGAGGTCGAGCTTGCCGCTCACCGTGTTGACGATGAGGTCGAAGGTGCCGGCGAGCTGCTCGAAGGTCGCCGGGTCGCTGGTGGCGTGGTAGTGGTCGGCGCCCAGACGCAGGCCGTCGTCCATCTTCTTCAGCGACTGGGACAGCACGGTGACCTCGGCGCCCATCGCGTGCGCGAGCTTGACGGCCATGTGGCCCAGGCCGCCGAGGCCGACAACGGCGACCTTCCACGGCCGCCTGTACCGCCCGGACGACGCCCCGTCGGGCGCTCGATCTGTGGCACACCGGCGATGACCAGGTCGTAGGAGTGCTCGATCGCATCGTTGATCAGTCGCTTCGTGATGCCCCGCCCGCGCCCCAGCCAGATCCAGTGCGGGCGGTGTCCTGGAGGCGGTCACCGGCCGTGCTCACCGGGCCGCCTGCGTGCTGGTGCCGTAGGTGTGCGGGTCGACGGGTTGCGCGGCCTTGGGCAGGTGGGAGACGACGAGCAAGTAGGAGTCGGTGACGACTGTCAATTACCACGAGAAGGCTGACCTCTGGTGATTCGCCGTAGGCAACGGTGTCGGCGACGGGGGCTGGTCGCTGCCGACGCCTTCCCCTGGCCGTGAGGGAAGGGTCAGTGGGCTCATGTTCGCGCTAACGCGAACATGGGTTGCAGTGAAAAACGCACCCGGCCGGAAGAAGGCAGCCGGGCGCGCAACCCCCGCTAGGAGAACCACGGCATGACCACTGTCGCTGCGTACGCCGCCCCCGCCGCCAACGCTCCGCTGGAGCGCACCACCATCGAACGTCGTACGGTCCGCGAGTTCGACGTACTGATCGACATCAAGTTCGCCGGTATCTGTCACACCGACATCCACCTGGTCCGCGAGGGCTGGGGCGAGGCGATCTTCCCGATGGTCCCGGGCCACGAGATCGCGGGCGTCGTCTCCGAGGTCGGCCCCGGCGTGACCAAGTACAAGGTCGGCGACCGTGTGGGCGTCGGCTGCATGGTCGACTCCTGCCGCGAGTGCGAGAACTGCAAGGCCGGCCAGGAACAGCACTGTGTACGAGGGGCTGTCCAGACGTACAACGCCATCGGCAAGGACGGCGAGATCACCTACGGCGGTTACGCCACGCATGTCGTCGTCGACGAGAACTTCGTCGTCCGTATCCCCGATGGGCTGTCCCTGGACGCCGCCGCGCCGCTGCTGTGCGCGGGCATCACCACGTACGCGCCGCTCAAGCAGTGGGGCGCGGGCCCCGGCAAGCAAGTTGCCGTGGTCGGCCTGGGCGGTCTCGGCCACGTGGGCGTCAAGATCGCGCACGCGCTCGGCGCGGAGGTCACTGTCCTGTCCCAGTCGCTGCGCAAGAAGGACGACGGCCTGAAGCTGGGCGCCGACCACTACTACGCGACCAGTGGCCCAAAGACGTTCGAAGAACTCGCCGGCTCCTTCGACCTCATCGTCTCCACGGTGTCGGCGCCGCTGGACCTGGGCGCCTACCTCAGCCTGCTGAAGACGGGCGGCGCCCTAGTGAACGTGGGCGTCCCGGAGGAGCCCATCGCCTTCCACCCGTTCTCCCTCATCGGTGGCAACAAGATCCTCGCCGGATCGATGATCGGCGGCATCCCCGAGACCCAGGAGATGCTGGACTTCTGTGCCGAGCACGGGATCGGCGCGGAGATCGAGCGAATCGCCGCCCCCGAGATCAACGAGGCGTACGAGCGAGTGCTGGCGAGCGACGTGCGGTACCGGTTCGTGATCGACAACGCGACCATCTGAGACCCGTCGCACGCACGAGGGCCCCGGCGGATCATCCGCCGGGGCCCTCGACTGTCGGGCCGACTCGCACGCGGACGAGCGCTCCTGAACCAGGGCCGGCAGATGGGACGCGGGTGCGCCAGAGCTGACGCAGGCGGGGTCGGGATCCCTCCGTGTGGGAGGGATCCCGACCTTGATTGAGCTGTGGGTGCTGTCGGGGTCAGACGGTGCGGTCGTCGACCCGTACCCGCTCGGCTGCTTGGAGCGCGATGCCCAGCTCGGCGGCCGGAACGGGGCGGCCAGGCGCCGTGAATATCTGCTCGTCGGGCGCGGACGCAGCGGCGAGGTAGAGGCGGGTGTAGGCGTGGCGTCCGGCTCGAAGCGCCGGCTCTGTGTGAGCGGGCCGGCGTCGACGGTGTCGAAACCCAGTCGGTCGATCGGCGTCGCCGCGTCGGCTTTCGCGCCGGCGTCGTCACCGGCGATCGGCAACGCGGTGCGGTCGGCGATCCCCGGGTGCAGTGCGAGCCGCGCCCACAGACGAGGGCCCGGCGGATGATCCGCCGGGCCCTCGCTCATCGAGCGCCGTCCAGGTGAGCGTCTGGGACGCCGAGCCGAAGATGCCCGTGATCCATGCGGCGGATCCGCGGCGTGTCGGGCAACACGGCCTGGAGGTCGTCATGGCCATCAGCCCGCGTGCTTCGAGGTCCACCGCGAGCTGGCGGGCAAACGCGTTGTCGCCGCGGTGGTGATGATCGACGACGCGTGAGAACACGGCCCTGTTCTCCCGAAGCTGCCGTAGACCAGTAGCTGTCTGTAGCGGATGGGTGTGCTTGTCAGGTGACCCCGACGGTCACACAGTGCGTGCCGGCTCGTCGTCGGGGACTGCCAGGGCTCCGCCGGCCATGGCATCGAGGACGTCGCACAGCCCTTCGCCGAGAGGGGTGAGCCGGTATCCGACCCGCGAGTGAACTAAGGGTAGGCAGTGGCGCTGACGATTGTCGCCGCCCCGCTCAGCTCGCCATCCTCGAAAGCGCCGCGCCACCTGCTGCGGGAGCTGCCGCTGCACACGGCGAAGGCCATCGAGATCCAGGTCTTCGTGCCGATGGAGTCGATCCGGTCCGATCCGCATTTGCGTATAGGCGGTCAGTGACCAGTCTGTGCAGGTGGTACGGCGGGGTGGGTGGCCTATCGCCTTGCTGGTGCACGGGTTACGGCCACTCGGCGGGCGGGCGTCGGGCGGGAGGCCGACCTCGCCGGCTCGGCCGTGACCTGGTCGACGTTGTGCCCGGGGTGTCGTTCGACGTGATCGAAGCCGACCGCAACCTGGACACCTGGCTGCGGTGGGTCCGGTTCGTCGCGGCCACGGAGGGGCGCCCCGGAGGGTCAGGCGCACTCGGCGTTCACGTAAGGCTCCACGCGGCCGACGCTCTCCTTGAGGACGAGGTCGAGCAGTCCGGGGAACCGCTGGTCCAGATCTTCCTTGCGCAGAGTGTTGAAACGGCGGGTGCCGACATCGTGCTGCCGGATGAGACCGGCCTCGCGCAGGACGCGGAAGTGGCGGGTGAGTACGGACGCGGTGACGTCCTGCGTGAAGCCGCTGCAGGCCAGACCGGGGGAGACGGAGAGGGTGACGACGATGGTGAGCCGGGTCTCGTCGGTCAGCGCGCTCATGATCTTGAAGAGGTCGAGGTCGTCCGTGTCGGGGTGGACGAGTGGTGACGAGGTGCGACTGGCCATAAGGAAAGAATAACCCCTGCCCTATGTTCGCGTCGGCGCGTACATAGGCTGCAGTGAAGGCACGGATTGACCCTTCATCCGTCATCCACCGGGTTGCCCATCACCGGTACCACGGCATGCCACCAACGCCTTTGACGGCGCGGCCTGCATCAAGAACGGAGCACACACCCCATGACCACAACACAGGCGACCGAGCCGAGGACCCACCATACGGAAACGGCCGCGGAGGTGGTCGGCCGCCTTCGTGCGACGTTCAACACCGGCGTCACCCGCCCACTGGACTGGCGCGTCAACCAGTTGCAGCGGCTGCGGGCCCTGCTGGTCGAGAACGAGCAGGAGCTGATCGAAGCGCTCTGGGCGGATCTGAGGAAGAACTCCGCCGAGGCGAAGGTGCAGGAGATCGACTTCACCGTCGCCGACATCGACGAGGCACTGGCGAATCTCGAAAACTGGCTTCGGCCTCGCCCGGTGGAGGTTCCCGCCCACTTCGGCCCCACAACAACGGCCTACACCACGTACGACCCGCTCGGGGTCGTCCTGGTGATCGCTCCGTGGAATTTCCCGCTGCATCTTCTCATCGACCCCATCATCGGCGCGCTGGCCGCCGGGAACACCGTGGTGGCCAAGCCGAGCGAGATGTCGGTGCACACCTCGGCGGTCGCTTCACGACTCCTGCGACAGTACTTCGACGCCGATGTGCTCACCGTGGTCGAGGGGGGCGCCGAGGAGACCACGGCCCTGCTGGCGCAGCGTTTCGACCACATCTTCTACACGGGCAATGGCGCGGTCGGCCGGATCGTCATGGCCGCGGCAGCCAAGAACCTCACCCCGGTCACGCTCGAACTCGGGGGCAAGTCGCCGGTCTTCGTGGCGCCCGACGCCGACGTGGACGAGACCGCGAAGCGGCTGGTCGGCGCCAAGTTCGGCAACGCGGGCCAGCAGTGCATAGCCCCTGACTACGTTCTGGCCGATCCTGCCACCGCCGCCGCACTGGTCCCCGCTCTGCGCGCGGCGGTCGACGCCCAGTTCGGCTCCACCCCGCAGACCGCGGCCGACTTCGGCCGGATCATCAACGAGCGGCACTTCGACCGGCTCACCCGTCTGCTGGACTCCGGCCGGGCGGCGGTGGGAGGCCAGCACGACCGTGACGACCTGTTCATCGCACCGACCGTGCTCACCGATGTCGACCCCGCATCGCCCGTCATGCAGGAGGAGATCTTCGGTCCGATCCTCCCCGTCGTCGAAGTCGCCGACCTCGACGCCGCCATCGCCTTCATCAACGAACGCGAAAAGCCCCTCGCCCTCTACGCCTTCACCACGTCCGAGGCCACCAAGTCGCGCCTCTTGAACGAGACTTCCTCCGGCGGCATCGCCTGGGGCCAGCCGGTGATGCAACTGCTCATGCCGGGACTGCCTTTCGGCGGCGTCGGCGAAAGCGGCATGGGCCGCTACCACGGCCGGTATTCCCTGGAGACGTTCAGCCACCTCAAGGCCGTCGCGGACGTGCCGCTCAACTAGGCCCGCGGTTTCGTGGAGCAGGCTGCCCGGTGAGCGATCGGCCGGCGGAAGTGCCTCAGGCCGGTGAGAATGAGGAGCGCTGAGATCGCTGTTCCCGCCACCGCCGGAAGCGCGTTGCAGGTGAAGCCGTGTATCGCTCCTCTTCGCGGGGGCGCGTCGAGGGAGTCGGTCGCGGCGCGGCCTGCAGACACCGATCTGTACCGACTCCGGCGGCGGCACCCATGGCTTCGTCACCTGGCTGACTGCTGATCGTGCGCAAGGAGCGAACGCCCGCACTCCGGCGGGCAGTTGCGCTTGACCGGCGTCGACGCCGACGCCGACGGCAGGCGGCTCTCACCGCGTTCGCCGCCAACACCACCCACACCCCGATCGCGGTCATGGAACCGCGTCACCGTCAGCGGGCCCGCGCCTGCCCGAGGACCGCATCCGCGCCTCCGCCGGGACAGCCTGGACCCCCTGCGTCGCAGACCTTCATCCCGTTTCCCTCCGTATCGCAGAAAGAAAGAAACCCATGACTGTCAATATTTCAGAAGTTTCGCCCGTTCCGTCTCTTTTCTCCCCCATCTCCCTCGGGAAGATCGAGCTCGCCAACCGCATCGTCATGGCACCGATAACCCGGGTCCGGGCCGGTTCCTCCGGCATCCCCGGGGACCTCATGGTCGAGTACTACCGGCAGCGGGCGAGCGTCGGAATGATCATCACCGAGGGCACCTACCCCGACCACGCGTCGCAGGGGTATGTCGGCGAGCCGGGCATCGCCACCGACGAGCAGGCGGCCGGCTGGCAGCGGGTGTTCGAGGCGGTGCACGCCGAGGGCGGCCGCATCGTCCTGCAGATCATGCACGCCGGCCGCGGCACCCACCCCGACATCAACGGCGGCCGCCGCATCCTCGCCCCCAGCGCGATCGCCATCGACAATAAGACGTTCACCGAGAAGGGCGAGCAGCCCTACCCCGTACCGGAAGCGATGACCACCGCAGAGATCCGGGCAGCCCTGGAGGACTTCGCCACCGCGGCCCGCCGGGCCATCGAGGCGGGAGCGGACGGCGTGGAAATCCACGGCGCCAACGGCTACCTGCTCCAGCAGTTCCTCTCCCCGGCGGCCAACCAGCGCACCGATGAATACGGCGGCTCGCCGCAGAACCGCGCCCGCTTCGCCGTCGAGGTCGTCACGGCGGTCGCCCAGGCCGTCGGTGCCGAGCGGGTCGGGCTGCGGATCTCGCCGGAGGTCGACCTCGGGGACGTCTTCGAGACCGACCGGGACGACGTCCTGGCCACCTACGGCACCCTGATGGACCAACTGCGCCCGCTGGGCCTGGCCTACCTCTCCGTACTGCACACCGAGCCGGGCGGCGACCTTGTACAGGAGCTGCGGCGGCGCTTCGACGGCAAGCTGATCGTCAACAACGGCCCCTTCGGGGGGCAGACCACCCGCGAGCAGGCGCTCCAGCAGATCGAGGCCAACCACGCCGACGCCGTGGTCGTGGGCCGGGCCCTCATCGCCAACCCCGACCTGGTCGAGCGCTGGCAGGGTGGCCACCCGGAGAACGAGCCGCGGCCGGAACTGTTCTACGGGCCGGGCGCCGAGGGCTACACCGACTACCCCTTCCTCGAAACGGCTTGAGGCCCACGGTCACGCCTGTCCATGCGGCAGCCCCACTCACACATGGACAGGCGCCCGACCGGCGACACTGTGCCCGCCCCTTTGAGCCCGCGGTCACACCGGCGATCACCGGCTCGAGGGCCGTCGGGTCCGTCAGGGCGTTGACGGTCCGCAAGTTCCTGGTCAGCAGCCTGCGTTCGGTGACCTCGTCGAGTACATCGCTCTCGTGCGTGGCCACCGCGGCGGCCTTCGGCCACAGCTGACACCTATGACAGTTTTCCGGCGGCGGCCCATCTACCAGGTCCGCCTTCCGTAAGGGAGTCCTTCGCCGATATCCGTCCCCGCTGTACACCGGCGCCCATACCGTCCAGCCCGAACGCTGGGAACGGGGGTGACGAAAAGGGTCTGTCGGTGGGGCGGGATCTGGACGGGGTGGTGGACCACTTCACCCTGCCCTGCGACGAGGCGGGCTGGTTCAGGAGCCGGAAGCCGTGGCCTGGTTTCGGCGGAGGTAGCCGTCGCTAGGGCAGCCGGCATCGGGGTCCCCGGTCGGACACATCACAGGGTCGTCTTCGTCACCGAAGAGGTAAGCGTCCACCTCACAGTCGCCAGCGGAGAAGATCAGCGACACCACAGTGCCGCGTGTGGTGTTCTCGTCAGCGGCGTTGATCTGGCCGGATTCCGCGGGGGCATAGAACGCCCAGCGGCCGGACGACAAGGCCGAAGGCTCCGCGCAGTCTGATGAGACGGGCAACTCGTCGAAGTGCTCGGCGGTGAACGTGTGATCCTCGTGAAAGGTCAGGGATGTGCTGCCCTCGCTTGCCCATCGTCCCTCAACCTGATCCGCTGAGACCTCTGCGGCGTGGATCGCCGCAGCCCAGCCGCAGGACACCGTCAGCGTCACCACCGCCCCTACGAAGGCGATTGAGCGCCACAACTGTCGGCCCACGCCAACCCCTCCCCTTCGGCCGAACCTCAACCATATTTGAACGCGCTCAAAATCGTACAGTGGTCCGCCGCCGGGGACACCGGCAGAGTGCGAAAGCCGCAGTGCTAGTCAGCCGGAGACGATCCTCCAACCTCCAACCCATCACTCAGCGTGGGCCCTTCACGGAAAGTGAGCCAGAACCGCGGGCCACGCCGACGACGACCGGGCAAGCTACACGGCGACAAGGGCTACGACTACAACCGCCAGCGCCGATGGTTACGGGCACACGGCATCACACCCCGCATCGCCCGGCGTGGAACCGAGTCCTCCAAGCGACTAGGCCAGAATCGCTGGATGGTGGAACGCACGATGTCATGGCTCGGCAGCTGCCGTCGCCTCCACCGTCGCTATGAGCGCAAGCCGGAGCACTTCCTTGTCGGACACGGGCGGAGAGCGCCATCTCGTCAACAACGGCCGGACCCTGATGTCCATCACTCCGGAGGAGATCACGACGTGGGACGTGCGCACGCATCGCCGTGGTCACTCGTACCCGGGATACGGCGAGGAGGACCTCGCCACGTTCGCGGCGGTCACGCCGGACGGCCGTCAGCTCGCGCTGTCGGTGGACGACAGGATCTGGATCTGGGACGTCCGGGCCGGGCGGGTCACCGCCAAGCTGTCGACCGGTGTGCCGGGCGTCGTGGAGTTCGGGCTCGGAGGGGATACTCTCCTGATGGATCCGGGAGCACCGGACTCGGAGACGGAGAGTTCGGGTTCCGTCCAGGCCTGGGACCTGCGGACCCGGCGAATGCTGGTGCGGGTCCCGGCACGGGCGGACGAGATGATGCAGCACACGGCGATCAGCCCGGACGGCCGCTGGCTGGCACTGTGCTCGGACAAGCGCCCGCTGGAGATCTGGGACACCGCCGAGCGGGGGACGGCACCTGTGCCCTGGCCGGCCGGGCTGAAACGGTACTCCTGTGCCGGTGAGGTGAGTGAGATCGCCTTCGCCCCGGACAATCGCACCATGGCTCTGCTGACCGAGACCGGGATCCGCAGGGTAGACCTCCGCTCCGGGCGTGAGCTCACCGGGATCGGGGGGAGGACCTGGACACGCTCCGGTTCAGCCAGGACGGCCGGTTCCTCGCCGCGAGCGGGTACCAGGGGATAGTCATGTGGCGCCTGTCGGAGCCGTACGCCCCCGTCCTGGTTTTCCGGTACTCGTTGCGCAACGCGATCGAGGATTTCGCGCTGAATCTCGACGCGCGCACCATCCGCTATCTCAACGGGGCCATGACGGTCGTACGGTCGCTGAGCCTCGGCGAGACGGCGGAGCAGTGGGAGCGGCAGCCGGCCGACCACGCCCAACTCACCCAGGACGGCACGACGCTGGCCGTCCTCCGGCAGCGGGGCGCCGGGAGAGGCGTCCGGCTGCTGGCCACGCGCGACGGCGCCGTTCTCCCCGGGCCAGAGGGGAAGCCATGCGATGCCGAGGTGCCGGACGAGTCCGAGGACGAGAGCGAGTTCATGTCGACCTGCGTCGATGTCATGGCATTCAGCGGCGACGGCAGGTACTTCGCCTACGGAAGGAGCTGGTCCGATGCCGTCGACGACGTGACGAAGCAGCCCCGGATCACCGTCTGGGACGTCAGAGCCCGGCAAGAACACGCCGTCATTGAGCCGCCGGGCGGGCGTGGCCTGTGGGGGGTGCAGAGTGTGGCCCTCACCCATGATGGCGCTTCTCTGCTGACGTTCAGGACATCGGAGGGCAAGGCGGTCGACGTGTGGGACGTGCACCGCCGCAAGCGCGTGCGGACAGTGGACCAGGGCGCCGACTCGTGGACCTTCAACTCGTATGTGCAGAGATTGGCAGTGCGTCGGAACGGCGACACCGTGGTGACCCCGGACGGAGTGATCGCCGACCTCTCCACCGGGGTGGTCAGCGACCGCAATCTCGGCGACGATCTGACCGAGGAACTGGTCTTCAGCCCCGACGGGGCCAACCTTGCGGCTGCCGACCTGCTGGGAAGCGTGACTCTCTGGGACGGCGCCGTGCGCAGGCGCCTCGGCCAGCTCCCCGGCACGGACGACTACGCGTACTCCGACTCCTCCGGCCTCGGCAGCCACGTGGGCAACGTGACCGCGCTCGCCTTCTCCGCCGACGGCAGCACTCTCGCAGTGGGCGACCCCCTCGGCAGGGTCCAGCTCTGGGACGTACCGTCCAGCCGTCCCCTCGGCTCCCCCCTCTCGACCTCGGGCGGCCCGGTCCTGTCCCTCGCCTTCGGCACCGACGGCGGCACGCTGCACGTCGCGGGTCGGCATGTACCCCTCCAGAAGTACGACCTCACCCCGTCCCACCTCGTCGGCCAGGCCTGCAAGCGCGCCGGAGGCGGTCTGTCAGCGGCGGACTGGAAGACCTACCTGCCGGATCTGCCGTACCGGGAGACGTGCTAGGGCATGTATCGAAAGTGGATCTTGCAGTCCAGCGGTAGCCCCTGGTCTCGGGACGGGTCCCGGTGCTCGCCGGTACATTCCTCCCGTTCCCCGCGACCGTCTTCCTTCGAGCGGAACACACGCGAGTTGATCGCGAGGACCGGGGTGCCGACGTTGTGAGGGTGTGAGGCGCGTGTCCAGCAAATCCCTAGGCTGCCGAGCGTGAAGGACACCAGGGAATTCAGAGTGGCCGTAGCACAGACCTGGGCTGAGCTGGCCCGTAGGGGTGTGACCATCGAGCCAGCGACGCTGGAGGATGCCGTCGAACACGACATCCGCCAGGAGGCTGACCGACTGGGCATCCAAGTCCGGGCGGCATGGAAACATTTCAACGCCGCCGGGGTGGCCGACAGCCTCTCCCCTCGTTGGCGAACGCCTACTCCGGCGGAGGACCCGCTGCGTCAACAGGCGCCCGAAGACCGCGCGGGAGTCGCCGCAGAACGGATGAGGGCATGGGGACGCCCTGGTCGCACGGTGAAGCTCACCGGCGCGGGCGCGATGGTGTTCTTGATACTCGCCGCCTTGTTTGGCCTCATCCGGGCAGCGAACGAGCCCGGTCCTTCCCCATACGCAGTGGCCTTCGACGACTCCGTGGACTGCGACGATCCGCCCGACCTTATCCTCAGCATCGACACCGGCGAGCCAATGGTCTGCGTCGTCAGCCCCGTGAGCGTCTACGTCGAGGACCCCGATTTCGGGGTGTTCACCGAAGACGACGTCGATGGCATCACCGCGACTTCGAAGTGGCTCGCCCAGGACGGCCACTTGAGTGCCGCGGACAAGCAGGTGATTGAGAGAAAGGCCGAGGCCATCGGTGCGCGCCATGGATACCAGCACCCGAAGCCGCGGGATACCTGGACCGGCACGATTGCCATCATCTGTCTCATCGGCGCATCGATCTCGGGACTGCTGTACTGGCTCTGGGCGCTTGAATACATAGGTGTACCCAGCTGGCGCCTAAGAAGTCATCTCATTTGGCTGACTCGGTAGGCTGTAGCTCGTGGGGATCGTTGAGCGGCTGGTGCCGGATGAGTTGTGGGATTTGTTCCAGCGAGTGGTGCCAGAGGCTCCCTCGCGGCCTCAAGGAGGTGGCCGACGCCGCCATGGTGACCGGGAAGTGCTGGCCGCGATCGTGTTCGTGGCGACGTCAGGCTGCACGTGGCAGCAGTTGCCGTCCGCGTCGTTCGGGCCGTCGGGAGCGACGGCCCATCGGCGCTTTGCCGAGTGGACGAAGGCCAGGGTGTGGGCCAAGCTCCACCGCCTGGTCCTCGACGAGCTCGGCGCTCGCGGCGAGTTGGACTGGACCCGCTGCGCGATCGACTCCGTGAACATGCGGGCCCTGAAAAGGGGGACCTGACGGGTCCGAATCCTGTCGACCGGGGCAAGTACGGGTCGAAGATCCACCTCATCACCGAGCGGACCGGTTTGCCCTTGTCTGTCGGAATCTCGGGGGCGAACCTGCACGACAGCCAGGCCCTGATCCCTCTGGTGAAGGGCATACCGCCAATCCGTTCCCGCCGTGGACGCCGACGTCGCAGGCCGGGCAAGCTCCACGCCGACAAGGGCTACGACTACTCCCACCTGCGTCGATGGTTACGCCAACGTGGCATCACCCACCGCATCGCCCGAAAGGGCATCGAGAGTTCGCAGCGACTGGGCCGCCACCGCTGGACCATCGAACGCACCATGGCCTGGCTCGCCGGCTGCCGCCGCCTCCACCGACGCTACGAGCGCAAAGCCGACCACTTCCTGGCCTTCACCAGCATCGCCTGCACCCTCATCTGCTACCGCAGACTCGCCAAATGAGATGACTTCTAAGAGGTCGTTTTCTCCCAGTGTTTTATCCCGTGATGCGGATTTGATCCGGTGTTGTCGGGTCGCGCCAGGAGATGGTGGCCTCGCGGGTGAGGCGGCGGGCCATGAGGTCGGTCATCGCGAGGTGGATCAGGGCTTCTGAGCGGGCCGGGAGGGTCTCGTAGTCGCGGGCCAAGCGACGGTGGAGCATCAACCAGCCGTAGGTCCGCTCTACCGTCCACCGCTTCGGTATCGGGGTGAATCCTCTGGTCCCGGGGGTGCGGGTGACGATTTCCATGTCGATGCCCAAAGTGGCGGCATGCTCGACGAGGTGCTGGCGATAGCCGCCGTCGACCCACACCTTGCGGATGCCGGGATGGCCAGTGGCAACCTGGTCGAGCAGTTGGGTGCCGGCCACGGAGTCCTGGACATTGGCCGCCGTGACCAGGACGGCCAGCAGCAGGCCGAGCGTGTCGGTCACGATACTGCGCTTGCGGCCCACGATCTTCTTGCCCGCATCCGTGCCCTGACTCGCGGCGGGGACGCTGGTGGAGGTCTTCACGCTCTGCGCGTCGATCACGCAGGCCGACGGCTCCGCGTTCCGTCCCTCCTTTTGCCTTGCCAACTCCCGCAGCAGGCCATTGAGCTGGGCAAACACTCCTTCCTTCTGCCACTTGGCGAAGTAGCCGTAGACCGTCTCCCAGGGTGGGAAGTCGTGTGGCAGGTAGCGCCACTGGACCCCGGTGCGGTCCACGTACAAGATCGCGTCCAGGATCTCCCGCAGGTCATGCTGGGGCGGGCGTCCGAAGTCCAGGGCCCGGCCGCGGCGTTCGAAGCGCCAGGCCGCCAGGGCGGGCTCGATCAGCTCCCAGCGGGCATCGGACAAGTCGCTCGGATACGGGCGTCGTTCACTCATGCCCTGGACGTACTGCCACAAGGTGAGTGCGCCCAGGCGTGCGTATTAGGCCCTGGAAGCACGGCATCGATCAGGGCACCTTGGGATGAGACAGGCGCACGTCGCATCCCACCCCAGCTATCACCCCACGTGGCCCTCACGGTTCGAAGGCACCGGCAAGCGCACCAACACCACAGCTCCGCACATCAGAAACCGTCAGGTAATGGGCTAATCGAGATGAAAACGACCTCTAAGCTTGTCGTTTAACCTCGGCGCTCGATGAGACGGGCGAGTGATTCTGTGGGCCAGCAGAGCCACTGCAGGAGTGGGTTGGTGACCACGGCGTAGTGGGCGCTGACCCGACCTCGCTCCTTGTCCAGGATCTGCGTGGCCTCATCGCGGTAGACGTAGCGGAGATAGCGGCGGCGGATCGGCGCTCCTGCTATCAGCAGCACTGGTGAGGCGACAAGGACGGCCAGCGGGACCAGGACTTTCACGACTGTGAGCTTGGCTCTCTCCTCATAGCGCATGCGCTCAGTGTGCTGGTCCTCTGTGTCGCTCGTCAGCCTGTTCTGCGCGGTTTGGTGCCCACCTTGTGGTGGGCGGGACGGCTGTATGCCTCGCCGGTGGCGAGGACGCGTCCCACGTCATGACGGATAGCCGGATAGCGGTTCTTCGAGCCGGGCGGTTGGCCTGTGCCGGGACGGGAGGGTTTCGGTGCGCCAGCGGGTGAGCCGGTCTTCGCGTGCAGGTTTCTGAACCCTCTGCGGACACGGGCGGGTGTCAGTTTGTTCGGCTCGGTCGGCTTTTCCCAGGGCCTGCGAAGGTCGGTGGCCAGCGGACGGGCGAGCCGGAGCTGGGCATAGGCGGCGATGACGAGCCAGGTCCACCGGTCGGCCGCTTCCGAGCTGCGGAGCCGGGGCTTGGTCCACCCGAGGGTCTGCTTGAACAGGCGGAATGTGTGCTCGATGTCGAAGCGGCGGAGGAAGGACTGCCAGCAGCGGTCGACGTCCGCTTCGGTGGCGCCGATTCGCGACCACCACAGCCAGACCGGCTTGTTGACTCCGCCGCTGGGCAGCTTCTCCACGGCCAGGCGGATGACGGTGCCCTCGATGATGGGCAGCGGCCCGTTGTGGTCGAGCCATGCGGCCCGGTGGGTCAGCCGCGGGTGCAGCCGGTCCCACGCCTGCGCGGTCGCCTTCCCGTAGAGCCGGGTGTCCGTGGCCGTCACGGCCTGCTCGGTGCCCCAGGTCGTGGGGTCGCCGAAGACGAACTCGCCGCCGTGCTTGGGGGGCCGGCCGCCCTTGGGGTTGGCCAGGTGGAACTCTTCGCGGGAGGGTGTCGGACGCCGCATCACCCGGTCTGAACGGAGTCGGCCGAGGATCTCGACGGGCAGGTCACCCAGCAGGTGGGCGATGCGCGGGGCGTCGTATCCGGCGTCCAGCACGACCAGGACCTCCGGGTCACCCGGTCGCCACTGGCCGGCGGTGACCAGCCGCTCGACGACCTCGCGGATCTGCACCGTGGTCACGGCGGCGACGTCGGCGCCGGGCTCCAGGCGGACAGCGTCCAGCACCGCCGTCCAGGACGTGCGGCCGGTCTCCAGCGCGGCCACCACCGAGTACGGCCAGCCCGGCACCATCTGATGCTGGCCCTCGCCCCGACCGAAGGTGTGACAAAAGGCCCGGTCGGCACAGGTGTTGGCGTCCGGTCGCAGCCACGGCGAGACATCGACGGCCAGTACGAGCCGGCCGTCAGCCGCCCTCGGCAGCGGCACCCCGGTCAGGGCACGACGCAGCCGTGCGACGTCGATCCGGCCCTGGTTGAGTCCGCCGTACAGAGCTCCGTGACCTCGGCGGTGTTCGGGCGCGAGTGCGAGATCGACCAGCGTCCGTACCGGCCCGTCCGTGCACAGCAGCGCGTCGCATAACTCGAACAAGGCGTCGCCCCGCACGGTCAGACACGCGTACAGCTCCGACCGGAAGTGTGACACTTCCGCGAACGCATCCCGCAGGACATCCTGATGTACCAAACTCACGACCACGGCCTTCGCGCTGATCCGCTCTGTGACGGAGCACAGGATCATGCGAAGGCCGCCTACACGTCCGCCGAACTGCGAAAACGCCGACCAAGTTCGAGCCGCGTTCGACGCCGGACCATAAATGACAAGCTAAGTAGGTGTTTTTGATCCTTCCGCTCCGAACTGGCGCAGTGCTGCTGAGATCCCTGGGACGATGACGTCCATGACACAGGACGGTTATGCGGTCGTTCCCGGAAGCATCGACCAACCAGAGCTCTTGGTGGTCGTGGCCGCCGCGATTGTCCAGGAAGGGCGCCTTTTGGTGGTGAGCAAGAAGGCGGCTCCCGAGGTGTTCTATCTGCCCGGCGGGAAGCCCGACGTAGAAGAGGGGCCCATGGAGGCTCTGGTCCGGGAGCTCGACGAGGAACTGGGGGTTCGTCCCTTGGATCCGCGGTTTCTGGCTGACGTCGAAGCGCTCGCGGCTCTTGAGCGCGTGCCCATGAAGATGACTGTCTTCGAGACGGGCATCAGCCAGGTCCCTCGGCCGGCAGCTGAGCTGGCGGACCTGCGATGGATCTCCGGCGGTGAACCAGGTGTGCAGCTGGCTCCGGCGGTGCGGGACCAGGTGCTGCCACTTCTCAGGCAGAACGGCCTGCTCGCCTGAGAGCGGAGCCAGCGGCATCCGTGGTGACCCCGCTCAGGTCAGCTTGTGGTCTTGGGCTGTGTTGGGGGTGAAGCCTGCGAGTCGGCTGGAAGGAACGCAGGGCGGAGGAAGGTCCGGTCGAAGCGGCGAATGCAGCCGGTTTGCTCGCTCAGCTGCCACAGCTCACGCGCTTGGGGGTCTTGGCGGATGGACTCGCGGTAGGACTCGTAGGCTGCGAAGCTGGGGAACGAGAACAGCGCGTAGGCAATGTCGTTGGCGCCTTCGTGCGGCAGGAAGCAACCGTGATGGGTTCCGCCGAGCCGGTTCACGATGGGTATCCACCCCGTCACATACCTCTCGAATGCGGAGATCTGCCGAGGATCGATTTCGTAGCGCAGGTGGCAAGTGATCATGTAGCCATTGTTCCCGGCTGTGATGCCCTCTTCGTCCAACTGCTGGTGCGGGGACTTTTGCGGGTGAGACGCCTGGTCATCATGGTGATGAGTGCCCAGTTCAGATGGGCTTCGGAGTGCTGCGGGAGACGTGTCGGGTAGCGGGGACGCATTGTTGCGTCCCCGCCCCCTCAGAACCGTGCGTGCGTCTCTCGACGCACACGGCTCAAGCAGGCCGCGAGGGCTGACACTGCTCTCTCCGGTGAGCACCAGCGTGGTGCTGCTGGTGACAGGCGGTGCGTCGGAGTTCCAGGTTCTTCAACTCGTCGGAGCCACCTGCACGCCGGTAGACGACGTGGTGCACGTTGAGCGCACGCGAAGCCGCCGAGAACCAGTTCGCCCAATCGTGAACGTCATCTGGTTGATACTCGGCTCCTTCGATCAGGTCGAGACCGCATCCGGCACAGAGTCCCCGTTGCTATGCGGCCAGCGTCAGGACAAGCCTGCGCTCGGCCGACGGCAACTTTCTTTTGCTGATTCTCTGTTGCCAGTATTCCGGCATCGCAGGGTCGTCCTTTGAGGCACTGGAGCGAACCGCTACGTGCCGGATGATGCGTGTCCATTTGAACTTGTGGAGACAGTACTGGCCGGAGCCAAATACCCACATGTCCCTGCTCCTAGGCCGGTGTTGACCCCAATAGTGCCTGCGGATCCACACACGGCCTTGGTTCTGGTGCTCCCGAACTGCCCACCGCCATAGGGTGATGAACATGTACCGGTCCAGATCGCTGAAGATGTCGGATGCGCAGGACCCGCGGTAGTAGGTGGACCATCCCTTGACGAGAGGGCTCAGCTCGGCAATAAGCGCCTTGGCTGGTGCACCCCTCTTGGACCGAACAGTCTCCCTGATCTTCCCTCGGACCCTTCGCACGGCTTCCCGGCTCGGACGAGCGAGGACTTTCCCGTCGCGATACCGGCGGAAGTTGAACCCCAGGAAGTCGAACCCTTCATCGAGATGGACCACGCGCGTCTTTTCCTCGTTGAAGGCGAGTCCTCTGGGACGCATCCACTTCGCCAGCTCGTCTTGGATCCTCACTGCCTCTTCCTTCGTGTGACAGAGCACGACGAAGTCATCGGCGTACCTGACCAGTACCGGAGTTCCCATGACGGACCTTTGCACTCCATTCCTGAAGGTTTCCGTCCGTACTCCGACGGCCGTCTCCATCCCGTGGAGAGCGATGTTCAACAGCAAGGGGCTAACCACTCCGCCCTGCGGGGTTCCTTCCTCGGTCGGAGAAAAGCGCCCGTCTTCCATCACTCCCGCTTTAAGCCAGCCATGGACAAGTTTCCTGGCGGGGAATTGCCCAATGGCGGCCATCAGGTGATCGTGCTCGATGCGATTGAAGGCGGACGCAAGGTCAGCGTCGAGAACCCACAGCCGCCGCGCAGTTCGCTTCGCGGTGACACTGTGGATCGTCTCCATCGCGTCCTGGCACCCGCGTCCGGGGCGAAAGCCGTAGCTCCTGCCGCCGAACCGGGCTTCCCACTCGGGCTCCAGTGCGTTCTTGACGCGCGCCTGGTGGACGCGGTCCCTGATCGCGGGGATGCCGAGCGGTCGCTTCTTCCCGTTCGCCTTGGGGAGGTACACACGTTTCACCGGTTTGGCCTTGAGTCCTGATTCGGTATCAATATGCCGAGCCAGGCGCCCCCTTTCCAACGGAGTGAGAGCCCTCTCTCGGTCCACGCCGGCGGTTCTCCTGTCGCCTTACTTCGCCATCCACCTTGGCCCACTCAATTTCATGCCAGGCGGCAGCATCGTCCACGGCTCCGTTCCGGGCAAGGTTGTCTCTGGGATTCGAGCCCACGTCCTTCCCCTCCTTGTCTAACTTGCACCGTGGTTCGGGTTGTGCTCGCTCTCTCTTCAAAGGCCCACCTGACCC
Organism: Streptomyces sp. DT2A-34; assembly: GCF_030499515.1. Taxonomy (NCBI): domain Bacteria; kingdom Bacillati; phylum Actinomycetota; class Actinomycetes; order Kitasatosporales; family Streptomycetaceae; genus Streptomyces; species Streptomyces sp. DT2A-34. The sequence continues at coordinate 9,571,150 of NZ_JASTWJ010000001.1, read as the reverse complement.
GCGTGGGCTCCCTTTCGGGTCCGGGCATCAGCCTGGTATTCGCTTGGTTATGGCCAGCGGCGGAGAGTGCCGGTCTCTGGCGTTTCCCATGAGCTTTCGCTCCAGCGGCATTCGCTTCTCGGGTCATCCTGTTCCCGCAGCGGAGTTGGGCCTTCGTTACCGTCGGCTTACCGTTTCCGGACCGCTACGGGGTTTCCATGTTCCACTTCCTCAAGTGCCATCCAGGTAGGGTGCCCTCTATAGCCCGAGACCGTGGTGACCACCTCCGGACTTACGAATATCCGGAGCACGTGACGCCTCTCAGCGTCCGGCCTTGTCATCGCCGACTTCTTGCCACTGCGACGTACGCGTTACGGGCCGCGCAAACGAGGGCTCGCGGTCTCTCACCCTTCTGAACCTTCCCTGGTCTGTGTACTGCGGTGGCCCGCAGTTTCCTTGGACCTTCTCCTCCGGCTCAGCACCACGGCGTTACCGCCATCGCACCCGGAGTCGGGAACCGACTGTGGTCACTATCGGGGCGGGTTCCTTCTCTCCTTTCCTCCCGCCACTTGATAGAAGTGGCTTTCATGTCGCACTCGTAGTCGCGTGCGTTGCGGCGGGCGTTCATGCACCAGCCGATCGTGCGCTCGACTTTCCAGCGGCGGGGCAGGACGACGAAGCCCTGCGGTGGCCTGCGGTAGGGCGGCGCCGAGCACCGCCGCGCCCCGGCCGCGTGCTGGCAGCAGGGTGACTCCCTAGTGCTGCCCTGGGGCCTGGGCGTAGTGCAGGACGACAGCCTTGGCTCCGGCGGCGACCTCATCGGCCAGGGCGTTGCTGCGCGGGTGAGTCGGGTGGTTCATCACCCAGAGCATGGAGAACTGAATGATCTGGTCGATGTCGCTCGGCCGCAGCAGGATCGCGTCGGGTAGAAGCGGCCGTCGTCATCGTTGAAGCCGAGGTGTCGGTCGCCATGCGGGTTGATCAGGTGGGTGGTGAAGGGCAGGTCCTTCGGGCCCCGGCTGCCAGGGAATCCCCAGCAGGGCACGGGCATTGCAGCACAGCAGGATCCGACGGGCGGAGGAGGTGCAGAGTGACGATTGCTGCAGAGTCCTTCGCAGGCCGCGTCCTGGCTGTCCTTTCTCGTCGTTCTCCCGGCTTCCGGCCTCCCCTGAAGACTTCCGGCCTCCCGGCCACGCCGGTTACTCCTGTTACCTCTCCTCCCCCTCCGGTTGCGGATCTCCCTCGACCCCTTGAGACTGCCCAGTCTCATCCAGCCCAGGACGGCGTCACGGAACCGGGTCTGGCTGACGTGACAGCTCGCTGGAAGTCCATGTCTCCGCAAGAGCGACTCCGGCATCGCGGCGACCTTCTGACAGTCTCAAATTTCCTGAAGACCGCCGCCGCATCCCTTGTCCACGACCTCGACCTCGTTCGCGGCCTCGTCCTCGACCTCGATGACGTTCTCGCCCGCGTCCGCGCCCTCGACCTCGACCGCGCTCTCGACTTCGTCCGCGACCTCGCCCGCAGCCGCGCCCTCGCCCGCTGCCGTACCCTCGTCCTCGCCGTCGACGGCGACCTTGACTTCGACCTCGATGACGTTCCCGCCCGCGCGGGCGACCTCCTCATCGACCTCGATGACATTCACGCTCGTGTCCGCGATCTCGACCGCGCCCTCGCCCGCGCCCTTGACGGCGACCTCGCCCGCGTTCGCTTTCGCGCTGTCGACCTCGTCCGCGATCTCGACCGCGACCTTGTCCGCACTCTTGACCATGCCCTCGCCCGCAGCCGCGCCCTCGACCGCCCCCGCACTCTCGTCCGCGCTCTCGACCTTGCCCTCGCCCGCGCTCGCGTCCTAACCCCTGACATCGCGCTCGCCCTCGGCCGTGACCTCATCGAAGCTCATGGCAACCTGACCGACGCGGCAAATAACTTCGTTGGCGCCGACCTCACCACCGTGGACCCTGCTGCGGTCAACCGCGCAGGGATGCGTGGGGATGGCGACACACAGTGGCCCACCCCTGCGTGGGCAGCCCGCGTCCGCCGAGCATCCGTGGAGGACCCTCCCGGATCCGGGGTCTTCATCGTCCTTCCTGATGAGGGCCACAACTTCGCCGAGCACGGTTCCCGGGCACCAATCACATGAGACGGCACAGCTGTGGTGTCTCACGAGGTTGGTGCCGCACACCCGAGCACCTGACCGAAAGGTGGGGCCCGCCCGACGCTGGCCCCCTGTACGCCGAGGAAGCTGCCTTTGGGACGGCTTCCGTTCAGGCAGTCGTTGTCGCCAGAGCGGCGGCGGCCGCACGGGCGATATCGGGGTTGGCCCGGATCGCCGCGGTTACCTCGTCGGCGGTCGGACCGCCGCCTTGGGCGGGCGCATTGCGGCACACACGGTCTTCCAGTTCGCTCAGGAACGTCAGAGTGGGGGCGTACTCGGTGACCGCCTCCACGTCCTGGTCGGCGGCGAGGTCGGCGCACACCGACTCCAGGGCCGCCCGCAGGCTGGTCAGTGCTGTCCTCATCTGCTGAGGGCATCGGGCCCTGGCCAGGCCAGGGTGCTTCCGGGTCGGCGTGTACGCCTTGCCCAAGGTATGGGCGACTGCCTGGATGTGGCCCGCAGCCTCGTAGAGCGTCTCGCCGGAGTACCCCAGTCTGTTCAGCGGGCTGTAGTCGCGGCCGTCGGCGTCCTTGGAGAACTGCCTGTCGATCCCCAGGACCTTCAGCCCGTGGGCGGTGGCCAGCATGTTCACGATGTGGCTCAGGGTGTAGCTGGCCTGAGCGACGCTCTCGGCCATGCGGTTCACGGTGCCGCGGCGCTCCTCCGCGGTGGTCTTCTCGGCCTCGGCGGCCTGGCCATGACCTAAGAGGCCCGCCGCGCCGCACGCCGCCTGCCCCAGGCTGTTCCACCCGGCCGTCTGTTCACCATCAGCCCGGCCGCCGTCGACCTGTACGCGGTCGGCGTGCACTGGGCACTCGGCGACGCCGGCGCCGCCCTCGACGCCGGGAAGAACCTCCGACCCGAGCTGTTCTCTACAGCCGAACGGAAGGCCCGCCTGGGCACCGACATGGCGCGGGCCTGGTGGGCATGGCAGCGGCCCGAGCAGACCGCCCGCGCCCTGCTCGACGCCTACAGGGCCAGCCCCGGCGAGGTCCGCGGCCGGCCCGCGATCCGCACCATCGTCAACGAACTCGCCCACCGGCGCCCACGCACAAGCGGCGTACGCGAGCTACACCTCGCCGTGACACGGGCCGGCTGACGCCTGCCCGTCAGCCGGCGACGTCCACCAGGTGCCGTCAGTCGTGTCCTGCGCGGAACGCAGCACCGACGGCATGAACACTTCGGCAAGGCCGCTAATGCGGAGCGTTACCGGCGAGGCCCCCACGGGAAGTTAGCCTCTGCGCAACGCATATGGACCGGCAGCAGCAGTGGGGGCGCTGAGCGTGATGGCCGACGATCGACCCGATACAAACACACCCGGCCAGAGCGGCAACGATGAAGACGGTACACAGCCGCCTTTATCCCCACCCCCACCGCCGACGGACCCGCCAACGCCGGACGGTGGGCAGGGCGGCGACACGGGCGGAGGCTGGTTCAGCAGGCATCAGCAGGCATCCTGGATCACTGGCGGCGCGACAGTCCTCGCCGCCCTGATCGCGGCGATGGCGCAATTACTGGGCTCCTCCGGTGGGGACAAGACCGACAGTGCCCCCAAGCCCGTGCCAACGTCATCTGCTTCCACCGTGGCACCCGAATCCGTACCCGCCTCCGCCTCGCCGTCAAAGCAGACCGAGACGCCCGGGCCGGATCACAGCTCTTCGCCTGCGGGAAGCGAACTCTGGCGGGGCCCACTGCTGCTCGACACCGAGCCCATGGACCTGGACGCGGGACAGCCCGTCGCTGTCGGCTACGCCAAGGAAGGCGATGTGTACATATTGCCCGGGAATGAGATCGAGGGCTGGCACGGCACCGTGGTCTCTGTCTGGTCAGGCGGCACGACCAGTCTGCCGGGCTACGAGGAGTGCTCGAACACGGTCGACGCGGAAGGAACCGACAAGCAACAACTCACCAAGAACACGGTGCTCTGCATACGAACCAGCGCCGGGAATCTCGCCCGGCTCAAGCTCACTGAGCTCGGCTCCGACGGCATTGGCAGCGACCACCGAAACAAGTTCGACGCGGTCATATGGGACGCGGGCTGAGCCACTGGTTTGGCAGCGGCACTTCCCTTGGGAGGCCGATCGGCTGGCCCTCGAGCCAAGCTGCAGAACGATTTGGGCAGGCCCCGCGCACGGGGGTAGTGGCGGGGCCTGATGGAGGCTGGCGCGTGCGCTCGTCAGGTTCCTGAGACGACGCAGTCCTCCAGTTCCGCTGCTAGGGCCTGTCCGACGGATCGGGTGACGGTCCGGTAGCGGATTGTTCCGTCCCCTGTGGGGCGGGTTGATTTTGCGGTCGCGGAGTGGGCTCGGCTGGAGCCACACCTTTTCCACAATGCTCTGCGTTGCGTCACCGCCGGGGCAAGGTGCCCGGAGGCGGGCCAGCCCTCATGCCCGCTCAATGACGTCGAACCGTCACGCATGCCCAAGTCACTCACACCGGCACACCCAGACCACCCACGAGGGCCAGAACCTGAGGCGCGATGCCGGCTACTGCGCCACTTGCGATGCCGATCACGCTATCGACCAACCCGCCAATAATGGGAACACCCATGAACGCTCCTTTAGTTCGGTAACTCCCATAGTCGCCAAGGGACTTCGCGGCCGCAGCCGTACTGGTGGGGGCTCACCCGTACGAGGGACGCGCTGCTGTACCCGGTGGAGCTGGGGTCGGTTGTTTCAGCAGGTGCCGCTCCCTGTGCCGGGGGTGCCATGTGCGCCGTTGCCGACGCCGCCGAGCCCGCCGTTGCCGCCCGCTTCACTTGTGCAAGTGGTGCCGCTCTTGCCGCCTGTTCCGCCGACCCCGCCGTAGTTGTTGCTGCCGGTCGCCGCACCGCCGACCCCGCCAGTGCTGACGAACGATCCACCGCCAGCTCTCCCGACCCGTCGGACACGCCCTAATCCGGCCCTCCTGCATGGACTATGTGGGCGATGACGGGCTCAACAAGCTCTGCCTCTGGAGGGGCCAGCACGGGCGCGTCCGTGAGTTCGCTCTCCATGCCCCACTCCGTGTTGAAGGTGATGGCTTTTCCCTCGGACGGCTGATCCCACGGCGGGCGGCCACGCGCTCGGGCATGATGCCTGCATGGTGTCGGGGGGAGAGGCAGAGACCGCCACGTCCGAGGGGCGGCTGATCGGCGGGCGGTACCGGCTAGGCGGGCAACTCGGCGCGGGCGGCATGGGCGCAGTATGGGCTGGACTCGACGTGCTCGTCGGGCGGGAAGTCGCCGTGAAGGAGGCGTACGTCGCCCAAGGGCCGTCACGCGTCGAACGGATCCTGCGCGAGGCGCGCGCCGCGGCCCGGGTGAACCACCCCTCGGTGGTGACCGTCCATGACGTGGTGATGGAAGACGGCCGCCCCTGGATCGTCATGGAGCGCGTGCACGGCGAATCCCTCGCGGCCCTCCTAGAACGGCAGCGGTCCCTGCCCGAACGCGAAGCGGCACGGATCGCCCTATGCGTGTTGGAGGCCCTCTCCGCCGCCCACCTCCGCGGTGTCCTGCACCGCGATGTGAAGCCGGGGAACGTGCTGCTCGGCGCCGACGGTCGCGTGGTCCTCTCGGACTTCGGCATCGCGTACATCGCGGGCGAGGAGTCCCTGACCCGGTCCGGCGAGTTCATGGGGTCGCTCGCCTACACCGCGCCGGAGCGCATGGGCGGCAGCCGCCCGGGCCCCGCCTCCGACCTTTGGTCGCTGGGCGTGCTGCTCTTCCAGATGGTGGAGGGGTGGTCACCGTTCCAGCGGGTGTCGGTGGAGGGGACGGTCGGTGCGGTTCTCACGGCAAAGACGCCGGGGACGCGGCAAGCGGACGCGCTGGCCTCCGTCATCGCCGACCTGTTGTCCAAGGAGCCAGGTGAGCGGCCTGAGGCGGACCGGGTCGTGAGTGCGCTGCGCGGTGTAGCGGGCGAGGGTGCCAGCCGACACGACGTTCCGGCCAAGAGCGGCGGCAGCGGCCGACGACTGTGGCTCGGGACCGCCGCTATCGCCGTAACCCTCGTGCTGGCACTCCTGGCCATGGACAGCTGGCCGGGCGGTGGCAAGAAGCAGCCGAGCGCCGACCGCTCACCCACGCCGTCTCACACAGGCACCCCCACGCCTAAGGTCACCGCCGCCAAAGGCTATATCCACGTCCGGGAAGACGAGTTCGGACTCGACGTACCGGCTGGATGGCAGCGGCACGCCAAGAACGCCGACGGGCAGTACCGCTATACGAAAGGCTCGTACGAGCTCGTCGTCGTCCCCGGCCGGGACAGCGTGAAGGCGTATCCGGGCGGTCTGATCGAATACCAAAAGAACGACGAACCCGAGCTGCAGCCCTACCGCGACGCGACGTGGAGCACGGCCTCGGGCATCCGCCTCGTCGAGGTCGGCGACAGGACCTTGGCGGAAGGGCAGTTCACCTGGCAGAGGGACGAGCGGGGACAGGAAGTGTTCGCGCGGAACCTCGTCCTCCTCGTCAACGGGCGCTACCACTTGGTGCTCGTACTCGGGCCGGCGAGCGAACGGGAGACCGTGGGGCGCAGGGCCACGACGACGTACGTGGCAGCAGAGAGCGGAACCTAGGAGGCTTCCCCGTCTCCCTGGAAAGCGTCGGCGCCTCGGCGAGCCGCCTCCGCCAAGTCCTCTATTCCAGCCGCTTCAAAGGCCCGCACGGTGGCGCCAGGCCGTGCGGGCCAGTTCCGGGCTCACAATCCGAGCCGGCAACTCCCGATCTGACGCTGGTCACACTCTGCCCGCCCAGCACTGAGCACTCCCCGAGGACCAGATCGCCCGTCAGTGCGTTCCCCGTCGGGGCCTGACCTTCCCCTCGTAGCGTAGAGATCGTGACTGCAGGGGAAGTTGGGAGTCATGGCGGAGAAGAGGCGGAAGTTCGACGCAGAGTTCCGTGAGGGGGCTGTACGGATCGTGACCGAGACCGGGAAGTCGGTCGCGCAGGTTGCGAGGGACCTGGGGATCAACGAGACGACGCTGGCGAGCTGGGTGTCGCGGGCTCGGAGGTCCGCCGGGGCCGGGGCGGTGGGCGAGAGCGAGGAGCTCGCGCGGCTGCGGCGGGAGAACGCCCAGTTGAAGAAGGACGTCAAGGAGCTGGGGATGGAGCGCGATGTCCTCAAACGCTGCATGGTCTTGTGGGTGAAGTAGCTGAGGCGGACCCGGCGGTGCTCGTCGGGGTGATCAGTGACCAGAAGACCGTGCACAACATTTCGCACCGCATCTCCTGCCGGGCACTGGGTGTGTCGGAGGCGTGGTTCTACAAGTGGCGCCGTCGGCCCGATGAGCCGACGAAACGCGAGATCAGACGGGGTGAACTGGCCGAGCGGGTCCGCTACTTCTTCGACCGCTCGGGCAAGACGTACGGTTCGCCGCGGATCACGCTGGATCTGTGGGAGGAGGGCTGGCAAGTATCGCAGAACACCGTCGCCGAGATCATGGCCGAACTCGGTCTGCAGGGCCGCAAACCGCCACGCCGACGCCGTTCGCTGACCCGTCCCGGCAAGCGGAAAACCGCTGGTGACCTGGTACGGCGCAAGTTCGACGCGATCGCGCCCGACGTTTTGTGGTGGGGCGACATGACGGAGATCGACACCGGTGAGGGCAAGCTCTACCTCGCCTCTGTCCACGACGCCTTCTCCCGCCGGGCCCTGGGCTACGCGATGGGTCGGCGGCATGATGCCGCGCTGGTCAGCGCAGCCCTGCAGATGGCGATCGCAACGAGAGGCGGCCAGGTCGACGGCGTCATTTTTCACACGGACCGCGGCAGCGAGTACACGTCCGAGGCGTTCCAGCAGTTGTGCGGCCGGTGGGGCGTGGTGCAGTCGATGGGACGCGTCGGGTCGGCCCTGGACAACGCCGCCGCGGAGTCGTTCCACTCGGTCCTCAAGGTCGAGTACGTCCACCGGCACACCTTCGCCACCCGAACCGAGGCGAGGCTGAAGACCGCCACCTGGATCGCGGACTTCTACAACACGAAACGGCGACACAGCGCGGCCGGCGGGAAACCGCCCGTCGAGTTCGAACGGATCATCCAGCAAGCGCGGACCCGGACCGATCAGGAGAGCCGGACCGCATAACCAACGTCTCTACGAAACCCGGGGATTGACAGGGCCAGCCCGCTGACGTAGCTGCCGCCATCGCCTTCCTCGCCAACCCGAGTGCATCGTTCATCACCGGCCAGTCGTTGCACATTGACGGTGGCTGGATCCTCAACTGCCCTGCCCGCCCGTACAGCACTAAGGGAGACTGACTCCGATGAAACAGCGCGTCCGCGCCATCCTGATCACCGCGCACGACACGACACTGATGAAGCGCATCCGCCCAGGAAGGGACCCCCTACTGGGTGATCGTCGGAGGCGGCGTGGAGGACATGACACCAGCCGCGAGGACGCGCTCCTGCGCGAGATCCGCGAGGAGATCGCCGGCGATGCAGAGATCGTGTGCCTGCTCCACCAGTTCGTGAACGCGTCGGGCGAGACCGAGTACTTCTACCTGGCCCGTCGACCTCCAGCCGCCGTACGGCCTCGGCAAGGGAGTCGGACAGCGGCACCACCAGCAGCGGCGTCCCGGCGTCATCAAGGTCTGCTGCCGGGTCGTCGACTTCGTACACGGTCAGGACGGTCACCGTCCGCGGGGACCACGGCCACGCGTTGTCCCTCCGCCGCGACGGCGTGACCTGAAGCATCGGGTTCTCGTCCAGCCGACGCAACTCCCGCGTCTGGTCGTACCAGAGCCCAGCGTCGCGGAGTTCTGCTGCTGTCTGTATCGAAGAAACTCGGGCAGCCGGTCCCGGCGATACGCCTGCTTCCCTTACCAGTGGTCCACTGGTAAGCGGACCAGCGGCAGTAACTGCTTGTGACCGCCGGACGAATCGATGACACTTCCGCAGCGCGCCCCACCGGCCACGGGCAGTGCCGTTCTCTGGGGAGAATCGACTGCGCATACAGGCACGAGTCTGTAAGACCCGGAAAGACGGATCAGCCCAGGCCAGAGACCCGTTCAGCGGTATCACCGCAGGTCAGCTCCCCTTGGTAGACAACTTCAAGAAGATCTCGTCGTGGGCGGCTTCTCGATTCATGGCCGCCTCTCACGAGCCATTCCGACCTGGGCCTCGCCCAGGTCACAACCAAGATCCGGACCATACGCAGGCCAGACTCCGCCGACTCCACTTCAATCCCCGCATTCGCGCTGGTCAGGGCCATTCGCGCGGTGTACCACCAGCAGACCAAGAACCTGCTGGGACGACCACGCACCGCACCCAACCCGCACCGTGCTCACCCGCCCAGAGACCGAGTCATATCGACCGGCTTGGCCTTTAGTTCGAGTCGCCTGCCGTAGCGCAGCTCTGGGCCCGATCTGCCCCTGCAGCCGCAGGGCTTCGAGGCAACGCCGGCCCTCCTCGTAGGCGGCGGCCACGGCGTCGGGGTGTGCGGCCAGGTCCTCGACCGGGGCGGAGGCGCCGACGGTGACGGCCTCATGGACGGCCGTGCCGAGATGTCGGGCGGTGCGGCGGGCCAGGGCGGTGGCGGTGTCCCCCGCTTCGAGGGGCAGGAGCAGAACCGTGCCGCCGTCGCGGGCGGCGGCCAGGCCGTGCCGGGTCGCGGCGAGGTGGGACGCGGCGGACCACAGACGTCTGCGGGCGGACGCCTCCTGGTCGGCATCGGCCGCGACGGCGTCGAGGCGGGCGGCGAGCACGACATGCCCGGCGTCGAGGTCGGCGTCCAGCCGTGCCGCGCGCTCGCGCAGCAGTCGCGGGTCACGGTCGCGGGCGTCGAGCAGGTCGTCCAACAACTCGCCCCGGACGCGCTGTTCGGCTTCGGCGGCGGAGCGCCGGGCGAGGAGCAGGAGCGAGGTGACCATCGCGGCCCGCTCCAGGGTGCGCTGGTCGACGGGGTCGAGGCCGGGGTGGCCACGCAGCACCAGCGCGCCGAGCAGTTCGCCGCCTGCGGCCACCGCGGCGATCCAGTCGTCGTCGTACCGTACGGCGTGGCCTTCGGCGCGCGATGCCTCCAGCGCCCCGGCCGGTGCGGCGGCGGCTTCCGCGAACTCGACCGTACCGTCGAGGACTTCGGAGACCGCGGCGGCCACGTCGTGCACCCCGCCGCCGCGCAGCACGAGTTGGGCGAGCCGGTCGTGCACGTCCGAAGCGCGTTCGATGACTCCGCTGCGGTCCCGGATGATCTCGTTGGCCAGCTCCAGGTCGGCGAGGGCCGAGCGGGTCTCGCTGAGCAGGTTCGCGGTGTCGATGGCGGCGGCGGCAAGGGCGGCGAAGGAGCCGAGCAGCGCGATCTGCTCCCGCTCGAAGACCCGGGCGCGTCGGTCGGCTGCGAAGAGGACGCCGATCACGTGGTGCCCCAGCATCAGGGGCACCCCGAGGATGGCCACCAGCCCCTCGTCGCGCACGCCGGCGTCGATGGTGAGGGTGTGCTGGAAGCGGTCGTCCTTGAAGTAGTCGTCGGTGACATAGGGGCGGGCGGTCTGCGCGACCAGTCCGCCCAGGCCCTCGCCCATGCCGAGCCGCAACTGCTGGAACCGGGCGGCGACCGAGCCTTCGGTCACCCTCATATAGGTGTCGCCCCTGGCCGGGTCGTTCAGGCTGAGATAGGCGATGTCCGTGCCGAGCAGCGACCGGGCGCGCTGCACGATCGCCTGCAGCACGGCGTCCAGGTCCCGCAGACCGGCCAGGTCGTGGGCGGTCTCGAAGAGGGCCGACAGCTCGGCCTCGCGCCTGCGCCGCCCTTCAAGCTCGGAGCGCACGCGCAGCGCGAGCAGCTTGGCCTGTTCGAGGGCGACGATCGACTCGGTCGGTCTGCCCTCGGCGCGGGCGAGCAGCACCGGCTGCTCGTAGGCGTCGGCGGACGCACCCCTGGCCAGCAGCTCGAGAAACGGCGTCTCGGAGCTGCTCAGGGGTGCTCCGGCAGCGGTGGAACGCGAGGCGGACTGCACGTGATCGCGGGACATGCTCACAGGATTGCTCATCGCACCGCCGCCCCGTCAGGCCTGTGGATAACTCGGAATTCCGTCCGCGTGACCCCGCTCAGTGCGCGGTCCAGCCACCGTCGAGCACGAGCGACGTGCCGGTCACGAAGGATGCCGGCGGGCTGCACAGGTACGCCACGGCCTCCGCGACCTCCTCCGGTTCGATGAGCCGCTTGACCGCGCTGTCCTGCAGCAGCACCTCGGACAGCACCCGCTCCTCGGGGATACCGTGCGCCCGGGCCTGGTCGGCGATCTGCTTCTCGACCAGTGGGGTGCGCACATAGGCGGGGTTCACACAGTTCGAGGTGACGCCATGGGGTGCGCCCTCCAGGGCGGCGGTCTTGGAGAGTCCCTCCAGACCATGTTTGGCGGCAACATAGGCCGACTTGAAGGCCGAGGCGCGCAGCCCATGGACCGAGGACACATTGACGATCCGGCCCCAGCCCTGTCCGTACATATGGGGCAGGGCACCACGGATGAGCCGGAACGGCGCCTCCAGCATCACGGTGAGCACCGTGTGGAAGACATCGGCCGGGAACTCCTCGATGGGGCGCACCAGTTGCAGTCCGGCGTTGTTGACGAGGATGTCGGTGCCTGCGGCGGCGAGTTCGGCGGCGTCCAGGTCGGTGAGGTCGAGGACGTGCGGTTCGACGGCGCCGGCGAGGCCCTGTGCCCTCTCGGCAAGGACCTCCAGACCCGCGGCGTCCCGGTCGACCGCTCTCACCTTGGCCCCTGCGGCCGCGAGCCGCAGCGCACAGGCACGGCCGATGCCACCGGCCGCGCCGGTGACGAGGGCGGTGCGGCCACCGAGGTCGAGCGGCGAGGGCAGGGACGAGCCGTGAGCCGGGAGGGTACTGGGCGGGGTCATGGCACGACCCTAGGCAGCACCCTCGCCAGGCCACATATGGTCACAGCACATACTTCAGTCCGAGCTCATAGGCTCGAACCACGTGGGTTCATCGGACAGTGCCTGCTTGATCCGGAACAGCTGGCGTTCGTCCATCACGGGCAGCGCGTCCACCTCGAACCAGCCGACCTGCAGCGATTCGTCGTCGTTCACCCGCGCCTCGCCGCCCACGGCCCGGCAGCGGAAGGTGACGTCCATGAACTGGCACGTGTCGCCATTGGGATAGGTGACCTCATTCCCGGATCGGACGAGGACGACGCGCTCGGCGACACACCGGACACCCGTCTCCTCGTACACCTCCCGCACGGCGGCCGTCGCGGGCTGCTCGCCCGGGTCCGGGATGCCGTTGATCACTGTCCACTTGCGGTTGTCCGCGCGCTGCCCCAGCAGGACCCGCCCCTCGTCGTCGAAGACGACGGCGCTGACCCCGGGAAGCCACAGCAGCTGATGACCGGCGGAGGCCCGGATCGTACGAATGAAGTCAGGAGTAGCCATGGCCTCGACCCTAACGGGCCGTTGGCCGTGCCCCCGGCGGGTTCCGGGGGCGTACGACGGGCGTACGGCTACGCGTCAGCGGCGCGTCGCGCGCGCATCCCGGCGCCGATCGCCCAGCCGAGGCCGCCCGCGGCGACCAGTACCAGGGCGATCTCCGGGATGATGCCGAGCCGCGTGGCGAGCGTCTCGCTGGAGCGCAGCGGCACCTTCTGGACCAGCGAGTCGGCCACGAACATGCCCGTCTTCTGCGTGATCGTCCCGTCCGGCATGATGATCGCGCTGACGCCGCTGGTCACCGGGACGGTGACGGTCCGGCTGTGCTCGACGGCGCGGACGCGGGACATGGCGAGCTGCTGGTAGGTCATCTCGCTGCGGTCGAAGGTCGCGTTGTTGCTGGGCACGGAGATCATCTGCGCGCCGTCGGTGACCTCGGAGCGCACGGTCCAGTCGAAGGCCGCCTCGTAGCAGGTGACGAGGCCGACCTTGGCGCCGTCCATGGTGAACACGCCCGGCTCGCTGCCCCGGCTGAAGTCCTGGCGGACCATGGACGTCCAGTTCTCGTTGATCGCCCCGACGAGCGAGCGCAGCGGCAGGTACTCGCCGAACGGCTGGATCTGCCGCTTGTCGTACGTGTCGACGGGCCCCTTGGCCGGGTCCCACAGGATCTGCTCGTTGAGCAGCTTGCCGTCCCGCTCGACGACGCCGCCTACGGAGATGGGCACGCCGATCGCCTTGGCGGCCGTGTCGATGACGGCGTGCGCGTCGGCGTTGGCGAAGGGGTCGATGTCGGAGGAGTTCTCGGGCCACAGCACGAAGTCGGGCTGTGCGACCTTGCCCGCCTTGACCTCGGCGGCCAGCCGCTCGGTCTCGCGCGCGTGGTAGTCCAGTACGGCGCGGCGCTGGGAGTTGAAGTCCAGTCCGGCGCGCGGCACATTGCCCTGGATGACCGCGACGGTCGCGGTGCCGTTCTCGGCCTTGTCGCTGACCAGCGGCCGTGCGGCCACGGCGCCCACCACGGGTACGGCCACGCTCAGCAGGGCGACAGCGGCAGCGGACCGCCGTACGGCCCGTGTCCGCCGCGCCTCGACAGCCAGGCGTATCACCTCGTACAGACCGAAGCCGCAGAGCACGACCGCGAAGCCGAGCACCGGGGTGCCGCCCACGGCGGCGAGCGGCAGGAAGACGCCGTCGGCCTGGCCGAACGCGATCTTGCCCCAGGGGAAGCCGTTGAACGGCGCACGCGCGCGTGCCGCCTCTCCGGCGATCCACAGCGCCGCCGCCCACACCGGCCAGCCGGGCAGCTTCGACACCGCGGCGACCCCGGCGCCCACCAGCGCCACGAAGACCGCCTCGATCGCGACCAGCGCGAGCCAGGGGCCGGGGCCGACCTCCACTCCGGTCCACACCAGCAGCGGCAGCAGGAAGCCGAGGCCGAAGAGATAGCCGAGGCCGAGGCCCGCCTTCCAGCTGCGGCCACGCAACACCCAGCCGAAGACGGCGAAGGCCGGCAGGGCCAGCCACCACAGGGTGCGCGGCGGGAAGCTGACATAGAGCAGCACTCCGGAGAGCGCCGCGGCGAGAGCCGGAACCAGGCGCAGGAGCCGTGCTGCGCCCGAGGCGGGCGCGATCTGCGGCTGCAGCTGGTCCGACTCGCCCACGGAAGTTGCGGTGACGGTCACTCGGGGAGTGTACGGCGGTTGACCTCGGCGCCGACAGCGCGGTCCGGTGAGGGCAGGGCTCCCACGTGGGCACATGCGTCCGTCGGGTCCACAGCAAGGCCCACCGCGAGCGCGGTGCCCTCGCGGGAGACATCGCCATGACGCCGGCGGCGGGCCCTCCCCAGCGCGCGGACGGCGCCGCCGACCCGTGGCACTCAGGCGATACATCGTTCCTGCACGACACGTCCACAAATCGCCCATCAGCGGTTACGGTATGCCGGAGCTCAGTCGTACCGGCAGGTCAGATCAGGTCCGGTCGGCGGGGCCCGTCACAGGTCGGGGGACCGGGTTTCGGGGGGCGGGGTGGATGTCACGGGGATGACGTCTGCGGCAGGTCCGGATGAGGACGGCGACAGACGAAACGTTTCTGATGCGGCGGGCGTGGTCGTGCTGGGGGCCTGCGCCGCCTGGTCGCTGATCTCGGCCGCCGTGCACGACGGCCGCCCCGAGGGTGTGCTGCTCGCCATCCTCGCCGTGGCCGCCGGCTATGCCGCGGGGCGGATCGGCGGGGCGTTGCTGCCGGTCGCCGCGCCCTGCGCCGGAGCAGTGGCCGGAGTGGGTCTGACGCTGGCCGTACCCCACCTCGCCCCCGGGCCGCAGATCGTCGCCCCGCTGGGCCACGCCGGGGCCACGGCCGCCGTACTCACCCTCTCCACCGGCGCCGCGTGCTGCGCCGCCTGGGCCGCCTCGGCACCGGCGCTGCGACTGGGCCTGCGCGCGCTGGCCGCAGGAATCGCGGTGACGGCCGGTGTCCTCGGCTCGACCTCGGGCTTCGTCACCTGCACCGCCGTCCTGCTGTGCTCGCTCGCCGCCGGCCACATCCGCCATCGCGGCGTGGGCATCGCGGGACTGGCCCTGACCGCGACCACCGTCACCGGCCTGACCTGGGCAGTCGCCGGGAACGCGATGCCCGGCGCACTCACCGACTGGCTCGAGGATCAGCTGACGCGGCACCGGATCCAGCTGTGGCACGACGCCCTGCACCTGGCTGGCCGGGACCCCGCGCTGGGCGTGGGGCCGGGACGCTTCGGGGAGCTCAGTACGACGGCCACCGGAACGCTGCTGTCCGACGGCAAGCCGCACTCGGCGCCCCTGCAACAGGCGGCGGAACAGGGCGTGCTCGGCCTCGTCCTGCTGGCGGCGGCCTTCGGCTGGATGTTGTTCGCGCTGTGGCGTACCGCGCGCCCCACCCCGGTCGCACTCACCGCCGGCGCGGCCTTGACGGCGCTGGCGGCCATCGCCGCGGTCGGCAACGCGCTCAGCTTCACCGCGGTGTCGGTGGGCGCGGGCCTGCTGGCCGGGCTGGCCACGGCACGTCCGCTCGCCCACGCATCGCAGGAGCGCGAGAGCGACGTACGCGCGCGTGGCGAACGTCTGACCCCATGACCCGGTGTGCGGCGAAGGGGCCGGACCACACACCCGGACCACACACATGGCTGCGAGGCCCGCCCCGTGGTGACGAACGGACCTTGGATTCAGTGCGCCGTGCCGGGTGCCCGTGTCCGCAGGCGGGCCCTGATGACCCGTACGGCCGCCTCCGCGTCGTCCACGGTGATCGTGAACGTATGGCCGTCCCACAACCGCAGTACCAAGCCCTCGCCACGCCGCACGACGACCGCGGTGCCCTTCTCGGGCCGCCACCGGTAACCCCACCCACCCCAGTGGCGCGGGGTGACGTGGGCGACGAAGTCGGCGCCCGCCACCTCGGACAGCGGAATACGGCGGCGCGGCACACCGATGTGGCCGCAACGCACCTCGAGGCACTCATGGTCGACTCTCAGGGCGACATGCACGAACGCCAGAGTGCCGAAGAGGACCAGCAGGCCGGCCGCGATACAGCCGACGACGGCCATGACGAGCGGGGCGACGCCGTCCGTCCACGGCGAGTCGACGGCCAGCTCGATCCCGAGCGCCATGCAGGCGGCACCGACGAGCGCCAGCAGCCACTGGACCCGGTTGGTCGCCCGCCCGGTCCAGACATCGGGATGCGGCTGCGCGCTGTGGGGGTGGTCCCTCATGCCTATGAGGTTACTCAGGTTTCGCTGCGCTGGTACCGCGCTGCGGAGGGTG
Organism: Streptomyces sp. DT2A-34; assembly: GCF_030499515.1. Taxonomy (NCBI): domain Bacteria; kingdom Bacillati; phylum Actinomycetota; class Actinomycetes; order Kitasatosporales; family Streptomycetaceae; genus Streptomyces; species Streptomyces sp. DT2A-34. The sequence goes on along the minus strand of NZ_JASTWJ010000001.1, from coordinate 9,554,856 downwards.
ACTGCGCCGACCGTGCTTCGGACGGACCGATGCCCTCCGTTTTGTGACCGTCGGTTACCGCGCGGGGCTGATCTCCCGCAGGAGACGGCCTTCCTCGTAGGCGAGAGCGGGCACGGGGAGGGCGCCCTCGCGGCCGCTCAGCAGCACCGTCAAGGTGCCGCTCGCCTCGGCACCGGGGGCCGGCTGCTCGCCGAGGCGGCGCAGCGCCTGCGCGGCGACCGCGCCGGCGGAGCCGTGCAGGACGAGCGGCGGGAAGCCGGGGCGCTGGACGGCGGCGCGGATGCGCTCGGCGACGAGCTCGTAATGCGTGCAGCCCAGGACGACGGTGGTCACGTCCTTGGGGGTCAGTGCGGCGGCCGCGGCGACGGCCGCTTCGATCGCCGTCTCGTCGGCGTGCTCGACCGCCTCGGCCAGCCCGAAGCACGGCACCTCGGTGACGGCCACGCCGTCGGCGAAGTCCTTGATGAGACCGCGCTGGTAGGGGCTGCCCGTCGTGGCGGGCGTGGCCCAGATCGCGAACGGGCCGCCACCGGCCGCGGCCGGCTTGATCGCCGGGACTGTGCCGATGACCGGTATGGCGGGTTCCAGGCGGGCACGCAGGGTGGACAGGGCGTGCACGGTCGCGGTGTTGCAGCCGATGATCAGGGCGTCGGGCCGGTGCGCGGCGGCAGCGTCCGCGACGGCCACGGCGCGCTGTGTGAGGTCCTCCGTGGTCCTCGGGCCCCAGGGCATGCCGTCGGGGTCGAGGGAGAGCACGAGATGTGTGTCGGGTCGCAACCGCCGTACCGCAGCGGTGGCCGCGAGCAAACCGATTCCGGAGTCCATCAGCGCGATCTTCACCCGGCCACGATAGACGATGGGCCCTTGCGGGCCCCTCCGGTGGGGCAGACTGCGCGCGTGAGCGCCATCGCGTGGACTGCCGCCGGATCACTCGCCGCCTGGCTGTGGCTGCTGCTCTGCCAGGGCTTCTTCTGGCGTACGGACGTCAGACTTCCGCGGCGGACGGAACCGGACGTGTGGCCGTCGGTCTGCGTCGTCGTACCGGCGCGGGACGAGGCGGCGGTACTCCCCACGAGCCTGCCGTCGCTGCTCGCCCAGGACTATCCGGGGCGCGCGGAGATCTTCCTGATCGACGACGGCAGTTCGGACGGCACGGGGGAGCTGGCGCGCGAGCTCGCGCGGCGGCACGGCGGGCTGCCCCTCACCGTGGACTCCCCCGGCGAGCCGCCCGCTGGCTGGACCGGCAAGCTGTGGGCGGTGCGGCACGGCATCGGCCTGGCACGCGCGCGTGATCCCGAGTACCTGCTGCTGACGGACGCCGACATCGCGCATGCGCCCGACAGCCTGCGGGAGCTGGTCGCGGCCGCGCGCACCGGGGGCTTCGACGTCGTCTCCCAGATGGCCCGGTTGCGGGTGGAGAGCCGGTGGGAGCGGCTGGTCGTGCCGGCCTTCGTGTACTTCTTCGCGCAGCTGTATCCGTTCCGCCGGATCGGCAGGAAGGGGGCTCGGACGGCGGCCGCGGCGGGTGGCTGCGTCCTGCTGCGTGCCGAGGCCGCCGAGCGGGCGCGGATCCCGGACGCCATCCGGCACGCCGTCATCGACGACGTGGCGCTGGCGCGGGCCGTCAAGGGCGGCGGTGGCCACATCTGGCTGGGGCTGGCCGAGCGGGTGGACAGCGTGCGCCCGTATCCGCGGCTGAGCGACCTGTGGCGGATGGTCTCGCGCAGCGCGTACGCGCAGTTGCGGCACAACCCGCTGGTGCTGGCCGGGACGGTCGCCGGGCTCGCGCTGGTGTATCTGGTGCCGCCCGTGGCCCTGATCACGGGTCTGGCCGGCGGGGGCACGGCGGCGGCGGTCGTCGGCGGTCTCGCGTGGCTGGTGATGACGGGCACGTACGTGCCGATGCTCCGTTACTACCGCCAGCCGCTGTGGCTCGCTCCCCTGCTGCCGTTCACCGCCTTCCTCTACCTCCTCATGACGGTCGACTCGGCGGTGCAGCACTACCGCGGGCGCGGCGCGGCCTGGAAGGGCCGCACCTACACGCGTCCGGACGCGGTGCCCGACGAGGGCTGACCTACTTTGGTGTCCGACGAGGGCGGACTACTTGCGGCCGGGCGTCCAGTTCATGCCCCACGCGTAGGCGTAGTCGACGGTGCGCTGCGGGCTCACCCCGCGCTCGGGCACCAGGTAGCGGGCCTCACGCTGGACGACCAGGTCGCTGCCGGTGTTGGTGATCAGGGCGAGTGCGCACACCGTGGAGGGGACCGTGCACTCGTCGAGCGAGAAGTCGACCGGGGCGCCGTGCTGCGGCGTGAGGGTGACCGTGGCGTTCAGGTCGGCGAAGGAACGCGCCCCTTCGTGGATGGTCACGAAGATCAGGATGCGCCGGAAGGCCCGCTGGTGGTCGAGGTTGACGGTGAGGTTCTCGCCGCTGGACACGGCGCCGGTGCGATCGTCGCCGTCGAGGTGGATGTACGGGGGCTGGTGCAGGGCGCCGAAGGCGTTGCCGAGGGACTGGATGACTCCCTTGCTGCCGTCGGTGAGCTCGTACAGGGCGCACAGGTCGAGGTCGAGGTCGTTGTGCAGGGCGAGCGGGCGGCCCAGCTTGCTCGCCCACCCCGAGAACTGCTTGCGCACCTGCCAGTTGAGGTTCACGCGCAGGACGCCCGAGGTGCCGCCCTGCTTGGTCAGCGAGACGGAGGGGGCCGCCTTGGTGAGCGTCACCTTGCTCAGGCTGATCGGCGGCGCCTGGGGGGCAGATGGGGGGACCGGCGGCATGGCGGGCGGCGCCATGGCCACCGGAGGTGCCACGGGGGGCGTTGTGGCTGCCGGGGGCGTGACCGGCGGGGCGGCGGGGGTCGGAGCGGGTGCCGCCTGCTGGGGTTCGTCGACCGTGATGCCGTAATCGGTGGCGAGGCCCTCGAGGCCGCTGCTGTAGCCCTGGCCGACCGCGCGGAATTTCCAGGCGCCTTGGCGGCGATAGAACTCACCGAGTACGAAAGCGGTTTCCACAGTGGCGCCCGCGCTGTCGAAACGGGTGATGACCGTCCCCTGGGCGGCATCCTTGACCTCGATGTAAAGGTCCGGAACCTGGCCGAAAGCGCCGCCGTCCGCGGAAGCGGCGACGATGACGGTCTCGACCGCGGGCTCCACGCGCGCGAGGTCGACCAGCACGCTGTCGGTCACCCGGCCGCCGGCCTCCCGCTTGCCCTCGTACCGGACGGCGCCGGAGGAGTGCGCCGGCTGGTTGTAGAAGACGAAGTCCCCGTCGGAGCGGACTTTTCCGCCGGCCAGCAACAGCGCCGAGGCGTCCGCGTCGGGCACGCCCGGCCCGGAGCGCCAGCCCAATTCGACCCGCAGTGCCGTCGTCGGCACCGGCGCATTCGATCCTTTCGACATTGACATGTCCGCCCCCACTCACGGGTCACCGCGCCAGGCATGTCCCGGCAGCTCACTGGGTTCTTTACAGGGCCAACCTATTCCTCTCGACAACGAACTCCCATGAGGGCCACCTGAACACCGGAGGCCAACCTCCGGTAACCCGCCCGGAACTCGGCATTTACACGATCCGAGCGCCGATCGTCGTCCCTTTTTGGCAAGTTCGCTCGCATTGGGGATCCGGCGTCACCGCAGACACCTAAAACAACCCTCTTATCGGTCTCCCCAACCAGCACATCGTGGGCTTAACTTATGTGCCATGACCTCCCCCCGCTCCACCTATGGCGGCGGCTACTACTCCGCCTCCTTCCCGGACACTCCGATCTACGACTCGCTCGTGGCCGAGCGGGGCACCCCGCAGATCGCACCGATCCGGGTCCCCGCCGCGTACGACATGCCGAGCGGCAATCTGCCCGCGCTGCCGTCCGCGCTGCCCGCCCTCCCGGCGGCCCCGTCCCAGCCCTCCTACGGTTATCCGCAGGCGCCGCAGCCCGCTCCGCTACAGCAGGCGCCCGCGGCGTACATCCCGCAGCAGGCGGCCGCCCCGCGCGGCTATCCCGGTCCGCAGGCTCAGCAGCCTCGGCCGGTGGCACCCGGCGGCACGGGCTACGAGGCGATGCGCCCCGCGGCTCCCCGCCCCGCCGCGGCTCCTTACCAGGACCCGTACAACAACCAGCAGTACCGCGGCTACTGACCCGTTCCCCGGGCTGTCGGTGCCACCTGGCACGATGGCCGCATGGGGCACGCACAGCTGCAGTCGATTCATGTTCATCCGGTCAAGGCGTTCCGGGGCACAGCGCCCCGGGAGGCCGTCGTGGAGCCCTGGGGGCTGGCCGGAGACCGACGCTGGGTGCTGATCGACGACGGGGGAAAGGTCGTTACGCAGCGCCAGCAACCGCGCCTCGCGCTGGCCGCCGCCGAGCTGCTGCCCGGCGGCGGCGTCCGGTTGTCCGCGCCCGGCACGGACCCGCTGACCGTGCCCGTGCCGCGGACGGTCGGCACGGTGCCGGTGGAGATCTTCCGCGACAAGGTCGAGGCGGTCCTCGCCGAGGACGACGCGGCACATGCCTGGTGCAGCGCCTATCTCGGCGCCGACGTGCGCCTCGCGTACATGGACGACCCGGGCACGCGCCGGCCCGTCGATCCGGAGTACGCCCTGCCGGGCGAGACGGTCAGCTTCGCCGACGGCTACCCGCTGCTGCTCACCACGACCGCGTCCCTCGACGCTCTCAACTCCCTCATCGCGCAGGGTGATCACGCGCAGGAGGGCCCGCTGCCCATGAACCGCTTCCGGCCGAACGTGGTCGTGTCGGGCACCGCCGCCTGGGCCGAGGACGACTGGTCGCGCGTCGTCATCGGCGAGGTGACCTTCCGTGTTCCCAAGAAGTGCGGGCGATGCGTGGTGACCACCACCGACCAGGCCACCGCCGAGCGCGGCAGGGAGCCCCTGCACACCCTCGGCCGGCACCGCCGCCTGGACGGCAAGCTGGTGTTCGGCCAGAACCTGGTGCCCCTCTCCCGCGGCACGATCCGGGTCGGCGATCCGGTCACGATCCTCGACTGAGAAAGATCTCGCGGAGCGGCGATGCGCGGGAACCGGGGCCGGATGCCCGCGCGTTGGGCTTTTCGTGAGAAGTTCATGAGAGGCCCCGAACTCAGGTGACTTCGCTTCTCTTCGGCGGGGCCCGCGCGTGAACGGCTCGGTGAGGGGTTATCACGGAGCGGGAAGGGGGTGTGCGGACGATGCGGGCGATCAGCGGACTCTGGCGCTGGCGGCACAATCCGCTGTGCCGTGCGACAGACCTGGCCGAGGCCTGGGTCGCCCTCGCGGCCCTGTCGCTGATCCTGGTCGTCGCGCCGTTGGCCGGCTCACTGGTCGGCGGCCTCGCCCAGGACGCCCTGCGGGAGTCCGTCCGCGAACAGCGCGCGTCCCGGCACCTGGTGACGGCGACCGTGGTCCGCAAGGTGGAAGGCTCTTCGCTGGACGCCGACCCCGAGGCCGCCACCGGGCGGGACCTGCGCACCAGAGTCGTGGCCGACTGGACCGCACCGGACGGCAGCCCGCACCACGGTTCGGTCATGGCGAGCCTCGACACCCCGCAACCCGGCGACCGCTTCACGATATGGACGGACCGGCAGGGCCGCGCAGTCGCCCGCCCGCTGGACTCCGCGACAGCGGCGACGCACGCCGTACTCGCCGGGCTCGGAGCGGCCCTGCTGGCCGCGGGCCTTGTCGAGGGCAGCAGACGGCTCGTCGTCTGGCGTATGGTCCGTCGCCGGTACGCGCGTTGGGACCAGGCGTGGGACAAGGCGGGTCCGGACTGGGGCCGGACCGGCACCGGCAGCTGACGGCCTTCCGGCTCTGGTCAACCCACCGCCCACGCGCACGCTACGGTGGACCGGCCGAACTCTTCGGCAGCAAAACCCGCGTACTTCGAGGTGGGGGCACATCAACGCCATGGCACAGGGCACGGTCCAGGTGACGCACACCGGCACATCGCGGTGGCGGCGCCGCACGGGTGAGTACGCATCGCTCGCGGCCGCCCTGGAGGCCGCGGCCGACGGTGACGTCCTCACCGTCGCGCCCGGCACCTACCGGGAGAACCTCGTCGTCCAGCGGGCGGTGACCCTGCGCGGCCCCGAGGGCTCCCCCGGCTCGGTGCGTATCGCGCCTGTCGACGGTGTGCCGTTGACGCTGCGCGCCTCGGCCGTGGTCCAGGACCTGCATGTGGAGGGCCAGGACGCGGCTGCGCCCGCACTGCTCGTCGAGGAGGGCGCCCCGGAGCTGTCGGACGTCCGGGTGGTCACACGGTCCGCGGCCGGGATCGAGGTGCGCGGCGGCGCGCGCCCGACCGTGCGGCGCTGCACCGTCGACAATCCCGCGGGCATCGGCATCGCCGTGCTCGACGGCGGGGGCGGGGTGTTCGAGGAGTGCGAGGTCGTCGCGGCGGGCCAGGCGGGCATCGCCGTGCGCGGCGGCGCGCACCCCCGTCTGGAGCGCTGCCGGGTCCACCACGCCTCGGGCTCGGGGCTGACCGCCACGGGTGAGAACTCCGCGCTGGAGGCGGTGGGTTGCGAGATCTACGAGGTCCGGGGCTCCGGCGTCCAGATCACCGGCCGGGCCACGGCCCACCTCACCGACTGCGATGTGCACCGCACCACCGCCGACGGCGTCACCCTCGACACGGACGCCGTGCTGACCCTGGCCGACTGCCGTATCCACGACATCCCGGAGAACGCGGTCGACCTGCGTTCCCGCTCGGTGCTCACCCTGACCCGCACGACGGTGCGTCAGTTCGGGCGCAACGGCCTGTCGGTGTGGGATCCGGGCACGCGCGTGGACGCCAACCAGTGCGAGATCTTCGACAGCACGGGCGACTATCCGGCGGTGTGGGTCAGCGACGGCGCCACCGCGGTACTGGAGTCCTGCCGGGTGCACGACGTGCCGGACGCCTTGTTCGTCCTCGACCGCGGCTCGCGCGCGGATGTGGTCGACAGTGACCTGTCCCAGGTGCGCAACACGGCCGTGTCGGTGAGCGACGGCGCTACCGCCCAGCTCGACGACTGCCGGATCCGGGACGCGGCGACGGGCGCCTGGTTCCGGGACCACGGCAGCGGTGGCACCCTCAACAACTGCACCCTGGACGGCACCCAGACGGGCGTGATCGTCACCAAGGGCGCCGACCCCACCATCGAGCGCTGCACCGTCGACTCCCCCGCCGAGGCCGGGTTCTACGTCTCGGCGGGCGGCCGCGGCACCTTCCTGAACTGCCGGGTGCGGGGCAGCGCCGGCTACGGCTTCCATGTGATCGACGGCTGCCGTACGACGCTGAAGAAGTGCCGTACGGAGCGGTGCGCGCGGGGCGGGTACGAGTTCGCGGACGGCGGCCCGGACGCGGCCTCCGGGGTGGGACCCGACGTGGAGGACTGCACCAGCGACGAGAGCGGCGGCCTCAGGCAGCCGCCCCCCGAGCCGGAGCCCGCCGTACAGACGGTGCGCCAGTCCCCCGGCCTGCTGGGCGCGATCCCCGGCCAGCGCACGACCGAGCAGGAGCCGCTCGTCACCGCCTCGCAGCCCGAGACGCCGACACGAACCTCCAAGGCCGTCCTCGGTGAACTGGACGCGCTGGTCGGACTGGAGAGCGTCAAGCGCGAGGTGCGCGCCCTCACCGACATGATCGAAGTGGGCCGGCGCCGCCAGCAGGCGGGCCTGAAGGCCGCCTCGGTCAAGCGGCACCTGGTCTTCACCGGCTCCCCCGGCACCGGCAAGACGACAGTCGCCCGGCTCTACGGCGAGATCCTCGCCTCCCTCGGCGTCCTGGAGAAGGGCCATCTGGTCGAGGTGTCCCGAGTCGACCTGGTCGGCGAGCACATCGGCTCCACGGCGATCCGCACGCAGGAGGCCTTCGACAAGGCGCGCGGCGGTGTGCTGTTCATCGACGAGGCGTACGCGCTGTCGCCGGAGGACTCTGGCCGGGACTTCGGCAAGGAGGCCATCGACACGCTGGTGAAGCTGATGGAGGACCACCGGGACGCGGTCGTGGTGATCGTGGCCGGCTACACGGCCGAGATGGAGCGCTTCCTCTCGGTCAACCCCGGTGTGGCGTCCCGCTTCTCACGGACCATCACCTTCTGTGACTACGGCCCCGACGAGTTGCTGCGGATCGTGGAGCAGCAGGCCGAGGAGCACGAGTACCGACTCGGCCCGGGCCTCGCCGAGGCCCTGCTGAAGTACTTCACGGCCATCCCCAAGGGCCCGGCGTTCGGCAACGGCCGTACGGCACGCCAGACCTTCGAGGCGATGGTGGAGCGGCACGCGAGCCGGGTCGCCCAGCTCGACGAGCCGAGCACGGACGACCTGACCCTGCTGTACGCGGAGGACCTGCCGGAGCTGCCCTGAGGCCGACCGGGTCCCGCGAGGGCCTGGACCGGCCGAGCGGCCCCTCCTGAGCCGGCCGGATCAGCTCTCGGCCGCGGCCGGCGGCCGTTGCGCCGGCACCTCCGGCGTCAATCGCGCCAGCAGTCGCTCCCTTTCCTCGGCGAACGCCGGGTCCGCCTGGTAGTCGCCGTGGCCGAGGATGGGGGCGGGCAGGGGGTGTTCGGGAGTACGGCCGTACGCCAAGGGGTCCTTGAGGGCAGCGCGGTCCACCGTGGGGGTGCAGCTGCCGGGCAGGCGGACCGGGCCGCCGATGGGGTCGGTGAGCCGGTACAGGTTGCGCCAGCAGTCGACCTCGGCGTGCAGGGAGGTGAGCGCGGCCGGGCCGAAGTGGGCCGGGAACCAGCGGCCGTAGAGGCGTTCCAGCGGGGAGCCGTAGGTCAGCAGCGCGACCCGCTTGCGGTCGGCGGGGGTCAGCTGCCAGGCCGCCGCGGCCGCGAGCACGCTGCCCTGGGAGTGCCCGGAGATGACGAGGCGGCGGCCGTCCTCGGCGCGTGTCCAGGTCGCCATCCGCCAGGTCAGGTCGGGCACCGCACGCTCGGCGTAGCAGGGCGGCGCGAAGGGGTGGGCGGCGCGTGGCCAGAAGGTACCGACGTCCCACAGGATGCCGATGGTGCGCCGTGCGGAGGCGTCCTTGTAGGCGCGCCTGCCCCAGGTGACGAAGAGTAGGAAGCCCACGCCGATCAGCCAGGAGCCCAGCGCCTGCGCCGTCTCGGCGGCGCCGTGGACGAAGGCGTGCGTGTCGTCGGCGGCCGCACTCGGGGTCGCGTCGGTCGTCAGTGCGCCGACCAGGGCTCCCGCGCCCAGAAGCAGGGTCGCGGCTGCGGTGACGGCGACTACCAGAGGGGCGCGGTCGGTGAGCGTGGCCATCGCGCGCGTGCTCGCGATACGGCGGGTGCGGGCCGTGTCCTGGGGCTCTCCGACGTAGTCGAGCTCCACCGTGCCCAGTTCGGTGCGGCGCAGCTGCCAGGCCCGCCATGCCAGCCAGCCGCAGAGCAGCAGCAGGACGACCAGCAGGGGTGGGATGACGGACGCCTGCCAGGTCAGGAGGACCGGCGGACCGGCGATGGACGTGCCCGTGCCGTCCAGCCAGTCCGCGACCCTCTGGGACACTCCGCCGGACATCACGCCGCCCAGGGCGCAGGCCAGCATCGCCACCGCCGGTCCGCCCAGGCCGCGCATCGCGGCGCGCGGGTCGGGACTGGTGCGGTGCAGCACGTGGGCCACGACGGCGAGGACGATCACGAGCAGGCCCTGGAGGAAGGCGATGGCGCCGAAGGTCGGGTCGCCCGCAAGGCGGCCCGCCGACTGCCAGCCCGGCCGCTCCCACCCGGCGTACACCAGAGCGAGCACCAGCAGGACGAGGGAGGCCAGCGGCAGGCGTCGTACGAGATGCTCGTCGAGGTCCTGGTCGAGGCGGTTCTCGCTGCGGCCCCGGCGGCAGACCACCCACACCACGACGGCCGCTCCGGCGACGATCGCCGCTTCCAGGAGCCACCCCAGTGTGTCGAGAAGGGCGGGTCCACCGGACCGGCGGTCGAAGCGCGCCGCCGCCGAGCCGACCGCCGCGGCGACCGTGAGCAGGCCCGCGGCGGTGTGCGCGGCGCGCAGCCGGGCGACCAGGCGACGGCCGTACCAGAAGCCGGGGCGGCCCAGGGCGGTGCCGCCGGACTCCTCGTGTGCCTCCGGCTCGCGGGACATCGGCTGCTGGGACTCGTACGCGCTCCAGGTGCGGCGGGAGAGGTACCACAGCAGGCCGGTCAGCGCGGCCGGCACCACGGCCGCGAGGGCGAGCCTGCGGCCCGGGCGGCTCCACCAGCCACCCTCCGAGACCACGGGCGACAGAAAGCCCAGCCAGCTGTGCCGCTCGGCGCACGCGCGCGTGCCCGCGCACTGCCAGGCCGCGAGGTCCAGGGCGACCTCGCACGCGGCCGCGACCAGCAGCACCGTCAGCGTCAGTCCCGCGAGCCGCACGAGGAGGCCGTAGAAACGCACCGTACGGTCGCGGTCCCGTGCGGTGGGGCGCATCCAGTGGGCGAGGTTGACCACCATGAACGGCAGTAACAGCAGCCACAGGGCGCGCGCGCTGTTTCCCGAGGTGAGATTGCACCACACGTAGGCCTCGGGGACCGGTTTGCCCCGGTAGTCGTCCGGTCTTCTCTCGGCGTCGACGTCCTCGGCCCGCCGGAAGACGGCGGCCGTGTCGTCGCCGGTGATCCGCACGGTGCGCGGATCGTCGAGCATGTCCTGCGGTGTGGTGCCGCCGACGCCGTGGACCAGGAGTTCCAGGGCGGTCCCGGCGCGTTCGTGTCTCTGCGCACGTTCCACTGTTCGCACTTCCCCCGTGACGAGCCGTCGGCTTCTGTCCGTGCGGGCACAAGGATCTCCCCGGAGCGGGCCCCTTACACCTCTCCTCACGGAATCTCCCCCGATCCGTGAGGAGGACTGGGGAGCGGGAGATGCGGAAGTGACATGAGCGCGTCGAGTCAGCCAGTGGCGCTACCGGTGCCCAGCCGTGCGAGGATGGGACGTCCCGCGCGCCGGGAGGGGTGAGAATGTCCTCATCAGAGTGGGTGCGCAGGGTGTGTCGGACGGCTTGAGGCGAAAGGACCGGAGCGTACGTGAGCGAGAATCAGAACCTCCTCGCGGAGCAGCGGCGCGCCCTGATCCTGGACGAGGTCCGGCGCCGGGGCGGGGTCCGCGTCAATGAGCTGACGCGCAAGCTCGGCGTGTCGGACATGACGGTGCGGCGCGATCTTGACGCGCTGGCCCGGCAGGGCGTGCTGGAGAAGGTGCACGGCGGTGCGGTCCCGGTGGTCGAGGCGAGCACGCACGAGCCGGGCTTCGAGGCCAAGTCGGGTCTGGAGCTGACGGCCAAGGAGGACATCGCGCGGGCCGCGGCCGAGCTGGTCGCGCCGGGCTCCGCGATCGCGCTGTCGGGCGGTACGACGACGTACGCGCTGGCGCACCAGCTGGTCGACGTGCCCGACCTCACTGTGGTCACGAACTCGGTGCGGGTCGCCGACGTCTTCCACGCCGCGCAGCGCACGTCGGGCCCCCGGCAGGGCGCGGCCACGGTCGTGCTGACCGGCGGGGTGCGCACGCCGTCCGACTCGCTGGTGGGCCCGGTGGCCGACCAGGCGATCGCGGCGCTCCACTTCGATGTGCTGTTCCTCGGTGTCCACGGGATATCGGTCGAGGCCGGCCTGTCCACGCCGAACCTCGCGGAGGCCGAGACCAACCGGCGCCTGGTGCAGTCGGCGCGCCGGGTCGTGGTGGTCGCCGACCACACCAAGTGGGGTGTGGTGGGGCTGAGTTCGTTCGCGGCGCTGGAGCAGGTCGACACGCTGGTGACGGACGCCGGTCTCGAGACCGAGGCGCGCTCGGAGATCGCGGAGCATCTGCGGCGGCTGGTGGTGGCGGGCGCGCCGGATGAGGGCGCGGACATCTGACGGGACAGACATGTGCCGTGCAGACATGTGCCGTGCAGACATGTGCGGGACCGACATGTGCGGGACCGACATGTGCCGTGCAGACATCTGACGGGGCGCCAGCTATGGTGACGCTGCCCGGTGTGGCGTCGGCATAGGGGGTTTCGTCCATGGCTCACCTGCTGCGTGAGGTGGGGCTCGACTTCGTCGAGTCCGCGCCCGTACGGCATGTCTTCGTGGGGGAGATCGCCGCTCCCCCGGAGCCGGTCTTCCGCGCGCTGGCCGAGGACGTGCCGGGCTGGGCGGACTGGTTCTCGGCGGTGACGCTGGCCCGGCCGCTCGACGGCGGAGCCCGGCGCGAGGTCCGGCTCAGGGGCGGTACGCGTTTCGAGGAGACGATTCTCGTGGCGAAGAGCCCCGAGGTGTACGCCTACCGCGTCGACGTCACCAACGCGCCGGGCGCGCGGGCCGTCGTCGAGGAGTGGCGGCTCGCCCCGGCGGGGACGGGCACGCGCGTGCGGTGGACGTTCGCGGTGGACGGCACGGCGCCCTTCCGGTTCGCCGTCGGCCTCGCCCGGCCGGGCCTCGGCCGGGCGTTCCGGGACGCGGTGACCTCACTGGACCGACGGCTGGCGTCGGCGGCGCGCTGAGGCTCGCGGGTCACTCAGGCCAGACGCCCGTGGCCAGCAGTTGCTCGATGGCCGCCGAGTACGGTGCGATGTCCAGGCCCTGCTCGGCCAGCCACACGTCCGAGTAGTACTTGTCGAGGTACCGGTCCCCCGGGTCGCACAGCAGCGTCACGACGCTCCCGTGCCGTCCCTCGGCCACCATCTCGGCGACGATCTTCAGCGCGCTCCACAGCCCGGTGCCCGTCGAGCCGCCCGCCTTGCGCCCGATGGCCCGCTCCAGGGCCCGTACGGCGGCCACGCTGGCCGCGTCCGGCACCTTCATCATCCGGTCGATGGCGCCGGGCACGAAGCTCGGCTCCATGCGCGGCCGGCCGATGCCCTCGATGCGGGAGCCGCAGTCGCAGGTGACGTCCGGATCGCCGGTGGTCCAGCCCTCGAAGAAGCACGAGTTCTCCGGATCTGCGACACAGATGCGGGTGTCGTGCTGCATGTAGTGGACGTACCGGGCGATGGTCGCGGAGGTGCCGCCGGTGCCGGCCGTGGCGACGATCCACGCGGGCTCCGGGAACCGCTCCAACTCCAGCTGGCGGAAGATGGATTCCGCGATGTTGTTGTTGCCGCGCCAGTCCGTGGCCCGTTCGGCGTAGGTGAACTGGTCCATGTAGTGGCCGCCGGTCTCCACCGCGAGGCGTGCGGACTCCTCGTACATCTTGCGCGAGTCGTCCACGAAGTGGCACTGCCCGCCGTGGAACTCGATCAGGCGGCACTTCTCGGCGCTGGTCGTGCGCGGCATGACCGCGATGAAGGGCACGCCGACCAGCTTCGCGAAGTACGCCTCGGAGACGGCCGTGGAGCCGCTGGACGCCTCGATCACGGGGCGGCCCGGCCGGATCCAGCCATTGCACAGGCCGTACAGGAAGAGCGAACGGGCGAGGCGGTGCTTGAGGCTGCCGGTCGGGTGGGTCGACTCGTCCTTCAGGTACAGGTCGATGCCCCACTGCTCCGGCAGTGGGAAACGCAGCAGGTGCGTGTCGGCCGAGCGGTTGGCGTCGGCCTGGACCTTGCGTACGGCTTCTTTCAGCCAGACGCGGTAGGCGGCGTCGGTGTGGTCGACGTCGAGGGTCACGCCGGACGGGATCTGCTGGACGGTGCTCACGGCGGTGCTCCTCGTGCTGTTCGGCCACGGCGACTCGCGCGGCCGTCCCTTCGAGCATAAACATCTTCCGCACGCTTCTCACCTGCATAAACACACCTTTGAGAGCCTCAAAGGCATCCCTGGACCGCTGGCCTCACCAGGGCTTCACCGGGGCTGCGGGGGCGCATTCGGGCGAGTGCTTCGAGCGCCCCCGGTCAGGCGGGACGTGCGTACTGGTGCTCGACGCGGGACGCGGGCAGACTGCACCGGACGGGACGGCGATCCCGCACGGGGGGCACACTGGATCACGACCACTGCCGGCCACACCAGCCAGAACGAGCCGGCACACCGACGCGCACTAAGGGGGCGGGGCATGGCGGAGCCGGAGTTCAGGGCCACGGGCGTGCGGATCGGGAAGCGGCTGCGCTCGCTGACCCGGGCCGGGCAGGTGCGGATCAGCGACGGCAGGCTGCAGTTGCTCACCAGCTACGGCAGCGAGATCGACAGCGCGCCGGTGCAGGCCGTGCGGGCGTCCAAGCCCTGGTTCGCCCCGGACGACCGGGCACTGGCGGACCTCAACGGCAACCGCTACTCACTGACCCTGGGCGATCACGACCCCGCCCCGGGGGAACCGGGCCCCCCTGCGGCGCGCCGGTTCATAGAGGCCGTACGGAAGGCTGCCGGACGTAAGGGCTGAGTCACAGCGAGTTGCGGTGCCGCACCCCTTGCGTCACTCTGGTCTCACGTCACTCTGGGTTTACCGGCGATAACGCTGCGAACCAGCCCGCCGGCCACGACAGCAGGCAGCCGTTTCCTTCAAGCACCCTGCTGGATCCGTACTCCGTGTTCTTCCGGACCTCTTCAGTCGGGGAGTCGCAGCCGTGATCAAGTACCCAAGCAGGCACTGCACGGTGGAGCTCCAAGCCCTGCCGTCGCGGATCGGCCAGGTCCGCAGAATCGTATCGGCGCAGTTGCGCTACTGGCATCTGGACGCCTTGATAGACCGCGCCGCGCTCGGTGTGACCGAGCTGTTGACCAACGTCCACCAACACGCCCAGCCGGACAAGACGTGCACCGTCGAGATCGAGCTGCTGCTCGACCGGCTGACGGTCTCGGTGCGCGACCACGACCCGCGTCTGCCGGTCCTGGCGGACGTCGAGGGCGTCGACACCCTCGCCACCTGCGGGCGTGGCCTCGCGATGGTGGCCGCGGTCAGCGAGAGCTGGGGCGTGCGGCCGGACGGGGACGCCGGCAAGGTCGTCTGGTTCACGCTTCCGACGCCCGTCGCCGCGGCACGGGCCGGGGTCGCGCGGCCGCCGCAGCGGGCGGCCGTGGAGAAGCCCGCGCGGCGGTTCGCGGAGGTCGGGGCGCGGGTTGACCTGCGCAGGCCCGAACATGCTCCCGCCCGGTTGCTTTGAATGGTTCGGTCGCCTTCGGGCGCTTTCAGCCGGTGTCGAGATGGCGAACGTGCTCAGCGCTTCGTGCCTCCGCGCTCCCCCAGAGGGGCCCCAGCCGTCTCGACACCGGCGCGCCCTTCGGCTCCCTCACGGCCGGTGTCGTTGGCCCACCGAGGTCGGTGGGCACTTGCCGTTGGCCCTGTTGGTCATCGGGCGGCCCTTGGTCGACAGGGGCGCCCTGACACCCGGCGAGGGTCACTCGGTGGCGATCGCCCGCAGTACGTCCAGGCGTGCCGCACGGCGCGCCGGGCGTAGACCCGCCAGGGCTCCGGCCGTGAGGCCGACCAGTGCCACCACCGCGAGTTGCAGGGGAGGCATCGCGAACGCGATGGCGCTGTCGCTCGCGCCGTCTGAGGCCTTGACCAGGACCCAGCCGAGGAAGGCGCCGAGGGCGAGGCCGCCGACCGTGCCGAAGGCGGCCACCAGGATCGACTCCCAGCGGACCATGGCGCGCAGTTGGGAGCGGTTCTGGCCCACGGCTCGCAGCAGGCCCAGTTCGCGGGTGCGCTCGTGGATCGCCAGGGTGAGGGTGTTGGCGATGCCGAGGAGTGCGATGAGCACCGCTAGGGCGAGGAGTGCGTAGACGAGCGTGAGCATCATGTCTATACCGCTCGCCGAGGACTGCGCGTACTCGTCGCGGGTCTGCACCTCGGGGTTGCCGTACTGGCCCGCGACCTTCTCCACCGCCGCCTTGCCCTCGTCCGTGCCGACGCCGTCCTCGAAGGAGACGGCGAGGAGGGTGTCGGCGTCCTGGGTGCGGTGCGGGGCCCAGGCGGCGCGGGTGATGACATAGTCGCCGGCTAGTTCGGACTGGCCGTAGACCGCACGGACGGTGAAGGTCTGCTTCTGGCCGTCGGTGAAGGTGAGCTGTGTCCTGTCGCCGGTCGTCAGGTTCTGCTTGTCGGCCTCCTTCTCGGTGATGGCGATGCCGTCCGTACCGAGGTCGCGCAGGGAGCCACGGACGTTTCCGAGGTCGAAGGTGCGCTCCAGGGCGACCGGGTCGGTGACCGTCAGCGCGCGTCCCTCGCCGTCCACTTCGGCGACCCCTCGGCCCAGGCCGACGGCCGTGTCCACCTCGGGCAGCCGCTGGACCGCGTCCGCGAGACGAGGGCTCAGGCCGCTGCCGCCCGCGCCGAACGACGGGGTGCTGACAGCCACGTCGCCCGCGAAGGACCTGGACACGGTCTGGTCCATGGTCGCCTTCAGCGAGACGCCGAACACCGTGAAGAGGGAGACGACGGCCACGCCGATCATCAGGGCGCTCGCGGTGGCGGCCGTCCGCTTCGGGCTGCGCAGGGCGTTGCGGCGGGCGAGGGAGCCGGTGACGCCGCGCAGCCGGTCGAGGGGGCCGCCGAGAATCCGTACGGCCGTCGTGGCGGCGACCGGGCCGAGGACCACGAAGGCGGCCAGGGCCAGGACGGCACCGGTGCCCGCCAGCCAGATGGACGGGGACAGCAGGACGCCGCTGAGCGTCGTGCCGACCGCGAGGGCCAGCAGGCCCAGGCCGGCGACGGCGCGGAGGCGGGAGGCGCCGGAGGTGTCGACGGCCGTCTCGCGCAGGGCGGCCAGCGGTGCGGTGCGGCCGGCGCGTGCGGCGGGCAGCAGTGCGGAGCCGAGGCAGACCACGATGCCGACCGCGAGCGGCAGGGCCATGGACAGTGCGCTGATGACCAGGTCGCCCTCGGGGAAGGGGAATCCGATCGCCGGGAACAGCGCCTGGAGACCTGCGGCGATACCGATGCCGCCCACGAGCCCGGCCACCGACGCGGTGACGGCCACGGCGGTCGCCTCGACGAGGGTGGCCGCGGTGACCTGGCGGCGTGAGGCACCGAGGGCACGCAACAGGGCGTTCTCACGGGTGCGCTGGGCCACGACGATCGCGAAGGTGTTGTGGATGGAGAAGGTCGCGACCAGCAGGGCCACGCCGGAGAACACCAGCAGGAAGGTGGTGAAGATCGTCAGGAACTGACTGTAGATCATGTCTGTGTTCTCCTCGGCCGACTCCTGGCCGGTGATGGCCTCAACTCCCTTGGGCAGCACGGAAGTCAGCTCGTCGACCAGCTCCTGCCGGCTGACGCCCGGCCCGGCCCGCACCTGGATGCTCGCCGCCTCGCCGGGCCCGGCCGTGAGGTACTGCTCGGCGTCGGCCCGGGTCATGCCCGTGAAGGTCACCTGGGCCATGCCGTCCTCGCCGCCGAAGGTCGCGAGGCCGACGATGGTCACCTTGATCGGGTCGGGTGTGCGCAGGGTCGTCGTGTCGCCGATGTGCAGGTCGCCGCGCTTGGCGGTGCCACGGTCGATGACGACCTCGCCGGACCTCTGCGGAGCGCGGCCCTCGGCGAGCTGGTACGCGTTGAGCTCGGGGTCGGCGATCCAGTTGCCGGCGAGGGTGGGTGGACCCTGGCCGCCGATCGGGTCGCCGTTCCTGCCGACGAGCTGGCCGGCACCCTGGATGTTGGGCGCGGCGGCCGCTACGCCGGGGACCCGCCCGATCGTGCTCACCAGGTCCGTGTCGACCGGTTCGCGCACGCCCTCGCTCTCGCCGGGCGTGGTGATGGCGTCGGCGCTGCGGACGACGGCGTCCGTGCCGCTGGTGGCGTTGCCGAACATCGTGTCGAAGCCGGCGCGGAGCGTGTCGCCCATGACGAGGGTTCCGGCGAGGAAGGCCACGCCGAGGAACACCGCGAGGAACGTACCGGCGAAGCGGCGCTTGTGGGCGCGCAGGGAGGACACGCTCAGGCGGACGGATGCGTTCATGGCGGTCATGACGACGGCACCTCGAAGGCTTTCATGCGGTCCAGGACCTTGTCGGCGGTCGGGGATTCCATACGGTCGACCAGGCGCCCGTCGGCGAGGAAGACGACCTCGTCGGCGTGGGCGGCGGCCACCGGGTCGTGAGTGACCATGACGACCGTGCGGGACGTCTGACGGACCGCGCGGCCGAGCAGGCCGAGAACCTCCTCGCCGGAGCGGGAGTCGAGGTTGCCGGTGGGCTCGTCGGCGAAGACGACGTCCGGCTGCCCCGCGAACGCCCTTGCCACGGCGACGCGTTGCTGCTGGCCGCCGGAGAGCTCGGAGGGCCGGTGGTGGAGCCGGTCGCGCAGGCCTACGACATCGATCAGCGCGTCGAGCCATTCCGCGTCTCCCTTGTCGCCGCGTTCGCCCTTGCCGCCCGCCAGGTCCAACGGCAGCGTGATGTTCTCCGCGACGGTCAGCGTCGGCACCAGGTTGAACGCCTGGAAGACGAAGCCGACGCGGTCGCGCCGCAGCAGGGTCAGGCGGCGGTCGTCGAGGCTGCTCAGGTCGGTGTCGCCGATGTGGGCGGTGCCCGAGGTGAGCGTGTCGAGGCCGGCCGCACAGTGCATCAAGGTGGACTTGCCGGAGCCCGAGGGCCCCATGATCGCGGTGAAGCGGCCGACCGGGAAGTCGACGCTCACCCCGTCCAGGGCCCTCACACTGGTGCCGCCGGTGCCGTACACCTTGACGGCGTCGACGACCCGGGCGGCGGTCCGGGTGACGGTGGTGGTCGTCATGCCGCACCGCCCTTGCCGGTACGGCCGAACTGCTCGTCCAGGACGGACAGCCGACGCCAGTACTCGTCCTCGTCGATCTCGCCGGAGGCGAAGCGGTGACCGAGCACGGTGAGGGGCGAGTTGTCGTCGACGGCCGGCCGCCGGGGGGCGCGGCGTCCACGCCATACCGTGCGGCGCAGCAGCGTGATGCCGCCGATCACGACGGCCGCCCAGATCAGCGGGAAGAGCAGGATCCAGGGGCCGGGGCCGCCGTCTGCGAAGTGAGCCAAGGTCTGCATCTCGAGTCATCTCCCGAGTCGGTTCGGACGGTTCGTTCGGTGATGCTTCGAGGCTCGCGCCGCAGGGGGGTCCGGGTCGTCGTACGGCCAACGGCAGTGTGCGTACCTCGCGGGGAGTACGCGGGGCCGGCTCCGCTGCTACGGAAGGGGCCCGGCGCGGGCTTGATCAGGGCTCGACTTGTGTAACTACTAGTATGTACAGTGAGGGCATGAGCACCTCGGACACCTCGGACCGACTGATCGAGTCCACCCGTGAGCTGCTGTGGGAGCGCGGCTATGTGGGCACCAGCCCCAAAGCCATCCTGGAGCGCGCGGGCGCCGGGCAGGGCAGCATGTACCACCACTTCAAGGGGAAGCCGGATCTCGCGCTCGCCGCGATCCGGCGTACCGCCGAGGAGATGCGAGCTACCGCCGCGGGAGTACTCGACGGGCCGGGCACGCCGTACGAGCGCATCGAGGCGTATCTGCGGCGCGAGCGCGACGTGCTGCGGGGCTGTCCGGTCGGGCGGCTGACCATGGACCCGGACGTGATCGCCAGCGACGAACTGCGGGCGCCCGTGGACGAGACGCTCGACTGGCTGCGTGAACGGCTCGCCGGGATCGTCGAGGAGGGCAAGGAGCAGGGCCAGTTCGCGCCCGGGCTCGACGGCGAGTCGATCGCGGCGACGATCGTCGCGACCGTCCAGGGCGGCTACGTCCTCGCCCGCGCGTCCGGCTCGCCCGCCTCCTTCGACGTGGGCGTGCGGGGGCTGCTCTCCCTGCTCGCACCGCACCAGGAACACTAGGAGGGCGTCCCGATGCACGCGATGCAGTACGAGCTCACGCTGCCCGCCGACTACGACATGGAGATCATCCGTCGCCGCGTCGCGAGCAAGGGGAACCTGCTCGACGAGTGGGACGGCCTGGGCATCAAGACGTATCTGATGCGCGAGCGCGGCGTCCACGGGTCGCCGGTCAACCAGTACGCGCCGTTCTATCTCTGGAACACCGTGGCCGGCATGAACTCCTTCCTCTGGGGCGGCCCGTTCCAAGGGATCGTCAGCGACTTCGGGCGGCCGTCGGTCCGCCAGTGGTCCGGGCTCTCGTACGAGGAGGGCGGCGCCGCCGACTCCCCCGCTCGGGTCGCGGTGCTGCGGCGCCAACCGGTGCCGGACGGTGTGCGGTTGACCGATGTCATGGCGGACGCCGCGCGGGAGACCGGGCGGCTGGCCGGCGCGAGCGGAGTGGTGCTCTCGACGGCTGCCGTGGACACGGGCCGCTGGGAGGTCGTCCACCTCTCGCTCTGGGAGCACGACGCGCCCAAGGCCGACGGTGATGTGTACGAGGTCCTGCACATGTCCGAACCGGGGCGGGCCCGGCTGCCGCAAACGGTGTAAGACCCACCCCCCTGAAAGGAGTCCCCTGACATGCCCTTCGTCCGTATCGACGCCCTGGGAGCGGACCCCGAGCGGCTGGACGCCCTCGGCCGAGCGGTGCACGACGCCCTGGTGGAGGCGATCGGGATCCCACCAGACGACCGGTTCCAGGTGCTGGTCGGGCACGACGGCACCCGGAGCACCCTGCGCTACGACAGCGACTATCTCGGCATCCACCGGGACGACGGCCTCGTGTACGTCACGATCACCCTGCGCTCCGGGCGAACCCCCGCGCAGAAGCAGGCGCTGTACCGGCGGATCGCCGAACTCGCCCACTCCTACGCGGGGACCGAGCCGCGAAACGTGTTCGTCAACCTCATCGAGAACGAGCCGATCAACTGGTCGTTCGGCGAGGGAGTGGCGCAGTACGCCGACTCCCCCGCGCCCATCGATTCACCCGCCTCCGTCGGCTCCCCCGCCCCCGTCGACTCGCCCGCCCTCACCGGACCGTCGTCCTAGGCCACGGCGATGTCCACGGTCGGCCGGAGCTTCGCGGCCGCGGCCAGGGCGTCGTGCACCGGGTGGGTGTCGAAGGCCTCCAACAGGGCCGCGTCCGCGGGGTGTTCGGCGGCCGGGTAGGCGATCTGCTCGTACGCGGCCTGGAAGCGCGGGCCCCAGCGGCGGGCGCCGAGGCGGGCCGTGCGGGAGCAGTTGTCGACCATGTGGGCCACGTCCCGGGCGTGCATGTAGGGCAGCAGTGAGTCGACGGCCTCGATGACGGACTCGTTGACAATCTCCGACCAGGGGTGGCCGCGCTCGGCGAACTCGTCGATCTGGGCCATCATCGTGGCCACGAACACCCCGGCGGTGAACGGATCGACCGGCAGCTCGTGTTCGGCCCGCCGAGCATGCACCCGGTCGCCGACGGCCCACATCGGTGAGCCGCCGATCCTGCTCATCGGGCGTGCGCCGAGCCGCCGTTCGGCCAGGATCACACTGCGCAGTTCGGTGCCGTCGGCGACCTCGTCGTAGACCTCGGCGACGATCTCGCGGGCGGGCCCGTAGGTGGCCGTGTAAGCGCGGTCGAAGACGTCCCGGCCCTCGGAGTCCAGGCGCTCGCGCACCGCCCGCAGACCGGCTCGGGAGACGGTGCGGGCGATCGGGCCGGTGACGTTCTCGCAGGAACGCTCGTACGCGGTCACCTCGCCGTCCCCCGCGAGGCGGTAGTGGCCGTACAGGCTCTCGACGATGCCGTGGACGGCGCCGAGCAGGATGGCGCGCTCGCCGACGATGTCGGAGAGGTACTCGCTGTCGAGCGTGGTGCGGAAGGTGTACGGCGAGCCCAGCGCGACCGACCAGCCGAGCGCGAGGTCGACGGCCCGGCCGTCCGGGTCGGCGTGCACGGCGAAACTACTGTTGATTCCGGCGCCGTTGATCTCGGCGCCCTGCTCGTAGAGCCGTCGCACGGAGTCGCCCATCCCCTTGGGACACACGGCGATCACCCCGTGCCCCGGCGGGAACTCCCCGCCCGTCTCCCGCAGATGGCCGAGCAGGAAACCGTGCGAGAGGCCGATGACGGCGCCGGGCTTCAGGGCCGCGAAGATCTCCCGGTGGTGGGCGGCGAGCGCGGCGTCGGCGATCAGCAGGATCACCAGGTCGCTGTCGGCGGTGACGGCGAGCCAGTCGCCGAGTGTGCCGTCTTCCTCGGTGAAGCCGTGGGCGCGGGCGTCGGCGGCCGAGCTGGAGGCGGGGCGTAGTCCGACGGCCACCTGGATGTCGGTGCCGGCGAGGGAGTCGCGCAGGTTGCGGGCCTGGGCGCGGCCCTGCGGGCCCCAGCCGATCACGCCGATGCGCCGGACGCCGGCGAAGGCCTGCGGCAGGAGGGGAAGAGGTGCCGGCCGCCGCGCAGGATCGTCTCCGTGCCGCCGGGGACGTCCATCGTTTCGAGGGGGAAGACGCGGGAGGCGTAGGTGGTGAAGGTGGAGGTCATGGTCGAGTTGTAGGCTCCACGCGAGTGTTGCAGCAAGCGCAACTTGTGCAGCGCAGTGTTGCGGAAACTGAAACAGCGAGGTCGGCAGGCATGCGTGATGATCACCGGGACCTACGTCTGTTCCTGCATCTGGCGCAGACGCTGAACTTCGGGCGGACCAGCCTCGACTGCCATGTCAGCCCGGCGACGCTGACCCGGACCGTGCAGCGGCTGGAAGCCGATCTCGGGCACCGGCTGTTCGACCGTGGCCCGCGAGGGGTGTCCCTCACGGCCGAGGGCCACCGCTTCCGTGAATACGCCGGCAAGGCACTGGAGTTGTGGCGTGCCTACCGCGAGGAGCATCCCGACCCGGTCGAACTCACCGGCCGTCTGGCCGTGTTCGCCACGGTCACCGCCTGTCAGGCGCTGCTGCCCGACCTGTTGGCGCCGTTCCGCACCGCCCACCCGCAGGTCCGGCTCGATCTGCGCACCGGTGACGCGGCGGCGGCGCTGGCCCGGCTGGACGAGGGCGAGGTGGACGTGGCCGTCGCGGGGATCCCGGCGCGGCTGCCCGAGCCGCTGGTCGGCCGGACGGTCGCCGTGACCGAGCTGGTCCTGGTCACCGCGCGGAACCGCCCCGACCCCGGCCTCGAAGGACCGTTCGTCCTGCCCCACCGCGGGCTGGTCCGCGAGGCCGCCGACCGCTGGTTCCGCACCCTCGGCACGACACCCGAGGTCGCCTGTGAACCGGACGGCCACGAAGGGCTGTTGACGCTGGTCGCCCTGGGGTGTGGCACGGGTGTGGTGCCGCGTCTCGTGCTGGAGCACGGTGCGGTGCGGGACCGGCTGTCGGTCGTCCCCGCCGATCCGCCGCCGGAGCCGTTCCCGATCGGGTTGTGCGTCCGGCGGGCCGATCTGCGGCGGCCGCTGGTGGCCGCCTTGTGGAGTCTCACGGCTCCCTGAGGTCCAGGCGGCCGACGCGGGCCACGTTCTCCCGGTCCTCGGCGTCCGCGCTGGCCTCGGCCGCGAACCAGGCGTCGAGGATCTCCTTGAGCAACGGCTCGGACGTCAGACGCAGGCTGAGCGCGAGCACGTTGGCGTCGTTCCAGCGGCGGGCGCCGTCCGCCGTGTACGCGTCCGTGCACAGGGCGGCCCGTACGCCCGGCACCTTGTTCGCGGCGATCGACGCGCCCGTGCCGGTCCAGCAGCACACGACCGCCTGGTCGGCCGTCCCGGCGGCGACCTCGCGGGCGGCCGCCTCGGAGCAGGCGGCCCACTGGGGGTCGTCACCGGGGCTGAGCGCCCCGTGGGTGACGACGTCGTGGCCGCGACCGCGCAGCTCGTCGACGAGGGCACGGGCCACAGGTTCGTCCATGTCCGAGGAGACGGAGATCCGCATGTCTTGAGCCTACCGCCGGGCATGCGTCCGCTCGGCTCGCGGCCGAGCATGGAGGTGACCGGCGGGAACGGCCGAGGAGGAGCCATGCCGACCCTGCACATCGAGCACCCGATCAAGGACTTCGCCACCTGGAAGTCGGCCTTCGACCGCTTCGCCCCGCAGCGCGCCGAGGCGGGCGTACGGCACCACCGCGTCCAGCGGCCGGTCGACGACCCCGCCTACGTCGTCGTGGATCTGGATTTCGACGAGGTGGCCGACGCCGAACGGTTCCTGGGGTTCCTCAGGACGAAGGTGTGGTCCTCGTCGGAGAACGCGCCGGCGCTGGCCGGTGCGCCCCGGACGCGAATCCTGGAGACCGCCGACGAGGCCTGAGTTCTCCCGGACCTACGTCAGCGCCCCCAGCGGATCGTCCAGCACCGGCTGCCAGGCCAACTCGGCGGCGCCGACCAGGCTGTTGTGGTCGAGGGTGCACGCGAGGATCGGGACGCCGCCGCTCTGGCCCCACAGGCTGCGGTCGGCGACGACCGCGCGCAGGCGGTCGGGGTCGGCGTCCAGGAGGGTGCGGTGGAGGCCACCGAGGATGATGCGGTCCGGATTGAGGATGTTGACAAGGCCGGCGAGGCCCAGGCCGAGGCGGTCGATGAGGGCCTCGGTGGCCGTGCGGACGGCGGGGTTCTCGTACTGGGTGCGGATCAGGTCCTTGGCCTGCTGAAGCAGGTTGACCTCGGGGCCCGGCTCGCGGCCGGCCGCCGTGAGGAGGGCCAGCGGGTCGGCCTCGACGTCGAGGCAGCCGCGGCTGCCGCAGTGGCAGGGTCTGCCCTCGGGGTTCACGGTGAGGTGGCCGACCTCCAGGGCGAGGCCTGAGCTGCCGGTGTGCAGACGGCCGTCCAGCACGAGGGCGCCGCCGACGCCCCGGTGCCCGGTGGCCACGCACAGCAGGTGGCGGGCGCCGCGACCCGCGCCGTGCCGGTGCTCGGCGAGGGCGGCGAGGTTGACGTCGTTGCCGGCGAACGCCGGTCCGGTGATCCCGGCCTCGCGCACGCGCTCCGCGAAGATACGGCGGACGGGCGCGCCCACGGGCCAGGCCAGGTGCAGCGGGTTGAGCGCCAGGCCGTCCGGTTCCGCGACGGCGGACGGTACGGCGAGCCCGGCGCCCACGCAGCGCCGTCCGGTCGTGCGCAGCAGGTCGGCGCCCGCATCCACGACCGAGCCGAGGACCTTGGCCGGATCGGCGTCCACCGTCTCGCAGCCGGGCGCGGTGGCGACGATACGGCCGCCGAGGCCGACCAGCGCCGCCCGGAAGCCGTCGGCGTGCACCTGTGCGGCGAGGACGACCGGCCCGTCCTCGGCGACCGCCAGCCGGTGCGAGGGCCGCCCCTGCGAACCGGCCGCCGCACCGGGCCGGGCATCCACCCGGATCAGCCCGAGCGCCTCCAGCTCGGCGGCGACCGCGCCGGCCGTGGCCCGGGTCACGCCGAGTTCGGCGGTGAGGACGGCACGCGTGGGGGCGCGTCCGGTGTGCACGAGCTCCAACGCGGGTCCGAGCGCACCGCGCCCCCGGTCCAGCCGCGTCCTCGAGGTGGTTCCTTCCCCCGCCGGCCGGGGGTCCGCCTTGCCGCTCATGAGGGCGAGTCTCCCATGATCCGCAGATGTGGCGGCCTACAGCCCGCTCACCCTGAGCGTGATGTTCAACCGCCCGGTCAGCCCCAACTCCGGCGGTGCGGTGCCCGGCTGCACCCTCGGCACTCCGTGGTAGGCGAGCCGCGACGGGCCGCCGAACACGAACAGATCACCGCTGCGCAGCTCGACGTCCGTATAGGGCCGGGTCCGGGTCTCGGCGTTGCCGAAGCGGAAGACGCAGGTGTCACCGAGGCTCAGGGACACCACCGGGGCGTCCGACTTCTCGTCGCTGTCGCGGTGCATGCCCATGCGGGCGTCGGCGTCGTAGAAGTTGATCAGCGCGATGTCGTACGACGTCTCCGAGTAAGCCGCCTCCGACTCGCCCAGCGTGTCCCGCACCGCCCGACGGCCCAGCTCGCCCAGCCAGTCGGGGAACGGTTTGACCGGGGCGCCGTCGCCGTCGACGACCGTGCGGGCGTAGCCGTACGGGTACCAGTGCCAGCCCAGGCAGACCTGGCGGGCGGTCATGGTGCCGCCGCCGGGCGTGTGGACCGTACGCAGCCCGGCCGGTGGGCGTGCCCACTCGCGGCAGGCCTCCAGCAGCTCGCGCCGGCGGTCCGGATCCAGCCAGCCGGGCACATGCACCGCGCCCGGCGCGACCTCCGTACGTTCCCGGGGGAACAGCTCGGCGTCCATGCCTCCCATCCTCCCCCACCGGCCCCACCCGCCGTGAGCTGCGCCTCGGCTAGCCTTGACGCACGATGAACGACCGTATGACGACGCCCTGGGGCGAGCTCGCGCTGACCCGTTTCCCCGAGGACCCGCGTGACAGGCTGCGCGCCTGGGACGCCTCCGACGAGTACCTCCTCAGGCATCTGGCGGAGCGGGAGACCTCGCTGTCCGGCACGGTCGTGGTGGTCGGGGACCGCTGGGGCGCCCTGGTCACGGCGCTCGCGGCGCACCAGCCCGTACAGATCACGGACTCCTACCTGACCCAGGAGGCGACCCGGGCCAACCTCGCCCGCGCCGGCGTCGGGCCCGGCTCCGTCCGGCTGCTCACCACGCAGGACCCGCCGCCGGAGCGCATCGACGTCCTGCTCGTGCGGGTGCCGAAGAGTCTGGCGCTGCTGGAGGACCAGCTGCTGCGGCTGGCGCCCTCGGTGCACGAGGGCACGGTGGTGGCCGGCACCGGGATGGTGAAGGAGATCCACACCTCGACGCTCCGGTTGTTCGAGCGGATCCTCGGCCCGACCCGCACCTCGCTCGCCGAGAAGAAGGCCCGGTTGATCTTCTGCACGCCCGAGCCGTCGCGGGCGCGGCACGCCAATCCGTGGCCGTACACCTACACGCTGCCCGACGGCATCGGCGCGGTCTCCGGGCGCACGGTCGTCAATCACGCGGGTGTCTTCTGCGCCGACCGGCTCGACATCGGTACGCGGTTCTTCCTGGGGCACCTTCCGGACGGGAAGGGCGCCCAGCGGGTGGTGGATCTCGGGTGCGGCAACGGCGTCGTCGGTACCGCGGTGGCGCTGGCGAACCCGGAGGCCGAGGTGCTGTTCGTGGACGAGTCGTTCCAGGCCGTGGCCTCGGCGGAGGCGACGTACCGGGCGAACGGGGTGCAGGGGCACGCCGAGTTCCGGGTCGGGGACGGGCTGGCGGGCGTGCCGGCCGGGAGTGTCGACCTCGTGCTCAACAATCCGCCGTTCCACTCCCACCAGGCGACGACCGACGCGACGGCTTGGCGGATGTTCACGGGGGCGCGGCGCGCGCTCGGGCCGGGCGGTGAGCTGTGGGTGATCGGCAACCGGCATCTCGGCTATCACCTGAAGCTGCGGCGGCTGTTCGGCAACAGTCAACTCGTCGCCAGTGACGCGAAGTTCGTGGTGCTGAGGGCGGTCAAGAAGTAGGCGTCACGTCTCAGGGCGCCCTCAACACCCCGATGATGTCGGCCACCGCCCCTACCATCGCCTCCCGCCCCACACTCAGGTACTTGCGTGAGTCGACCGCCTCGGGGTGGGCGGCGAGGAAGTCGCGGATCGCTTCTGTCATGGCGATGTTGAGCGCCGTGCCCACATTGACCTTGGCGATGCCGCCCGCGACCGCCGCGGTCAGTTCACCGTCGGGGACGCCGGAGGAGCCGTGCAGGACGAGGGGGACGTCCAGGGTGGCGGACAGGCGTTTGAGGAGCTCGTGGTCGAGGGTGGCGGTGCGGGTGGTCATGGCGTGCGAGCTGCCGATGGCGACCGCGAGCGCGTCGACGCCGGAGTCGGTGACGAAGGCGTGGGCCTCGGCGGGGTCGGTGCGGGCCCCGGGGGCGTGGGCGTCGAGGGGCGGCTCGCCGTTCTTGCCGCCCAGTCGGCCCAACTCGGCCTCGATCCAGAGGCCTTGAGCGTGCGCCCAGTCGACGGAGGCCTTCGTGGCGGCGAGGTTGTCCGCGTACGGCAGCCTGGCCGCGTCGTACATCACGGAGCTGAACCCGGCGCCCGGCGCCTGGCGCAGCAGGTCGTCGCTCTGGACGTGGTCGAGGTGCAACGCGACGGGGACGGCGGCCCGTTCGGCGGCGGCGACGGCCGCGCGGGCGAGCGGGAGGAGGCGTCCGTAGCGGAACTTGACGGCGTTCTCGCTGACTTGGAGGACGACGGGCGAGCACACCGATTCCGCACCGGCGATGACGGCCTCGACGTGCTCCAGGGTGATGATGTTGAACGCGGCGACGGCGGAGCGGGCTGCGGCGGCGCGGGTGACGAGCTCACCGGTGGTCACGAGGGGCACGGCTCTCCTTTCTCGGCGCGTCAGGGGGCGAGGATCACCGAGCGGGTGAGATGGCGCGGTTGGTCCGGATCCAGACCGCGGGCCGCGGCGACGGCGACCGCGAGCCGCTGGGCGCGGACCAGTTCGGCGAGCGGGTCGAGACGGCCCTCGATCCACAACCCGCCCGTGGCGCGCACCTGTTCGGCCAGCCCCTCGGGCGCCTCGCCGAACATCCAGGTGGCGGTGCCACTCGTGGTGACGCTGATGGGGCCGTGCCGGTACTCCATGGCCGGGTAGGCCTCGGTCCAGGACAGCGACGCCTCGCGCATCTTCAGCCCGGCCTCGTTGGCCAGCCCCACGGTCCAGCCACGCCCGAGGAAGGTGAACTGCCCGCACCCCACGAGCCCTTCGGGCAGCTCGCGGGCGAGTGCGGTGCGCGCGTCGGCCACCGCCTCGTCGGTGCGCAGGCCGAGATGGGCGCGGAGCAGGGTGAGGGCGGTGGTCGCAAACCGGGTCTGTACGACGGACCGTTCGTCCGCGTAGTCGAGGACGACGACCTCGTCGGCGGCCGTCATGACGGGCGTGTTCGGGTCGGCGGTGATCGCCGTGGTACGCGTTCGCCCTTTCAGCCCTCGCAGCAGGTCCAGCACTTCGGTCGTCGTACCGGAGCGGGTGAGGGCGACGACGCGGGCGTAAGCACGCCCGGACGGGAACTCCGAGGCGGCGAAGGCGTCCGTCTCCCCCTGACCCGACCCCTCGCGCAGCACGGCGAAGGCCTGCGCCATGAAGTACGACGTGCCGCAGCCAACGACCGCGACCCGCTCCCCCGGCACCGGAAGAACCCCGCCGAGGCCGACCGCCTCCGCCGCGGCGCGCGTCCAGCACTCGGGCTGGCTGTTGAGCTCGTCCTCGACATGCGTCATGCCGCCACCCTTCGCACTTCACCCCATGGATGATTGTTCTTGCAAGATATCCATAGCTTTCGAGCAGAATCAAGCATTACGGGGCATGAGGCGTGCGCTAGGGTCGCCGGAAGATCGAGGAATGGAGGGCGCATGTCGCGCGACGCCCGCTGGAAGGCACTGCTGGAGCTGCTCGTCGAGCGGGGCCGGCTGGACGTCGAGGAGGCGGCCGCCGAGCTGGAGGTGTCGTCCGCCACGATCCGCCGCGACTTCGACCAGCTCGCCGAGCAGCAGATGCTCGTGCGCACGCGGGGCGGCGCGGTCGTGCACGGGGTGTCGTACGAACTGCCGCTGCGCTACAAGACGGCCCGGCACGCCTCCGAGAAGCAGCGCATCGCCAAGGCGGTGGCCGGCCTCGTCGCGCCCGGCGAGGCGGTGGGGCTGACCGGGGGCACGACGACCACGGAGGTGGCGCGGGCCCTGGCCGTGCGCAGCGATCTGGCGTCCGGCTCACCCGCGCTCACCGTCGTCACCAACGCGCTCAACATCGCCAATGAGCTGGCCGTGCGACCCCAGTTCAAGATCGTGCTCACCGGCGGGGTGGCGCGCCCCCAGTCGTACGAGCTCATCGGTCCGCTCGCGGACGCGGTGCTGGCCCAGATCACGATCGACGTGGCGGTGCTCGGCGTCGTCGCCTTCGACGTGACGCACGGCGCCGCCGCGCACGACGAGGCGGAGGCGGCGATCAACCGGCTGCTGTGCGAGCGGGCCGCGCGGGTGGTCGTGGCCGCGGACTCCAGCAAGCTGGGCCGGCGGGCGTTCGCCCGGATCTGCGCGGTCGACGCGGTGGACACGCTGGTCACGGACACGGCGGCCGCACCCGACACCGTACGGCTCTTCGAGGAGGCGGGGCTGACGGTCATCGCGGTCTGAGAGTCGTCTCCCCGGTCCCGGCCCTCGCCCGGCCGA
This sequence comes from Streptomyces sp. DT2A-34, assembly GCF_030499515.1. Lineage (NCBI taxonomy): Bacteria > Bacillati > Actinomycetota > Actinomycetes > Kitasatosporales > Streptomycetaceae > Streptomyces > Streptomyces sp. DT2A-34. Next base: position 9,525,054 of record NZ_JASTWJ010000001.1, on the reverse strand, counting down.
TTCCACCTACGCTGGGATCGAGGCGCATGGCGGGCCAGGGAGGCTGCGATGAGCACGACACCGATCGACGGGGACGTACGGGGGGCTTCGCGCTATCTGCCGATCGCCGAGCACGGACTGATCGGCGATCTGCGCAGTGTGGCCCTGGTGGGGACGGACGGCACGATCGACTGGTACTGCTGTCCGGCCTTCGACGCCCCGAGTGTCTTCGCGGCGATCCTGGATGCGGAGCGGGGCGGCTGCTTCGAGCTGGCGGCGGCGGTGCCGGCCCGGACCGAGCAGTTCTACTTCCCGGACACGAACGTCCTGATCACCCGGTTCTTCACGCAGGACGGCGTCGGTGAGGTGCAGGACTTCATGCCGGTGGACGGCGGCTTGGTGGAGACCGAACGGCACCGGCTGATCCGGCGTGTGGTGTGCGTCCGCGGGTCGATCCCCTTCCGTACGCGGGTCGCGCCGCGCTTCGACTACGGCACCCGGCCGCACACCGTCCGCCGGGTGGGCGACGTCACGGTCTTCGAGTCCGAGAAGCTGTCGCTCGGGCTGACCGCGACCATGCCGCTGGAGGTCGACGGGCTTGACGTGTGCGCCGAATTCAAGCTCTCCGAGGGCGAGTCGGCGGTGTTCGCGCTGGACCAGGTCGGCGGCGAGATCGACCCGCGGCGGTGCGCGCGGACCGAGGCCGAGGAGCAGTTCAACAGCACGGTGGCGTACTGGCGGCACTGGCTGTCCGCGTCCAAGTACCGGGGCCGCTGGCGGGAGATGGTGCACCGCTCCGCGCTCACCCTGAAGCTGCTCACCTACGCGCCCACCGGCGCGATCGTGGCCGCGCCGACGACGAGCCTGCCCGAGCAGCCGGGCGGCGAACGCAACTGGGACTATCGGTACGTGTGGATACGCGACGCCGCCTTCTGTGTGTACGCGCTGCTGCGGCTGGGCTTCACGGGTGAGGCCGAGGCGTTCATGAAGTTCCTGACCCAGTACGTGAGTCGGGGCGACGGCTGTCACGTCGGTCCGTTGCAGGTCATGTACGGCATCGACGGCCGCACCGACCTGACCGAGCGCGAACTCGACCACTTGGAGGGGCACCTCGGTTCCGCCCCGGTGCGCGTCGGCAACGCCGCCGCCGACCAGCTCCAGCTCGACATCTACGGCGCGCTGATCGACTCGATCTACCTCTACGACAAGTGGGCGGAGCCGATCTCCAGCGACCAGTGGGACGACGTGTGCGGGCTGGTGGACTGGGTGTGCGAGAACTGGGACCAGCCCGACGAGGGCATCTGGGAGACCCGCGGCGGCCGCAAGAACTTCCTGTACTCGCGGCTGATGTGCTGGGTGGCGATCGAGCGGGCCATCCGCATGGCCAACCGGCGCGGCCTGCCCGCCGATCTGCCGCACTGGCAGCGGTGCCGGGACACGATCTACCGGCGGATCATGCGCCGGGGCTGGTCCGAGACGCGCCAGGCCTTCGTCCAGCACGAGGACGACGACGTGCTCGACGCGGCCGTACTGATGATGCCGCTGACGAAGTTCATCTCGCCGACCGACCCCAAGTGGCTGTCCACGCTGGACGCCCTCACCCAGGACCTGGTGTCCGACTCCCTGGTCTACCGCTACGACCCGGCGGCGAGCCCCGACGGACTGCAGGGTGACGAGGGCACGTTCTCGATCTGCTCGTTCTGGTACGTCGAGGCCATGGTCCGCGCCGGCCGTGTCGACGAGGCGCGGCTGGCCTTCGAGAAGATGCTGACCTACGCCAACCATCTGGGCCTGTACGCCGAGGAGATCAGCCACACGGGCGAGCAACAGGGCAACTTCCCCCAGGCGTTCACCCATCTCGCCCTGATCAGTGCGGCCTTCAACCTGGATCGCGTCCTGGGGTGACCGGAGTTCACCGGTTCACAGGTTCATCGACAAGACATCGAACTTAGGTGAGGCTAACCTAAACAGGGTTCCCCGACTCACCGAAGGGCAACCCGAGATGACGCCTGGCTCGATCTTCCCGTACGTCATGCCGACCCCCGCGATGCTGCCCGACGACCGGACCGGGTGGACCCTCGACCCGGGCCGGGCGGCGCTCGTGGTGCTGAATCTGCAACGGCGTTTCCTCCGGGTGGTGGAGCAGGAGGGCGCTCCCGTCACCGCGCTCCTCGCCGGCGCGGGCCGGTTGGTGGGCGCCGCCCGTGCGGCGGGCGTTCCCGTCATCCACTCGGTGCCGGCCGGTGAACGAGGTCCCGCGCTCGCCGTACGACCGTCCGGGCCGCCGGCCGACAAGGGCGGCGAGGCGTTCGCCGAGCAGGTCGTGCCGCGGACCGGGGACGCCGTGCTCACCGCCCGGAAGTACAGCGCGTTCGCGCGGACCCGACTGGAAAGCCGGTTACGGGACCTGAAGCGCGACCAGGTCGTGATCGTCGGGCTGTTCGCCCGGGTCGGCGTGCTGATGACGGCCGCCGACGCCTGGGTACAGGACCTGGAGCCCTTCGTCGTCGCGGATGCCATCGCCGATGTGCGGGCCGGTGGCCACGAGTTCGCGCTGGAATGGGTGGCGGACACGTGCGGGGCGGTGACGTCCACGGATCAGGTGGTGGCCGCGTTCGACCCCGCCGTGCCGACGGCGGAAGCGGTCTGACCGGCTCAGACGGACGCCGTGTGCCGGTCCCGCAGGGAGCGGTGGATCTCCCCCGCGCGGATCGCGGTGGTCGACAGCAGGGTCGAGGTGAGCCCGTGCGTGTGCTCGGTGCCGCCCTGCAGATAGATCCCCGCGGTGACGTCGGGCGCGGTCTCCACGCGGTGGTCGCGGGAGACACGGATGGCGTCCCCGTCGTCCCGCAGGCAGACCTTCGCCGCCTCGCCGAGCAGGGCGGTGAGGTCGCGGGGACGGTAGCCGGTGGCGTGGACCAGTACGTCGGTCTCCAGCACCTGCTGTTCCCCGGTGGGCAGGAACTCCACCGAGACATCGAGCGGCCCGCCGCCGCGCTGCCGGACGTCGCGGATGCGGGAGACATTGAGGAAGCGCAGTCGCTCCCGGCCGGCGACCTTCTCCTGGTAGGCGGTGGCGTACAGGGACTCGATCAACTCCATGTCGACGACGGAGTAGTTGGTGGAGCGGTGGTAGTCGAAGAGGGACTGTTTGACCTCGGACGGTGCGCCGAAATACACGTCCACCGCCTCCGGGTCGAAGATGCGGTTGGCGAACGGGCTGTCGTCGGCCGGGGTGTAGCCGTACTTGGCGAACACCGCGCAGACCTCGGCCTCGGGGAACGAGCGGTGCAGGAAGTCCACGGTCTCGGCGGCGCTCTGCCCCGCACCGAGGACGACCGCGCGGCGCACCGGCTCACCGGCGGCGGCGAGTTCGGTCACGCGAGGCAGTAACTGGCTGTTGTGCCAGATGCGTTCGGACAGTTCGACGCCGGGCGGCACATGCGGCTCCAGGCCGACCGCCACGCTGATGTCGGGGGCCCGGCGGGTGACCGTCCGGCCGGGGCGCTCCGGGTCCCGGCAGACCACGTCGAAGTGCGTCACCGTGCCCGTGTCGTCGCGCACGGGGTCGATGGCGGTCACCACGTGGTCGTACGCCACGAGGTGCCGCACCCGCTCGGCGGCCCACTCGAAGTACTCGTGGAACTCGACGCGCAGCGGGAAGAGTGTCTTCTGGTTCAGGAAGTCGATCAGTCGGCCGCGCTCGCGCAGGAAGCACAGGAAGCTGAAGTCGCTGGCCGGATTGCGCAGCGTCACCAGGTCCTTGAGAAACGACACCTGCATGGTGGCGTCGTCGATGAGCATGCCCCGGTGCCAGCCGAAACGTGGCTGGCGCTCCAGGAAAAGGGCGTTGATCCGACGGTCGGCCGGAAGGTCCGCGTTGTGTTCGTCAATCGCTATGGCCAGGGCGAGATTTGACGGCCCGAAGCCGATTCCGAGGACGTCGTAGGTGGTGTCCGTGGTGTCCGATCCCATGAGCGGTGACTTCACCGTGGCATCGCCTCCCTCAGGCAGCCACATGTTAGATAAGGTTAGCCTTACCTTGCAATGGAGCCTGCCGAAGGGGAGAACCGCATGCGCGTCGCCATGTTCGGCTACCAGACCTGGGGCCACCGCACACTCCAGGCCCTGCTGGACTCCGATCACGAGGTCGTCCTCGTGGTCACCCACCCCAAGAGCGACCACGCCTACGAGAAGATCTGGGACGATTCCGTCGCCGAACTGGCCGAGAAGAACGACGTCCCCGTACTCCTGCGCAACCGCCCCGACGACCCCGAACTCCTCGCCGCGGTGCGCGACGCCGAGCCGGACATCCTCGTCGCCAACAACTGGCGCACCTGGCTGCCGCCCGAGCTCTTCGACCTGCCCCCGCACGGCACGCTCAACGTCCACGACTCGCTGCTGCCCTCCTACGCCGGCTTCTCCCCCATCATCTGGGCGCTCATCAACGGCGAGGAGCGGGTCGGCGTCACCGCGCACCGCATGAACGGCGAGCTGGACGCCGGGGACATCCTGGTGCAGCGCTCGGTGGCGGTCGGGCCGACCGACACGGCAACGGACCTGTTCCACCGGACGGTTGACCTGATCGCACCCATCGTGCGCGAGTCGCTCGACCTCATCGCGTCCGGCCGGGCCGCCGCCCACTGGCAGCCGCAGGACCGCAGCCGGGCGAGCTTCTTCCACAAGCGCTCGCTCGAGGACAGCCGCATCGACTGGACCTGGCCGGCGGAGCGGCTGGAGCGCCTCGTACGGGCCCAGTCGGACCCGTATCCCAACGCGTACACGTTCCATCGCGGGCAGCGGATCAGGATCGTCTCGGCCGCCGTCTCCGAGGGCCGATACGGCGGCACCCCGGGCCGGATCTTCATCCGCGAGGACGACGGCGTGGTCATCGTGGCGGGCCCCGAGGCCCACACCGGCCGTCACCCGGGGCTGGCCGTCCGGCGGGTGCGCACCGACGACGGGACGGAGTACGCGGCGGCCGACTACTTCCGCACGATGGGGGGCTACCTGACGGCGCGTCCGAACTGATGCTCCGTCAATCACCTGTACGGCCAGCGCACTTGACCGAAAATCGTTGCTGAGGCAAGCCTTACCTTGCTTTACTGACGGCCGTACAACTCCTGCCTGTCACCGGCGACAAGGGACGCACATGTCGAGAAAGCTCCGCACCACCCTTCTCACCGTCACCCTGGCCGCCGGCTTGGCAGCCTGCGGCTCCGTCAAGGACGACTCGAACACCTCCTCCGACGCCTCGGGCGACGCGAAGGCGGGCGCCTCGTCCGCCTTCCCGGTGTCCATCAAGCACAAGTTCGGCACCACGAAGGTCACCAAGGCGCCCGAGCGGATCGTGGTGATCGGCAACGGCGGAACCGACGACATCGACGCGCTGTACGCCCTGGGTGTCACGCCGGTCGCCATCTCCAAGGACGCCCTCAGCAAGGACGGCGTCTACCCGTGGCTCAAGGACAAGATCGACACCAAGAAGACGGAGCTCCTCGACACACTGACCGCCGTCGACTACGAGAAGGTCGCCTCCCTCCAGCCCGATCTGATCCTCGCCACCTCCGACTTCACCCTGGACAAGGACTACAAGAAGCTCGCCGCGGTCGCGCCGACCATCGGCTACGAGACGGCCTGGGGGCAGCAGACCTGGCAGGAGCACGTGCAGGTGGTCGCCAAGGCCGTCGGCAAGGAGGAGCAGGGCGAGCAGGTCGTCAAGGACACCGAGGACAGCATCGCCGCGGTGAAGGAGAAGCATCCCAAGCTCGAGGGCAAGACCTACAGCCTGTCCATCGGCAACACCCCGGCCAAGATCTTCACGATCGCGTCCGAGGACGACTTCGCGGCCAAGCTGATGAGCCAGGTCGGGATGGGCCTGACCCCGTCGGTGAAGAACATCAAGACGGTCAACGGCAGCCCGACCGGTGAGCTGTCCTTCGAGCAGCTCGACAAGCTGGACGCCGATCTGGTCGTCATCGCGTTCACCACGCCGGACCTGAAGAAGGCGTTCGAGGCCAGTGACCTGGTGAAGAACATGTCCGCGGTGAAGGACGGCCGGTATGTCGTGACCGACGTCGCGACCATCAGCCAGCTCCGCAGCCCGTCCGCGCTGGGCATCCCGTGGGCGCTGAACAACCTGGAGCCCGGCTTCAAGAAGCTCGACTGACCGGCCCGAGGGGGAAACGGAGGAGGGGCGGGGTGCCTGCGGGCGCCCCGCCCCTCCTTCTCATGTGTCCTTCGTCAGTGCGGACTCATGTGTCTTTCATCAGTGCGGACTCATGTGTCCTTCAGCGCGGAGTCGACCTCTTCCGCCGACATGGCCTCGATCTCCAGGTGGATCGCGGCGACCTGTTCGAGACGCCCGGGCGTCTGCTCCTCGGCGGACAGTCGCTTGGCCATGCCGCCGGCCGTCAGGGTCGCGAAGAGGGAGCGCACGGTGACCTCCGAGGTGTCCAGCGCCTCACGCAGCCGGCCGACGATCACGGTGGCGAGGACCGAGTCGCCGCCGAGGGCGAAGAAGCCGTCGCCGAGGCCGACGCGGTCGACGCCGAGGACGTCCTGCCAGACGCGGGCCACGACCGTCTCCAGGGCGCTGCCGGGGTCCCGGTGCTGTTGTTCCGCCTCCGCCGCCTGCCACAGCGCCTGTACGGCACGGCGGTCGAGTTTGCCGTTGGCGGTGAGCGGCAGCTCCTCCGCCACGGCGATCCGGGCCGGGACCATGTGCGGCGGCAGTACGGAGCGCGCCCACTCCCGCAGCTCGTCCTCGGCCGTCCCCGCGTCGGCGGCCACCGCGGCCGCAAGCTGGACGCCCTGGCCCCGGGTCAGCCCGGCAACGGCACGCCGTACGGCAGCGTGTCCGGCGAGCGCGGCCTCCACCTCGCCGAGTTCGATCCGGAAGCCGCGCAGCTTGACCTGGTGGTCCCGGCGGCCGAGGAACTCCAGGATGCCGTCGGGCCAGTACCGCGCGAGGTCACCGGTGCGGTACCAGCGCAGCCCGTCCGCCTCCGTGAACCTCTCGGCCGTACGCGAAGGATCGGCCCGGTAGCCGAGCGCCACCCCGTCCCCGCCGATCCACAGCTCCCCCGGCACCCAGTCCGGGCAGTCCCGGCCGTGGGCGTCGACGACCCGGCAGCGGACGTTGCGCAACGGGGTTCCGTACGGCACTGCCCGCCACCGCGCGGGCACTTGAGGGCCCGTCACCTCACAGACGGTGGAGTGGATGGCGGTCTCCGTCGTGCCGCCCAGACCGGTGAACCGACAGCCGGGCGCCCTCGCGGCCAGGCGCCCCGCAAGGTCGGTTCCGACCCAGTCACCGCCGATCAACACGGCGCGCAGGCCGGTGAGTTGGCCCGGTGCGGTGGCCAGGAGGAGCATGTCGAGCAGGGGCGGTACGCAGTTGATGAGCGTCACCCGATGCGTGCGCACGAGGTCGGCCCACTGGCTCGCCTCGCGCCGGTCGTCCTCGTCCACGAGCACGACCGCGCCGCCCGCGCCGAGCAGCCCGAAGGTGTCGTAGACGGAGAGGTCGAAGTCCAGGGCGGACAGGGCGAGACAGCGGTCCGAAGTGCCCACGGCGAACCGGTCGTTGAGGTCGTCGATGGTGTTCACGGCGGCCCTGTGCGGCACCTCGACACCCTTGGGCTCGCCGGTGGACCCGGAGGTGAACAGCACATAGGCGGGCTGTTCCTCGTCCACCGCCACCGGCTCCGGCAGGGGCTTGGTGCGCACCGCCTCGGCGACCGGCAGGGCGTCGAGACCCTCGGCCGGGCGTCCGTCGGTCAGCGCGACACGGAATCCCGCCGTGGCGCGGATGCGGTCACGGCGGGCGGGCGGCTGTTCGACGCCGATCGGCACGTAGGCGGCGCCCGCGGCCAGCACGCCCAGGACGGCGGTGATCTGGTCGGGCCCCTTCGGGAGGCTGACCGCGACCGTGTCGCCGGGCTGGACGCCGCACTCCACCAAAGCGGCGGCGGTGCGCAGCGCGCGTTCGGCCAACTCGCCGTAGGACAGGACGCCTTCGGCGCCCCACAGCAGCGCGGGGGCGTCCGGCTGCTCGGCGGCGCGTTCGAAGAAGCCCTGGTGCAGCAGCAGGTGGCTGCGCGGGCCGTCGGTGGCGTTGGCCTTGGCGCGGACCGCCGACTGCGCGGGCGGCAGCAGAGCCGGCAGCGGCCGCTCCCAGACCGTGTCGTCGGTGCCGAGCCGGGTGACGAGGCCGTGGAAGGCGGCGAACATCGCGTCGACCATGCCGGGCGGGAAGGCGTCCTCGCGGACGTCCCAGTTGACCAGCAGACCGCCGTCGACCTCGGTCACCTGGGCGTCGAGAAGCACCTGCGGTCCCTGGGAGATGATCCAGACGGGCCTGCCGAAGGACGTGCGTACGCCTGCGTCGAAGAGCTCACCGAGGTTGAGGGCGCTGGTGAACACCACGGGTGCCAGGACCTGTTCGCCGTTGTGCCGGGACAGGTCCCGCAGGACTTCCACGCCGGAGTAGTCGGAATGCGCCGCGTCGGTGTGCATACGGTCCTGCAGGCGCCGCGCGTGCTCGGTGAAGGTGCCCGGTTCGGCCAGGTCGACGTCGAGCAGGACCGAGCTGGTGAAGTCGCCGACGAGCAGGTCGACGTCGGGGTGGGAGCCCCTGCGGTCGAACATCGGCACGTTCAGCAGGAAGCGCGGCTGTCCGCTCCAGGCGGCCAGAACCTCCGAGAAGGCGGTCGCCACCGCCATGGCCGGGGTCAGCCCGTGCTGGTGGGCGCGGGTGGTCAGCCGGCGCTTCTCCTCGGGCGGCAGCCAGTGGTGGCGGCGGGTCACCCGGGTCGGGTCCGCGCGCTCCGCCTCGGGCACGAGGGGGAGTTCGGGGGCGCTGGGCAGCTCGGGGATCCGCCGCTGCCACCACGCCTGCGCCTGTTCCCGGCTCAGCCGCCGTACGTCCGCGCGCTCGGCGAGGTACTCCGGGTAGCTGGTGCGGATCGCGGGGAGCGGGGTGCCGGGGTTCTCGTAGAGCTTGGCGAGATCGCAGAGCAGCACCCGGTAGCTGAGGGCGTCGGCGGCGAGCATGTCGACGTCGACGTGCAGCCGGCTGCCGCCGTCCGGCAGCAGCGAGAGCTGCACCGAGAAGACCTCACCGGTCGCGATGTCCAGGCGCGCGTGCGAGGAGGCGTGCCGGATGTCCTCCAGCTTGGCCGCCGCGGTCCGGGCGTCCAGCGTCCGCAGGTCGTTGACGACCGTGGCGGGGCCGGTGAGGTCGGGCAGGATCTCCTGCCGGCCGTCGTCGGTGAAGCGGGCGCGCAGCATGCCATGGCGGGCCGCGAGGGCGCGTACGGCCTCGTCGAGGCGGTCGGGGTCGACGCCGGAGCCGTCGAACTCGACGTAGAGGTGGGCGGCGACGGAACCGAGCGTGGTCTCGTCGCCCCGGCCGATCCAGTAGGCGTGCTGCATCACGGCGAGCGGGAAGGGCTCGCGGGGTTCGGGGTGGGCAGGCGGCAAGCTCGGGGTGTCGGCAGTCGGCCGGGCTGCCGGGACGTGGGCTTCCAGCAGTGTCCGCCAGGCGCGCAGGGTCGGTTCCTTGGCCAGTTCGGCGAAGCTGACCCGGACGCCCTGTTTGCGCCAGCCGCCCGCGATCTTCATCAGGGTGATGGAGTCCAGGCCCCAGGCGATGAGGCTGTCGTCCTCGCTCGGCGCTGCCTCCGAGCCGAATGTGTCGGTGACCGAACGGAGCAGCTCGTCCGCGGTCGGGTGGTGCTGCGTCACCGGTTCCTCCGAAGTCGTCCGTGGGGCTCAGAAGTCGTCCGTGGTGGCTCAGGAGTCGTCTGTGGGATCAGAAATCGTCGAGGTCGTTCTCGAAGTCGTCGATGTCCTCCTGGGTCAGTTCGACCAGGGGCAGGTCCGACGGGGTGAGGCCGCCCGCCGGGGCGTCCTCGGCGTGCCGGGCGAGGCCGTGCAGGGCGCGCTCCCAGAGGGCGAGCAGCTCGCCCGCCTCGGACTCGGTCAGGAAGCCGTCCGGCCAGGACGCGGAGACTTGCAGCCGGACGCCTCCCGCCTCCTCCACAGCCACGGCGTTGATCTCCAGGCCGAAGGCCGGGGGCCGCCCCCGGTCGGGCGGCACTCGCAGCATGGGGGCCTCGGGGGCCAGCTCCCAGGGTTCCTCCGCCGTACCGGACGCCGTGAAACGGCCGAGGTAGTTGAAGAGGATCTGCGGCTGCGGCAGTTTCTCCAGGGCCGGCGCGGTGTCCGGGTTGAGGTGGCGCAGGAGGCCGTATCCGAGGCCGTGGTCCGGTACGGCGCGCAGCTGCTCCTTGATCCGCTTGAGTGCCGTGCCCGCGGCGGGCCCGCCGGACAGCGCCGCGTCGAGGTCCAGCGGGCCGGGGTCGATGCCGACGGGGTGGACCGTGGTGAACCAGCCCACCGTGGCCGACAGATCGACGCCCTCGGCGATGTCCTCCTCGCGCCCGTGCCCCTCCACGCCGACGAGCAGCGAGCGGCCGGTCAGGTCGCCGCGCCGCTCCCGCCAGGCCGCTGCGGCGAGGGCGAGGGCGGTGAGCAGGACGTCGGGGACGGCGGCGTGATAGGCGGTGGGCACGGATGTCAGGAGGGGGGCCGTGACGTCGTCCGGGAGGACGAGGGTGTGTTCACGCACGCTCCCCGCGATGCCGAGGTCACGCTCCAGGAAGGGGCGGGCGCCGTCCAACTCCCCGGTCCACCGGGCGAGTTCCCGCATCCGCTCGGGCTTGCGCGCCTCCTCGGCCAGCAGCCTGCTCCAGGTGCGGAAGGAGGTTCCGGAGCGTGGGAGGGCTCGTCCCGACCGCCATGCCTCCGCCAGGTCGGACGTGATGATCCGCCAGGACACTCCGTCGACGACCAGGTGGTGGGCCACGAGCAGCAGCCGGGCGGAGTCGGTGAACCAGACGGCCTGGAGCATGCGCCCGGCCGCCGGGTCGAGCCGGGTCACGGCGGCGGCCAGCTCGTCGTCGAGCGCGGCGTCCCGCACCTCACTCAGCAGTTCGCCCGCACGCACCGCTCCTTCGGCGGGCACCACCAGCCGGTTCGTCACCCGGGCGCGGAGCATGTCGTGGCGGTCGAGCAGCGCTTGGAGTACGTCGACGGCGGTGTCGTACGTGAGGTCCGGCGGGGTCACGAGCAGGACCGCCTGGGCGAGACCGTCGTAGGAGCCGTCGGGTCCTGCCGTCGCCCGCATGATCGGGGTCAGCTCCATCTCCCCGACGGGTTCGTCGGTGACCTCGGCCCCGATGCGCTCGACGGATGCACCGGCCGCCGCGGCCAGTCCGGCCGGGGTCGGCGTCTGGAAGACATGCCGGGGGCTGAGGGCGATACCGGCCTTGCGGGCCAGGGTCACCAGCCGGATGGAGACGATGCTGTCGCCGCCGAGCTCGAAGAAGTTGTCGTCGACGCCGACGCGTGCCGGCCCGAGGACGGAGGCGAACAACTCGCAGAGCCGCCGCTCGCGTTCGTCCGCGGGCTCCCGTGTCGGTGCGGCGGAGGTCGTGCTCGCGGGCGCGGGCAGGGAGCCGCGGTCGACCTTGCCGGACGGCAGCAGCGGGAAGGCGTCGAGGGCGGTGAGCGTGCGCGGCACCATGTGTTCGGGCAGCCGTTCGCGGAGCCAGCCGTGCAGGTCGCCGAGTTCGTGGGCGGCCAGGTAGTAGCCGGCGAGCTGCTTGACGCCCGGGGCGTCCTCCCGGATCACCACGACCCCGCGCCGCACGCCCGGGTGCTGTTCGAGGATCGCCTCGATCTCCTCCAGCTCGACGCGCATACCGCGGATCTTCACCTGGTTGTCGGCCCGGCCGAGGAACTCCAGGGTGCCGTCGCGCTGCCACCTCACCAGGTCGCCGGTGCGGTAGAGCCGTTCGCCGGGCGGGCCGAACGGGTCGGCCACCCAGTGGTCGGCGGTGCGGCAGGGGTCGTTCACATAGCCGCGGCCGAGATAGACGCCCCCGGCGTACAGCTCGCCCGGCACCCCGACCGGCACCGGCTGGAGCCGGTCGTCGAGGACGTGGAGCCGGGTGTTGCCGTTGGGCCGCCCGATGGAGACGGCGCTGCGGATGGCGCCCGTGCGGTAGACGACGTGGCTGACGCCGATGGTGGCCTCGGCCGGCCCGTACCCGTGGTACATCACGGCCGGGCTCGCGGCGCGGAAGCGGGCGAACAGCTCCGGGGTGAGCACCTCGCCGCCGCACCACACGTGCCTGAGGGAGCGGGCCCGCCGGGCGAAGCCGTCCAGCTCCAGGAGCAGGTCGAGCATCGAGGAGACGAGGTAGGTGAAGGTGACCCGGTGCCGTTCGACGGTGTCGAGCAGATAGTCCACGTCGCGTTCGCCACCCGGTTCGGCGATCACCACGCGGCCGCCGTTCACCAGCGGCAGGAAGATCTCGTTGATGGAGATGTCGAAGCCGAGCGGCGCCTTGAACAGGGCCGCGTCCTCGGTGCCGAAGCCGAGCAGGCCGCGCTGCCACAGCAGCCGGTGTGCGATGGCCCGGTGTCGGATCATGGCGCCCTTGGGGACGCCGGTGGAGCCGGAGGTGTAGATGACGTAGGCGAGGCCTTCGGGATCGACGGGGACGTTGGGGTTGTCCGGCTGCTCCGGTCCCTCCAGGCGCACTTCCATGAACGGTGGGGCGTCGTCACCGAGTACCCCTCCGTGCCCCGGCTTCCCCAGCACCGCCGTGAGGGCCGCGCTTTGGCACACCTCGGCGATCCGGCGCGCCGGCCAGGACGGCTCCAGCGGGACGAACGCCCCGCCGGCCTTCAGCACGGCGAGCAGTGCTACGACCATCTCCACCGAGCGTTCCAGATGGATGCCGACGCGGCGCTCCGGTCCGACTCCGAGCGAAGTCAGCTGGCGGGCAAGGGCGTTGGCGCGGGCGTTGAGCTCGGCGTAGGTCAGCTTCAGGCCGCCCTCGATGCCGTACTCGACGGCGGGGAGGTCAGGGGTCTTCGCCGCCTGTTCCTCGACCAGTGCGGTCAGGGTGGTGGCGGGCATGGGGTGTGCGGTGTCGTTCCACTCCCCCAGCATCAGGGAACGCTCACGGGGGGTGAGGAGGTCGGCCAGGGCGACCGGCAGATCCGGCTGCCGGGCCAGCTCGCCGACCAGCCTGACGAACCGCTCCACCAGATCCTGCGCGGATTCGTGGTCGTACAGGTCGCTGCTGTAGACGAGTGCGCCGGTGACGCCGTCGCCTTCCCTCCGCTCGAAGACATGGAAGGCGAGGTCGGTCTTCGCGGTGTGGAAGTCGACGCGCAGCTCGCTGAGCGTCAGCCCCGCGAAGTCCCTTGCCGCGTCGGGGGCTTGCTGGTGGGCGAGCATCACCTGGAACAGCGGATGGCGGCCCATCGAGCGGGCCGGGGCGAGCGCGTCCACGAGCCGCTCGAACGGCAGGTCCTGATGGGCGTAGGCGTCCACGTCGGTCTCGCGCACCCGGGCGAGCAGCGTACGGAACGTCGGGTCGCCGGAGACGTCGGTGCGCAGCACCAGGGTGTTGACGAAGAGACCCACCAGGTCGTCGAGGGCCGCGTCGCCCCGTCCGGCGACCGGGGTGCCGAGGGGGATGTCGTCCCCGGCGCCCAGGCGGGCGAGCAGGACGGCGAGGGCGGCTTGGAGCGCCATGAAGACGGTGCCGCCGGCCTCCGCGGCCAGGTCCCGCAGCGCGCGGTGGACCTCCGCGTCGAGGGCGAAGTCCACGGCACCGGCCCGGTATCCGGCGACGGCCGGGCGCGGCCGGTCGACGGGCAGCTGGAGCTCCTCGGGCACCCCCTCCAACTGCCGCGCCCAGTAATCCAGTTCCGCCTCGGCCAGGCCACCGTCTTCCAGCAACTGCCGCTGCCACAACGTGTAGTCGGCGTACTGTACGGCGAGCGGCGGCCACGTGGGGCGACCGCCCCGCGCCCTGGTCGCGTAGGCCGTCTCCAGGTCCCGCAGCAGTGGCTCCGCCGACCAGCCGTCGGTGGCGATGTGGTGGACGAGCAGGAGCAGGACGTGCTCGTCGGGGGCGAGGGCGTACAGCGTGGCGCGTACGGGGATCTCGGCGTCCAGCGCGAAGGAGTGGGCGGCGGCCCCGCTCAGCAGCGCGTCGAGTTCCCCGGACCGGGCCGGCACCACCTCGAAGGGCACGGCCGCGTCCGTCAGCACCCGCTGGTAAGGGGTGCCGTCGTCGTCCGGGAAGACCGTGCGCAGCGCCTCGTGGCGGTCCACGACGTCGTGCAGAGCGGCTCGCAGGGCGTCGGTGTCGAGCGGTCCGGTGAGGCGTACGGCGGTGTGGATGTTGTACGTCGGGCTGGGCCCCTCCAGCCGGTACAGGAACCACAGCCGCGCCTGCGCGGAGGACAGCGGCACCGGGTCGGGGCGCCGGGCGGGCAGCAGCGCGGGGCGCCGCTCGGCGGCCGGGGTCTGAAGGAGCGGGGCGAGCGCGGCCACGGTCGGGGTGTCGAAGACCGCCCGCAGCGGGACGGCGGCCCCGAGCTCGGCCCGGATGCGGGCGACCAGTCGGGTGGCGAGCACGGAGTGGCCGCCGAGGGCGAAGAACTCGTCGTGGATGCCGACGGAGGGCAGCCCGAGCAGGTCCGCGAAGAGGGCGCAGAGCGTCGCCTCCGCTTCGCTGCGGGGGGCGGTGGCGGTGGTGAGGCCGGAGAGGTCGGGGGCGGGCAGGGCCGCGCGGTCGAGTTTGCCGTTGGGGGTCAGCGGCAGGTCGTCGAGGATCACGACGGCGGAGGGCAGCAGGTGTTCCGGGAGCGTCGCCTTGAGGTCCTGCCTGACCCGCAACGGTTCCAGCGAGGTCCCGGGGTGGGGTACGGCGTACGCGACCAACCTCGGCTCGCCCAGCCGGTCCTGACGTACGGTCACCGCTGCCTGGGAGACGCCGGGCAGTGCCGCCACGGCGGCCTCGGTCTCGCCCGGCTCGACGCGGAAGCCGCGGATCTTCACCTGATCGTCCGACCGGCCGAGGAACTCCAGCGTTCCCTGCGCGCTCCAGCGGACCAGGTCTCCGGTGCGGTAGAGGCGGGCGCCGGGCGGACCGTAGGGGTCGGCGACGAAGCGGTCGGCGGTCAGCGCGGGGCGGCGGAGGTAGCCACGGGCCAGCTGGGCGCCGCCCAGGTGGAGCTCGCCGGGGACGCCCGGCGGTACCGGGCGCAGGGACGCGTCCAGGACCAGGGTGCGGGTGTTCCACACCGGGCGGCCGATCGGCACGGCACCGGCGGCGGACACCGTGCCCTCGGCGCAGGGCCAGGCGGTGACGTCGACTGCGGCCTCGGTGGGGCCGTACAGGTTGTGCAGCTCGGTTCCGGGCAGCAACTCGGCGCACCGGTCGGCGAGTTCGGTGGGCAGGGCTTCGCCGCTGCACACCAGTCGGCGGATCACCCCGCGCGCCTGCTCGGCAGCCGGGTCGTCGAGGAAGACGCGCAGCATCGAGGGGACGAAGTGCGCGGTCGTGACCCGTCGATCCCGGATCAGCTCGGCGAGATAGCCGGGGTCGCGGTGACCGCCGGGACGGGCGAGCACGAGCTCGGCCCCGGTGATCAGCGGCCAGAAGAACTCCCAGACGGAGACGTCGAAACTGGTGGGAGTCTTCTGCAACACCCGGTCGGCCGGGCCGAGTTCGTACGCCTCCTGCATCCACAGCAGACGGTTGGCGATCCCGGCGTGCGGGACGACGACCCCCTTGGGGCGGCCCGTGGAGCCGGAGGTGTAGATGACGTAGGCGGGATGGTCGGGGCGGAGGGGCTGAAGTCGGTCGCCGTCGGTGATTTCGGCGGTATCGAAGGCGGTGGTGTCCGTGTCGAGCAGGAGCAGTGGCACCCCGGGCGGCAGGAGCCGGGCCGTGTCCGAGGCCGCAAGCACGAGCGTCGGCTCGGCGTCCTCCACCATGAACGCCAGCCGCTCGGCCGGGTAGCCGGTGTCCAGCGGGACGTAGGCGGCACCCGCCTTGAGCACCGCGAGCAGCGCCACCACCAGGTCGGTTCCGCGGTCCAGGGCCACCCCCACCAGGTGCTCGGGACCCACACCGTGGGAGATCAGCAGCCGGGCGAGTCGGTTGGCGCGGCTGTGCAGGGCGGCGTAGTCGAGGCCGGGCCGGCCGTCGTCGGCGGTGAGGGCGGGCGCTTCGGGGGTGCGGGCGGCCTGCCGGGCGAGGAGGTCGGTGAGGTGGGTGGCGGGGACGGGGTGGCCGGTGGCGTTCCACTCCTCCAGGACCCGGTGCTGCTCGATCTCGGTCATCAACGGCAGCCGGGACAGCGCGAGTTCCGGCTCGGTGAGGGCTGCGGCGAGCAGCGTCTCCAGGTGCTGGAGCAGCCGGTCGACGGTGCCGGGGGTGAACAGGCCGCTGCGGTAGGTCGCCTCGATCCGCAGGCGGCCGCCGGTGAGGAACGCCTCCAGGGACAGGTCGAACTGGGTGGTGTCGTTGTGGACGGTCTCCCATTCGGCGGTCACACCGGGCAGCTGCGGTCCTTCGAGTCCCTGGGTGAGGAAGAGGAGCATGACGTCGAAGTAGACGGAGCGGCCCGGCTGCCGTTCCGGCTTCAGCTGCTCCACCAGTTTGTCGAAGGGCATGTCCTGGTGGGCGTATCCGTCCGTGCACAACTGCCGTGCCCGCTCGACCAGTTCGGCGAAGCCGGGGTCGCCGCCGACGTCGGCGCGCAGGGCGAGGGTGTTGCCGAAGTTGCCGATCAGCTTCTCGAGGCCGGGGAGGTCGCGGTTCATGACGGCCGAGCCGATGGGGATGTCGGTGGCGCCGGTGATGCGGTGCAGCAGGGCCGCCAGTCCCGCGAACAGCACCATGAAGGGGGTCGCGCCGGCGTTGCGGGCGAAGCCGGTGAGGCGGTCGGTGACGTCGGGGGTGAAGGTGTGGAAGCGGCGGTCGCCCTGCGCGGTGGGACGGGCGGTGCGCGGGGCGTCGGTGGGCAGGGCGAGGGGGCGGGGCGGGGGGACCAGGACGGTGCGCCAGTGGTCGAGGTGTTCGGCCAGTCGCTCGTCGGTCCAGGTGGTGCGCTGCCAGTGCGCGAAGTCGCCGTATTGGAGGGGAAGTTGTTCGAGCAGCGCGGGCTCGCCGGTGACCGCCGCCCGGTAGAGGGCGCTCAGGTCGCGGGAGAGCGCGTTGAAGGTCCCTCCGTCCCAAGCTATGTGATGGACCGTCAGGACGAGGGTGTGGTCCCGCTCCGCGCGCTGGATCAGCAGCGCACGCAACGGGTGGTCGGAGGCCAGGTCGAAGGGGGTCGCCGAGGCGGTCCGGGCCAGTTCCGCCACCCGGCGGTCCCGTTCCCGCTCGGGCGCCCCCCGCAGGTCCGCCGTGGCGAACTCCACCTCCGCCCCGGCGTCCACGAGCTGCTCCGGGGTGCCGTCCCCGGCGGCCGGGTAGCGGGTGCGCAGCACCTCGTGCCGGTCGATCAGACCCTGTAAGGCCGTGCGCAGGGCGGCCGGGTCCAAAGGGCCGCGCAGGCGGATGGCGAGGCAGACGTTGTAGGCGGGGCCGGCCGGGTCGAGCTGCTGGAGCAGCCACATCCGGGACTGGGCGTACGACAGCGGCAGCCGGGCCGTGTCCGCCGGGCGCCGTGGGATCCGCTCGGAGCGCGCCCCGGCGTCGGCCAGACCGGCGTTCTCCAGCCGGCGGCGCAGGAGTTCGCGCTTGCGTGCGGCGAGGTCGGCGGTGGGGGTCTCCGTCACTGGTCTCCGCCTTTCAGGAGCAGTTCGAGGGACGTGGTCCAGAGCGCGGCCAGCCGGTGGATCTCGGTCTCGGTGAAGAGCCGCTGCGGCCACTGCCAGCACACCGAGAGTTCCGCTCCGGTGATCACCGCGTCGACGACGAGGGCGTAGGGGGCGGGCATCTCGGGGTCGGCGCCACTGCCCATGGCACCGGTCTCGGGTGCGCTGGTGAACACGGCGGTCCCCCGCCGCTCACCTGTCCCCATCCGGCCCAGGTAGTTGAACTGGATCTGCGGCTCGGGCAGTTGGGCGAGCTGCTCGGCGGTCTCCGGGGCGAGGTGGCGCAGCAGACCGTAGCCGATGCCCTTGTCGGGCAGGTCGGCCAGCTGGTCGCGGACGCGCTGTACGTGGTCCGTGGTGCCGGGGTCGAGCCGGACCGGGAAGACGCTGGTGAACCAGCCAAGGGTGCTGGACAGGTCGGCGCCCGGCACAAGGTGCTCCTCGCGGCCGTGGCCCTCCAGGGCGATCAGCACGGAGCGGTCGGGTGCGCCGCGCCAGGCCGGTACGGCGAGTGCCAGCGCGGTGAGCAGCACCTCCTGGACGGAGGCGGTGGTCAGGGGTTCGGTGATGTCGGGCCCCAGGGTGGTCCAGTGCCTGCGGATGGTGGACCTGGTGTCCTGGGCGGGGTCCAGGGGGCCGGCGCCGAGGGGCGGTTCGGGTCGGTCCAGCACGCCCTTCCAGAAGGCGAGTTCGGGCGAGCGGCCAGGGGCCAACTCCCGAAGCTCCCGCGCCCACTCCCGGAAGGAGGTGCCGACGGGTGACAGATCCCTGCCCTCCCAGGCGGCGGCCAGGTCGGCGACGAGCACGCCCCAGGACGCGGCATCGGTCACCAGGTGGTGCAGCACGACCAGGAGGCGGCCCTCACGACCGCCGCCGGCGTCGAACCACAGGAACCGCGCCATCGCCCCGGCGGCCGGGTCGAGCTCGGCGACCAGCTCGTCCATCGCCTCCGGGACGAGTGTGCCGATCGCCGTGTGATCCAGGCGCTCGGCGTCGATCCGGCGTACGCAGTCGGCGGCGCGGGTCGTGCCCGCGGGTGCGGCGTGGAAGCGCCAGGACCCGTCCGCTGCCCGGGCGAAGGTGGAGCGCAACAGGTCGTGGTGGTCCAGGACGGACTGGACGGTGCGGTGCAGGCCGTCGAGGTCCATCTCGGCCGGGGTGCGCAGGAAGCGGGCCTGGCTGAGGGCACGGAAGGGAGCGTTCTGTTCGGTGAGCCAGGTCAGGACGGGGGTGAGGGGTATGTCGCCCCTTCCCGCGTCGGGGTCGCTCGTGCGGCGCTCGGCGGTGGCCACGCGTTCGGCGAGTTCCGCGATCGTGGGCCGCTCGAACACGTCACGCGGCGAGATCGCGAGCCCCGCCGCCCGCGCCTGGCTGACCAGCCGCATGGACACGATGCTGTCGCCGCCGAGCGCGAAGAAGCTGTCGTGCACGCCGACCGTGTCCAGCCCCAGCACCTCGGCGAACAGGGTGGCGAGCCGCTCCTCGACCGGGTTCCGGGGCGGCTGCGCGGCCGGCCCGGCGGAGCGGGAGGGTGCGGGGAGGGCGGCGGTGTCCAGCTTGCCGTTGAGGGTGAGTGGGAAGCCGTCCACCGGGACGAACGCCGACGGCACCATGTAGTCGGGCAGAACGGCCGCCACGGCGCGGCGCAGCAGCTCCGCCGGGTCCTCGGTCGGGGACGGGGACGGTCCCGGGACCGGCGGCGGGGACGGCGGCACGGACGGCGGCGCGGACAGGATGACGTAGGCGACCAGGCGCCGTACGCCGGGCGTGTCCTCGCGGACGACGACCGCTGCCCGTTCGACCAGCTCGTGTTCCAGCAGCACCGCCTCTATCTCGCCGGGTTCGATCCGGTAGCCCCTGATCTTGACCTGGTCGTCGACCCGGCCCAGGCACTCCACCAGGCCGTCTGCGGTCCAGCGGGCGATGTCGCCGGTGCGGTACATGCGTGCGCCAGGGCTGTCGGAGAAGGGGTCGGCGACAAAGCGGGCCGCGGTGGCGGCCGGTTGGCCGAGGTAGCCCCGCGCCAGGCCGGCGCCCGCCACGTACAGCTCGCCCTCGACGCCGACGGGGACGGGGTTGAGGTGTCCGTCCAGGATGTACAGGGTGCCGCCCGCCACGGGGCGGCCGATCGCGGGACGCTCGCTGAGGGCGAGGTCGCAGTCTGCCGAGTCGACGGTGCATTCGGTGGGGCCGTAGAGGTTGTGGGCGGCCAGCCCGGCTGTCTCCCGCAGAGCGCGCCACAGGTCCGGGGGTACGGCCTCGCCGCCGACGCCGAGCACCTTCAAGTCCGCCTGCCAGTCGGCAGCTTGGGCTACCAGCTCGGCGAGCAGGGAGGGGGACAGTTCGATGAACTCGATGCCGTGGCGGGCGAGGAAGTCCCGGAGGGCTGCGGGGTCTCGGCGGACGTCCTCGGGCACCATGTGGAGCTCGTGGCCGGCGAACATCCAGAGCATGGGTTGCCAGGAGGCGTCGAAGGCGATGGGCCAGGCGTGGCCGATCCGCAACGGCCGTCCACCGACCGCCGCGGCGGCGGGTTTGTGCAGGGCGGTGTTGTGGGCGGTGAAGAGGTTGACGATGGCTCGTTGGGGGATGGCCACGGCTTTGGGGCGGCCGGTGGAGCCGGAGGTGTAGATGACGTAGGCGGGGTGTTCGGGGAGGAGGGGGTAGAGGCGGTCGGCGTCGGTGAGGTTGGCGGCAGGGGTGTGCGCGAGGCGCTCGCGAGTGGCGGGGGCGTCGAGGAACACGAAGCGGTGGGGTGGCAGGGCCGGATGGTGGCTGCGGGTTGAGTGTGGCTGGTCGCGCCCACGCGGCGGAGCCGCATATGTCACAGCCCCGCGCCCCTTGAAGGGCGTTGCGGTCGTCGTCGTGACAAGCGTCACCGGGCGTGCGTCCTCCAACATTCCCGCGATGCGCTCTTCTGGCCACGCCGGATCCAGTGGCAGATAGGCCGCACCCGCCTTCTGGATCGCCAGGAGCGCGGTCACGGTGTCGGGTGTCGGGGGCAGCGCGAACGCGACGATCTCTTCCGGACCGGCACCCAACTCAACCAGCTGCCTGGCGAGTTGGTTCGCGGCGCTGTTCAACTCCGCGAACGTCAGACTCCGCCCGTCTCCAACCACCGCCACCGCGTCCGGCGTACGAGCCGCCTGCGCCTCGAACACCTCCGGCATCGTCGGGTACGGCACCGGCAGCCGCTCCCCCGCCCCGCCCGCCAGCAGCGCGGCCCGTTCCTCGGGTGCGAGGACGTCGAGCGCGGCCAGGGGGGCGTCCGGGTCGGCCAGTACGGCCTGCATCAGCCGCTCGAAGCGGCCGGCCAGCTCCTCCACGCCCGCGCGGTCGTAGCAGTCGGGCCGGAACTCGAAGACGATCCCGAGCCGTTGCTCGGCCAGCACGGCCAGGGTCAGGGGATAGTGCGTGGCGCCCGAGCCCTTGACCTCGGCGATCCGTAGTCCGGCCGATGCCTCGGCCTCCGCGACCGCGGTCTCGTCGATCGGGTAGTTCTCGAAGACGAGCAGGGTGTCGAAGAGGTCTCCCGCGCCGGCGAGGCGCTGGATCTCGGTGAGGCCCAGGTGCTGATGGTCCATCAGTCTCGACTGCTCGTCCTGAAGGCGGCGCAGGAAGGCACCGGCCACCTCGCCCGGCGGTACGGTCACCCGGACCGGCACCGTGTTGATGAACAGGCCGATCATGGACTCCGCACCGGTGAGTTCGGCGGGCCGTCCCGCCACGGTCGCCCCGAAGACCACGTCGTCCCGGCCGGTCAGCCGCGCCAGCAGCAGCGCCCACAGACCCTGCACGACCGTGTTGACGGTGACGCCCCGGCTTCTCGCGAACTCCTGCACCCGGCCGGTCAGTTCCTCGGTCAGCCGCAGGGTGTGCAGCTCGGGCGGTACGGGGACCAGCCCGGCGGCCGAGGGCGACAACACCGTCGGCGCGGCCCCGGCCAGTGCCCTGCGCCAGGCGGCGGCGGAGGCCTCCCGGTCGCGGGAGGCGAGCCAGGCCAGGAAGTCCCGGTACGGCCGTACGGCGGGCAGGGGTGCGGTGGTGCCGGGGGCGAGCTGGGCGGCGTAGAGCTGGAGCAGTTCGCGGACCAGCAGGGGGATGGACCAACCGTCCAGCAGGAGGTGGTGGTTGGTGAGGATCAGGAGCCAGCGGTCGGTGGCTCGGCGCACCAGGGTCAGGCGCAGCAGTGGCGGGTCGGTGAGGTCGAAGCGGGCGGTGGCGTCCTCGGCGACCAGCCGGGCCACTTCGCCCTCCCCCATGGCGTCTGCCTCGGCCCAGTTCACAGGAACCTGCTTGAGCACCACCTGCACCGGTTCGTCCAGGTCCTCGTGGAGGAAGGCGCTGCGCAGGTTGGCGTGGCGGGCGAAGAGTTCCTCGGCGGCGGTGCGCAGGAGGGCGGGGCGCAGGGGGCCTTCGATCTCCACCAGGGTCTGCATGGTGTAGACGTCCTGGGCATCCTCGTCGAACAGGGCGTGGAACAGCAGGCCCTGCTGCAGCGGGGAGAGCGGCAGAACGTCCTCGACCAGGGAACCCTCGTCCCCGGGTGCCTTGCTCATCGAGTCCTCCACCTCGCCTTGACGTTGTCGAGCTGCGACGGGCTGAGTGAGACCAGCGGGGCGCCGGTCGGGGTGAACTCCTCGGGCGCGGGGCCGGTTTCGGCGGGCAGGGCCCCGGCGAGAGCGGCCGGGGTGCGGTGGGCGAACACGTCCCGAGGGGACAGGGCGAGCCCGGCTCTGCGGGCCCGGTCGGCCAGCCGGACCGAGACGATGCTGTCGCCGCCGCGTTCGAAGAAGTCGTCGTGGGCGCCGACCCGTTCCAGGTCGAGCACTTCGGCGAAGAGCCCGCACAGCACCTTCTCCGGTTCGGTGCGGGGTGGTTCGTAGGTGGATGTCTCCGTGAAGTCGGGGGCGGGCAGGGCGCGTCGGTCGAGTTTGCCGCTGGGGGTGCGCGGCAGCTGCTCCAGGACCACCACCGCCGACGGGACGAGGTGGCCGGGGAGCCGCTCGGCGAGGGTGCGGCGCAGGGCGGGCGGGTCGAGGGCGGCCCCGGGGTCTGCGACGACGTAGGCGACCAGGCGTCGCGGTGCCGAGCCGTCCTCCCTGGCCACGACCGCGGCCCGGGCGACACCCGGCAGCGTCCGTATCACCGCCTCGATCTCGCCGGGCTCGACCCTGTAGCCCCGGATCTTCACCTGGTCGTCGGCCCGGCCGAGGAACTCCACCGTGCCGTCGGGCCGCAGTCTCGCGAGGTCGCCGGTGCGGTAGAGGCGGCTGCCCGGTGGGCCGAAGGGGTCGGCGACGAAGCGTTCGGCGGTGCGGCCCGGTTGGTTCAGGTAGCCCCGGGCCAGTCCGTCTCCGGCCAGGTACAGCTCGCCGACCGCGCCGATGGGGGACGGTCGCAGGAAGGGGTCGAGGACGTGGACGCGGGTGCCCGCGATGGGCCGCCCGAGCGGCACCGGGCCCTCGCCGCCGTCGTGGACGTGGACCAGGCTGTCGCCGGCCGCCTCGGAGCAGCCGTAGAGATTGACCAGGCGTGCCTGTGGCCAGCGCCGGGTGACGGCCTCGGCCAGTTCGCCGGGGAGGGTTTCGCCGCTGGAGATCCAGGTGCGGACGGAGGAGAAGGCGTCCGGCGGGGAGGATTCGACGAGGGTGGTGTAGAGGCTGGGGACCGCGGTGAGCACAGTGGCCCGGTGGCGGTCGGCCAGTGCGGCGAGGGCTGTCGGGTCGCCGGCCGCCTCGTCGTCGGCGAGTGCCACCGCCTCGCCCGCCGTGAGGGCGCCGAGCAGTTCGGTCAGGCCGTCGATGAAGCTCAGCGGGCTCTTCGAGACGCGGACGCCGGGTGAGCCGTCCCCAGCACGGCGTCCCCCCGGCTCCCGGCCCCAGTGGAGCCGGTTGGCCAGCGCCCGCTGGGTTCCGATCACGCCCTTGGGGCGGCCGGTGGAGCCCGAGGTGAAGATGACGTACGCGGGGTGTTCGGGAGACAGCGGCGGTCGCTGCTGTACGGCCGACGCCGTCTCCGCGTCCGGCGAACACACCAACTCCTCCTTGATACCGAGCAGTTGTGCTGTGCGCGGATCGCAGATCACCAGTCGGGGCTCGGCGTCGTCGAGCATCAGGGCGATGCGGTCGGGCGGGTAGCCCGGGTCGACCGGCATGACGGCGGCTCCGGCCTTCAGTGCCGCGAGGAGTGCGGTGACCAGGTCGGGGCGGCGGGGCAGGGCGACGGCTACCACGGACTCCGGTCCCGCGCCCCGGGCGGTCAGGGCGGCCGCCAATCGGTCGGCGCGGGCGCCGAGTTCGGCGAAGGTCAGGGTGGTGTCGCCGTGCAGGACGGCGGGGGCGTCGGGGGTGCGGGCCGCCTGGTCCTCGTACAGGGCACGGACGGTGGGGTGCGGCAGGGGGCGGGCGGTGCTGTGCTGTGCGGGGGGCTCGTCCGTGGAGAGGCGGGCCACGGGACGGGTGGGGTCCTGCGTGAACTCCTTGAGCAGGGACCGGAGTCGGGTGGCGACACGCCCGACCGTCCCACGAGACGGCGCGGTGGGTTGATGACTGAACGTCAGCGTCATCCGGTCGCCCGGCAGCGCGGTCACAGCCAACGGGTAGTGCGTGGCGTCCCGGACCGAGACTCCTGTCATGCGGGGACCGTCGGGGCCGAAGGCGCGAGCGATGCCGTCGTCGTCGATGGGATAGCTCTCGAAGACCAGCAAGGTGTCGAACAGGGCGGTGTGCCCGGCGGCGCGCTGGATCTCCGCGAGGCCGAGGTGCCGGTGGTCGAGGAGTGCGGCCTGCTCGGTCTGCATCCGGGTCAGCAGGCCGGCGAGCGGCTCCTCGGGCCTCAACCGCACCCGTACGGGCAGGGTGTTGATGAAGAGGCCGACCATTGTCTCGACGCCGGGGACGTCCGCGTCGCGGCCGGAGACCGTGGCCCCCAGGACGACGTCCGTACGGCCGGTCAGCCTGCCGAGCAGGACGGCCCACAGGCCCTGGAGCACCGTACTGACGGTCACGCCGTGGGCGCGGGCGGCGTCTGCCAGTGCCGAGGTCTCCTCCGCGGAGAGCTCCAGGACCAGCCGTTCGGGCTGCTCGACGGGGCGGTCCCGGGCCTCGGGCGCGATGAGTGACGGTTCGTCGAGTCCGTGCAGGGCGGCCCTCCATGCCTCCCGCGCCGCCTCGCGGTCCTGGCGGGACAGCCACGCCAGGTAGTCCCGGTAGGGCCGCACGCGGGGCAGGGCCGCGGCGTCGCCGCCCGATGTGTACAGCTGGAAGAGCTCACGCACCAGCACGGGGGCGGACCAGCCGTCCCAGAGCAGGTGGTGCGAGGAGATCAGCAGCCGGTGGTGCCCCTCCCCGAACGTCACGAGCCGGAACCTCAGCAGCGGCGGACGGGACAGGTCGAACCGCTCGTCGCGGTCCTCCTCCAGCATTCGGTCGAAGGCCTGCTCACGCTCCTCGGGCGGCAGCGCGCTCAGGTCGGTGACCTGCCAGGGGACGGCGACCGCGCTGCGCACCACCTGGACCGGGCGCCCCGACCGCGAGGTGCGGAAGGCGGCCCGCAGATTGGCGTGCCGGGCGAGCAGCGCCGTGACGGCCAGGCTCATCCGCGCTCCGTCCACCGGCCCTTCGAGCCGGATGACCAACTGGCCGGTGTAGAGGTCCCGTGTGCCCTCGTCGTACAGCGCGTGGAAGACCATCCCCTCCTGCATGGGTGACAGGGGGAGGACGTCCTCCACGGCCGGGCGGCCGGCCATCAGCCCTCGGCCCCGCGCATGGCCTCGGCCAGGCTGCGCGGGCGCATGTCCGTCCAGTGCCGCTCGATGTACTCCAGGCAGGCGGCCCGGCCGTCGGGGCCGTGCACGGTGGACCAGCCGTCGGGTACGGGCGCGAAGTCCGGCCACAGGGAGTACTGGCCCTCGTCGTTGACCAGAACGTGGAAGACACCGTTGGCGTCGTCGAAGGGGTTGGCCATGGCTCAGTTCCTCTCCTGCTCGCCGGCCTGGTGTGGCGCGGGGTGGGTGAAGGCTCCGGTGAACTGGTCGGCCGCGCCCGGTACCGGTTCGGCGGGGTCGGCGCCGAGCGCGACGATCCGGTTGGCCTTGTCGACGTGGACGACCCGTGGCCGGTGGCCGGCGCGCTCGGACTCGTCGAGCGCGGCGAAGGACATGATGATCACCAGGTGACCGGGGTGGACGAGATGGGCGGCGGCGCCGTTGATCCCGATGACGCCGCTGCCGCGTTCGCCGGTGATGGCGTAGGTGGTGAGTCGGGCGCCGTTGTCGATGTCGACGACCTGGACCGCTTCGCCCTCGACGATGTCGGCGGCCTCCATGAGGTCCTGGTCGATCGTCAGGGATCCCACGTAGTGCAGATCTGCCTGGGTGACGGTGGCTCGGTGGATCTTGCCGTTCAGCAAGGTGCGGTGCACCATGACCCCCCTGAGGAGATTACTTAGGCGAGGCTAACCTAAATCAACATCGCCGGGTGCGGAAGAAACGGGTGGGGACGAACCGGGCACGGAGGAACGGTCGCGGAAGAACTCCAGGAGCACCCGGTTCAGTTCGTCCGGCCGCTCCAGATAGCCGTAGTGCCCGCAGCTCTTGATCTCCTGGTACACGGCACCGGGGATGGCGTCGGCGACCTCGCGCCCCAGGTACGGCGGCAGGATGACGTCGTCCGCGAAGCCGACGACCAGGCAGGGCACGTCAATGGCGCGGTAGGCGTCCAGTCGGCCCTCCGGGACCTGGAGGTCCAACTGGGCCCGCATGCCCGGCCCTTGGGGTTGCGGCGAGAACTCGAAGAGCTCCAGCCAGTCCTGGATCTGCCGCTCGTCGTCCAGGGTGGCCGGGGACAGGTTCTGCAGGGCCCGGATCCAGGCGGCGTAGGCGGGCGGCAGCTCCGATCCGCTGTCGTGCAGGGCGCGTTCGGCATCGGCCATCGCGGCGCGCAGGACGTCCGTACGGCCGCGGGTGGCCATCAGCACGCCCTGCCGGACGAGTCGGGGCCTGGCCAGCATCAGTTCCTGGACGACGTACGCCCCCATGGAGACGCCTACGAACCGGCACGGTGCGAGGCCGAGATGTTCGGCCAGGCCCGCCGTGTCGGCCACCAGGTCGTCGATGGTGAAGCCTTCCGGGCACTCGTCCGTCGGTGGAATGCCCCGGTTGTGGAAGGTGACGACCCGGTAGCCGGCGTCGACCAGGGCCGGCACCTGGTGGAGGTGCCAGGCCCGCCCTCCGGCGCCCTGGCCCATCACCAGGACCACCGGCTCGCCCTCGCCGGTGTCCTCGTAATGGAGCCGGATTCCGTTGATCCGCGCGGTCGGCATCGTTCTCCGCCCTGTCGTACGAGGGTGAGCCAGTCGGGAGTGTTCAGTCGGCCGCCGGAGACGCTTCGGCGGTCGCCGCCCGGTCGCCCCCGTCGGCGTCCGGCGGTCGGCTGAGCGTGGCCTTGCGCAGTCCCGGCATCGCGAGCGCCAGGACCCCCACGCCCGCCAGACAGACCAGTCCGCCGACCACCACGGCCCCGCTCGACGAGCCGAGCGCCCTGGACACCAGGCCCGCTTCGACGTTGCCGACGGAGGGGCCGGCGGTGGCCTGGGCGAGCCACAGACTGCCGACGCGGCCCTGGAGCCGGTCCGGCGTGTAGTGCTGGAGCAGGGCCCGCCGCAGGATCTCCGAGGCGGTGTCGCCGAGGCCGGCCAGCGCGAGGAAGAGCAGCGCGAGCCACAGGTCGGGGCTGAGGCCGAAGCAGGTGATCGCCACGCCCCACACCGCGACCGCGCCGATCAGTGCCCGCCCGGTGTGGTGCACCCGGCCGGTCCAGCCGCTGGTCAGCGCCCCGAAGAAGGAACCGACCGCGGGGGCGGTGTAGAGCAGTCCGACGGTGGACGGACCGCCGCCGAAGTGCTCGGTGCCGAGTTCGGGGAAGAGCGCGTACGGCATCGCGAAGACCACCGCGCACACGTCGATCAGCAGCAGTCCGGCCACGACCTGGTTGCCGCGCAGGAAGCGCAGCCCCTCCCCCATCGCCTTCAGCGGATGCTGGGCCTCGGCCGGCCCCTCGGGGGCGAGCTTGGGCAGCGGGGCGAGCAGCACGAGCCCTACGACGTATATGGCCGCGTCGATCGCGAAGCACCAGGCGATGCCGGGCCCGGCCGCGATCACGCCCGCCAGCGACGGCCCGACCATGCCGCCCAGTTGGGCGGTGAGGGTGGTCAGCGCGCCGGCGGCGGCCAGCTGCCCGGGTGTCACCAGGGCGGGCGTGGCGGCCATGAGGGCCGGACCGCCCAGCCCGGCGGTGAAGCCCGCCAGTACGGCAGCCACGAACACGAACCACACCTGCGGGTCGGGCAGCGCCGCGTTCACCGCGAGCCCCGCGATCACCACCGCGGTCACGGCCCGGGTCACGAGCATGACCTTGCGCCGGCCGGCCCGGTCGGCGAGCAGACCGCCCGTGACCAGACCGACCAGCAGCGACAGGCCCAACACCAGGCTCATCAGGCCCACTTGGACCGACGAGCCGGTCAGTGTGTAGATCTGCAGGCTGGCCGCCACCGAGGTGAGATGCGTGCCGACCATGGAGATCGCCTGGGTGGCGAACACCAGCCGGAAGTCCCTGCTGGAGCGCAACGGCGCTACGTCGACGACCACTTCTCCCAGTCTCACGCGCGCCCCTGCCCCTCTGCCGGGACGACGTACGGGGCGACGCTGCGGAGCTTCTCGCAGGTCTCCTCCAGCTCCCGGGCCGGAGTCGAGCCGGCCAGGATGCCGGCACCGGCCCGCAACCAGGTACGGCCGCCCTCCTCGAAGAGACTGCGCAGCACCAGCGCCGCGTCGAGCGATCCGTCGCTGCCGGCCCTGAGCACCGCCCCGCTGTAGATGCCGCGGGGCTCCTTCTCCAGCCGGGCGATGCAGTCGTAGGCGGGAGCCTTGGGGATGCCGGAGGCGGTCACGGCGGGGAACACCGCGCGCAGGGCGTCCCAGGCGGTGGCGGACTCGGCCAGCAGGCCGTGCACGCTGGAGCCGAGGTGCTGCACACTGCCGCGCCGGCGGACGCTGAGCAGGTCGCGTACCGAGACGGTGCCCGGCCGGCAGACGGTGGCCATCTCCTCCTCCGCGAGCTTGACCGACAGCACGTGTTCGGAGATCTCCTTGGGGTCGGCGAGGAGTTCGGCGCGCAGGCGCTCGTCCTCCTGCTCGCCGAAGCCGTGGGCGCGGGTACCGGCGAGCGGCTGGGTGACGACCTCGCCGTCCGCGCCGACCTCGGCGACGGTCTCGGGGCTGAAGCCGGTGACCCGCCGGCCGCCGAGGTCCAGCAGGAAGGAGCGGGCCGGGGTGTTGTGCGAGCGGCCGTGGACGTAGGTGGCGACGAAGTCGACCGGGAAGGGCACGTCGACGCAGCGCGAGAGGATGACCTTCTGCAGGTCGGAGGTCCGTATCTCCTCGATGGCCTGGGCCACCATGTCCGGGTAACGGCCCTCGGCGTCCGACACGTCGATGGGGCGGGGTACGGCGGTGCGGGGCGCGTCGGCGCGGTCGAGCAACCCGGTGAGCGCGTCCAGCGTCTCCTGGTCCGCGCTGCGGATCAGGGCACGTTTCCGACCGAGCCTCACTTCGCTGTGGGGGACGAGCAGATGGAGCAGGTCGTCCTCGCCCGTCCGGTCGGGGCGGCCGGCGTGCAGATGGGAGAACTCGAACGCCATCCAGCCGTAGGCGTTCCAGCCCTCTACGGCCATCCGGCCCAGTTCTTCGTGGACCTGGCGCAGTGGATGCGGCCCGAGGGGGGCTGCGGTCTGTTCGGTGAGCCATCGGCGGCGGATCTCGGAGCGGTCGACCTGGATCTCGCCGAGCGCCCCGCCGGCGAACCAGAGGTCGCCGTTCTGTTCGTAGATCACGTACTGGTCGAACAAGCCCGACTCCGCCAGTTGCGCCGCCAACTGGACGGGGTCTCCCGGCAGTTCCGTCTCCGCGCTCCGATAACGCAGCAAGGACCTACCTCCCTGGACTTAGGTTAACCTAACCTAATTCAGAACAGACCCTAGCCCCCGCAGCGCGGCGCCGTCCAGATCGCGCCCCAGGCTTGACCCCGATGACTGATTAGGCAAGCCTTTCCTAAACAGCAGGCGGGAGTTGAGGATGCTCGACGGTTGGGTGCCCTGGCCGGAACCGCTGGCCGAGAAGTACCGCGCAGAGGGTTACTGGGGAGGCCGGCCGCTGGACCGGCTACTGAGGGAGAGCGCCGAGCGCGAGCCGCGGCGGACCGCGCTCGTGGACGCCGACGGAAACAGGTGGACGTACGCCGAACTCGATCTGCGCGCCGACCGCATGGCGGCGGGACTGCGGCGGCTCGGCATCGGCGACGGCGACCGTGTGGTCGTCCAACTGCCCAACACGGACGCCTTCGTGGTGCTCTTCTTCGCGCTGCTGAGGGCGGGCGCGATACCCGTACTCACCCTGCCCGCGCATCGCGAGAGCGAGATCGTGCATGTCGCCGAGGTGTCCGGTGCCACGGCGTACGCGATCCCGGACCTGCACGACGGCTTCGACCACCGCGGGCTCGCCCGGGCCCTGCGCAAGGCCGTGCCCGGCATCGAGCACGTCCTGGTGGCGGGCGACGCAGCGGAGTTCACCGCGCTCGCCGACATCGACGCCGACCCGGTCCCGCTACCCGAAGCCGACCCCGGCGACGTGGCCGTACTGCTGCTGTCCGGCGGCACGACCGGCAAGCCGAAGCTCATCCCGCGCACCCACGACGACTACGCGTACAACGTCCGCGCGAGCGCCGAGGTCTGCGGCTTCGACCGTGACACCGTCTATCTGGTGGTGTTGCCGACCGCGCACAACTTCGCGCTGGCCTGCCCCGGTCTGCTGGGCACGCTGATGGCGGGCGGCACCGTCGTGCTCTCCCCCACGCCGAGCCCCGAGGACGCCTTCGCGCTGATCGAGCGGGAGAAGGTCACCGCCACCGCCGTGGTCCCGCCGATCGCGTTGCTGTGGCTGGACGCGGTGGAGTGGGAGGAGGCCGACCTCTCCTCGCTGAGCCTGCTCCAGGTCGGCGGCTCCAAGCTGGGCGCCGAGCCCGCCGCCCGGGTCGAACCGGCCCTCGGCTGCACGCTCCAGCAGGTGTTCGGCATGGCCGAGGGCCTGCTCAACTACACCCGGCTCGACGATCCGCCCGAGCTGGTCATCGGCACCCAGGGCCGCCCGATGTCCCCGGCCGACGAACTCCGCGTGGTCGACGAGGACGATCGCGACGTACCGCCGGGCGAGCGCGGCGAGTTGCTCACCCGCGGCCCCTACACCCTGCGCGGCTACTACCGCGCCCCCGAGCACAACTCCCGCGCCTTCACGACCGACGGCTACTACCGCACCGGCGACCTCGTCCGGATCCTGCCCACCGGCCATCTCGTGGTCGAGGGCCGGGCCAAGGACCAGATCAACCGGGGCGGCGACAAGATCTCCGCCGAGGAACTGGAGAACCACATCCTCGCCCACCCGGGCGTGCACGACGCGGCCGTGGTCGGCATGCCCGACGAGACGATGGGCGAGCGCACCTGCGCCTACCTCGTCCCGCGCGGACAGGCCCCGGCCCAGCGGGAGTTGGCCGCTTTCCTCACCGAGCGAGGGGTCGCCGCGTATAAGCTCCCCGACCGGGTGGAGGTCATCGAGGCTTTTCCCCGGACCTCGGTAGGCAAGATCGACAAGAAGGCGCTCGGCCGACTGATCGCCGATCGCCTCCGCGCGGAGGGCATGGGTGGCAACTGAGGCCGGTACGGCCCCTCTTGTACAGTCCGGCAAGACGAAGAAGACGGCGAAACAGTCCCCCAGGCGCCGGAACTCGACCCGGACTCTGGCCGTGCTCGGCGCCCTGCTCCTGTTGCTGACCGCCGTCATGCTCAGCCTCGCGGTCGGCTCACGCGCCCTGGCCCCGTCCGTCGTGGTCGACGCGCTGCTGCATGACGACGGGTCGACCGCGGCCTCGGTGGTCTGGGACGTCCGCGTGCCGCGCACCCTGGCCGGTATCGCGGCCGGCGCCGCGCTCGGCGTCGCGGGCGCGCTCATCCAGGCGCTCACCCGCAATCCGCTGGCCGATCCGGGACTGCTCGGCATCAACGCGGGCGCCGCCACCGGAGTGGTGCTGTCCCTCACCGTGCTGGGCATCACGAGCCTGTGGGCGTCGGTGTGGTTCGCCATGGTGGGCGCGGTGGTGGCGGGGCTGCTGGTGTACTCGCTGGCCTCGGGCGGTCGCGGCGGCGCCACACCGGAGCGGCTCGCCCTCGGCGGTGCGGTGGTCGCCGCCGTGTTCACCGGCATCAGCCAGACGCTGATGCTGCTCGACGCCCAGGCGCTGGACCAACTGCGGTTCTGGAGCGTGGGTTCGCTCGCCCGGGCCGACAGCGAGACCCTCACGACGATCGCGCCGTTCGTCGCGGTCGGTCTGGTGCTCGCACTGGCGCTGGTCCGGCCGCTGAACGCGCTGGCGCTGGGCGACGACGGCGCCCGGGCGCTGGGCGCCCATGTGGACGGCACACGCTTCCTCGGCCTCGCGGCCATGACGCTGCTGTGCGGTGCGGCGACCTCGGCCGTGGGGCCGCTGGTCTTCGTGGGCCTCGCCGTCCCGCACATCGCCCGCATGATCGCCGGGGCCGACCAGCGCTGGACGCTGCCGCTGTCCCTGCTCCTCGCGCCCGCCCTGCTGCTCTTCGCGGACGTCCTCGGCCGGATCGCCGTACGCCCCGACGAACTGGACGCGGGCGTGGTCACCGCGGTGGTCGGCGCACCGGTGTTCATCGCCCTGGTCCGCTACCGCCGGACGGTGACCGCATGACGACCCGGGCACCGGCTCGCACCGGTCCGCGCGCCCGTTCGCATGTCGTACGGAGCCGCTCGCACCGTTTCTCCCTGCGGGTGGACGTGCGCGCGGTGACGGTCTGCGTGCTGGTGCTGGCCGCCACCGCCGCAGCCGGCGTCCTCGCGCTCGGCACCGGCGAGTACACGATCTCCCCGGCGGACGTGGTCCGCACCCTGCTGGGCAACGGCAGCCCGCGCACCGACTTCGTGGTCAACGACCTCAGGCTGCCCCGCCTGATCACCGGCATCCTGGTCGGTGCGGCGCTCGGCCTGAGCGGTGCCCTCTTCCAGAGCCTGACCCGCAATCCGCTGGGCAGCCCGGACATCGTGGGCTTCACCTACGGCTCCGCCACCGGAGGCCTGCTGGTGGTCCTGCTCGTCGGCGGCACCGGCGGGCAGATCGCCGTCGGGGCGGTGGGCGGTGGCCTCGCGACCGCGGTCCTCGTGTATCTGCTGGCGTGGCGGCAGGGCATCCACGGCTACCGGCTGGTGCTGGTCGGTATCGGGGTGAGTGCCCTGCTCCAGGGGGTGAACGCCTATCTCCTGGCCAAGGCCCGGTTCACCCAGGCCGCGCAGGCGATGGTGTGGCTCAACGGCAGCCTCAACGGCCGGGGTTGGCAGGACGTCCGGCCGGCCGCCTTCGGTCTGCTCGTGGTGCTGCCGCTGGTGGCGCTCGCCGCGAGCCGGCTGAAGATTCTGGAGATGGGCGACGACGTGGCGGGCGGGCTCGGGGTGCCGGTGCAGCGGACGCGGCTGGTGATCCTGGTGCTGGCCACGGCGGCCTGCGCGGTGGCCACCGCCGCGGCCGGCCCGATCCCGTTCGTGGCCCTCATCGCCCCCCAGCTGGCCCGCCGCCTCACCCGGGCCCCCGGGCCCAACCTCCTCGCGGCCACCTGCACCGGAGCATTCCTCGTGGTCACCGCCGACTTCGCCTCCCAACGCATCCATGAGTCGGCGCAGTTGCCGGTCGGCGTGGTGACCGCGGTCGTCGGCGGGGTGTACCTGGGGTTGCTGCTGCGCAGGCAGCGGCGGGTGGGGCGGATCTGACGTCAGTGGCCGTGGCTCGGCTCGGCCTCCGGCGAGGACGCCTCCGACGGTACGGACGACGCCGCAGCGGCCGGGACCGTGAACGCCGCGGTGTGCACCTGACCCTCGTGCTTGAAGTCGAGGAAGAGGCGGTACGTGCCGCTGCTCGGCGCCGTGGCCATGAACGAGATCTCCGGACCGGGCTTCGTCCTGCCGTCGCCGGGTGCGCCGCCCGGGTGGACGTGGAGGTAGGCGAGGTCGCCGGAGCGCAGGGCCACCAGGTGGCCGTAGGCGCCGAGGTAGGGCTGGAGGTTGGTCACGGGGCGGCCGTTTCGCGACACCTTGAGCTTCAGCTCGCTCTCCTTGCCCGGGAGCAGGCCGCCGTCCAGACGGACCTCATAGCCGTCGATCTTCGCGGTGGAACCCGGCGCGGGGAGCTTCTGCGGTTCGTAGGAGCCCGAGGCCGCCAGATCCGCCCCGAGCGTGAGGTTCTCGGCGCCCTCCTTCGCCGGGGTGAAGTCGGCGAAGACGCGGTAGCCGCCCGCGCGGGGCAGCTCGACGGGGATGCTCCAGGTACCGTCGGCGGCGCGGGCGGGGTGCAGGTGGCGGTAGGTAACCAGGTCGCGTGAGGCCACGATGAGGTGCAGTTCCTTCTCGTGCTCGCGCTGGTAGGCCGTGACGGCTCGGCCGCCGCTGTCGCGGATGACGAAGCGCAGGTCGGCGCGGGTCCCGGCGGTGACGCTCGGGGTCCTCAGGTCGAGGGTGTAGCCACCCTCGGAGATCTGCAGCCCACCGGCCGGCTCCGTCTCGTGCCCGCCGTGGCCTCCTCCTCCCTCGGGTATCGGTGACGGCTCGCCGTGATCGACGTGGCGGGCGGGCGCGGGGTCCTCGACGACGGGGTCCATGCCCAGGCCCACGCCGTACGCGGTGCCGAAGGTCGCGGCCAGTGCGGCGGCGAACGCGGTGATCCTCAGTCCGGCATGCATGGCGGTCTCCTGCGGGTCAGGTCTTTCGTTGCAAGCTCTCGATACAGCTCACCATACCCCCAGGGGGTATGAAGTCAAGCCGTATCCGATATTGCACCAGATACCCCCTAGGGGTATGCAGGACTCCAGCAAGGATACCCCTGCCCCGTATCGAGGTCGACGGGAACCCGAAACCCCGAGGAGGGACCATGTCCACCACCACGTACGCCGTCTCCGGCATGAGCTGCGCGCACTGCAAGGCCGCGCTCACCAAGGTCATCGGCGAGCTGGACGGCGTCACCGACGTCGGCGTGGATCTCGCGAGCGGCCAGGTCACCGTCACCAGTGCCGCCGAGCCCGACGACGCCCTGATCGCCGAGGTCGTCGACGACGCCGGCTACGAGCTGACCGGCCGCGCGGCCTGACCCGCCCGCGAACCGGCCGCGCCCGGCCACTCCGGGCTCCGGCCCCCACCCCGCACCAGGAGCAGCGATGACCTCCACCGCGTCCCACCCCACCACCGAGGTAGAGCTCGCCATCGGCGGCATGACCTGCGCCTCGTGCGCGGCGCGCATCGAGAAGAAGCTGAACCGCATGGACGGCGTGACCGCCACCGTCAACTACGCCACCGAGAAGGCGAAGGTCAGCTACGGCGGTGACGTCTCCGTCCAGGACCTGATCACCACCGTCGAGGCGACCGGGTACACGGCGGAGGAACCCGCGCCGCCCGTACGGGACACGCCGGAGACCCGGGACGAGGACGACGGACTAGGGCCGCTGCGGCAGCGGTTGGTCACCGCCGTGACGCTGGCCGTCCCCGTCATCGCGATGGCGATGATCCCGGCCCTGCAGTTCGAGTACTGGCAGTGGCTGTCGCTCACCCTGGCGGCGCCCGTCGTGACGTACGCCGCATGGCCCTTCCACAAGGCGGCGTTCACCAACCTGCGGCTCGGCGCGGCCACCATGGACACGCTGATCTCGGTCGGTACGTCGGCCGCGTTCCTGTGGTCGCTGTGGGCGCTGTTCCTCGGCACCGCGGGCGAACCGGGCATGACGCACCCCTTCGAGATGACGGTCTCCCGCAGTGACGGCTCCGGGAACATCTACCTGGAGGCGGCCGCGGGAGTCACCGCCTTCATCCTGGCCGGGCGCTACTTCGAGGCCCGTTCCAAGCGGAAGGCGGGCGCGGCCCTGAAGGCCCTGCTGGAGCTGGGTGCCAAGGACGTCACCGTCCTGCGCGCCAACGGCACCGAACACACCGTCCCGGTCGCGGAGTTGAAGGTCGGCGACCGCTTCCTGGTCCGTCCCGGCGAGAAGATCGCCACCGACGGCACGGTCGTCGAGGGCTCCTCCGCGGTGGACGCCTCGATGCTCACCGGCGAGTCCGTGCCGGTCGAGGTGGCCCAGGGCGACCCGGTCACCGGCGCCACGATCAACGTGGGCGGCCGCCTCGTCGTCGCGGCCACCCGCGTGGGCGCCGACACCCAACTCGCCCGGATGGCCAAGCTGGTGGAGGACGCGCAGAACGGGAAGGCCTCGGCTCAGCGGCTCGCGGACCGGATCTCCGCCGTGTTCGTGCCGGTCGTGATCGCCCTCGCGCTGGGCACCCTCGGCTTCTGGCTCGGCAACGGCGCCGGGCCGGCCGCCGCCTTCACCGCCGCGGTCGCCGTACTGATCATCGCCTGCCCGTGCGCCCTGGGCCTGGCCACCCCGACCGCGCTGATGGTGGGCACCGGACGGGGCGCCCAGCTCGGCATACTGATCAAGGGCCCGGAGGTGCTGGAGTCCACGCGCAAGGTCGACACGATCGTCCTCGACAAGACGGGCACGGTGACCACCGGCCGGATGGCCCTGCTGGCCGTGCACACCGCCGACAGCACCGACGAGGCCGAAGTGCTGCGGCTCGCGGGCGCGTTGGAGCACGCCTCCGAGCACCCGATCGCGCGCGCCGTGGCCGAGGGGGCGCTTCAGCAGCTGGGGGCGCTGCCCACGCCCGAGGACTTCGCGAACGTGCCCGGCCTCGGGGTGCAGGGCGTGGTCGACGGCCACGCGGTCCTGGTGGGCCGGGAGCGGCTCCTCGAAGAGTGGGCCATGGAACTGCCGGAGCCGCTGGCGCACGCGAAGTCCGAGGCCGAGGCCTCCGGTCGTACCGCCATCGCGGTCGCCTGGGACGGTGAGGCCGGGCGGTCCTGGAGGTCGCCGACGCCGTGAAGGAGACCAGCCCCGCGGCGATCCGTCGGCTGCGCGCCCTCGGCCTCACCCCGATCCTGCTGACCGGCGACAACAAGGCCGTCGCGCACGCCGTCGCCCGCGAGGTCGGTATCGCGCCCGAGGGCGTCGTCGCCGAGGTGCTGCCGCGGGACAAGGCCGATGTCGTCAAGCGGCTGCAGGGTGAGGGCCGTTCGGTCGCGATGGTCGGCGACGGGGTCAACGACGCGGCCGCCCTGGCCCAGGCCGACCTCGGTCTGGCGATGGGCACCGGCACGGACGCCGCGATCGAGGCCGGCGACCTCACCCTGGTGCGCGGCGACCTGCGCGCCGCCGCCGACGCCATCCGGCTCGCCCGCAGGACGCTCGGCACCATCCGGTCGAACCTGTTCTGGGCCTTCGCCTACAACGTCGCCGCGCTGCCGCTCGCCGCGGCCGGACTGCTCAACCCGATGATCGCCGGAGCGGCGATGGCGTTCTCCTCGGTCTTCGTCGTCGCCAACTCCCTGCGGCTGCGCTCGTTCCGGGCCGCGAGCTGAGCCGCCGCGCCGCCCGCCCCGAAGGGGGCGGCGCCGAGGGGCCCACCCGTCAGGCCGACGCGCCCTTGACGACCTCGGACCGGTACGGCCCCTCCATCACCTTGAGCCGCTGCATGCCGGTGAGCCGGACGGCGAAGTGGACGGCGGCAGCGGCGGCGAGGATGTGCACCAGGTCGGCGGCCATGTACTGCGTCACCGCGTCCTTGATCTCCGCCGGCGTCTCGGCGTTCTGGTATGTCGTCCCGGCGTACCGGTTGAACAGGAGGCTGAAGGCGAACAGACCCCACCACAGGTTCACCGGCCAGGTCCGCGCCCGGTACCGCTCGCCGTCGGACGGCAGCAAAGTGGCGGCGCCCCACATGTCGAGGGCGATGCGGTACGGCATCCAGAGGTTCACCAGCGGGATGAGCCAGGCTCCGACGGCCCACCCGGGTCCGTTGCGGAACCGGTCCGGCGCCAGAAGTCCGGTGTTGCGGCGCATACGGAAGAACCAGACGACGAAGACGATCGCGCAGGGCAGGTACACCATGCCCTGGTATCTGCCGGCCGTCTCGTACAGCGAGGCAGCAGCTGCGTACGCCTGCTGCGGGGCTGTGACGAAGCCGCCGTCCGCGTCGATCACCGCCCGGAGCCGGAATCCGGCGAACAGGCTGAACAGGTCGCAGAGGGCCACCAGAGCGAGCGCCCCGACGGCTGCGGCCAGAAGACCGACGGACGACATGGGCGCACCTGCGGGCAGCAGGGGACGCGGACGTAGCTCATTGGATGCGGACATGGCGATGAGGCCCCCCACGGGCGGAAAGAAAAGGCCCGCGGAAGAAGGCGCGGCCGAGGCACGATACGCCGACCGCATACCTCCCGTCCATGACAATGCCGCAGGCGGCGAACCTCTGGGATCGGTCCAGGTCAACCCGGCTGCCGGTCAGCGCCGACCGTACGTCGTACGTCGACGGCGGTGAGGGCCAGTGCCAGGGGCCCGGGCGCCAGGAAAGCGAGGGGCAGGAGCATCCAGGCGCACGAAGCGGCGGTGGCCACCGCGAGCAGGACCAAGCCGTCGCCGCCCACGTCCCGCACGGCATCCCGGGCGGCCCCGCGCACCGCGGCTGTCCAGTCGGTGAGCGCCTCCGGGCGGGCACAGGCCCTGAGGCCCACCACCGTGGCGCCTGCCCCGATCGCGGCGGCCGTCACCGCGAACAGCGGCGCCCCGGGCAACCCCGCCCCGGCCAGCGCCAGATCCGCGGCGAACAGCAGGACGCCCGCGAGCGCGACGACGCCCGCCACGAGGTCCCCGGCCCGCAGTCGGCGTCGTAGGAGGGCGAAGTACTGCCCCGCCGTGGCCGGCCGCCCCTCCCCCGCGCCGCGCAGCACCGCGCACGCCGTGGACAGTGCGGCGGGCGCGGTCACCAGGGGCAGACAAGCCACGGCGGTGGCGAGGCCGACGCTCAGCATGTCGGCGAACAGGGTCATCCGCGGCCCGAAGACCTCGCCCGGCTCACGCGTTCCCATGCCGCTCACCCCTTGAGCCCGGAGCTGGCCATGCCCTCCACCAGCAGGCGCTGGAAGGCGAGGAAGAACAGCACGATCGGCAGCAGCGCGATCACGGACATCGCGAACATCGGGCCGAACGCCGAGGTGCTGGACGCGTCCACGAACGATCGCAGGGCGAGCGTGAGCGTGAACTTGTCCGGGTCGAAGAGGTAGATGAGCTGGGTGAAGAAGTCGTTCCAGGTCCAGATGAAGGTGAAGATGGCGGTCGTGATCAGCGCGGGGCGGGTGAGCGGGAGCACGACCTTGAAGAAGCTGCGGAACGGGCCGCAGCCGTCGATACGGGCCGCCTCCTCCAGCTCGCGCGGCAGGCCGCGCATGAACTGCACGATGAGGAAGACGAAGAAGGCCTCGGTGGCGAGGAACTTCGGCAGGATCAGCGGCCAGTAGGTGTTCACCAGGCCGAGCTGGTTGAAGATGATATACTGCGGGATCAGCACCGCATGGTGCGGCAGCATGATCGTCGCGATCATGAACGCGAACAGCGGCCCCCGGAAGCGGAATCGCAGGCGTGCGAAGGCATAGGCGGCGAGCGAGCAGCTGACGACGTTGCCGAGGACCGCGCCGCCCGCGATCAGCAGCGAGTTGGTCAGCAGCCGCCAGATGGACACGTCGTTGACGCCGTCCAGGGCGGTGGAGTAGTTCGACCACTCCAGGCGGCCGGGCAGCAGGTCGAGGCTCGCGATGACCTCGTCGGCGGGCTTGAGCGAGGTCGCCAGCAGCCACGCCAGCGGGTACAGCATGACCAGCAGCGCGGCCAGACAGCCGACGTGCAGGGCGATCCGGCCCCAGGCAACGGGCTTGCGGACAACCGGAGTTGTGGTGGTGGTCATCGGTCCCCCTCGGAGGCGTAGAAGACCCAGGAGCGCGAGGTGCGGAACAGCACCGCCGTGACGGCGCCGAGGACGATCAGCAGCACCCAGGCCATGGCGGAGGCGTAGCCCATGTGGGAGGCGACGAAGCCGCGGTCGTAGAGGTAGAGGGTGTAGACGAGGGTCGAGTCGGCGGGGCCGCCCTTGCCCGCGCTGAGCGCGAAGGCGGGCGTGAAGACCTGGAAGGCCTGGATGGTCTGGAGTACGAGGTTGAAGAACAGGACGGGTGACAGCATCGGCACCGTGACGGACAGGAACTGCCGCCACTTCCCCGCCCCGTCGACGGCCGCCGCCTCGTACAGCTCGCCCGGGATCTGCTGGAGGCCGGCCAGGAAGATGACCATCGGCGCCCCGAACTGCCACACCGTCAGCAGTGCTACGGCGAGCAGCGCCCAGCCGGGTTTGTTGACCCAGCCGCCGGTGCCGAGCAGGTTGTCCACCGTGCCGCCGTCGTTGAAGATCGCGCGCCAGACGAGGGCGATGGACATCGACGCGCCGAGCAGCGAGGGGGCGTAGAAGGCCGACCGGTAGAAGCCCTTGCCGCGTTTCATGCCTTTCAGGGCGAGCGCGACGACGAGGGCCAGCGCCAGTTGCAGGGGCACGGCGATGACGACGTACGTCAGGGTGGTCAGCACCGACCGCCAGTAGCGCGGGTCCTCGGTGAACATCTGGACGTAGTTGCGCAGGCCCACCCAGCGCGGCGGGTTGAACAGGTCGTAGTCGGTGAAGGACAGATACAGCGACACGGCCATCGGCAGCAGCGTCAGGACGATGGCACCCAGCACCCACGGGGACAGGAACACCCAGGCGGGGCCCTGGCTTTCGCGCTTGGGGCGACGCTTCGGGGCGGTGGTGGCCCCCGGTTTCCTGGCAGCGGGCGCGGGGATGTCGGTGGTGGTCATGACCTCAGCTCCGCCTTCGCCTCGGTGACGTAGTTCTCGGCCGCCTCGCGTGGCGACATGCGCTCGTACGACACCTGGTCGTAGTCGCGCTGGAAGGTGGCCTGCAGGGCGTTGTCCCCCGAGGGCGGGGCCTGCGGCGGGTCCTTGAGGGAGCCCTCCAGGGAGGCCTGGTAGTCGGCGATCGTCTTGTCGAAGTCCTTGAGCTGCGGCTCGATCGCCTCGCGGACGGACTCGTTGACGGGGATGCCTCGGGTGGCGCCGAGGATCTTCCCCGCCTGCTCGTCGTTGATGAGGAAGTCGACGAGCTGTGCCGCCTCCTTCGGGTGAGCGGTGTTGGCTCCGACGCCCAGGAACATCGACGGCTTGAAGTACTGGCCGGGGGTGCCGTCCTCGCCGGACGGCATCGGCGCGAGCGCGACGCCGCCGGGTATGAGGGCGAGGAACCCGCTGGCCGGAGCATCCCAGTTGGCGTCGGACGTGGCCTCGCCGCGCCCCAGCGGGGTGTTCTCCACGGAGCCGTCGAGCTGGGTGGTCTGCTCGGCGGGCGAGACGGCGCCCGCGCGCCGGAGTTCGTCGGTGAAGGTCCACCAGCGGGTCAGGTCGTCGGCGGTGAAGCCGAGCCCGCCGTCCTCGGTGTAGAGGGACTTGCCCTGCCCGCGCAGCCAGACCTCGAAGCAGTCCTCGCTCTGGCCGGGGTCGGTGGCGCCGGGCTTGCCGGTCTTCTTCGCCAGGGCCCGCATGGCGTCGGCCCACTCGCTCCAGGTCCAGCTCCGGCCCGGGAGCGGCACCCCGGACGCCTTCCACGCCTTGACGTCGTAGGCGACGGTCTCGGTGGCGCGGCCCTGGGGGATCGCGTACTGCGTGTCGTCCAGCCGGCCGGTGGCGAGCAGGCCCGCGTCGATCTCACCGGTGCGCAGTACGGCCTGCTGCTCGGCGAGGTCGAGCAGGACACCGCCGGAGGCGTACTGGTCGATCTGCCGGTAGTCGAGCTGCATCACGTCGGGGGCGTCGCCGCCGGCGGCCTGCGTGGCGAGCTTCTGCTTGTAGGCCTCGTAGGCCGAGAACGACGTCTGCACCTGGATGTTGGGGTGCTGTTTCTCGAACAGGGCGACGGCCTGCTCGGTGCGCTCCGCGCGGTCGGGGTTGCCCCACCACGTGTAGCGCAGCACGACCTTGCCGCCGCCGACCGACTCCCCG
Source organism: Streptomyces sp. DT2A-34 (assembly GCF_030499515.1). Taxonomy (NCBI): domain Bacteria; kingdom Bacillati; phylum Actinomycetota; class Actinomycetes; order Kitasatosporales; family Streptomycetaceae; genus Streptomyces; species Streptomyces sp. DT2A-34. The sequence continues at coordinate 9,483,266 of NZ_JASTWJ010000001.1, read as the reverse complement.
GATCCTGTGCAGCCCGCCAGCACCGCGCAGAGCACGAGTGCGGCGGCCGACGCGCAGAACCCCTTTGTCCTGTGTCCGGGCATGCCGAGGTCACCTCTTCTCTCCTCGGACTTTCTGTTGGCCCCCCTTCGGCCCCCCTGGCCTGCTATTCGCCGCCGGACGGCAGCGTCGTCCCTGGCAGGTTGTACTCGTCCCGGCGGCCGCACATGCCGAAGCCGCCGAGCCTGGTGGGCGCGGTCTCGTACGAGGTCGCGTCGGCGAGATACGCCGGCTCACCGGCCTCCAGCGCGTCGAGCTGAGCGCCGGTGCGTTCGGCCGTGGCCAGCGCACCCGCCCGCCAAAGCTCCCGCCAGTTCGGCACCTTGGCGCGCACGAGGCGGGCGGCGGCACGCTGGAACTCGACGTACGGGCCGCTGTCACCGGCGACGAGCGCCTCGCGCAGGGCGAGGTAGCCCTCTACGGCGAGGTCTCTGCGGCGGCGCGCGACGGCCGCCGTGTCCGCTCCCGTGCCGGGCGGGATCGCCGCAGCCGCCGCGTACTTCTCGGGGTCGGCGAGCACCTCGGGCGGGAAGGTGAAGACGGCGTCGCCCGCCTCGGGCAGTCCGCTGTTCTGCATCAGCACGGTGATGCGCAGATCGCCGCCCTGGACCATACGGTGCACGGTCCCGGGCGTGAACCAGGCGACGGAGCCCGGCTCCAAGGGGACGTCCCGGTAGCCGTCGGGGCTCAGCGTCTGCACGGCACCCCGGCCACCGGTGACGACGTACGCCTCCGTGCACACCAGATGCAGATGCGGGCTGCCGCCGCACACGCCGTCGGCGGCCTCCCAGTCGTAGGCGCTGAGGTGGGACAGACCGACGGCGCCGGGCAGCGGGTGCGGAAGGTGGGGCTTCACCACGGCATTCCCTCCAGGTGGGAGGCCACCCGCTCCCGATCCCACGCCCCGTCGGCGAACACGACGCGATACCGGTACGCGAAGGACTCGCCCGGCGGCAGCTCGAACTCCTCGAAGAACGCCCAGGAGAACGCCACCGTAGGGATCGGCTCGGAGCGCACGAACCAGTGTGACTCGTGGATCGCGGCGTTCTCGTCGAGGTTCTCGGGGGCGTGTGCGAAGACGAGCGTGGAGTGCCCGTCGACGTCGTCGTGCTCGGTGGTGAAGGCCAGCCACGGCCCCTGGGTGCCCATCAGCTTGCCCGCGTCCGCGCCCGCTCCCCCGTCGAGGTCGGGGCCGAAGGCGGTGCCGCCGGTGAAGTCCCGGGGGCCGCGCCACTGGAGTCCGGTGTAGCCGGCCATCTCACGGCCGGCTGTGGTGGGCGAGCCGAAGGCCAGCGGCACGGCACGGAGGTTGGTCAGCCGGATCGACCAGTCCAGAGCCCAGGCGCCGGCCTCCTCGTCCACCGAGTGGACCGTCAGCCCGCGCACCTCGCGCGCCCATTCCTCGCCGCCGTTCTCCACCCAGGTGAGCTCCTCGGTGAAGGCGAGCCGGTCGTCCTCGGCCGCGAAGTCGGCGAAGCCGTCGTGCCGCATGGAGCCGACCCGCTCCGGCAGGGCGAGGTAACCCTCGCCGTGGACATAGCAGTTGCCGCCCCAGAAGTTCTGCCCGGACAGATGGCTCGCCGTCATCTGCAGGCCCTTGTGCCAGCGGTGGTCGTTCGGCCGGTAGCCGGTCACGGTGCGCCCGGCGAGGGTGCGCACCGGGTGGGCGTAGGGCTTGCGGGACTCGAAGGCCTCCGGGTCGGGGCGGTAGACGTAGCGGAGGATCTCCGTGCCGTTGGCCGCCTCGACGGCGATGTGGTCGCCGTGGACGTGGCTGACGCGGATGCTCATGCGCGCTCCTTGGGGGCCCAGTGGGGGTGGTCGCCGTGCATGGCCGGGTAGAAGCGGTCGCCGGGCCGGATCTCGCCCGCGAGCACCGGGCTCCCCGTGAAAGCGGCCTTGTAGAGGGCTGCGGCGAAGTCGAGGGTGGCCCGGGCGTCGGGACCGCTGCCGGGCGGCCGGACACCGTCGTCGTAGGCGTCGAGGAGGGCGCCGAGCTGCGCCGTGTGCGAGCTGGGCAGGTCCGCGGCCGGGGTGCGCCAGGCGGTGGCCCGCTCGGAGGGGACGTGCGGGGCCGGGGTGTACACCCAGTCGTCGTTGCGGTGGCCGTACAGGTGGGTGAGCTCGACCGTCGCGTCGGCGCAGTCGATGCGGATGCGGCTCACCTCGTGCGGGGACAGCACGCTGTTGACGACGGTGGCGAGGGCGCCGTTCTCGAAGCGTACGAGGGCCGTCGAGACGTCCTCGCTCTCGGTGTCGTGGACCAGGCGCGCGGCCATGGCCCGGATCTCCGCCCATGGCCCGAGCAGGTGCAGCAGCAGGTCGAACTGGTGGATGCCGTGCCCCATGGTGGGCCCGCCGCCTTCGCTGGCCCACTTCCCGCGCCACGGCACCGCGTAGTACGCGGCGTCGCGATGCCAGGTCGTCTGGCAGTGCGCGACCAGCGGGGCGCCCAGCTCACCGCTCGCGATCAGCTCCCGGGCGTGCACGGCGCCGGAGCCGTACCGGTGCTGGAAGACGACCGACGCGTACGCCCCCGACGCCTCCTCGGCCGCCGCGATGTCGTCGTACTCGGCGAGCGACAGGCACAGCGGCTTCTCGCACAGCACCCAGGCGCCCGCCTTGAGCGAGGCGACCGTCTGCTCCCGGTGCAGCGACGGCGGCGTGCCGATCAGGACGAGGTCGGGGCGTACGGCGTCCAGCATGTCGTCCGTCGAGGTGTACCCGGCGACGTCCTCGCCCGCGAGCTCCCGGAAGGCGTCCAGCCTGGCCCGGTCCACGTCGACGGCGGCGACCAGCTCCGCCCGGTCCGCGTGGTGTCTCAGGGCGGGGAGATGGCTGCCGCTGACGATGGCGCCGGTGCCGATCACGGCGACGCGGCGGCGGGCGGTGCTTGGGGACATGCAGTTCTCCTCGGACGGCCGACGGACAGCCCGCTCAGAAAGCGCTTGCACTTCGAGGGCGACCCTAGGCAGGGACCGAATGTCAGGACAACCCCTCTGCGGCGACATGAGCAAAGCCTTGACCGTTCGGCTCGGCTCACCCCCCGCACGCTCCCCTTCCGGGCGGGCACTCAAACGGGATGAAGATCACTGAGGGCTCAGGAGCGGTGGCGCGGCGCAACTCGGGACGGCTGACGGGCCGTTGGGCGGGCGCGTCAGCCGATCGGCTGGGCGGTCTCGGCACCCGACTGCGGCCGCGTCCGGGCCTGGCTGACCAGGCCGAGCCGGGCGAGGAACTGCTCCAGGGTGAAGGCGGCCATGCCCAGGCACACGGCGTTGCCGGGCACCTCGGACACCTCGACGGTGAGGCCGGGCAGGGAACCCGGCAGCACGTGACGGGGCAGTTCGTCCCGCACGGCGGGGACGAGCCACGGGGCCAGCACCTTGGGCAGCCAGCCGGTGAGAGTCACCTTCGGGACGTTGAGCAGGTTGACGAGGTCGCCGAGGGCCGCGGCGAGATAGCGGCCCGTGCGCCGGACGAGCTCCCGCAGCACCGGGTCCCCCGCGGCCAGCCCGCCGGCGACGGTCTCGACGAAGTCGCGCTGCCCGGGCTGCCCCAGCGCCGGATGGGACGGGTCGATCTCGGCCAGCGTCGCCTCCAGGCCGGGAGCGCCGACGTACGCCTCCACGCACCCGTGTCGGCCGCAGCGGCACGGGCGACCGTCCAGCATCAGGAGGGTGTGACCCCATTCGCCGGCGTTGTTGGTGATGCCGCGGACGAGGGTGCCCTCGATGGCGATGCCGGCGCCGGCCCCGGTGCCGATGTTGACCACGGCCATGCTGTCGACGACGCGTCCGACGCCGAACCACATCTCGGACAGGATCGCCGCCTTGAGCGGATTGTCGACGTACACCGGCAACCGCAGCCGCTCGGCCAGCAGTTCCTCGATGTGGACGTCGTGCCAGTCCCAGTTCGGCGCGAAGACGGAGACCCCGGCGTCGTGGTGTACGTGGCCCGGCATGCTGACCCCGACTCCCACGATCCGGTCGCGCTCGGTCCTGTCCGCGTCCAGGGCGGCCTCGATCGCGCCGACGATGCCGTCGACGACGTACGCCTGGTCGTTCTGGTCCTCGTCGAGGGCCGCCTCGTGCCGGCCCAGGACGCCGAGAGCGAGGTCGTACACCGTGGCCTCGACGTAGGTCTCGGCGACGTCGACACCGACGATGCGGCCCCGGTCCGGGTTGATCGTGAGCCGTTCGTACGGCCGTCCCACGGCGTTGCGCTCCACGGCGGCGATGTGCAGCACGCCCTCCGCCAGGAACTGGCCGGCCAGTGTCGCCACGGTGGCCTGGCTGAGGCCCGTGTGCCGGGCGAGTTCCTGGCGGGAGGACGGCCCGAGGTCGAACAGTGCGCGCAGCACCTCGAAACGGTTCTCGCTGCGAACGTCTCGGGCCGTGTGCCGGGCCACCGGTCTTCCCCCTCAGTCGGTCGGTCCCCCCAGCCACAGCGTACGGATCTCCGGCGTGTCACGCCCCTCAATACCCTGGGCGAGCAGGGTCAGGCCCGGCCAGTTCGGCGGTACCCAGAGCGCGTCGGGGTCACCGCCCGAGAAGTCGGGCCGGTCGCCGACCCAGACGCGCCCCACGCACTCGCCGCCGGCCCATCCGGTCACCCGGACCTGCGTGGCATCCAGCCGGACCAGGTATCCGTCCGGCGACGCCGGCAGGTCGACGTCGAGCCATGCCTCCTCCCCCGGTTTCAGCACCAGCGGGAGCCGCACCTCCTCCGTGCGGCCGGAGCCGGCGGCGAACGCGGTCAGCAGCTCGTCGTCCTGCACGGCGCACGACCAGTCGCGTACGGCGTCGAGCGCGAGCAGTTCGGCGCGCAGGCCGGGACCGCTCGGGTGGTGCGGCAGCGTGACCGAGACCCGGTGGGTGCCGGCGGACAGCAGCACCCAGGGGTTCTCGGCGTGGACGGTCTCCGGCTCCCCGTCGTCCACGCTCACCCGCAGCGGTTCGGCGACCCCGCGCAGATGCAGCGCCGACGGGGTGGGCGCGTGGACCGTACGGGTGTAGGTGACCGGCGCCGCGACGCGGGTGCTGCTCCAGCCCCCGAGCACCCGGGTCGGCGCGGGAGCCGCGGCCCAGTGGCCGTGCACCGTCCACAGGGCCGACACGTCCGTGGTGTCCCGGACCTTCCAGAGGGTGCCCAGGCCACGCAGCGCGCCGAGGCGGAGCGCGGGCAGGCGGGCGTCGTCGAAGTTGGCGTGGCCCCAGATCTCCACGACGGCCTCGATCGCGACACTGCCCGTCACGTCCCGCACATCGATGGTCCGCGCCGCGTCGAACCCGGCGATCGGCGGGTGCGTGCGGCCCGCCACCGCCAGGTCGACGATGTCGGCCGCGCCGGTGAGCAGCAGCGCGTCGACGTCCGTCAGATCCGTGGTGGTCCGGTGGACGCCGCGCCCCCGGTACACCCCGAGCGACTCCAGCGTGGGCGGCAGCGCGTGCAGCCCGGCCGGCTTCTCGGGGGCCGTTTCGGACCGCCGCCGCACCTCGCGCACGGCGGTCCGCGCGGCCTTTTCGGGTTGCTGCGGCGCATCGGTGAGGTGCACGGTGCCGTCTGGGTCGACGGGGTCGACCGACCGCAGCCGCGCTGCGTCCGCCGACGACAGCACGACGAGCGTCACTCCGGCCATGGTCCTGCTGTCGGACACCGGGATCTCGGTGCGCGTCCCGTCCAGTACGACGGTGACCGGCACGTCGGAGGAGAACACCAGCACCCCGTCCGTCGCCGCCACGAGATCCGCCGAGGCCAGCGTCAGGGTCACCGCCGAGCCCCAGGGCCGCAACGGCACGTCCACCGCCATCAGAGGGCACGATCCCGGCGCGACCGCGACCGGCACACCCCGAACGACCGCCGTGCCCGGCTCCGTTCCGAGATGCGGTACGGCCACCAGGCGGCCGCCCTCCGGCAGGTCCAGGGCGGCCGGCTCCGAGCTCGTCGGGAAGTCGCAGGCCACCTCGGTGTCCGCCGCCCCCGGGACGGCGAGTGCCAGCCGGTCGCCCCACACCTCGACGACCCGGGCGAGTACCTGCGCCTCGGCGTACTCCGGCCGTGCCACGCCGGTGGACGTGACGTATCCGCCGAAGTCGTAGCCGTGGCTCATGAAGTTGCCGGGGCGCCCCCAGTTGCCGCTCGACGGGGTGTACCCGAAGTTCCAGCCGGACGACTGGAGATACGGCGCGATCAGCTTGGCGCCGCTCGCCAGCAGCCGCAGCGTCCGGTGGCGCCGGTTCGTCTCGGTGACCAGCAACGGCACCCCGCGCTCCGCGACCAGAGCGGCATAGCGGCGCACTTCGGCCTCGATGTCCGGGGAGTCGTCGTCCGGGTAGAAGTTGCAGGCCGGTACGACTCCGTCCGCATCCCCTGTGGCGCCCGCGAGATCGCCCTGTCCGGAGCAGGCGATCAGCGGCACGGAGATGCCGTGCCGAAGTGCCGTGTCCCGTAGGGCGGTTATGTACCCGGGGCGGTCCGCGCAGTCGAAGAAGTCCAGTTCGTTCTCCAGCTGCACCATGATCACCGAGCCGCCCGCCCCGTACTGGCGCTCGGCCAGCAGCGGCAGCACCTGGTCGAACCACGCGGTGACCTGCTCCAGATAGCGGGGCTCGTTCTGACGGACCCTCAACTCCCGGTCCAGGCCCAGCCATGCGGGCAGCGCGCCGCCGTCCCACTCGGAGCAGATGTACGGGCCCGGCCGCGCGATGACGTAAAGGCCCGCATCCTGCGCGAGGTCCAGGAAGGCGGCGACGTCCCGGCGGCCCTCGAAGGACCAGCGGCCGGGCGCCAACTCGTGGAAGTTCCAGGGCAGATAGACGTCGACGCAGGTGTACCCCGACGCCCGCACCTGTTCCAGCCGCTCGCGCCACTGCTCCCGCGGGAGGCGGAAGTAGAACAGCGAGGCGCACAGCAGGGTGCGGGGGCGGCCGTCGATCCACACGCCCCGGCCGTCTACGTGGATGGTGGTCACTTCACTCCCGCGCTTCCGCCGCTGATGTCCATTTCGTACAGGTACTTCTGGCCGAGGTAGTAGACGATGATCATGGGCAGGGCGAGCAGGATCGAGCCGACCATCACCAGGTTCCACGACGGTGACTGGCCCGCCGCCGAGGTGCTGGTGATGTACTGGATGCCCAGCGACAGCGGCATCTTGGACTCGTCGTTCAGATAGATGAGCGGGCCCATGAAGTCGCCCCACGTGTGGGTCAGGGTGAAGATGCCGATCGCGATGAGCACCGGCCACAGCATCGGCAGCATGATCCGCCGGTAGATGCCGAAGAAGCCGAGGCCGTCGACCATGGCCGCCTCGTCGAGCTGGCTGGGCAGCCGGGAGACGAACTGCCGTACCAGGAAGACGTTGAAGGCGTTGGAGAAGAAGTTCGGCACGATCAGCGGCAGATAGGTGTTCACCCAGCCCAGGTCCCGGAAGAGGATGAACTGCGGGATCATCGTGATCTGCGTCGGGATCATCATCGTGGCGATGACGATCAGGAACAGCGAGTTCTTGCCGGGGGCCCGCAGTCGGGCGAAGGCATAGCCGACCAGGCCGCTGGAGAGCATCTGCCCGGCGACCGAACAGAGCGAGATGATCACGGAGTTGATCAGGAAGCGGCCCATCGGCAGCTCGGAGCCGAAGACCCGGGTGAAGTTCTCCCAGTGGAACTCGGTCGGGAAGAGGGTGAAGGAGTTGGTGTTCACCGTCGCGTCGCTGGAGAGCGCGATGGAGCCGACGAACACCAGCGGCATGGTGAGGATCGCCGCCACGACGATCAGCGTCGCGTACGTGAACGGGGTGGCCCGGAACGCCCGTAGCGTGCCGGGCCCTCGTCCCCAACGGGTCTTGCGCGGCGGGGCGCTCTCCTGCGTCCGCTGCGGCGCCGGGGTGGTAAGGAGGCCGGCCATCACTTCACCTCGGTTTCGTAGAACACCCAGCGCCGGGCGGTGCGGAATGCGATCAGTGTGAAGACGAGGACCACGAGGAACAGCAGCCAGGAGATGGCCGACGCGTACCCCATGTGGTAGTTGCCGAAGGCCTGGTCGAAGAGGTACGGCACCATCGTCTCGGCCCCGGCGTAGGCCGCGGGCAGCTTGCCCTTCGGCACCAGGATGTACACCTGGGCGAAGACCTGGAAGGCGCCGATCATCCCCATGATCAGGTTGAAGAAGATGATCGGGGTCAGGTGCGGCAGCGTGATGCTCCAGAACTGCCGTACCGCGCTCGCGCCGTCGACCTCGGCCGCCTCGTACAGCTCCTTCGGGATGCCCTTCATGGCGGCGAGCAGCAGCACCGTCGCGGCGCCCGCGCTCCATGCCGACATCACGATCAGCGCGGGGGTCGCCCAGTCCCCGTCGAGCAGCCAGGACGGGCCCGAGACGCCGAACAGGCCGAGCCCGTCATTGAGCGGGCCGTTCGGGGCGAGCACCTGCCGGAAGATCATCGCCGTGGCGACGAGCGGCACCAGGGTCGGCAGATAGATCAGCGTGCGCAGTAGTTTCCGGGCGCGTACCTGCTTGTTGAGCAGATTCGCCAGCACAGGCCGAGCACCAGGCCGAGCGGGACCGAGACCACCGCGTAGTAGAAGGTGTGCCACAACGCCCTCCAGAACCTGGCGTCGTCGGTGATCAGCGTGACGTAGTTCTGGAACCCGACCCAGACGGGCTCGGTGAACGAGTCCCAGTCGGTCATCGAGTAGTAGACCGACGCGATCATCGGCCCGAACAGGAAGACCAGGAACCCGATCATCCACGGCGAGACGAACAGATAGAACCAGAGCGCCTCACGGCGCCGCCGCTTCGACGACGTCCCGGTCTTCGGGACAGCCGTCGAGGCAGGCTTCGAGATGGTCGCCATCGCCGGTCATCCCGCGGACTTGATGATGGACTCAAGGTCCTTCTGCAGGGCGGTCAGCGCCTTCTTGGCGCTCTCCTTGCCCAGCCAGAAGTCGGCGAGGCCGGCGTCGATGGCCGACATCATCTCGTTCCACTCGGGGATGAACGGCGCGCGGAAGATGAAGTCGCTGGACTCCGCGAACGCGCCCATGTTGACGTCGGCCTTCATCCACGCGGGCTTGAGGAACGCGGCGCTCTGCTGCACCGTGAGGCTGGCCGGTACGTCCTCGCCGTCGTCGATGATCTGCTGCTGCGCCGCGTCCGAGGTGAGGAAGTCGATCGCCTTGAAGGCGTTGTCGCGCTGCTTGCAGGTCCGGGAGATGGCCAGGCCGCTGCCGAACGCGGACACGGCCTGCTTCTTGCCGCGCCAGATCGGCGCGATGTCCCACGCGAACTTGGCGTCCGTCAGACCGGCGGTGACCCAGAAGCCGTTGGCGTGCGTGGCGCACTTCTGCATCGGGAAGGCCTGGTCGCCGCCGACCTCGGAGCCCATGTCGGCGTAGTCCGCCTTGCTCGGCGCCACCTTGTGCTTGAAGACCAGGTCACCGGCCCACTGCAGCGCCTCGACGACCTCGTCGCTGTCGACGGCGGGGCGGCCGTTGGCGTCGATGATGGTGCCGCCGTTCTGGTACGCCAGGCTCCACCACTGCGGGTACCACTCGGCGCCGGTGTAACCCCACTGCTTGCCCGGGACGGTGAGCTCCTTGAAGGCATCGAGCGCGTCGTCCCAGGTCCACTCGGCGGTGGGGGCCTTGATGCCCTTCTTCTCGTACAGGTCCTTGTTGTAGTACACGGCGATCGCGCCGGAGCGGTCCGGGATCGCGTACAACTTGTCCTCGTACGTGTAGATGGAGCCGACCGGGCCGAAGCGCTTCTCGGTGTCGAGGCCGGCCTTCTTGGCGAGGTCGTCGAGGGGCAGCAACTGGTTCTTGCTGGAGTACGTGTTGACGCTCTCGGCGACCTGCATGATGTCCGGGCCGCTGCCGCCCGCGATCATCGTCTGCACCTTCTGGGGGTACGAGTCGCTGGGTATCAGCTGGAGCTTGACCTTCAGCTCCGGGTACTTCTTCACCAGCAGGTCGATGCGCTTCTGGTACGTCTTGCGGTCGGCGTCGCCGCCCCAGACGGTCATGACGAGGGGCCCGCTCGAACTGCCGCTGCCCGAACCGCACGCGGTGAGCGTCACGACCCCGGCCGCGACTCCGAGGCCGAGGAATCCCCGGCGCGACATCTGGACCTTGTCAACTGGCATGGCACTACTCCTCGGTGTAAAGGGCGAACACGCAGGAAACAGCCCTCGGGAGACCGGGCCCGGCTTCGAGTGACGGTTAAACTAACCCTCGTTAAATCTGGCTACAAGCCCTTGTTTCCCACGAGTTTCAACCTGCACCACTCGCACACGAGCGAAAGCCGACCACGCTCGGCGACGTCGGGGGCCCTTCGCCAGAGGTCAGCCCTGGTCCAGGAAGCGCCGCAGCCGGGTCAGCGGCCAGGTGTTGATCACGTCGTCCTTGGTCAGCCAGCCGCGCTGTGCCGTGCCCACGCCGTAGCGCAGGTTGGCCAGGTGGATCACGGCGTGGGCGTCGCTGTCGACGGCGAACTTCACGCCGTGCCGCCTGGCCCGCAGGATGTCCTCGTCGCGCAGGTCGAGCCGGTCGGGATGGGAGTTGATCTCCAGGGCCGTGCCGGTGCGTGCGCAGGCGGCGAACACCGCGTCCAAGTCCGCGTCGATGCCGGGGCGCTTGCCGATGATGCGGGTGGTGGGGTGGCCGATGATGTTCACGTGCGGGTTCTCGCAGGCCCGGACGATCCGCCGGGTCAGCGCCTCGCGCCCCTGGTTGAAGTGCGAGTGCACCGACGCCACGCACAGGTCGAAGCCGGCGAGGAACTCCGGCGGCCAGTCCACGTCGCCGTCGGGGCCGATGTTCAGCTCCGCGCCGTGCAGCACCCGCATGCCGGCCCGCTTTCCGCGCTTGCCGTACTGCCCGTCGAGTTCGCGGACGCGTGCGCGCTGGGCCAGGATCCGTTCGTCGGTCATCCGCTGCATGGCCATGTCGGGGCCGTGGTCGGTGACCGCGTAGTAGGCGTAACCGCGCTCGGCGGCCGCGGCGACCATCTCCTCCAGCGGGGCGAGACCGTCGGTGAGGTCGGTGTGGGTGTGCAGATCGCCCCGGATGTCCTGCTCCTGGACCAGCTCGGGCAGCTCGCCGCGCAGCCCGGCCGCGATCTCGCCCCGGTCCTCGCGCAGGGTGGGCGGGATCCACGGCAGGCCGAGCCGGGCGTACACGTCCTCCTCGGTCTCGGAGACGATCTTCTTGCCGGTCTCGGTGTCGAAGAGTCCGTACTCGGAGAGCTTGAGCTTCTTGTGGACGGCGAGCTCGCGGGTGCGGATGTTGTGCGCCTTAGAACCGGTGAAGTACTGCATCGCCGCGCCCCAGGAGTCCGGCGGTACGACCCGCAGGTCGACCTGGAGGCCCTTGCCGGTGCGGATCGACGTCTTCTTCTCGCCGTGCGCGATGACCTCCGAGACGTACGGCAGCTCGGTGAAGGCCCGCATCACGGGCTCGGACTTCTTCGCCGCGACGAGGATGTCGATGTCGCCGATGGTCTCGCGCACGCGGCGCAGCGATCCGGCGTAGGAGCAGCGCTTGCAGCCGGTGACCTGCGACATCTCCGCGACGATGTCCTCGGCGAGGCTCATGGCGACGTCGATCAGGACGCGGTCGCCGGAGGACTGCAGCAGGCCGATGCCGTGCAGGATGTTCTCCTCGGTCTTCGGTCCGAAGCCCTTCAGGTCGCGCAGCCGCTCCTCGTGGATGGCGTCGGCGAGTTCCTCGGTCGTGGAGATGCCCAGCTCCTGGTAGATGACCAGCGCCTTCTTCGGGCCGAGCGTAGGAATGGCGGTGAGCTGCCGGACACCGGCCGGGATCTTCGCCCGCAGTTCCTCGACGGCGGACACGCTGCCGCCGGCGAAGTACTCGACGACCTTCTCGGCGATCGACTTGCCGACGTTGGGGATCTCTTTGAGACCCTTGACGTCGAGCGTGGACACGTCGGCATGGTGGCCGCCGATCGCCCGGGCGGCCTTCTCGTAGACGCGCGCCTTGAACGCGTCTCCTCCGGTGATCGAGATCAGATCCGCGTACTCCTGGAGCAGCGCGGCGACCTCGTCGTTGGGGCGGGTCACACCTCCAGGGTAGGCAAGGTGGGGCAAGGCGGCCCGGTGCCGGAACCCGATCGGGCGAGCCGCCCGTTCCGCTAGGCCCTGTCGTCACATTCCCGTCGTCCGCCCGGAGGGCGGGCCCGGCGCCCTCGATGGGGGTGCCCCCGCGCGAGCCGGGCGAAGCTCGGTTCGCGCGTGGAGGAGGAGCCACGTGGGCGGTTCGGCAACGCGGCATGGGGGTCCCCCCGCTCGAGCGAAGTCGAGAGTGGGGGAGTGCGTGCCAGACGCCGCCGGGCAGGCGGGAATTTGACGACAGGGCCTAGTGGCCCAGGGGTGTGGGTGGCGTGGCCGTGGTGTCGAACACGGGGGTGGTCGGGAGCGGAGGGTGTGCGGTGGCCGCCCGCTCCTTGGTCAGGGCATGGGTGATCCTGCGGGCCAGGAGGGGGTCGGCCGGCAGGGTGTGCGCGGCGAACCAGCGGGCGGCCGAGGGGTCGGGGGACGGTTCGACGAACTCGGCGCCCGCGTAGTCGTCCAGCGGCGGGTCGTAGACGTATCCCGCGACCACGCCGTGATTCACCAGGCGTTCGAGCAGGGCGTCGCGGTCGTGGACGAGGAGCGGGACCCGGAAGAGGGGCGGCGGGCCGTCACCCGCCCGGTCGCGCAGGGCCGGGCTGGCCCAGGTGGTGCCCGACAGCAGTGAGACACCGGCCCTGCGGCGGGCGAGGTCACCGTCGAGCAGGGCCATCCGCAGCTCCAACTGCCCCCGGACCAAGGCCCCGTGGCGGGCGCGGAAGCCGTGCAGGTCGACCCGCACCCAGGGCTCGTACGCGGCCAGGCTCGGCGCGTGGCGTGCGCTGCCGGCGAGGCGGGGCGCGTGCAGGGCCATGCGGAAGTCGTCCCGCTCCAGCAGCCGCAGGCGCTGCATCGTGCGCCACACGGGACGCGCCAGGTGGAGCGAGCGTACGGCGGAGCGTGCCAGCGGGCGCAGTGTGGTGGCCAGGTCGGCGTGCAGGCGGCGCGGGGTCAGCAGATCGTCGCGCAGCAGCTCCAACTCCCGTCGGGTGCGCGCGTCCTCGACGGCCAGGAAACCGCCGGCCATCGCCGCCACGTGCTTGGACAGGCTGAACGCCGCCGCCTTGCCGAAGGTCCCGATCGGCTGCCCGTCGACATGGGTGCCGATGGCGTGCGCCGCGTCCTCGATCAGCGGGATCCCCAACTCGTCGCAGCGGCGGCGCAGTTCGACGACCCGGTCCGGCATGCCGTACAGGTTCGTGGTCAGGACGGCGTCCACGGTGCGCCAGGTGGACTCCGGTACGGCGGCCGGGTCGATGTTGCCGTCCCACTGGGACACGGGGGCTTGTACCGGGCGCAGTCCGGCGGCGAGGACGACGAAGAGGATCACGTCGTCGTTCACCGGGGACATCAGCACCCGTGCGCCCGGCCGGCACCAGCGCCGCAGCGCCAGGTACAGGGCCAGTCGGGCCGAGGGCGTGTAGACGCATTCGCGTCCGATGCGCCGTGTCATCATCGCGGCGAGCCGCGATCCGTACGGCATGGTCACCTCTTCCGTGGAAGGGTACGAGGAGGGGTCGCCCCAGGCGGGCGTGCACGTCGGCGCGCGTCGATCGAGGCCGCCGTACAGGAGGATCCGAGAGCGCGGGGCGCCATGGACACGACGCCGACGCGTTGCGTGTGATGAGAGCGGGCCCCGCTCAGCGGGCGCGGGCTCCCGCTCCTGACGAGTGGGCCAGGCCCGAAGTGCGCAGCGTGCCGACGGTCTTCAGCAGCCGGTCGGCGGGATCGCGCAGGCCGGGGTGGACCAGGACGGTGTTTCTCAGACCGCGCACGGGTCTGCGCCACAGCCGGTGGGCCGCCGCCACGGGGTGCGAGCGCACCGCGAACCCTTCGGCCACCCGCAGCTCACGGGTCTTGAGCCAGTCCTTGTACTCCTTCTCGCCGCGCCCCATGTCCATGAGCGTCACGCCGTCCCGGCCCGCGGCCTCGGCCATCCGCAGGTGCATCATCAGTCCGGGCGAGTAGTAGCCGAACTCGGGGTCGTACGCGGTGAACCAGGCCGCGAACACCGTGCGCGACCTCGGCCCGAAGTGCGCGGCGACCGGCCGGTCACCGGCGTACACCACGGACAGGACGCCGGTGAAGTGTTCCTCACGGACCTGGAAGAGGTGCTCGACGAGGTCGACGATCCACGGCCTGGAGAACCGGTCCATCCGCCCCGTCCTGCGGTACTGGGCGGACTTCCACCGCATGAGCGTGCGCAGCACCCGCGGGTCGCGCTCGTCGTACACGAACCGCACCTCGCCCACGTTCCGGCTCAGGCGGCGCTCCTTCTTCAGCGTCGTCTTGGCAAGTCCGGGGTACGCGGCGCGCAACCACTGCGGGTAGTCGCCCTCGCCGGGCTTCAGGTCGAGCACGAGCGAGGCGAACGTGCCCGTGACGTACGGCCCGAACGGCTTCTGCTCCTCGACGAGGTGATCGAACTCGAAGACGGACAGTGCGCAGGCCCGCAGCAGGTTCCGGGTGTCCCAGGTGACGCCCGAACGGTGCACGAGGGCCTGGCAGTCGGAGAGGCCGAGACCGATGGCTCGCCCCACTCCGAAGGCGGTGCGCTCGTACGGGAGGAAGCCGACGGCCTCCCCGCCCTCGTGCAGCACCGCCACCCGCGCCCCGCCCCGGTACCTGCCGACTTCAATCGCGAACTCCGGCGCCAGGAAAGGGTTGGCGTACTCGGGCGACTCGTCCATCGCCCGGTGCCACACCCGGCGCAGCGACTCGCCCAGCTCCTCGGGTCGGTGAATCGTGATGGCGCTCTTGGACCGCACGGCGACCACTCCCCCCAAAAGTCCCCCCAGGACGCATTTTTAGCGCCTCGCCGCAATTTCGCCCATGTCGAACTTTGCGGCGAACTTTACGGCGAGGCTCAAACGTCGCGAAACAGTACGCACGCTGTCAAGGCGCCTGCGGGAACCTTTAGCTGTGCTTGGTGTGCACCCGGCCAACCGACGACGAATGCTCAGCGGATCGCCACGACGACGTGGCTGGCGCCGTACTGCCAGACGACTCCGGCGTGCCCGAACCCCGCCTGCCGCAGCAGCCGTTGATGCGCGGGCACCGACAGGCGCGCCGCGCTGTCGGCCGTACCGCTCTGCGGCTGTCGGCGGCGGCGTTCGGCGAGGAGGTCGGTCAGCTCGGGATCCTTCGCGACGGCCGTCCACCAGGAGGCCCAGTCCTCGTGGGCGAAGGCCTGCCCGCGTTCGGCGTGGCGGCGACCGACGCACCCGGTGAGTTCGGCGAGCCGGGCGTCGTCGTGCGGGAAGTGGTCACCGTTGACGAGGACGCCGCCGGGCCGCAGCAGCGCCGCGAGCTGCCGGTAGACGCGGTACAGGGCGTCCACGCCCAGATAGTGCAGGGCCGTCGTCGACACGGCCGCGTCGAGCGGGCGGTCCAGCCGCAGGGCCGTTGTCCAGCCCTCCTCTCCGATCACCACGTCCACGTAGCGGGCCGCGTCCGCGTGGTGGGTGCGGGCCAGCTCCAGCAGCAGCGGATCCATGTCCACGCCCACGATGTCCGCGTGCGACAACCGCCGGGCCAGCCGGGCCGCCAGCGATCCGGGACCGCAGCCGAGGTCCACGACCAGCGGCCTGGCCGGGCCGCCCGCCACGGTCTGCTCGACCACGTCGCCGATCACCGTGAAACGCTCCTCGCGGTCCACGGCGTACCGCCGCTGCTGGCGTTCCCAGCGCTCCACCCATCGCTCCGCCGTCGCCAGGCTCAGCCCCATCCGGTCGTGCCACCTCGCCGTCTCGCACCTGTCTCACACCCTCGGCGCCGACACTACAAGATGGAAACGGTTCCCATTACCTCTCATGGCGGTACGTCACCCGAGGGTGGCAAGGACGGCCAGCAGCCGGTCGACCTCCTCGGCGGTGTTGTAGACGTGCAGACTCACCCGCACCGAGCCGGTCCGCTCCCCCGCGCTGCCCTGGCAGTGCTGGTCGGAACGGACCATGAAGCCGTGGCTGAAGAGGATGAAGCCCAGGTCACCGGAGTCCACGGCACGGTGGCGGAAGGTGACGATGCCCTGGCGCTGCTGTACGGACGAGTCGGCGGCCAGGCTGGTCCGGCAGCCGAGGATCTCGTAGGCGTCGAGGTGACGCAGTCCGTCGGTGAGCCGGGCCGCCAGGGCGACCGTCCACTGCTCGATCCGGTCGGTGCCGGCGGCGTCCAGCCAGTCCAGGGCGGTGGCGAGGGAGGCGATGCCGACCGTGTTGGGGGTGCCGGACCAGCCGCCCGGTGTGAACTGCGGGCCGCGCGCCTGGCGGGCCCAGACGGCTCCCGTGCCGGGCAGTGCCATGGCCTTGTGCCCGGAGAAGACGACGAAGTCGACGTCCAGGTCGGCGACGGACACGGGCAGATGGCCGATGCTCTGGGCGGCGTCCAGGCAGATGACCGCGTCCGGGCCGACCGCCCGGCGGATGCGGTGGATGTTCATGTTGCCGCCGTACACGTGGTGGACGTGACTGGCGGCAACGAACCGGGTGCGCGGACCGGCCAGTTCCGTGAGCGCGGTGTGGTCGTAGTCGCCGGACGCCCGCTGGTACGGCATCGGCCGGACGCGGATGTGGACGCCCTGCCGCGCCAGCTGCCGTTGGGCCTCCAGCCAGGGCGCGATGTTGGCCTCGTGGTCGGCGACCGGAACGACGATCTCGTCGCCGTCGGCGAGGAACCCGGGCAGCCAGTCGTGGGCGATGCCGCGCAGGCCTTCGGTGGTGCCGCTGGTGAAGTGCACGGCCGACCGGGTCGGGGCGGGGTCGCCCAGGAACCGCCGGACCCGGTCGCGGGTCTGCTCGACCAGGGAGGTGGTCCGGTTGGCCCAGGTGTAGGTGCCGCGTCCCGCGTTGGCGTTGGTCGTGGTGAGGTAGGTGTGGACGGTGTCGAGTACGGCCTGCGGTTTCTGGGCGGTGGCGGCGCTGTCCAGGTAGGCCAGCTCCGGGTGTGCGGTGATGATCGGGAACTGGGCGCGCAGAGCGCGCTGCCAGTCCGCCGACTCCTCGATGCGAGCGGGGCCTCGGTCGGTGTCGGTCCTGGGTACGGTCATGGGGATCAGTCCCGGACGAGGGGTGCGCCCGCGTCACGCCAGGCGATGACGCCACCGGTGAGACTGCGGACGTCCGGGTGCCCCATCCGGGTCAGCAGGGCGGCGTAGCGGGCGGACTTCTCGCCGACCGGACAGGCCAGCAGGACCGGGCGGTTGCGGCTGAAGGGCAGCCCGCCGTGCAGGAGTTCCTCGAAGAGCTCGTCGACGATGTTGACCGAGCCGTCGATGTGCAGGGCGGCGTAGGCGTAGGGGCTGCGCAGGTCGACGACGAGTGGTTCTCCGGTGGCGATCCACGCCTGGGCGTCGGCGACGCCGATGGCCGGTGCCGTGCGTATCTCGGCGTCCGACAGGTCGGCCGGGGAGTTTTTGCGGCGGGGGCGGCCGAAGAGGTCGGGGCGCCGCTGACGGACGTAGCTGAGGTAGCTCTCGACGCGGTCGCAGACGATGAACACCGCCGACTGCCGCTCGGCAGGCTCTTCGTCGGCCAACTCCTGGTCGGCGACGCGGAGTTGGCGTACGGCTCCGAAGTAGGCGGCCCCTCCGGTGGGGCCGGCCAGGATGCCGCAGCGGCGGTTGAGGGTCAGCATTCCCTCGATCGCCTCGTCGGCGCTGACGGACTCGATGG
This sequence comes from Streptomyces sp. DT2A-34, assembly GCF_030499515.1. NCBI lineage: Bacteria > Bacillati > Actinomycetota > Actinomycetes > Kitasatosporales > Streptomycetaceae > Streptomyces > Streptomyces sp. DT2A-34. Next base: position 9,465,431 of record NZ_JASTWJ010000001.1, on the reverse strand, counting down.
TGTCGTAGGTAGCGGGGTCGAACAGGCCCACCTCGTGTGCCTCGTCGATGGTGCGGATGCCGGGGATGAAGTCGGACTTGGCCGCGACCAGACCGGCGACCCGTACGGCGGGGTCGTGTTCGCGCAGGGCGCGGGCGACGCCGGTGGAGGAGCCGGCGGTGCCCACGCAGGCGATGAACCAGTCCGGGGCCCGGCCGTCGAGGTCCTTGACGATCTCCGGTCCGGTGCCGGTGAAGTGGGCCTCGGTGTTGCGCGGGTTGAAGTACTGGTCGGTGTGCAGATAGGTGCTGTCGGGCTCGGAGAGGGTGCGATGGAACAGGGTGAGCGGGTCGTCGGTGGCGGTCGGGTCCAGGCACTCGCTCTGGCCCGGGAGTTCCTCGATCTCCGCGCCGAGCAGCAGGAGCAGGTCCTTGATCTCCGGGATGCGCATCCGGTTGGTGACGCTCTTGAGGGTCAGGCCGTGCATGCCCGCGAGGACGGCCAGGGCCTTGGCGGTGTTGCCGCTGGACAGCTCGACGACCTGGCCGCCCTCCTCGGCCGCTCCGGACAGGTGTGGTCGCGCCATGTTCCAGGCGGCCCGGTCCTTGACCGATCCGAAGGGGTTGAGCAGCTCCAGCTTGGCGTACAGGTCGATGTGCCTGAGGCCGTGCACGGCCGGGTCGATGCGCACCAGCGGTGTGTTGCCGATGGCCTCGGTGATGCTGTCGTACCTCAAAGCGCTCCCCCCACGGGTGTGGTCGGCCAGTACTGGTCGTCCAGGCACCAGCGCCATGTGTCGCCCTCCTGCCAGGCGGCGACCTTGCGCGCGGAGGGCTGGTGCTGGGCACGGGTGGCGTGGAAGTCCATGCAGTAGCCGGCCGTGTTGGCGAACGCCAGCAGGTCGCCCGGTTCGGGGCGGCGCGGCAGGAAGACCGTGCGGCGGGTGATCAGGTCGGACTCCAGGCAGAGGCTGCCGAAGAGATGCACGGCGACCGGTTCGGTACCGGCGTCGGCGCCGGCACCGACCCCCGCCCGCGTGCCCGCTCCTGCGCCTGCCGGGTCCCGTGGTACGACGACGGGGTCCATGAACACCCCGTGCTCCTCCAGCGCCACGTCGTCGGCCTTGGCCGCCAGCCGTACGAGAAGGGGGCCACCGGCCTCCGTCTCACGCACCTCCAGCACCTTCGTCAGCGTCAGTCCGCACTGGTCGAGGAGAGCCCGGCCGGGTTCGGTGTGCAGGTCGTACAGGTGCTCCAGGAGCAGGGCGGCCAGGGGGCGGCCGCCCAGGGACGCGGCCGGGTGCGCGAGCAGTTCGTCGAGGTAGCGGGCTCCGGCGACGGGACGGTGGGCGGGGTACAGGCCGAGCGTGCCGCGCAGGGTGCCGGCCTCGTTGCGCAGTCCGTAGCCGTGGCCGCCGTACGTCAGGGGCGGGCGGGTACCCAGCACGGCTTCGGTGAGTTCGGTCGTGTACCGGTCCCACTGTCCGCCGTGCGCAAGGTAGTTGACGCCGAACCCGCCGCCGATGTCCACGGCCCTGGGCCTGAGCCCGCGGCTGCGGCACTCCTCCAGCACCCGCAGACAGCCCTCCAGCGCCGTGGCCTTCTCGGTGAGGCTCGTCGTGTCCAGGTGGTAGGCCACGCCGACCAGGTCGACCACGTCGGCGTGCCGCTCGACGGCCTCCAGGAGAGGCTCCAACTCGCTTACCGGGGTGCCGAATCGGCTCCGCCGACTCAGCACCCGCACGCCGGACGCCTCGAAGCCCGAAAGCCGCAGCAGGACGCGCGAGCGGGGCAGCGCGTGTTTGCGCACCAGCGTGGCGAGTTGCTCCAGCTCGCCTCGCGTGTCGAGGCTGACGGCGACCGACGTACGGGCCGCCAGCCACAGGAATTCCGGGTTCTTCGGCCCGGTGGCGGTGATCCGGTCGGGGGTGAGGCCGGCGCCGAGGGCGTGCTGCAGCTCCTCCAGCGAGGCGACGTCCACACCGGCGTCCGTGGCGGCGAGCCGCCGCAGCAGGGCGCTGGACCGGTTGGCCTTGTGGGCGAAGTAGATCTGGCCGGACAGGTGGCGGGTGCCGTACACCGAGCGGAACTGCCGGATATTGTCGGCGAGTTGGTCGGGGACCACCACGTTCAAGGGTGACCCGAGCGCGTCGGTCAGCGTGTGCAGCAGCTGCGTGGAATGCAGCAACGAGCGCAATCGCGACTCCAGCCGCGGTTCGAGATACAGGGGCTGCCCGCCCATGCCTGGCCCTCCCCAGCACTCGGGCCCGACATCCCGGGCACTGCCGATCACTCCCCGCGGTTCGCCGTATAGCTCCTTTCCCTTCCTTCGAGTGGTTTACGCCCCGTACTTGCCGCAGTGGGCGGTACGTCAAGGGATGGCGGGAACCCACGGGGTGCATCACCCACCCTTTTGCTCAACTTCCTTCTCTCGTACCGTCATTGCGGAATTGAAATGACCATGACGATGGAAGAGGCTGCATGGGCAGAGGTCTGCTGTCACTGGTTCTCGCCGCGGTCACCGGAGCGGCGCTGCTCGCGGCGCCCGCGGCCGCCGCGCCGGACCCGCCGTCCGGGTCGTCCGCGCCGCCCGGTCCGTCCGATGTCTACCGCCCGGTCCGTGGGCCGGCCGCCCCCGCGGAGTACCGCTACCTCCAGAAGACCCTGCCGGGCGAGTCGATGCCGCGCCACGCCCATGACCTCGCCGCGGCGCAGGCGCGCGCACTGCCGACCGTCGGCGGACGCTGGAAGGGCATCGGCCCCACCAACATCGGCGGACGGATCGTGTCCCTCGCGCTCGACCCCAAGCGCGCCGACACCCTGTACGCCGCGGCCGCGAGCGGCGGGTTGTGGCGCAGCACCGACGCCGGGGCGACCTTCCACTCGGTGTGGCCCGACAGCTGGACCCAGGCCATGGGCGCGGTGGCCACCGCCCCCGACGGCACCCTGTACGTGGGCACCGGTGAGCCCAACCCGGGGGGTGGGAGCATCACTTACGAGGGGACGGGCCTGTATCGGAGCCGGGACGGCGGCAAGAGTTGGACGCCGATCGGGCTGCGCGACTCCGGCGCGATCAGTGCCATCACCGTCGACCCCGCCGACCCCCGCCGTATCTATGTCGCCGCGGCCGGCTCGCTGTACAACGGCGGTGGCGACCGGGGCGTCTATCGCTCGGAGGACGGCGGCGCCTCGTGGAAGCGGATCCTCACCGGCGCCAACGAGTTCACCGGCGCCACCGAGATCGTCATCGACGGCGACCGGCTCTACGCCGTGCTGTGGGACCACCGGCGAACACCCGAGCTGCGGACATACGGCGGGGTGGGCTCGGGCGTCTTCCGCAGCACGGACGACGGCGCGACCTGGCAGCGGCTCGGCGGCGGACTGCCCGCCGAGGGCCCCGACGTGGGCCGCATCGGCCTGGCGGTGGCGGGCGAGAAGCTCTACGCGATCGCCAACAAGGCCAGTGGCCCCTTCGAGGGCTTCTACGCCTCCGCCGACGGCGGCGACAACTGGACCCGCACCCCTGCCGACGAGGACCTCACGGGCTCCCAGTCCAGCTTCGGCTGGTGGTTCGGCAAGGTGTGGATCGACCCGCGCGACAGCGAGCACGTGCATGTGGCCGGCGTCCCCCTGATGACCACGAAGGACGGCGGCGACACCTGGAGCGCCGACGACACGAGCCTGCACGTCGACCACCACGCCATGGTGTGGGACCCACGCCGCCCGGGCCGCGTGTACATCGGCAACGACGGAGGCGTCTACCGCTCCGACGCGAACGGCGACGGCGGCTGGGTCAAGTCCCGCCACCAGCCGTACACCCAGCTCTACAGCGCGGCGATCAGCCCGCAGGACGTCACCAGGGTCTCGGGCGGCGCCCAGGACAACGGCTCGCTGCGCTCCTGGGGCGGAGAGTTGTTCAACGAGTACCTCGGCGGTGACGGCGAGGAGAACCTGATCAACCCGACCGACGTGAACAACGTCTTCGCCTGCTACCAGTACGGCAACTGCTTCAGCTCCACCGACGGCGGCGACACACTCACGTACTTCGCCGACCGGACGACGTACCAACGCCGCAACTGGTTCACCCCGGTGGTCTTCGATCCGCGCGACCCGAAGGTCCTCTACTACGGCTCGGAGGTGCTCAACCGCTCCACGGACGGGGGCGAGACGTGGCAGCCGGTCAGTCCGGACCTGACGGGCGGTCCGGGCCCCGACCCGATCTACACCAACTACGGCACGATCACGTCGATCGCCCCCGCGGGCGACGGACGCACCGTGTATGTGGGCACGGACGACGGCCGCGTCTGGGTCACCAGGGACCTCGGGGCGACCTGGACGAAGCTGGCCGAGGGACTGCCCTGGGTGACCCGGGTGGTCGTCGACCCGAAGAACCCCGACCGCGTCTGGACCACACACTCCGGCTACCGTTCGGGCTCCTCACTGCCTCATGTGTACGGCAGCACGGACGGCGGCCGGCACTGGCGGAATCTGTCGGGCAACCTCCCGGCGGCGCCCGTCAACGACCTGGTCGTCGCCCGCGGCGGCATCCTCTACGTCGGCACCGACCAGGGCGTGTTCACCAGTGTCGCGGGCGGCGCCCACTGGCTGCGGCTCGGCCGGGGCATGCCGCAGGTGCCGGTCGACGACATCGAGTACGACGCCGGGCACCACCGCCTGGTGGCCGCCACATTCGGCAGGGGCTTCTATGAGCTGACCACGGCCTGACCACCGACCGAGCCCGGGACCGCTCCGCCGAGCAGCCCGCGTTCGGCCGGCACATCGACGCCCTGAGCATGGCTGCCGGATCGGTGACCCGGCAGTCTGCGCACGAGGTTGAGTTAGCCCGATCGTGTGATGGTCGGCCCACGCGCTTGCAGTGCTGTGGGCCGACCGGGCCCCCGGGACCAGCGCGCCCAAGACCGTTCGGGACGTGCGGCTGATCGGGCTCGCTCCCACTCAGTCTTCAGGAACGGTTGGGACGCGAGGCCATGAATCCTCGCGGAAATGCGGCCAGGAGCCGACTTCAAGGAAGGTAGCGCGGGCCACTGACAACGGCCCGCGCACCAACCACATGGCCCACAGCGCCGACTACAACGTGCGCTCCAGACGGTCCGCCACCAGCTTCACGAAACGCGCGGGATCCTTGGACTGGCCGCCCTCGGCGAGCACCGCCAGCGTGTGGAGCAGTTCGACGGACTCGGCGAGCTCCGTGCGGTCCGCGCGCTCCTTGTACGCCTGGTTCAGGCCCTTCACCAGCGGGTGGCCGGGGTTGAGCTCCAGGATCCGCTTGGTGCGCGGCACCTCCTGGCCCATCGCCCGGTACATGTTCTCCAGGGCCGGGGTCAGATCGTGCGCGTCGGAGACCACGCAGGCCGGAGAGACGGTGAGCCGCGTCGACAGGCGCACCTCCTTGATGTCCTCGTCCAGCTGCTCGCCCATCCAGCCGAGCAGACCGGAGTACTCCTCGGCCTGCTTCTCCCGCTCGTCGTCGGCTTTCTCATCCCCCTTGGCGTCCAGGTCGATCTCGCCTTTGGCGACGGACCGCAGCCGCTTGCCCTCGTACTCGCCGACGGCGTCGACCCACACCTCGTCGACGGCGTCGGTGAGCAGCAGGACCTCGATGCCCTTGTCCCGGAACGCCTCCATGTGCGGGGAGTTCTCGATGCTCTGCCGGGACTCGCCGGTGATGTAGTAGATGTCGTCCTGGCCGTCCTTCATCCGCTCCACGTACCGCGCCAGCGTGGTCGGCTCGTCGTCCGAGTGCGTGGTCGCGAACGAGGAGGCGGCGAGGATGGCGTCACGGTTCTCGGAGTCGGTGACCAGGCCTTCCTTCAGGACGGTGCCGAACTCCCGCCAGAAGGTGGCGTAGCGGTCGCTGTCCCTGGTCATGAACTCCTTGACCGTGGACAGGACCTTCTTCGTCAGCCGGCGCTGCATCATCCGGATGTGCCGGTCCTGCTGCAGGATCTCGCGGGAGACGTTGAGCGAGAGGTCCGCCGCGTCGACAACGCCCTTGACGAAGCGGAGGTAGGGCGGCAGCAGCGCCTCGCAGTCGTCCATGATGAAGACGCGCTTCACATACAGCTGGACGCCGCGCTTGAAGTCCCGCGTGAACAGGTCGTGCGGGGCGTGCGAGGGGATGAAGAGCAGCGACTGGTACTCGAAGGTGCCCTCCGCCTGGAGCCGGATCGTCTCCAGCGGCTCGCGCCAGTCGTGGCTGATGTGCTTGTACAGCTCGTGGTACTCGTCGTCGGACACCTCGTCGCGCGAACGCGCCCACAGCGCCTTCATGGAGTTCAGCGTCTCGGGTTCGGCCGGGGTGTCGCCGTCGCCCTCGGCCGCCTCCGGGACCATCCGGATCGGCCAGGTGATGAAGTCGGAGTACCGCTTGACGATCTGCCTGATCTGCCACGGGGAGGTGTAGTCGTGCAGCTGGTTCTCGGGGTCGGCGGGCTTGAGGTGGAGCGTGACGGACGTGCCCTGCGGTGCGTCCTCGGCCGTCTGCAGCGTGTACGTGGCCTCACCGCGCGACGTCCAGCGGGTGCCCTGGCTCTCGCCGGCGCGCCGGGTCACCAGCGTCACCTCGTCCGCCACCATGAAGCCGGAGTAGAAGCCGACACCGAACTGACCGATGAGCCCCTCGGCCCCGGCCGCGTCCTTGGCCTCCCGCAGCTCCTTGAGGAACGTGGCCGTTCCCGAGTGGGCGATGGTGCCGATGAGCTGCCCCACCTCGTCGTACGACATCCCGATGCCGTTGTCCCGCACCGTGAGGGTACGGGCCTCCTTGTCGACGGCGATCTCGATGTGCAGGTCTGACACGTCGGCGTCGAGGGAGTCGTCCCGCAGCTTCTCCAGGCGCAGCTTGTCGAGCGCGTCGGAGGCGTTGGAGACGAGCTCCCGCAGGAATACATCCTTGTTCGAGTAGACCGAGTGGATCATCAGCTGGAGCAGCTGACGGGCCTCTACCTGGAACTCAAACGTCTCGGTCGGCATGGTTCGCGACTACCTCACAGGTTCAGTCACCGGAACTGGTCGCAGTCACTGTAAGACACGAGGTCGGCGCGGAGTGCCGCGGTGCGGAAACAGCGGAACCCGGGGGTTCAGGCGAGGTGGGCGAAGACCACCAGGTTCGCGGTGTAGTCCCTGACCTGCCGGTCGTAGTCCCCCGCGCAGGTGATGAGCCGGACCTGGGGCCGGGGGGTGTCGCCGTACACGCGCCGGCTCGGGAAGTCGTCCTTGTCGAACATCTCCACGCTGTCGATCACGAAGGACGCTCTGCGTCCGTCGGCCCGGTCCACCTGGAAGCGGTCCCCCTTCTTCAGCTCGCTGAGGTTCGCGAACACCGCGGCGGACGTCGCCGTGTCCACGTGCCCGGCGATGATCGACGTGCCCGGCTCACCGGGGGATGCCCCCTTGGCGTACCAGCCGACGAGGTTGGTGTCGTGGGCCGGTGGGGGCTGGAGCTGGCCCGAACTGCCGATGGCGAGGTCGGTGAAGGGCGCGTCGACGGAGATCTTGGGGATGCGCAGGCGGGTCGGCCGGGACCGGGGCAGGTGCTTGCCCGCATGCTGGGGGGCGGGTGAGGACGGCTCGGCCGCCGGGGGTGTGCGCGGTTCGACCGCGGGTGGAGCGTGCGGGGCGGAGCGGGGTTCGGGCGCCTCGTACCGGCCGTCCGGGAGAGTCACCATCAGTGTCATGACGGCGACCACGCTCCAGAACGTCGCCGCGGCCGCGCGCCTTATCCGCCGTGAGGCCACGGAACCGGCGTCGCGGAGGGCCGGGTCGGCATCGGGGGAAGAGGAACGGCCGGCGGCCATCGGGCACCACCTCACTCGGGCACGGCAGGGGACACAGCGGACGGAAGGGCGGGCGGGGCCGCCGCGACGCGCGGCGCACGTGCGGCGGCCACAGCGGTCATGCGGTCAGGCACGGGTCAGACATGGGTCAGGCCGCGGATCCGGCTGCCTTCTTGCGACGCAGCGCGTACAGGCCGGTGCCGGCGACCGCCAGCGCGGCCAGACCGCCCGTGGTGACACCCGGCGAGGCGAGACCGCCGCCTCCGGTGTGCATGCCTCCGCGCGGCTTGCCGTGGTCACCGCCCCACGAGTCCTTGTCGTGGTCACCGCCCCACGAGTCCTTCTCGTGGTCGTCTTCCTTCCAGGACCCCTTGTCGTGGTCGCCGCCCCAGGAGTCCTCCTCGTGCCCGCCGTCCTTGCTCCGGTAGCTGTCCGGGTCGTGCTTGGGGTCCTTGGCACCGCCCCAGTCGTCGTCGTTGTGCAGAGCGGCCAGCGCTCCGCCGCCCGTGCGCATCCCGCCACGAGGCTCGTCGTGCTTGCTCTCCTCGTCGTGCTTGCTTCCCTCGTCGTGCTTGCTCCCCTCGTCGTGCTTGCCTCCCTCTTCCTTCTTGCCGCCGTCGTCGTGCTTGCCCTCCTTGTCGGGCTTGGGGTCCTTGGAAGCGCCCCAGTCGTCGTCGCTGTTCACAGCGGCCAGCGCTCCGCCGCCCGTGTGCACACCGCCGCGAGGCTCGTCGTGCTTGCTCTCCTCGTCGTGCTTGCCGCCGTCTTCGTGCTTGCCGCCCTCTTCGTGCTTGCTCCCCTCGTCGTGCTTGCCTTCCTTGTCGGGCTTCGGGTCCTTGGACCCGCCCCAGTCGGAGTCCTCGTCGGTGACGGCGGTCAGCGCTCCGCCACCCGTGTGCATCCCGCCGCGAGGCGCGTCGTGCTTGCCCTCCTTGTCGTGCTCCTTGCTGTAGGAATTGTCTTCGTGGTCCCAGTCACCCGCCGTAACGGCGTAGGCTGCGGGTGCGATCGCCAGTGCGGCCGTGGCCGTCGCGGTGGCGAGCAGCATGCGGACAGAGCGCATAGGTGAGTCCTTCCGTCACGGCCTGGGCGGCTGACGCTTCATCACCACTGGAGCCAGGCCTGACGTGATCCACCGTCAGCCATTCCTTCCGGTCGCACCATTCAGGGCGTTCACACGGGTTACGCCCACACCCCGACCGGCCGTATGGCGACGCTCCCCTCGCGTGCGAAAAGCCGTGCTGACCTGCGGAGGTTTACAGCGCCCCGAAGTGGTGAGGCGCGTGGGATGTCTCAGCACAGCGTCGCAGCAAGCGGGGCGGTGGACACCGCTCGCGTTCCCGCCACGGCGTCGCCACCTGCGCCTTCGAAGCAGCGGGACGCCTTCTTCGACAACGTCAAGTACGCGGCGATCGTTCTGGTGGCGGTGGGCCATGCGTGGGAGCCGCTGCGCGACGGCAGCCGGGCCGTCAGCGCGGTGTACATGCTCGTGTACGCCTTCCACATGCCGGCCTTCATCGTCGTCTCGGGATACTTCTCCGGCGGCTTCGACGGCCGCCCGGAACGGCTCAAGCGCCTGGTGAGCGGTCTCGTCGTCCCGTACGTCGTCTTCGAGACGGCGTACACCCTGTTCACCCGGTGGACCGACCAGGAGCCGGACCGCCCGGTCAGTCTGCTGGACCCGCTGTATCTGACGTGGTTCCTGGCGGCGCTGTTCCTGTGGCGGCTGACCACCCCGCTGTGGCAGCGGGTGCGCCTGCCGGTGCCGCTCGCGCTCGGCGTGGCGATGCTGGCCACCCTCTCGCCGTCCATAGGCAACGACCTCGATCTTCAGCGCGCCCTGCAGTTCCTGCCGTACTTCGTGCTGGGTCTGTTTCTGAAGCCGGAGCACTTCCGGCTGGTCCGCCGGCGCTCGGTGCGGATCGCGGCCGTGCCCGTGTTCGCGGGCGCGTTCGTGGTGGCGTACTGGGCGGTGCCACGGATGACCGGCGGCTGGTTCTACCACCGCGACAGCGCCGAGGAGCTGGGCGCGCCCGCGTGGTACGGGGTCGTGATGACGCCGGCGCTGTTCGTCTGCTCGCTGCTTCTGGTGGCCTGCTTCCTCGCCTGGGTGCCCGGGCGGCGGATGTGGTGCACCGTGCTGGGTGCGGGGACGCTGTACGGCTATCTGCTGCACGGCTTCGTCGCCCAGGGCGCCAAGTTCTGGGGCTGGTACGACCCGGTGTGGGTGCAGCGCCCGCTCGGCGCGGTCGTCGTCACCGTCGTCGCCGCCGTGGTTGTGACCCTGCTGTGCACCCCGCCCGTCCGGCGCGTCCTGCGTTTCGTGGTGGAGCCGGACCTGCGGTGGCTCTTCCGGCGGGACGCGCCGGGCCCTGCGGAACCAATCCGCGAGCGGGCCGCCGTACGACGCGGATGACCTCCCCGTCAGCTCGCGCGTACCAGCCCGGCGATGTGTGCGATGACCGTGTCGAGGATGTCGTTCCAGGCCGCGTCGTCGCCGAGCACAAGAAAGTTGAGGGTCAGGCCGTCGGTCATGGCGGCCAGGTAGCGGGCCAGGACGGGGACGGGCACGTGGAGCCGCAGGCCCATGGTGTGTCGCAGCTGGTCGATGAGCTCGGCGTATGTGTCGGCGTACAGCTCGTACTGGCGTCGGGCCAACTGCTCGAAGCCGGGCCGGCGCAGGGCGTACTGGGTCAGTTCGTAGGTGAGCATGTGCTCGTCCGGGTGGGCGCGCACGTGGTCCCAGTACGCCTGGAAGCCGGCCCGGACGGTCTCCTCGAGGGTGGCCCGGGGCCGTATGGCCTCCTTGACCACCGTCACGGAGTGGTCGGTGAGGGTGGTGATGACGGACTCGATCAGCTCCTGCTTGGAGTCGAAGCAGTAGTGGAAGACACTCAGCGAGACGCCTGCCTCGGCGGCGATGGACCGGGTCGTGGTGTGGGGTACGCCGTCCCGGGCCATCGCCCTGATCGCCGCCTCGGTGAGCTGTCGCCGCCGCTCGGCGGACGGCAACCGTGCCATGGAGCCCCTCTCGTGGGTGTCAGCTGCTGTGGACGCCGACCTCGTGGAGGGAGTAGCCCCAGTCGGTGCCGCGGTCCAGCCCCTGGATGCGTACATACCTGGCCGGTGTGCCGGTGAACCTCGCCGTGTCCAGGCCGCCGTCGCCGGATGTCGTGGAATAGGCCGTCTGCCAGTTCACGCCGTCGGTGGAGAGCTCGATGCGGTACGACTTGCCGTACGCGCGCTCCCAGTCGAGGGTGACCCGTTTGACCAGGTGGGTGGAGCCGAGGTCGACCTTGTACCACTGGTCGTCGCTCCAGTCGCTGGCCCAGCGGGTGCCGCCGTCGCCGTCGACGGCCCGGGGCGGCTGGTGGCTCGTGAACAGGCTCCACTCCGAGGAACTCGCGGTCGTGGTCGCGCCGCTCGCGAGATTGACGCCGGCCCGGTGGTTCTCGGAGGCCGCCCAGGTGTCGAGGTAGGACTCGGCGCCCCGGAAGAGGTCGTCCACCGTGTCCTGGCCGCCGACGCGGCGGATGTCCTCGATCCAGTCCGGGACGAGGCCGTAGTGGGCGGCGCCGTCGGTGTTCAGGTCCCAGGTGCGCTCGCCGGTGGTCTGCCGGTCGATGACGGAGCCGCCGTCGACGCTCTTGAAGGGGTACGTGACCTTGTTCGGCGCGTCCGCACCGCGCGGGGCCGGCCAGCCGCCGACGCCGTTCATGTCGGTGCCGTAGCCGTAGCCCACGCCGTACTTGTCGCGCAGGGCCTCGGTGCGCTTCGCCTCCGCGACGAAGCCCTCGGAGCCGTGCATGTACTGGGCGATGAAGCCACCGAGGCCGTAGACCCGTTCGGTCCAGTTCAGGTCCATCCAGCTGTGCGAGGAGAGTACGCCGGGGTAGGACGCGGCCTCGAAGATGTCGAGCGCGCGGCCGGTGGCCTTGACGCTCATGTGGTCGATCTCCAGCATCATCTTGCGTTTCATCATGCCGCGCACGGCGTACTCGCCGAGTTCGGTGAGCCCTCGGACGTTGCACTGGGCGTCCGCGTCGTAGGAGGGGACCTCCACGCCCGCCGGGAGTTCCTTCTCGGCTTCAGGTGCCGCGGCACCGCCGATGGGGTTGTCGTGCTGGGGGCCGGTGCACTTCTCCGTCTTCCAGAAGGTGCCGGTCGACAGGAACTGGCCCACGTTGATGGCCGTTCCGAGACCGCCCTCGTCGAAGCGGACGCCGCACAGGGCGTTGTCGAACTTGTGGCACAGGAACATGCTGCGCACGCCCAGCGCGTGCAGCTCGTCCAGGCCCTTGTCGATGTCCTCCCTGCCGCACTGCGGGATGTCGAGGACCTGCTTGCAGCCGAAGGGCTCGGAGGTCTCGACGCCGAGGATGACCGCCAGCTTGCCCTGCTCGATGACCTCGCGGGCCTGCGCGCTGTCGGTGACGATGCGGAACCAGCCCTTGCCGGTGCCGCCGTAGATCTTGTCGATGTAGGCCTGCAGGTCGTACGTCAGCTTGGCCTGGAGCCGGATGGACGTCATCTCGTCGCAGCTGCGGTCCTTGAAGAAGTACACGGAGCAGATCACGCCGTTGGTGACCAGGTCGTTGACCAGCACGCGCTGACCGCCGCGCCAGGCCCGCTCCACCCAGGCGTAGTAGTTCTGCTGGTGGGTGAGCGAGTCGTGCGCGGGCCAGTCCTTGAAGGTGGGCCAGCCGACCGGGTCGTGCCTGCCGTCGCCGCCGTTGGTGATGAAGTCGAAGATGGCGAGCGAGCCGTCGGGGTAGTGCTCGGGGCAGTCCTTGAGGGCGTCGGCGATGCCGGCCTCGGAGAACGTCTTGCCGCAGATGAGCCGCCCGCCGAAGGCCTCGTTGGACATCAGGTGGTTGTGCGCGTCGACGAAGCCGCGTACCTCGCCCTGGGCGTTGGTGCCGGTGAAGGGCTCCCCGGTGACGTTGATCCGGGAGTCCGGGGTGGGCCGTGCGGTCGGCTCCCACCAGTCGGCGCCGGCCGCCGAACTCGGTGTGGGTCCGAGCGTGAGGGACAGCACGAGCAGGAGGAGCGACACAACGGTGACGTTCTTGCGTCTGCGGTACGGGCGTCCGGCACTGGTCACAGCCCACGTCCCTCGGTCGGCGGGATGGCGGGGTCGGCTTGTCATGACCTCGCAAGATGTGCGACGAGGATGGCGACTGGCGCGTGACGAGTCAAGGGTCCGGGACAGATGACCTACTTGCCGGAGCCGGAGGACTGCTGACGGGGCATCGGTTTACGCCGCGTGGGTGACCCGGATCTTGGACTGGCCGTGCGGGAGCTCCTCCCAGTCCGCCATGAAGCGGGCTCGCAGGCCGTGCTTCTGCGCCAGCGCCACGAGGGTCTCGGTGCGGTAGTAGAAGTCCTCCCGCAGGACGTGGTGCTCCTCGCCCTCGGTGCGGTCGAAGGTGAAGTCGAACCAGCCGCCGGGGGCCAGGACCCGGCCGACGTTGGCCAGGCACTCCTCGATGACCGTCAGCGGAGAGTGCGAGAAGACGCTGTGCGCGTGCACCAGGTCGAAGTGGGCGTCGGGCAGGAACCGCAGTGTCAGGTCGCGCACCGGGGTCAGCGTGGGGAGGCGCTGCTGCAGGCCCATCTCCACGACGGTGTCCTGTGCGGCGAAGAGGATGTCGGGCGAGATGTCGATGCCGTAGTAGTGACCGGGTTCGAGGTGCCGGATGAACCGCCAGCCTCCGCGCAGGTTGCCGCAACCGATCTCCAGCATCCGGTGCTCGGGGCGCAGCCCGTGGCCGAGCAGGTAGTCGAACTGCATCGCCCCGAGCGCCAGCCACCGCTCACGGCTCTGGCTGCCGACCGCCGCGTCCGGGTCGGCCCGGGTGTCGGAGCGCATCACGGCACGGTAGTAGGAGACGTGGTCCGGATGGCGGCGGCGCAGCCACATGTCCCGGGCGGTGCGGGCCAGATGGCGGGGCACGCGGTCGGGGTGGCGCAGGGCGTAGGCGAGGCGATGGCCGAGAGCGGCGCGGTTGACGGTGAGGTTCTTGGCCGGCATGGGGATCGTGCCTCCCTGGGGATGCGGTACCACCGAGGATGCTCAACCGGGGGCCCTGGCGCCACAGGTGCGGGCCGGCCGTGCGGCGGGGGATGCTGGAACCCGGATGCCGATCGTCTGTGCTGTCGCCGTTCTCGCCGTCGCGAACCTGCTGAACAACTGGCTCGCGCGGAGTCCCGCGCTGTACGTGGTCGTCTGCGTGGCCGCGACGGCGGTCCTGCTGCTGATCGCCCGCTGGGACGGTCTCACCCCGGCCGAACTGGGGCTCGACTCGGCGGCGCTGCGCCGGGGACTGCGGTGGGCCCCCGTCCTGGCGGGGGTCGTCCTGCTCGTCCTGCTGCTGCTCCTTGCCGTGCCGGCCGGGCGCGAGGCGTTCCGGGACGCCAGGGCTGCGGACCTGTCCGTGGGGCGGCTGCTGTGGGTTGCCCTGGTGCGGGTGCCGTTCGGGACCGTGCTGCTGGAGGAGACGGCCTTCCGTGGCGTGCTGTGGGCCATGATCAGGCGGCGGCGCGGCACGGCCTGGGCCACCGGCGTGTCGTCGCTGCTGTTCGGGTTCTGGCATCTGATGCCGTCCCGCGGCATCAACCGCTCCAACGCCGCGGTCGGCTCCGTCTTCGGCGACGGCCCGGCCGGCGTGGCGCCGACCGTGGCCGTGGCGATCGCCGCCACGGCCGTGGCCGGGGTCGTGCTGTGCGAGCTGCGCCGCCGCTCCGGCAGCCTGCTGGCACCGATGGCCCTGCACTGGGCGGTCAACAGCCTGGGCTACGTGTTCGCCTGGGCGGCGGCCCGCTGGTGGCTCGACGGCTGAACGGTCAGAAGTTGATCATGTGTCCGGCGAGTCCGTGCACCGCTTCCTTGACCGCCTCTCCGAGGGTGGGGTGGGCGTGGACGTTGCGGGCGATCTCGTGGACGGTCAGGTCCCACTGCTGGGCCAGGGTCAGTTCGGGCAGCAGTTCGGTGACGTCCGGGCCGATGAGGTGGGCGCCGATGAGTTCGCCGTGGGTGTCGTCGCTGATCAGCTTCACGAAGCCGGTCGGGTCGCCGAGGCCGTGCGACTTGCCGTTCGCGGTGAAGGGGAACTTGGCCACCTTGACGTCGTAGCCCAGTTCGCGGGCCTGTGCCTCGGTGTAGCCGAAGCTGGCGATCTGCGGCTGGCAGTAGGTGGCGCGCGGGATCATCACATAGTCCAGCTCCATCGTCTCGGCGTCCGCGATGGTCTCGGCGGCGATGACGCCCATCGCCTCGGCCGCGTGCGCGAGCATCAGCTTCGCCGTCACGTCGCCGATGGCGAAGATGTGCGGGACGGACGTACGGCAGCGGCCGTCGACGTCGATCGCGCCGCGCTCGGTCATGGTCACGCCGGTCTTGTCCAGGCCGTAGCCCTCGATGTTCGGCTGGAAGCCGATGGCCTGGAGCACCTTGTCGGCCTCCAGGACCTGCTGGGTGCCGTCCTTGCCGGTGACGGTGACGCGCACCTGTTCGCCGGACTCGTCGACGGCGTCGACCCGGGTGGAGGTCAGCACGTCGATGCCCAACCGGCGGTACTGCTTGGCGAGTTCGGCGGAGACTTCGGCGTCCTCCAGTGGGGCCATCCGGTCCAGGAACTCGACGATGGTGACCTTCACGCCGTAGTTGTGGAGTACGTAGGCGAACTCGACGCCGATCGCGCCGGCGCCCGCGATGACGATCGAGCGCGGCAGCTCCTCGGCGAGGATCTGCTCCTCGAACGTCACCACGCGTGCGCTGCGGCGGGTGCCGGGGAGCAGTTTCGGGGTGGCGCCGGTGGCGATGATGCAGTGGTCGAAGCCGATGGTGCGGGTGTCGCCGTCGTAGTCGGCCACCTGGAGGGTGTGCGGGTCGAGGAAGGTGCCGCGGCCCTCGATCTCGGTGATCTTGTTCTTCTTCATCAGGAAGTGGACGCCCTTGACGCGGCCGTCGGCCACCTTGCGGCTGCGGCGGAACGCCTCGCCGAAGTCGAAGGTGACCTGGCCGTCCACCTTGATACCGAAGGTCTTCGCCTCACGCGTGAAGATGTGCGCCAGCTCGGCGTTGCGCAGCAGTGCCTTGCTGGGGATGCAGCCCACGTTCAGACAGACGCCGCCCCAGTACTTCTCCTCCACGACCGCCACCCGCTTGCCCAGCTGGGCGGCGCGGATGGCGGCGACATAGCCGCCGGGGCCCGCTCCGAGGACCACGACATCGAAGCGCTCGTCCTGCTCGACCATGGACTGTTCCTTCCTGAGGGCGACGTCCCGCTCTGCTGGTGCCGTGCGCTGCCAGGGTCTGGCATCCGGCTTCTTCCAGCATGACCGCATCCACGACGTTGTGCGGGGATGCGGGAGGGTGACGACGATCTCAGGCGGCGTGCACTCCGGCGGTCAGGTCAGGTCAGGTCAGTTCAGGTCAGTTCCCCCGCGTGGTCAGAGGCATACGAGGTTGAGCACGCAGAGCTGCGCCGGTGAGGTCTCCTCCGGTGCGGGGCTCGTCGGTGACGTGGACGTTCCGGTGTCCGAGCCGGTGCCGGAGCCGGTGTTCGAGCCTTCGGTCGCCGAGGGGGCCGGGGTCTGCTGCTGTTCGGCCGTCGTACCGCCGCTGTCACCGGAGTCGGTTCCCCCGGACACCGGTGTGACGGCCTGCGGCTGCGGGGCCGACGTGGCCGCCGCAGTGGGAGTCGCGGCGGCGTCCGGTCGGGTGACCTGGGGCGCGGTGCGCTGGTCGGGCACCGACTGCGGACGCGAGGCGTTGGTCGGAGTCAGATGTGAAGGAGGGGTGGTGGCCGTGCGCGGGGACCGGTGCGTGTCCTGCGACGTGGACGCCGGACGGGTGAGCTCCGAGACCTGCTGCTCCGCGGCCGCCGTCTGCGGATTCTCCGGCGCGGTGGCCGCCTGGGCCTTGTCCCCGGACCCCCGGTCCATCGCCGAGACGGTCAGACCGCCGCCGACCAGCGCTACGGCGGTCGCGACCACGGCCCGGCGCTGGTTCTTCTTCCAGCGGGCCCGCTGGCGACGCCGCGCCGCCCGGCCCTGCGGGGCGGCGGGGACGCCCTCCACGTCGGCGGCCGGGGCGAGGGGCGCCGCCGTCTCGTCCAGGCCGGCCGCCGGCGCGGCCTCCTCACGGAAATAGCCGTCGTACCAGGTGTCGTCGGCGGGGGCCTCCCACGCCGACGTTCCGGTCGCCGCCGCACCCGGCAGGGCCGACACGGTGGGCCCCCCGACCGCGGAGGGAGCGATGTCCGGGGCGTAGGCACCGCACCCGGGGCACACCAGGGCCCCGTTGAGATGCCGCCGGCACGAGGAGCAGTAGTCCATCTGCGGTCTTTCCGTTAGCACGCGGTACCGAACGGCCAGAACGCTAACGGCGCTTTGGACAGGCTGTGTGCAGCCCGAGTGATGCTCCTGCGCAGATGTGGCAGGAAGTGTGTGTGAGCCATGACCCGCTCAGAGGTCACAGCACCCCTCGCGGCGCATACGGTGGCTCACCTCCAGCCACTCCTCCTCCACATTTCGCTCCGCGGCGCTGTCGAAGGCGCCGACCAGATCCGCCTGTTCGAAGAGGACGCCGCCGCGCAGGACCGCCGCCGTGCGGATCAGGGTGGCGAAGTCGGTGAACGGGTCCCCGTCCACGATCGTGAGGTCGGCGAGCTTGCCCTCCTCCACTGTGCCCAGGTCGGCGTCGGCACCGAAGACGCGCGCGGGCAGCAGCGTGGCGGTGCGCAGTGCCTCGGCCGGGGACAGGCCGGCGCGGTGCAGGGCGCGCAGGGCCAGGTGCAGATGCAGCCCGACGGGGACGATCGGCTGGTCGGTGCCGAGCGCGACCAGGCCGCCGCCCGCGAGGATCCGCCGGTAGACATCCATCTCCCTTCCCAGCGTGGCCAGTTGGGCGTCGGTGGGCGGCTGCCCGGCCTGCCGGCGTACGAGCGCGGTGTCCCACGGCGGCATGAGCGCGGTGACCCGAGGATCGTCCGCGAGCGCGGGGTCGCCGCCGAGGAGGGCCAGTGCCGTGAACGGCGTGGCGACGAGGTGGAAGTCGGTGACGGTGTAGATCTCCTCGACGTCCTGGTACGCCCGCCCCGTCGCGGACGTGGCGTGCCCGAACTCCAGCCGCTGCGTGGCCTGCAGATGGGTCGTCAGGTCCTGGCCCAGCTGCACACCCGGGCTGCACAGATGGCTGCCGCTGCGTACCCCGAGCCGCTGATGCCCGAAGTCCGCGGCCTCCTTCATCACCCAGCCCGGGGCCCTTACGTACGTCTTCACGAAGTCCCAGTCCAGCGCGGCCCCGCGCGCCAGCGAGCGGTGCAGGCCCTCGCGGGTGCGGTGGGCGCGGCCCATGCTGTACGCGACCCGCGCCCCGTCGAGGAGTTCGCCGGTGGTCAGCAGCCGGGGTCCGGCGAGCACGCCGGCGGCGACCGCCTCCCGGATGCGGGCCTGCTCGTAGGCGAAGCCGCCCAGCGAGACGGCCGTCGTGATGCCGTACGCGAGTTGGAGCGCGGTCTGGCGGCCGCCGTACGTGGTCTGCCAGGGGTGGGTGTGCGCGTCCCACAGGCCCGGGATCACGGTGCGGTCGCTCGCGTCGACGCGGCGTGCGGCCGGGCGGCCGGTGCGGTGCGGGGAGACCTCCGCGATCCGGCCCTCGCGGATCACGACGTCGATGTTCTCGCGGACGTCCGGCCCGGTGCCGTCCCAGAGGCGGCCCGCGTGCACGACCGTGTCGGCCGGGCGCGGTCTGCGGTAGTCCAACGGGACGCGGACGGAACGGGTCCGGCCGCTGCCGAGGTCGAGCAGGCGCAGGGTGCCCGCGGAGAGGTAGAGCAGGGTGCGGGCGTCGGCGGACCAGGAGGGGTGGTCGGCGGGTTCGGTGGTGAGCCGGCGGGGCTCGCCGTCCGGGGTGCCGTCGGCCCGCACGGGCAGCAGCCACAGCGCCGACTCGGCGATCACGGCCATCCAGCGGCCGTCCGGGGACCAGACGGGGCCGGAGTCGTAGCGGTCGGAGAGGGAGGTGTGGGGGGCGAGCGCGTGCAGGGTGGCGGACCTGGTGGTCGTGTCCACGACCCGGATGAGGTTGTAGCCCTCACGGAAGCGCTGGTTGAGGCGGTTGCGGTCGCACAGCGCCACGTACCGGCCGTCGGGCGACCAGCTGGGGCGGCCGGGCAGCCCGCCCGCGCCGAGCGGTGCGGCGAGGACGCGTTCGGCGCCGTCGGGCAGGTCGCGCACCACGAGGTTGCCGGACATGTCGAGGCAGGCCAGCCGTGTCCCGTCGGGCGACAGGGCGGGGAAGACCCGGCCTCCCTCGGCGAGCACGGTCTCCTCTCCGGAGCCGAGGTCACGGCGTCGTACGGCGAACAGTCCGGCGCGGTCGTCGGCGTACACCAGCGCCGTACCGTCGGGCGTCCAGGTGGGGGCCGACACATAGCGGGTGGAGGGGACTTGCAGGACCTTGCGGGGTGTGCGGCCCCCTGTCGTGCCGGCGGTCCACAGCGCGTTGAGCGCGGCGAAGGCGACGCTGCGGCCGTCCGGTGACAGGGCGGGCAGGTGCAGCGCGCGGACGGGGCGGGGGCCGGCGCCGTCGAAGTCGTATGCCTTCCCCCGGTAGTGAGGGCGGTGCACGGGCAGCGTGGCCGTGAACGGGATCTCCTCGGCGCTGTCCGGCGCGTCCGGGGCGAGCAGGCGGAAGTGTCCGTCGACGGTGAGGAGCAGCCGCTCGGCGTCCGCCCAGCGGGGCGGGGCGGGGAGGACGTCGCCCGCTACGGCGATCGGTGTCCCGTCCACCACGAGGGTGCAGGAGGCCGCGGGTGAGGCCGTGGTGCGCAGGTGGGCCAGGCGGCCGGTGGGCGAGACGGCGGGGGTCATGAGCTGGGCGCCGGAGTCGTCGGTGTGCTCGGTGGTGACCGGGCCCGAGCCGTCGGCCGCCACCGACGCGAGGGTGGTCGCGTGGAGCGTGCCCGTCGCGGTGACGGCGGCCCGCACGAAAAGCACCCGCTGCCCGTCGGGCGACCACGCCGGGTCGAAGTCCTCCCAGCGGCCGTCCTGCCCGGGACCCTGCTGCCCGGGGCGCCCGGTGAGCCGGGTCGGCGTGCCGGTGCGCACGTCCACGACCCAGATGCGGTACGGGGCGCCGGTCACGGTGTCGCCGCCGCGCTCGGAGGCGAACGCGATCCGCGTGCCGTCCGGCGACCAGGCCGGGCCCCGGTCGTCCCACGGTCCGTCGGTGAGCTGCCGCAGGCCGGTGCCGTCGGGCCGCAGCGTCCAGAGGTGGAAGCCGCCGCCGCGGTAGGCGCACACGACGAGACGGCTGCCGTCGAGGGAGAACTGCGGGCGGGTGGGTTCGAGGCCGGGCGGGGTGAGCGGGACGGCGGTGCCGCCGTTGCGGGGGATGGACCACAGGACGTTCTGGACCTCGGCGACCAGCCGGTCACCGGACGGGGCGAGGGTCGCGGAACCGCCGGTGGCGGCGGTGAAGGAGAGGGTGGTGGTCGTATCGGAGGCGGCGGCCGCGAGCGGGGTGTCGGCCGTGGCGAGCGCCGTGGTGGTCACGGTGGCCGTCGCGGTGGCCTGGAGGAATCTGCGGCGGGAGAGCGGGCCGAAGCGGAGGGCGCCGGCGGCGTCTTCGGTGTCCAAGGGGGCTCCCAGTGCGCGGAGTTGGCGGTCGGACAGGAGAGACCACTGGGGGCAACGTACGGGGCGGAGCCCGGTTACGGGCCCCGCCCCGGCGCTTCTCGGCCGTTCTTCGTGCCGGCTAGACCAGAAAGAGCAGTTGGACGGCGACGAGTACGTCGATGACACCGCACCATTCGGCGAACGTACGGGAGACGACCTTGTCGAGCCTCAGGTGCACGAAGTCCCACACGCCGTGGAAGAACCAGCCGGCCGCCACCAGATAGCGGCCCAGGTCCGGATCGACCGCCAGCCCGGCCAGCGCGAGCCCGCAGAAGACGAGCGCGCCCACGGTCTGCACCCCGAGCGTGGCCCGCCCGTGCGGTGTCCCCCGGACGGCTCCCCAGGCCAGGAGGACCAGGGCCAGGGTGACGAGGACCGTCGACGGGGCGACCACGTCCTGCAACGGGAGGGCGAACCCGACCACCAGTGCGGCCCCGAGCACCGGCCAGGTGGCCCGCGGCTTTCCGATCTGATGTACGACCAGGTAGATCAGCGGCAGCAGCGGCAGGGTCTCCCCGAAGCCGCCGACGGCGTCGGCGACGTCCTCGGAGCCGGATGCGCTCACGTTGAGGGTGACGACCGCTACGGCCAGGGCCGTGGGCCAGCGCCGCTTGAGCACGGCGGCCGGTTGCGGGCGGTCCGCCGTCGCGTGAGTGTGGTGTGCCTGCATGGCGGCTCTCCTCGGGTACGGGGGCGGGGTATCCGCCGACCCCTCCAGGCTGGGCCTGGGCGAAGGCCGCCAGTAGTGCCGAATCCCCCTGCGCGGGCGTGGAGTTGTCACGTCCGCGCATGACATTTGTCATGCGTCCTGGGCCACAATGGGCGGGTGGGGGACGGGTCGATCGAGCGCGGGGCGGCGGGACTGACGAGCCTGCGTCGCTACATGTGGTGGACCGTGCCGGGCATGACCGCGGGTGTCCTGGCCGTCTTCGTCGGCGAGTGGGTCCTCGACGGCGACGTCCCGCTGTGGGCCCGCGTTCCGGCCGCCGCCGCGCTGACGGTCGAGGTGTGGGCGAGCGTCGTCCTGCTGAGCCGGCGGCTCGCGCTCCTGCCGGTGACCGGCACACACCCCGGCCGACCGCCCACGGGCCTGCTGATCGCCGCCGCGGGGGCCGGAGTCGTGCTGGCGGCACTGCCCCTCGCCCTGCGCGACTACGGGCTGTGGCCGGTCGCGCCCGCCCTCGTGGTGGCGATCCTCGCGACCTATCTCCCGCCGCATCGCAGGCGACTGCTGATCGCGGGCGCCGTGGCCCTCGCGCCGCTGCCCGGGGGCGTCGTGAGCCTGGTCGAGGGGGACGGGGAGTTGGCGTACGCCGCGCTGTTCCCGGCCGGGCTGGTCGCCTTCACGGCCTGGGTGACGCTCGGCCCGCTGTGGGCCTGGGACACGGCACGGCGACTGGACGAGGCGCGGCGGCTGGAGGCGCAGCTGGCGGTCAAGGAGGAGCGGCTGCGGTTCGCGGCCGACCTGCATGACATCCAGGGCCATCACCTCCAAGTGATCGCGCTGAAGGGGGAGTTGGCGGCACGGCTGGTCGAGCTGGATCCGGCGCGCGCCGCCGCGGAGTTGAAGGAGATACGGCGGCTGGCGGCGGACGCCCTCAGCGACACCCGGGCCGTGGTGCAGGGGTACCGTCGAACGACCTTGGAGGACGAGATCACCAACGCGACGCGAGTGCTGGC